>JAUYJS010000002.1 GCA_030698565.1 Candidatus Shapirobacteria bacterium
AAAAAGCGGATAAGACCGTAGCCGATGAGGTATTTTGCAGTTTGATTATTTTTTGATTTTATTAAAATTAAAAACAAGACAAAATCGAGGATTGATTCATAAAGCCAGACCGGATGAAAAAAAGAATAATTTTGATATTGCAGTGGTCTTAAATTTTCCGGAATAAATTGGCCAAATTTTAAATATGTGGGGATACCGAATACTTCGGTGTTAGAAAAATTTCCGAAGCGGCCGATGCTTTGTCCTAATGGAATAATTGGTACTAAAAGATCAGTTATTTTTAAAAGAGAAATTTTATTGATTTTAGAATATATAAATAGAAAAATAATTCCAAAAAGTAAACCACCATATATACCTAGTCCCCCAGCTCTGGTATTAAAAATTTCTAAGGGAAATTGTAAATAATATTTCCAATTATCCGCCACTTCGTAGGCACGGGCGCCTATTAAAGAAAAAAATAGAAGAGAAACTAAAAATAAAGTTTCTTTATTTTTGGGGATGATTTTGTTTCTTCTGGAAAAGAATTCCATACCGATAACAAAACATATTCCTAAAATGAAACCGTAAATGGACATATGGTATTTTAACGCAAACAAGAAAAAACGCTTCGCTAGAGTTGATAATGGAAAAAGTGGGTCCTGTGGGAATCGAACCCACGACCACCTGCTTAAAAGGCAGACGCTCTAACCAACTGAGCTAAGGACCCGAATTTATATAGCTCTAACTTTAGGGTTTCTAAGATAATAAAGTTTGGAGCGACGTATTTTTGTTTTAGGAGTGCGCATTTTTTTGATGCTGTCAATCCAAGGGGAATTTAATGGGAAAATTCTTTCTACCTTAACACCATCAGAAGCAGATTTTTGGACAATAATGTTTTTATTTTCACCAATTCCTTGAATAACCAAGAGAACTCCATCGAAGGCCTGGATTCTTTCCTTATCCTTTTCTTTGATTTTATAATTGACTTTGATGGTATCTCCCACGCAATAGTCATTGTTTTGATAATTTATTTTAAATGCCATATGAATTTAAATTTTGCTTTGAAATTATAACAGACAATTTCTGGCTAGTCTAGGATAGAATTTCGTCAATTTGTTTCTGAAGTTCCAAATTATAATTAACTCCATAATTAAGAGGTATGTTTCTGCCATTAGGTAAAATAATTAATCCCCTGTGACCATTTGGATTTTTCTTTAATAAATTATTTAACTTCATCAATTGGGTTTGATTGGCTGATTTTGGGACTTCAATAATAAAATCATATTTGGCTGAATTTTCCGGAGGTTTTTCGGAAATACTATCGATAAGTATTGAAACATTCCCTTCTCGATAATTTACTTTGCCCTCAATATATACTGGTCTATTTTCCGTTAAAATAGCTTGGCAAGATTCATAAATTTTAGGGAAGATAACTCCTTCAATTTTGCCAGTTTCGTCTTCCAAGGTGGCGAAAGCCATTTTGGAGTTATTTTTTTTGGTTAAAATAGTTTTAGCTTTGGTAATAACAACTGCGGTTCTGATAGAAGTGTTATTTTCCTTGGTTTGAATGTCTTTTATTTTGATTAAGTTGTATGGTTGGAAAGGTAATAAAATTTTAGAAATTGGGTTTTCTGTAACGAAAATACCTAATAATTGTTTTTCTAGAGCTAATTTGTCTTTTTCCGGCATTTCTTCGACATCAGGAAAATTGTCGGGCGGTGCCATGACATTTTGTTCGTCGGTTGGTGCTCCATCGAATAACCCAAATTGTCCGTCTGTTTTTTTACTATTTATTCGGTCACAATCTTGTCTTATTTTGTCTAAGGAAACCAAAATGGCATTGCGTAAACCGAATTGATCCATGGCGCCGACTTTAATTAAACTTTCCAATACTCTTTTATTGACTTTTTGAGTGTCGACTCGAAGACAGAAATCATTAAAACTTAAAAATGGACCATTGGCATCCCTTTCATTTAAGATATTTTCAATAGCAGCATCACCGACATTTTTTATAGCATCAAAACCAAATCTGATTGCCATTTTTTCCAAAGATTTTTCATTGTCTTCCATTTCAAACCCTTTTTTGGATTTATTAATGTCTGGTGGATTTATAATAATGCCCATATGGCGACATTCTTCAATACCATCACCCACCTTATCGATATCGTCGGCTTCAGCGGTTAAAAGGGCACACATATATTCGACCGGATAATTAGCCTTCATATAGGCGGTTCTATAAGCCAACATGCCATAGGAAGCGGCGTGAGCCTTGTTGAAACCGTAACTGGTAAACGGTTCAATGTTGCCAAAGATTTCTTCGGCCTTTTTTTGAGAATATCCGTTATTAATACAACCCTGAATAAATTTTTCTTTTTGGGATGCCATTTCTTCGGGAATCTTTTTACCAATGGCTTTTCTAAATTTATCAACTTCAACCCAGGTGTAACCGGCTAATTCAATGGCAGTATATAAACAGTCGTCTTGATAAACCAAAAGTCCGTATGATTTTTTTAAGAATTTTTCCATCTTGGGATCGAAGTAGGAAGTTTTTGATGGGTCGTTTTTACGAGCAATATATTCGGGAATAATGGCCATAGGACCGGGACGATAAAGAGCAACCATGGCCATTAAATCTTCGACCTGGGTAGGTTTTAATTCTTTAAGCCATTTGGTCATACCTTCGCCGGAAAGTTGAAAAACTCCCATGGTATCGCCTTTGGACAACATATCGAATGTTTTTTTGTCGTCTAGGGGAATTTTTTTTAAATTAATTTCGATACCTTGAGATTTACGGACGTTGATAACAGATTCCCGTAAAAAGGATAAATTTCTAATTCCCAGGATATCGAATTTAATTAGACCGACATCTTCGCAGGTATGCATTTCGTATTGAGTAATTTTTTTATGACCACCGGTTTCAATTTGAATGGGTGAAAATTCAGTAATTTCTGATGGAGAAATTACAATAGCACAGGCGTGAACTGAAATATGCCGAGCACAACCTTCAACTTGCTTAGCAGTATCAATAATTTTTTTGGCATCTGGGTCAGTAGTGTAAAGTGTTTTTAATTCTGCTGTAGTATTAATAGCTTTGTCGATAGACATGGGAAACCCTTGTGCACCCATAGGAATTAATTTGGAAATTCTGTCGCCTACGACATACTCATAACCCAAAACACGGGCTGTATCTCGGACGGCACCTTTGGCCATCATTCGGCCAAATGTGCATATTTGAGCGACACTTGAGTCACCATACTCTTCGATAATATGATGGAGCATTTCCTGGCGCTTAATATCGGCAACATCCAAATCGATATCGGGAGGTGAAGGTCTGTCTTTGTTTAAGAATCTTTCAAATGGTAATTGATAAATTAAAGGATCGACCGAGGTGATTCCTAGAACGAAAGCAACTAAACAGCCTGCAGCTGATCCTCTGGTGTTGGTTGGGGTGTCGTTGGCCTCGGTCCAAAGGATAAAGTTGCGCATAATCAAAAAGTAAGGGGCATAGCCCTTGGTACAAATTACATCCAATTCGTAGTCTAGTCTTTGTTTGACTTCGTCAGAAATTTTGCCATATAGTTCTTGTGCCGATTGAAAACACAATTCAGTAAGAACTTCTTCGGATGTTTTATCTTTTGGTAATTCAAATTTAGGAAAATACCACTTACCTAATTCGATTTCTAAGTTACATTTTTCGGCAATTTTTAGGGTATTTTCGATAGAGTCTGGCAGATCGGCAAATTTCTCTTTCATCTCTTGGGGGCTTTTAATATAAAAATCAGGTGTACCGTACATCGACAAACGGTTTTTATTTTCTATTGTTGTTTGGGTGTTGATCATAACCAAAACATCTTGAGCGAAAGCGTCTTCTTTGTTGATGTAATGGGAGTCGTTGGTGGCAATTAAAGGAATACCGAGTTCACGGCTAATTTTAACAATGCCTTCGTTGGCTATGTCTTGATCTTTTAAACCAGGATGACGTTGAATTTCTAGATAATAATCTGGTCCGAAAAGATCTTTAAACTCAGAGGCTCTTTTTTTGGCTTGGTCAAAATTATTGTCCAAAACGGCTTGGGCAATCTCTCCTTCGACACAGGCACTTGAGCAGACTAAACCTTTGTGATATTTTTGTAAAATTTCCCAATCAATGCGGGGTTTATAATAAAAACCTTCGGTTTGGCTTAGGCTTACCATTTTCATCAAATTCTTGTAACCTTCCATATCTTTGGCTAAGAGAACTAAATGTTGATTTCGCCTGTTAGCGGCTGTTTTTTCCAAATGACCGTTTGGAGCCATGTAAACTTCACAACCAATTATTGGTTTGACTTCGTTTTTTTTGCAAGCTTTATAAAATTCGATAGCACCATACATGTTGCCATGATCAGTGATGGCGATTGAGTTCATGCCCATATCTTTAATAGTAGAGATTAACTTTTTAATTTTAGTTAATCCATCTAAAAGAGAGTATTCGGTATGGACGTGTAAATGGACAAAGTCAGGCATTGTTTTTCTATTTTACAACATTTGTTGTAAAGTTTTGATTCGATCTGCGATTGGAGGGTGGGTAGAAAAGAGAGTGGCAATTTTGTTGCCTTTGAATGGATTAGAAATGTAAAGCGAAGCGGTAGCTGTGGACGCTTGGGATAAAACGTTCTGGTCTTGAGAGATTTTGATTAAAGCATCGATTAAGCCTTGGGGCTGACGGGTCAACATGACAGCCGAAGCGTCGGCTAAATATTCACGTCGACGAGAAATGGCTAGTTGAATTAATTGAGCAATTAAGGGAGCAAAAATAATTAAGACAATACCAATAACTGCAAATATAGCCCCCCCATCCTTATTGTCATTATCTCTGTTTTTACCGCCTCCAAAAAACATACTTCTGGTAGCCATGTTAATCAAAATAGAGAGAGAACCAATTAAAATACTCACGATCATCATAAGCCGAGTGTCAAAATTTTTGATGTGTGAGAGTTCGTGAGCGATGACGGCCTCGAGTTCGGTTCGATTTAATTTGTTTAATAGTCCAGTTGTGGCGCAAACCACAGCGTGTTGAGGGTCGCGACCAGTAGCGAAGGCGTTGGGAGCCTCACTTTCAATTACATAAATCCGGGGCATGGGAATATTTTCAGCCATACTTAAATTTTCTGTGATAGTATAAAAATCAAAATATTTTTTACGGTCAGCAGGGTGGGCGTGATTGAGTGATAAAACAATTGAGTCTCCCCAAAAATAACTGGCGGCAGACATAAAAGCGGATAGGCCTAGAGCAAAAAATATAAATGTTGGACCTAAATTAAAATAATAATCAATCAAATAAGCCACACCAAAGATAAAGGCGATAAAAAGCGCCATGATTAGAGTGGATTTAAATTTATTTCGACTTACTTGCTCGTATACGTTGATCATTTTTAAAATAATTTAGAGGTTGACTTTGGGTGTCTCGGTTTCAGTAGAATTGACTTGAAGAAATTCACCTTCGACTGGAGTAGTGAAACCTTTTTCTGCTTGGAAACCAAACATAGGTGCTAACCAAATACCCGGAACTGTTTCAATGGCAGTGTTGTAGTCAGCAGTTAGGTCAATTAGAGTTCTTCTGGCGTACATGACTTTGTCGGCGGTGTCTCGAAGCTCATTCATTAAATCAGTAACTAAGCCGGAAGCTTGAATTTGGGGATTACTTTCGACAATTACTCTTAGTGCACCTAGGGCTTTGTTGATTAATTCTTGGGAATTATCAAGTTGCTTGGCATCATTGGAAGCGGCAGCTTGGGTAATAGATTTTCTGGCTTCGGTTAATTGATCAAAGATTCCTTTTTCGTGGGTCATATAACCCTTAACAGATTCGACCAAATTGGGAATTAAATCTGCTTGCCTTTTTAGTTGGTTACCGATTTCTTGAATTGAAGCGCCGATTCGGACCTTGGTGGTTCTTAAACGATTATAAAAACTGACTACATATAAAACAATTAAGACTAATATTACGCCTAAAATTAAATACATTTTGTTTTTAAAATTCTAACTTTATTATTATACCATTTATGTGCACTTCTAAATAATCTATTGATTGTGTGTTTGGCTTAGTTTTGATATATTATCAAGGTAATTGCAAGGGCCCATGGTGCAGCGGTCTAGCACATCCGCCTGTCACGCGGAAGATCGTGGGTTCGAATCCCATTGGGCCCGCTTAAATAAAAAAATCCGTCGTAATTGTCGGATTTTTTTATTGATACAATTGGTTGTGAATAAAATTATTCCGGAATATATTGATAAAGTTTTGAGAAATATTATAGATATCTCAAAACCTATTTCTGTATTTTTATATGGTTCGAGGGTGAGGAATGATTTTGAAAGTGATAGTGATTATGAAATTGGAATAATTTATAAGGAAAGTAAAAAGTGGTCGAGACAACAATTAAAAGAATTAAATTCTTATGAAAATGTAAAAATTTATCCGTTTTCTTTAGAAGAACTCGAGTCGGGAGAAATAGATACACCTTTTCCTAAAGCAATTTATTTGAAAACAATTTCTGAAGAAAGTGTGTGTTTATATGGAGAAAAATTAGAGAATATTATTAGTCCAATTAAAATTGATAAAGATGATTTATTTGAAGCTACCGGTTTTTGTTTGGGTCGGGCTTATTCGGCGGTGGTGTCTTCGAAGCAAAACGATTTAGTAGCAACGAGAGACGGATTTACTAAATCTGGA
Source organism: Candidatus Shapirobacteria bacterium (assembly GCA_030698565.1). GTDB lineage: Bacteria > Patescibacteriota > Microgenomatia > UBA12405 > UBA12405 > JAUYJS01. Next base: position 6,689 of record JAUYJS010000002.1, read on the forward strand.
TTATATGGAATTCAGTTGTTAATTTTCGTAAAAACCGGAAACTTTGTAACTTCGTATAAAGAAATGGAAAACAAATATCTGAATTTAATTCCGGACGAATTCAAAGATTTAGTGAAACATATTTTTGATGTGAGAAAAAATGTGGCAACTGTCGCAATCCCTTATTTATACAAAAACATTAGTTTTTTGAATAAAGTTGTACTAAAGACCATAAAAGATTTTTGATGAAATTAGTTCTTCAAATAGGAAAGAATTTTGGTCTTGATCGGTTCTGGTGTACCTTTGGTGACAAAAGCAATCTCGGCTGTAAGATGATTTAGGATTGATTCCATCAATTCCTTGTTTATCCTGGAGAATTTATCTCCCATTTCTTTTTTGTTGTTGTTTAATTGTTTAAGAATAACAATATTTTTTGTAGGATTATTTAAATATATAGTTTCTCGGGTAGTTTTAAAGTCAAAGATAGAATCATCAGCTAATGGCTGTTCTAGAAAATTAAAAATG
>JAUYJS010000003.1 GCA_030698565.1 Candidatus Shapirobacteria bacterium
TACTCCCCTCACAAGTAGCTGCAGCTGTACAGCTGCCATAATCTGGAGATTTTGTTCCCGGACAAGTTGTCCCGCAAGTACCCGTTGCCGTAGATCCTGTACACGTATCACTACCGTCACAAGTACCAGTATTTGTTCCCGGACAGGTTGTACCACACGTGCCAGTGGCAGTAGATCCGGTACAAGTAGTACTACCATCACAAGTTCTCGGATCAGTTGCTACACAACTTCCATACGACCCATTACTGCAAGTTTTAATTCCATCTGCAATACACGTCCCAAATGGAGCCGAACAGTCTGAGCTATAAGAATTAGCTACGTTTGAACAAACAGAATTTGGTTGGCCGGCATTAGTACATGTGTCGGTAGTACAATCATTACCGTCGTTACATTCCTGATTAGAACTGCACTGTCCAGTATCCTGTTTACAAGTACAACAAGTATAAGTATCGTTACAGCTAGTTGGCTGATCTATTGCGCTACAACTTCCAGGTACTTCTAAGAAACCCACTCCGCATTCTCCCTTATGCGTTTTACCAGCAGGACAAGAAGTGCGACAATTAGGCGTATAACATGTACTCGCATTATTACAAGACGGACATGAAGATTGGGAAAGACTACATGTTTCGCCAGCAGGACAAGAATAATATGTACAATTTCCATAACAATTATCATATAATGCACAAAAACACGCACCACTATCATCTTTATACGCGTACGAAATACAACCTGTTGTGTGGCAATTATCCCCCTGACACGGATTAGAACAATAACTCAAGCTGCAACTAGCATCAGTCAATGAACCGTTTGTTCCAACACAATCAGCTGCAAAAGGACGATTTGTTGTTAAAAACCCAAAGAATATAAATAAAAAAAATTGATAAATTACAAATCTTTTATTCATGATTGTCCGCCAACAAACCCAACAATAAGCTATTTGAAACAACTTCTTTAATATACGAGTCACCGCCTTTTGTATAAAAACCACCGTCCCCTTTAAGTTTTCCAAAATATCCATTTAAATCAAAATTAGTTTTAATAAAACCTTGGAGTATTTCATTTTTTTTATTTAGATATTCATTATTTTTAGTGGTCGTATATAAGTCGTTAGCCAAGTAACTGCAAATAGCAACAGATTGTTGATCAAGAACTAAATTTTTAGTATCTTCGAAAAGGATTTTTTTCGCTACTGCGATATAATCAGGATCATTTGTAAGATCAAAAAAAGAAACTGCCGCAACTCCGGTTGCACATTTTTGATATGGCAAGATAGCATTTTTGTTCTGAATATAGTCCTCTAAAGAAATATCAAAAAACATATAGGCAAAAGTCAGATCCTTTTTATTTTTTTCCCATTTGTATCTAGATAAATAGTCCGATGTGTGAAATGGATATTTATAATTATTTAATTTATTTTCCAGAGTGTCTTTATACTCAAGGTTAAAATCACTATTTTTATCCAATAAAATATCACTAATTTTGTTTTTTATATTCTGATCGATGATTTTTATATCAAGTCTACTCTCATCCACCTTAACTAAAATTATCGGCGATATTGCTAATTCATAAGTACTTTTAAAACAGACATCGCGTATTTTTGTTTTTTGATCTATAGTAAAAATATTGCTATTCCATAGGTCATACATCAGCTTACAATTCCAAGAGTTGTTTTGTATAATTTTAACTTCATTGGAATATTGAGTAATGTCGTTGATTAATTTGTTCAATTCATCTTGATCTTTAGTCGTATTAAAGTATTTATATCTCCCCCAAAGCACATCAATTTCACTTCGGTTATCCATTACTGAAGGAGTACAAATGTCGGGGTTTTCTAATCTGCACAATGCAGCATGTGTGTATATTCCCCTCACATCCTTTTGTTTATCAACCCAATCTAAAGTTGATTTAGCAATTTTTAAAGCATCCGGAACAATATTAACTTTAATAATTTTAGTTTTATTTACATTAATACCATTCTTGACTTTACTCATTAAAATATATCTAGTAAAAAAAACTAAACTAATTAAAAGAAACAGAAAAAAAACTATGAAAATTAATAATTTATTTTCTTTATATTTTAAATTAACGAGAAAATTCGAAGTGAACATTTATATAAAATATATACAAATCTAAGCCGAAAGTAAATAAGTGGCTACTAAAAAAATATTTAATATTTACCTTGTGTTTCCCAATTCCAATCTGGGTAGATACTTTTTAAAGATTCGTACCCACTCCATTTGTCTCCATAATCTAATGGAAAATATTTACCCATCGTCTGTTTCAATACCGATTTTTTAAATTTCTCTCCCTTCTCATAAGACACCTCTCTACTTTCACTTTCACTAGTTTCATATTTTAACCCAGCGCTTTCTTCTTCAATAACATTAATAAAATAAACAGGTGGTCTTGCGAAACTAGTTGCGTTTTCATTAAAGAAAATTACACCACCAAATCCAAATGGATGATAAGTAGCACCCCAGTTCTTTGAAAGATCATCATAAAAGAAAGTACTTGAAACATCATTAGCAGAAATAAAATCAAAACCTCTACTTACCCAACCAATTGCTATTCCACGAGACACTTCATTAACTCGTTGCACAGTTAATTTTAAATTATCTATACTTTTTTGTTTTTGAAATCCAGCAATACCACCTTTTAAAACAAAAAAACCATGATCCTCATCAACCTTGATTAATTCCACCGATTCCATTTCATCATATCTTTCTTCTTTAAAGGCAATTATATCCTGATACTTGATACCTAATGGATTTGAAACATTTCCAAAGCCATTACCATCATAAGCACCTAATAAATTTTTGAGACTTCTCTGTTTTAAATTACCAACAAATTCTACTTTTTCTAATTCTATAAATTTTCCACTTAATGTGTCTAATTTATATGTTTTTCTTGTTCCATCAAAGACATAAATTCCATCGTTACCCCAAGTTATCCTAGAATGATAAGCAATTCCAACTTTCTCGTTTACCACTATTTGCTTATTACCAATTTTGTCGTATTTTATAATGGACTTATTTCCTTCTTTTAAATTATCCTTATTAAACACATAAAACTCTCCATCCTTTACAAACACTACATCGCCTTTTTTTAATTCACCGACTATTTTATCTACACCACTTTGCTTCAAATATTCTCGATCTAAGTCTTTTAAAGTATAAGTTGTGCCGTCTAAAACTGCATGGGCCAGTGGATCTACTCGCTTTGAATCTTCATTTGAAAAAACTATTTTCGCACCAGAAGTATCTTCATTAATAATTACATTACTAAACGCAATAAAATCTGCAAATTCGCCCCCCGCCATATGTTGAAAAACTTCATAAATTGTTTCTGGATTTTTCAAAGCATCCATTGGTTCATTTTCTTGTCTCCATGCCCCCTTAAAAGAATCTACCTGTTCCTGCGTATAACCAACATAAACCGATCTGGTTTCTTCATCCCATATAACAGTATCACCCAAAGCCTCAATAATAAATCTCACCGGAAGCACAAATCTACCATCAATAATTTGAGCCGGTACATCCATTTTTACATAGCAAACACCAGAAGAATCTTCTATTTCCAATATATAACTATTCTTTTTTATTCTTACAGTTTTACCATCTTTAACCAAAGAAGCAGTTTCAGTTTCCGGATCCCACGACACCAAAGCCCCTGTAGCCTCGGCCACAGGTCTCACTACCAACAAGGTTCTCCCATCAACTATTCTTGGAGCCACATCACTTTTTTTTAACACATTCATTTCACCAGCAGCAGGATTTGTACTTATGTAAATATGGCTATCAATATTAAAAATTGCCTGAAGTTTTTGTTCACTCGCCACAACTTCACTTCCTGGAGCTAGTTCACCAGAAGAAGCAATTTTTATAGCAGGGGAGGCGGCTACCGCTTTTTCCAAACCATTTTCAAAAATGTCGGTGGGGACCGCTCCGTTTAAAGCCGCATAAACCGCAACAGATGCAACTAGTTTTTTGGCCCAAGAATTTTTTAGTTTATCTACTTCTTTAGGTTTATTAGTTCTAGTATCAATCACAACGCCAACATTTTCAGTTTCTCCAGCCTCAAATTCATCGCTCAAAGTTGGTACAAGCACTCCCTTCCGCCCCGCCTCCTCTCTAACTTTTTCACCAAATTTTAGACTATCTGATTCTTTTGTCATAATCTTTACCTATATAACTATCCGAATTATATACAAAAACCACTTGATAATCAAGCCTATAATAAATACATATCCAATACACACAGGAAATTAACCCGCTAGATTCAAATACAATGAAAGGGTTTAAAAATTATTACTGACTTATAATATAATCTTAGTTCCGAATCACCACTTTAGACTTAAATTCCTTGCTTGCAAAATTTTCATCCCCAGCCTCGTTATTACCAGCACTCAATGTAAAATTTATATTTATATTTGATACATCTGAAGAATAGGGGAGAGTATCGAAACTCACGAAAGTTGTACAACCACTAACTCTGACTTGACCACTCGTCAAATCAAAAATATCGCCCGACGCAGATTCGGAAGCTATTTTATTATTATCGACAACCTCACTACAAGTAATCGTTGTTTTTTTATTATCATCCATACTCACAAAATAAAAAGAAGAAGAATCTCCAATACCAATTGGATATGAAATATTTCTACCGTCCGTCCTTAATACATTTTTTCTAATTTCACCCATGACAAAGTTTCCTTCCGAAACCAATCTAGTTGTCAACTGAACTCGGCTATTTGCCTTAAAAGTACTTATTAAAATATCAGCGACCGTAGCCAAAATAACACTTAGCAATCCGAAAACTACCAAAATTTCGATCAAAGTAAATCCACTTTTACTCTTTTTACTTCTCATTTTCTGGTAAAAAACCTATTAAATATTACCGACTGAGTATTGTCCTGAGAAGAAACTTCAATCACCACATTGGCGCAATCAGTTATACCAACTCCGCAGTTACTATTCATCCCAGTGTCTATATTGGTAAAACCGACCGTGTAAACATATTCTGATAACCCCGATAAGGAAGTTTCGCCGATATCAATTAATTTCCAAAAATTCTCTGAATCATTTCTTTTTTGTTCCACCAACCCCTCAGTTACTATTTCAGCTACCTGACTCGCTTTTTTTCGATCGAACACCTTGGTTTTGTTCCCCATGGTATATACCATTAGTATTACGACACCGGTAATTACCATAATAATTATGGCAATAGCAAACGTCACCTCAATTAAATTTTGTCCACTATCTTTTCTAATTTTCATTTATCAAACCAGAAGATTTAATTTCTACAACTTTAATATCTCCAATTCCCTCACTTGACCCAATTTCTATTCTAACAGGAGAACCAAAATCAATCGGTGTTATGTTTCCCTCATCCACATTAACCAATTTACCATTATAAGCATCAAAATATAAATCAGTCGCCGTTACTGTCACTCCAGTCGCTGTTATATCTTTAGAAAAATAAGTAGCGCCAACACCATTAGCTCCAACCACTAAATTACCATCAGTCGTTAACCTAACTTCAACATATACCAAGGTAACATCATAATTCGGTGGTTGCTGCTTTGTCTTGGCATAATTCCTCGCCATTTGTAAACTAGCCACCAAATCTCTTTTAGTCGCTTCGATTTTTTGTTGAGAATTAAATTTATTAATATACACCAAACCACCAGTTGTCAAAACAATTATCATGGTGACTACTATCAACATTTCTACAAAAGAAAAACCATTCCTTTTCATATTCACGGGTTAGTAACTTTATAGTTACAATTACCTCCTGTACCACAAACAGTTCCGTCTCCAGAAAAATTAGTCGAGCCAGCATCTTCCATAAAAGCATAAACCGTATAAAGATAATTACTTCCAGTATATGGATAGGTTCCAAATCCTTTTGGATCTTGCGGTACTAATTGCAAGCGCTCATTAGTTTCTAGAACGCTTAAGGCAGCCGGGTAAGTACTACCTACTTGTTTCTCCATTTCCAACGCAATTCTAATTTTTTCCAAATCCGCCATTCTTCGGCCATCCCGAGCTTTTTTTTGGGCTCCATTAAAACTTATAACTCCAATTACTGTTATTACCGAAATTATAGTCACAACGACAATCAATTCAATTAAACTAAATCCATGTTCAATTTTTTTTTTCATTATCCTTTTATTGTTGATTTTTAATACAGAAAAATGGATACGCCCCTACAGTATTATTAAAAGCACAATTATTATCAGTGGAGTTACCCTTTGTTGCATCTTCCATGGCCGCACAAGCACAGTAAGTTGTTCCAGCGCTATAAACATAACCAGTCCAACCAGTTCCTTTGGGATCTTGGGGAAATAAATTTAAAACCGCTTGACCGTTAATGGTCCAAGCTGTCGGAGCCGAGGTAGTACTTGGATAAGAATAAGTAGAACTCAAAGAATAATATTGTTCAGCCGCTGTTTGAATATTTTTCATATCTTCAATTCTTTTAGTATCCCGAGCTTTTTTTTGAGCTGATGAAAAAGAAATAACCGCCAAAGCAGTTAAAATTCCAATGATTGAGATGCTAATTAAAAGTTCAAATAAGCTAAAACCTGCCTGCCAGTTTACCCGCCGTGGTGGGTAGGCATGGCCTTTTTCATTGGTATTTTTCATATTAAGGTGATGGGCTAGCTGCTGGAATTGTATTTGGGCTAGAAATGCCATAACAATAATTTTTTGTACTAACCACATAAGGAGTTGCCTCGCATTTTGGATCGGATGTATTTTCTAAATTTGCAAACAAACTAAACGATCTTTTGCTTGTACTAACCACATACACATAATCAAATGGTGGGGTAGTACTTGGAGTATTTTTTGGATCCACAGGTAATGTTCTAATATAGTAGTCTCCTCCAGGACCAGTAAGACCCGTACTGGAACTAGTAAAATCTATAGCAGCCGGAAAAGAACCAGTATCATTGAAGTACATTATCATTGCCTTCGATAGAGCATCTAACTCAGATTTTCTTTTTGCATCCCGACCTTTCTTTTGGGCGTTTGTAAAAGAAGCCAAAGTAATAATAGTCAAAATACCAATAATCGAAATAACCACCAACAATTCAACTAAAGTAAACCCTTTCTTTTTTAACTTATTATTAATATTTATAGATGGCATATTTTAATTTGAACAAACAGCAAATAATTTTTGAGCCGTAACCCCCACACCCATTCCACAGATATTGATACTTGCTCCACATTTTAATTGAGAGTTAATTGCATCACTATTGGCATCGTTCGTGACCGCGGTGCATAAACTAAAACTATCGCCGTCTGTTGAAACAGCATATGTGTACCCAACCGAGTTTACACTAGAAATTCCTGGGTAATAAGCCGAAATACCCACCCCAACCATATTGCTAGCCGGAGTTGGATAAGCCTGATTGTCATTGTAATACAGTCTCAAGGCATTCTTTAAACCACTCATGTCCTGAACTTTTTGGGAATCCTTTGCTCTTTCTCTAGCTCCCATAAAATTAGTCACCAAAACAGACAGTAAAATTCCGATAATCGAAATTACTACCAATAACTCAATCAAAGAAAACCCTTTATCATTTTTCTTTACCATCTATTACTTTTATTCAAAAATATAATTTCAGTATAGCAATAATTCCTACCACTACAACTATAAAAATTTTCTAAACATTCCGAATCATTTTTATTTTCCAGCTCAGTAAATAATTGGGCATGTTTACCACTTTTGCCTACACTATAGCAATATGAAAGATCTTTATAATAATTTTCCCGAGGCATTTGTTTTAAATAAACATATCCGTTGTCTACAAAAGACTTTCCCCATAATTTATTTATATCCAAACCATTTTTTTCGTCTATACCGGGGAACTTACCATAATCATTTGCATATGCCCGTAAAGCTTTTGAAACAGCGTTGATATCCGACTTCCGTTGAACATCCCTAGCTTTCTTTTCGGAACTCATAAACTGGTATCCAGTTATCCCAACTAAAATCATCATTACAATGACGACAATAAAAATTTCAATAGTTGTAAATCCTTTTTTCATTTTACTAATATCTTAAATTACAAGAAACACCACAACATTTAACTTTACAAATATCAGAACAATCCCTTCTAGCATAACATTTTTGGTCTTCATTACAAACATTTCCAGGAGCTCCCTTACAACCCTCAGCATCTTTTATATAACAAAAATCATTCGAATGGTCTAAAAGATCCATTTCACAACTAGGATCGAGTTGAGCGTCATACCAATTTACATTTGGACTCGACACTCCATAATTTACGTCGTTAATTCCCAAGCTCCCCAAATGAAACATATCTCCGTACTCATACCAACCAGAAGGTATATCAGGATCCTCTTTGTTTTCTAAATTAGTTATTATCTTAAACCAACTTGGACTTTCCAAAAAAGTACCATACCTATCTGATTCAATAAAAATAACATAATGGTTTTCATTGGGATCGCAAGGCCAAATAACTAACCACGGTGTAAATATAGAAGAGCCACAATTATTGTCATCACTTAAATTATCCAATACACTTTTACCAGGATAAGATCCTTTGTCGTTATTATATTCCTCAAAAGCAATTTTAATTCTATTCAAATCCTTTTTTCGGGTTGCATCTCTTGCTTTATTAACATTGGCAATAGGGTTAAAAGCACCAATTAACATTATCGCCAAGCTAATCAAAATTGCCATCACAATTAGTATCTCAACCAAGGTAAATCCGCTTTTGTTTTTATTTATTACCACCATTTATTTATCAAATTTATCACAAAATCACCACTCCACCAAGCTATTACTGTCCCCAAAATTAAATAAGGTCCAAATGATATCTGAGAATCCTTTTTAGCTCTCCCCAGCAACATCAAAAACCCACCAACCACTGCCCCGACAACAAACGCAATATAAAAAGCCAAAATTATTTTAGGATAACTCAAAAACAAACCCATAAAAACAGCCAATTTCACATCTCCCATCCCCATACCCCTTCCTTTGGTTACCAAATAAAGCAAACCCAAAAACGCACCCGCACCCGCACCCGCCAAAACATTCCGTAGGGGCGATTCATGAATCGCCCAAATAAATATTAATGAACAAATTATCAAAATTCCAGTCGAAAAATCCGGAAGAATCATATATTTCCAATCAAACACTGCACTAAATACTAAAAACACAATTATTAATAAACCCAATCCAAATTGTAAGGGCAACTCTTGTGGTCGCCCTATAAAAACAAATATTAAAAATAAAATTCCCATCACCAATTCCACAATAGGGTAGGAGACTGATAATTTTTTCCTACAACATCTAGTTTTACCTCCCTGAATTAACCAAGAAATTACTGGAATATTCTCATACCATTTTAATTGTTTACCACAACCATCACAAAAACTACGCCCACCAACGTCATTGCGAGCAAAGCGTGGCAATCTCTTTATTTTATATCCAACCGCTGTTCTATATTCCAACATATTCACAAACGACCCAAAACAAAGCCCTAAAATAAAAACCAATCCATAAATTAAAAAAACCATAAAATATTATAAACTAAAAACCCCGGCTTTCACCGAGGCTTTAATTTCAGTTCTGCTTTGCAGAACTAAGGAACACATTTAAATATCCCTGCCTCAGCGGCATCACCATCCGCAATTGCAGTAGTTGGATCTGCCCACTTAGTATCAGTGGTCGAAGGTGCAGTACAAGAGCCTGAACCAACAGCAGTTCTACCAGGAGTAACTCCACCAGTTAAACAATAAAGTTGGTTGGTTGCTGTGTTTCTGTTCGATTTTGCTTTTGGAACATAACAAACATAGATTCCACCACCGGATCCAGCTTGCTTATATAACCATAAGCCATTCTCGTCGTTACCAGCTACCGTTCTAAATTCATCTTTACCAACAAAAGCGGTCTTCAGCTCATCGCTCTTAATTAATTCACCTGGTGACGCACTAGTTGTAAGACATTCGCTAGCAGTCACAGTCGCAAGACTTGTATATGCACCAGCTTCACATATTCCAAATCCCAATTCGTCAGACCTCAACAACATCGCATCCTCAACACTTGGTTTTGCATCAACTGCACCATACATCATCCATGGATATTTTTGCGCATTTGCATAATATCTTTCATAAGAATTCATGACTTCCGCCGCATCATTCTGCACAGTCGAATCCTTAGCCTTATTTGATTGTTCAATCGGATTAATAGTTGCCAAAACTGCTACCGACAAAATTGCAATTAAAGCGATAACTATTAAAAGTTCCACTAATGTAAAACCTCTTTTCTTCAACAAAGAATAATTCATTTTATGTTTTATAAATAACTAATACTAAATATTATTATTGACTACTAAAATTGTGATGTCAAGTTGTAAATTGGCATAATGACCGCAATAACTAAAAAAGCTACCCCCAACCCCAAAACTACCATGATTATCGGCTCAATTGCTGCTGTCAAAGTTTTGACCGATTGTTCTGCTTCTTTTGAAAAATAATCCGAGACTTTCATCAAAACCTCATCCAGTTTACCTGTCGCCTCGCCAGTCGACACCATCTGATTAACTATTGGCGGAAATATTTCTACTTCCTCAAAGGAATTAGCAATACTATAACCTTTTTGAACCCGATCAGCGATGAACAAGTAGGCCTGATAATAAAGCTCATTATCGGCCACTTTTGCTACTATCTTTAAAGCAGTTACCAAAGGAATACCAGCCGACAAAAGCATCGACAATGTTCGAAGCGAGTTAGCAATAATATTTTTTTTGGTCAATATTCCCCATATAGGTATTCGTAATTTATATGAATCTACTTTAAATCGAAATTTTTCATTTTGATTACCAGTCTTAAAAACAACAAAAACAACAACAACAATCAATGGTAATAAAAACCAATATTTTGTCGAGAAATTAGAAATATTCATTAATATTAAAGTCGGGGTTGGCATCTTCGAACCAAAATCAGAATATAAACCTAAAAGTTTAGGGATAACAAAAATCATCATAATAAACGCCACAATTACCATACCAATAATTACTATAACCGGATAAATCATAGCCCCTTTCACTTTTCCCTTAAACTCATCTTCTTTTTCCAAACCTTCGGCCAATTTTTCCAATACTTCTTCTAAAACTCCACCAGTCTCACCTGCATTAATTGAAGCCACATAAGCTTCACCAAAAATATTTTTGTATTTGGACAAAGAATCACCCAAAGACTGACCACCGCGAACAGAATCCAGCGTATTATCCAGAATCTCAAACATTTGGCCATTACTCACTGTTTGGTTTTTTAAAAGCGACAATGCTTCAGTCAAAGGCAAACCTGAAGTCATCATAGTGGAAAGTTGACGAGTAAAAGTACTAATTTGTTTTAAATTAGCTTTTCCTAACCAATTTTTTATTAATTCCTGAACCATACTTTTATTCTCTGTCTGAATATCCAAGGGTACTAACCCGTTATTTCTAATTGATTCCACCACATCAGCTCGGCTATTTAAATCAGCCACTCCCTTAACAATTTTTCCATTCCAATCCTTAGCTTTATAAAAAAATCGCGTCATAAAATTTTTATTTTCCTCAAGGTTGTTTGCAATTCAGCCGGATTAACACAATAACTTAAAGCCGTCTCTTCGCTAATTTTCCCTTCCTTAACCAAGCGAGCCAGCGACATATCTAGACTCACCATTCCCATATCAGAACTTGTTTGAATAATATTATCGATCATAAAAGTTTTGCCTTCACGAATCACATTTTTTACTGCTGGAGTTGCCATCAATATTTCCATAGCTACCACCCGACCACCATTTAAATCTGGTACTAATCTTTGTGACACGATCGCAGTAATAACCGACGCCAACTGAGTTTTAACCTGCTCTTTTGATGAAGAAGGAAATATGTCCACAATTCTATCGATTGTTTGTGCCGCTGAGTTTGTATGCAACACTGAAAAAACCAAATGCCCTGTTTCGGCGATTGTCAAAGCTGCTGAAATAGTTTCCAAATCTCTCATTTCCCCCAAAAATACTACATTCGGATCCTGCCTTAGACACGACCTAATTGCATTAGTAAAATTATTTGTATCAAAACCTATTTCCCTTTGAGAAATAATTGATTTTTTAGGTTTTATCACATACTCTATTGGATCTTCGACCGTCACTATATGATAATTTTTTTTAGAATTAATATCGTCTAAAATAGAAGCCACTGTAGTCGATTTTCCATGTCCGGTTGGACCAGTCACCAGTACAAAGCCTTGTTTGTAATTAGCAAAAGAACGGAATAGATCCGGAAACCCTAAATCTTCAAAACTAGGTATTTCCGAATTTACAATTCTCAAGGCACAAGCAATCTTTCCTTTTTGAAAATACAAATTACCCCTAAATCTAGACTTAGTGGTTGACAAAGAAAAATCCAACTCTCTTTCTAGAAAAACTTTCTGTTTTTGTTCCTCGCTTATAATAGAAAAAATCATTTCTTCTATAAGATGGTCACTTAATGCTCCAAAACTTGATACCTCCGCCAATTCTCCATTTACCCGAATCTTTGGTGTCATCCCCATCATCAAATGCAAATCTGAGGCCTTATTTACAACCGCCAGATCAAGTAGTTCCTGTATTTTAGTATTCATATATTTATATTAATATTGAGCTACTCTCAACACCTCCTCGGCTGTTGTTGTTCCCTCTAAAACCTTAACGTAACCATCCTGCTTCATTGTCAACATGCCTCCTGCCATGGCTTCCTTTTGAATATCTGATGCCACCACTTTTTCCAAAATTAATTTACTGATTTTTTCGGAAATAGTCATCACCTCATAAATAGCAACTCTATTGAAATACCCCGTGTTACTACATTTGTCACAACCAACAATTTTGGGAATCATAACTTTTTTGCCTTCCTTTTTAAAACGATCTTCTATTGTAGAATACACCGGTCCCAATGTTGTTTTAAATTCAGCCTCTATGTCAGCCGGGATTTCAATTTGAGTAACACAGCTTTGACACACCCTCCGCAAAACTCTTTGGGCCACCACACAAGTCAAAGACGAAACCAATAAAAACGGTTCTACACCCATATCCAACATTCTTGGCGGTACCCCAGCCGCATCGTTCGTATGCAAAGTAGAAAACACCAAATGCCCTGTTAAAGAAGCATTAATCGCCAATTCTGCCGTTTCCGTATCCCGAACCTCTCCCACCATAATTACATTTGGATCTTGTCTCAAAAAAGATCTTAATGCCGAAGCAAAAGTTAATCCAGCTTGTGGGTTAACTTGAACCTGGTTAACCCCTTTCATTTGATATTCCACCGGGTCTTCGATGGTCACCACATTGACTTTTGATGTTGCCACAATATCCAACAAAGAATAAAGTGTAGTTGTCTTTCCTGAACCGGTTGGACCACACACAATAATAATTCCATGAGGTCGCTCTACCGAATTCATTAAATTTTTATAAGCCAAACCTTTCAAACCCAAATCTTGAAGTGTCGGTACTTTTTGCGATTTTTTTAATAAACGCATAACCACCTTTTCACCATAAGTCGTCGGCAAAGTTGATACCCGCAAATCCACGTCATTATTATCAGCTGAAATAAAAAATCTTCCGTCTTGAGGTACTCTTTTTTCGTCAATTTTTAAATTTGACAATATTTTGATTCTCGAAACCAACGCCTCATGAATTGATCGGGAAATTACATAAACTTCCTGTAAAATACCGTCTATTCTGTATCTTATTCTCACGTTTTCTTCCAATGGTTCGATATGAATATCTGAAGCTCTGGATTTAACTGCGAATTCCAAAATACTTCTAATAATTTTGGCTATATGAGATTCAGATGAAACTGCTTGGGAAAAAGTGTTCGTTTCTTTTTCGTCATCCTTTTTTCTTTCACTTACCGCCTTAGTTACCTCAGAAGTTATGTTCTTTTCTCTCTCGTATTTTTCCTCAATAAATCCAACAATCTGCTTTTCAGTTGATATGGCCGTTTTTATTTTAAGATTTGTTTTCTTTTCCAAAAACTCAACAGTTTCCAAATCCAAAGGATTTACCATAGTCACATACAATATTTTTTCTTTGGTATTCAACTGATAGGGAACTATTTTATATTTCTCAGCTACGCTTTGGGGAACCAAAGTCAAGGCTTCCGGAGCAAAACCAATTTTCTCCAAATCGACAAAGGGGACACTTAAAAAAACAGATTTTGTTGTAGCTAGCTGTTCCTCTGACAACAAATTCATCGATCTGACGATTTCTTCCTCAGATTCACCGGTTTTTAAATGCCGTAAATTAATTTCCTCGTATTTGGCCTCATCTACCAACCCTTTTTCTTTTAAAACATCCCGCAAATTCTTGTATATTTTTTGGGTAGGATCGTTCATAATAAATAATAGTACATTTTTTTAAATCTCAAAGCAACCAAAAACCATGTTTCCATCAACTATAATTATCGGTTCCAAACCAAAAACTACCGATTCTAAGATCAAAGAATTATGTCTATCACTCGACCATAATTCTTTAGCCAACAACCCTGACTTAATTTTGATTAATTCAGAATCAGGGTGGGGGATAGACCAAGTAAGAACCTTAAAAAAATTCTTTTCTCAAAAACCCTTTAATCACCAAAATAAAATTATTATTATTCAGGACGCCCACAATCTCAACGCTGAAGCTCAAAACGCTCTTTTAAAAATATTAGAAGAACCGGGACCAAATCATTATATTTTTTTAATCACCAATCAACCTTTTTACTTACTTCCCACCATTCTTTCTCGCTGTCAAACTATTAGGCTTACCTCAAACTTTATTTCCGAATCAAAGGTAATCAGCCCGACTAACGATTTAAATAAAAACCTAAAATTATCAGAAGAAATCGGCCAAAACAAAGAAGACATCTTGCCGTTTTTAGAAGAGCAAATTGTTTTACACCAAAAATTATTAGTCGAAAAACCATCAATCAAAGTTTCCACGGACATTCAAAAAATTATCAAATCAATTCAGATGATCAAAGCCAACGTCGATCCCAAGTCCGCCCTGGATTATTATTTCTTAGCCTAAACAAATTTGTCATTCCGAGCAAAATCGAAGGATCAACAAGTTTGTCATTCTGAACGAAGTGAAGAATCTAGCGAAGCGTCAATAAGTTGTCATTCCGAGCGAAGTGGAGGAATCTAGCGAGCGAAACGAGCGTAAACTAAGTTAATGAGCAGAAAATATTTTGTTTATATTTTGACCAATTATAAAAATAGTATTTTATATATCGGCATTACAAATAGTTTAGAAAGAAGAGTTTTTGAACATAAAAATCACCTAAACCCAGACTCGTTTACGGCTAAATATCGGTTATATAAATTAATTTGGTTTCAAGAATTTGAAGATGTTCGTGATGCGATATTGGTTGAAAAAAAGATTAAAGGATGGAATAGAAATAAAAAAATAAACTTAATTAAAGAAATGAATATAAATTTTATAGATTTGTTTACGCTTCGCTAGATCCTTCGTTGTACTCAGGATGACAATGTGGCATTAACCGCAGATTAACCTAATTAAACGTTTAAAAGATGTTATAATAAACTCAGATGTTTTCACCTGTCTTTTCCATCAATAATCGAATCCTAAAAAATATTGGCACTATCGAAGCCGCCAAAGCTGTCATCGACGAAGCCCCTCTAATTCCAGCCTACGAAAAACAATTCCAACAAGAAGCTATGGTTAGGACTGTCCATTTCGGTACCAGAATTGAAGGAAATGATTTAACTTTCCAAGAAGTCGCCAAATTAGTCGAAGGCCGACAGATCACTGCCACCGAAAGGGATATTCAAGAAGTGATAAATTATCGCAATGTTATGTCGTATTTAGAGGAACTTTGGTCTCTTTTTGATGCTGGTATGCCACTGCCTGACGAAAAAACTGCTCCAAATTTTGATGACACCAACCATCGACCTTTCTTTTATAGCGAGGTTATTTTCAAAAGGATTCACGAACTAACCACCACCAAAGTAATACCCATGTCAGAAATAGGTCAATATCGTCATCAACAGGTGGTTTTGAAAAACACCCGCACTGGTGAAATTGCCCACCGCCCACCGCCCGCCATCGAAGTCCCATATCTTGTGGCCGATTTTGTCGATTGGCTCAATACCCCAGAATCCAAAGAAATACATCCGGCCATTAGATCGGCAATTTGTCAATATATTTTAGTGGCCATTCATCCTTTTATCGAAGGCAATGGTCGTGTCTCTCGGGCTTTTGCCATATTACCCTTATACGTTGAAGGTTTCGATATCCGTCGTCTTTTTTCCCTAGAAGAATATTTCGATCGCAACGCCGAAACTTATTACAATACCATTCAACAGACTCATGAAAAATCTTCCGATATTTTCAAACGCGATCTAACTCTGTGGATTGAATATTTTACCGAAGCTCTTAGTATTGAATTAAATCGAGTCAAAGAAAAAGTCCAATCACTCTCACGCGATATTAAACTCAAACAAAAACTTGGCGGTAAACAAATTCAATTAACCGAAAGACAAATTAAATTAGTTGAATATATGCAACAGTTTGGCGGTCTTCGCATGCCCGACGCCCAACAACTCATACCCATGGTTTCAGATGACACCATTTGGCGCGATCTCAAAAAATTAGTCGACTGCGGTGCTGTTGAAAAGCGTGGTTCTACCAAAGGCGCATTCTATTGTCTAACTGATGTTTAAACAAACCTTCCTTTATTTTAAACCCTTTGTCCCTTCGGGACATTTCCCTTAAAAAGGGAAACTTTTCTTTGTTGAATAAATTCAATTATCCGATCTTTTACCTTACTTAAATTATTTAAAACATCCTCATTTAGGATTCTTAAAGTTTCTATATTTAGATTTCTCATAAATTTATCTCTTTCAAAATCTAAATATTTTCTTTGGTTATGATAACCGCCATCAATCTCAATCGCTAACAACAATTCCTTACAATAAAAATCTAAAATAAATCTGTTTATTGGTTTTTGTCGCAAAAATTTAAAACCAGTTTTCTTGTCTTTTAAAATTTCATACCAAACGGTATTTTCTGTTCTAGTCGAACCTTTTCTATTACTTCTTGATAAATTTTTTAATTCTTCCAAATATTTTAAATGACCCCTTCTAGCAACCAACTTAGATTCATAAATGTTATACATAATACATAAATCTTACAACAGCCTCCCTTTTTAAGGGAGGTGATCCCGCAACTGCGGGATCGGTGGGTTTAAAAATAAGATTATCATTGTTAAACCCACGGTCCTCTTTTAGAGGAAGGAGATTAGAGGGATTAAGCTATAATAATTTATGATCACCCTCGACAAACTCGATCTACAAAAAATGTCTCCCGAGGAAATGGGCGAACTTTTGGTCGAAGCCAAAAAGGCTTACTACATAACTAGTAAACCAATAATGGACGATCATACTTACGATACATTAGAGGAAATTTTACGTCAAAAAAGTCCTTATCATCGGCTTTTTAGTAAAGTCGGCAATCAGAATTTTGATACCGGATTCAATAAAAAAAAGCACACCATGCCTATGGGTTCTCAAAACAAAGTAAATATCTACACTGATTTAATTCATTACTTCGAACTCAAGCAAAAGGCTGCAGGCGACATTGATATGAACAGTATTTCTTACGTTGTTCAACCCAAATGCGATGGTATTTCTTTGGAAATTGAATATAAAAATGGTCAATTAGTCGACGCCATTACTCGTGGTGATGGGGAAATAGGAGACGTGATTACCCAAAATGTCGTTAAAATGAAAAATTTTGTCCCAGAAATTAAAGATGATTTTACCGGCTCCGTCCGCTGTGAAATTGTCATGACATTTGAAAATTTTAAAAAAATAAACGACCTACAAAACATTTATTCCAACCCTCGCAACGCCGCCTCTGGTATATCTCAACGTCTCGACAGTAAATATTCCGAATATTGTAGTCTCTATGCTGTCGATATTTATTCATATAATGTACGGGCGATTCACGAATCGCCCTTTTCATCTGAAATTCAAAAAATTGAATATTTAAAAAAACACAATTTTGTTACTGTCGATACTCTCTGTTGTCCAAAAATTAACGAAGTAGAGCCGATCTATCAAAAATATTTAACCGAAGATCGCAGAGCGTATCCTTTTGAAATCGACGGTTTGGTTATCAAAATAAACGATCTTGATTTGCAAAGAAAACTTGGTTTTCATAATAACCGGCCCAAAGGTCAAGTTGCCTACAAATTTCCCTCAAAAACCAACCAAACTAGAATTTTATCGGTTAACTGGCAAGTCGGTCCGATGGGGACTATCACACCCGTTGCCCAAGTTGAACCGATTGAAATTTCTGGTGCTGTTATTACATTTGCATCGCTCGCCAATTACCAACTTATCAAAGATAAAAATATAAATGTGGGAGATGTAGTTGAAGTCAGCCGCCGGGGAGATGTTATTCCTCACATCGACAAAGTAATTACTAAAGTCAACGAAGGTCATTTTTTAGCACCAACACTCTGTCCCTCATGCGACACCAAACTTATTTTGGAAGATAAATTTTTGCGTTGTCCCAATATTTCTAGTTGTCCAGCTCAAATTTTTGGAAGTCTCAAATTATTTTGTGACGCCCTCGATATTAAAGGCATTTCCGATAAAACCATAGAAAAACTTTACCAAGCTAGTCGTGTTCGTTTGCCAGGCGATTTTTATAAATTAAAAATTTCTGATTTTGAAGATTTAGCTGGCTTGGGAACCAAATCGGGAACCAATATTGTCAAACAAATTCAGGACAAAAAAACCTTAAATCTAAAACAAGTACTAGGTGCCGCCATTATTCCAAATTTTAGCAACGCTCGGATTCAACAGATTATTAATGCTGGCTTTGACACTCCCGATAAAATCTTAAATATTACCACAGACCAATTAGAAAACCTGCCGGGAGTTAAACAAACATTGGCTCAAAAAATTTATCAAGGCATTCAGTCGCGTAAAAATTTTATCGAATCAATACTTGCTCAAGTTAGCATAAAGAAAATTAGCCAATCTCAAAAATTAGCCAACCAAACTTTCGTAATAACTGGAAGCCTAGATCATCCTCGTGAGGAAATCATAAATGAAATCGAATCACTCGGCGGCAAAGTTGTTTCAACCGTCAGCCAAAATACTTCTTATCTTATTACCAACGAAACCAACTCCAATTCTTCCAAATTTGTCACCGCTCAAAAATTAGGAACCAAGATAATCAATGAAGCTGAATTCTATGATTTAATTAACCAATGATTTTTAAAGACCGATCTGAATCAGCCAAATTTTTATCCCAAAAAATTAGAGAAGAAATAATTAGCTCTTATTTTCTAACTTATATCGATCCTGACAGTCAAAAATATTGCCAATTAATAGCCAACAATCTAAATCAAAAATTAGAATTCTTGCCTAGTCTTTTAGCTACTAGAAAATTGAAAGAAACACCCCGTTTGGTTATTTTGGACGACGGTCAAACTGACGGCCAAGAGTTCAATGAGTTCACCGATAAAATCAGAAAAGAACATCCTCTGATTAACATTACAATTGCCGTTCCAGTCATTGCTCAATCAGAACAAAAGCTTTTTCAAGAGGCTTGCGACCAACTCTTAACTTTAATAGTAGAACCTTTGTTTTTTTCAGTAAATCAATTCTATGAAAATCAGAATCTTTAGGCCGAAAATAATAAGTAATCGACGCATCTAATATGCATTAGCAGACAATATTCAAGAGTGCTAAGTTAGGAAAGAAAATTTATTTACCCGAAGGATAGGACTAAACTAATACAACTACATCAAACGCTATCATTTATTATCATCCTGAGCGAGTGAAACGAGTTGAAGGATCTGATATTATCTCTTTATGAAACTTATTATCGGCCTGGGTAATCCTGATACTAAATATCAAAACACCCGTCACAATCTTGGTCGAATGATTATCGAAAATTTTATTCAACAACATAAATTATCTTTAAAAAAAATTTCTAAATTATCTGCCCAATTATCAGAATGTAGGAACGGACTGGAGCCTGCCCGCCGCGACGGGTTTCCGTTCTCTAAAACAATCATTGGTTTCACATCCGAATATATGAATAATTCCGGTGTTGCGGTTAGCAAAATTGCTCAATTTTATAAAATAAATCCAGACGATATTTACATCGTTCACGACGACCTAGATTTACCAGTAGGGGAGTATAAAATTCAATTTGACCGCGGGCCCGCCGGTCACAATGGCGTCAAATCAATTGTCGATCACTTAGGAACCCAAGCCTTCAACCGTATTCGTGTAGGTATTGGCAAGTCGGACAATATTCCAATAGAGGATTATGTTCTTTTGCATTTTACTAAAGCCGAACGCGATATAATAAACGATATAATTCCCAAAGTAGTACAGGAATTAGAAAAGATTATTGAAAATTAATTTCGGGCTCATAGTTAAACGGTATAACGTACCCTTCGCATGGGTATATTCTGGGTTCAATTCCCAGTGAGTCCACATTCTGACTTAATTCAACCACCACACCGCCGCAGTCAAATAAGTCGCAAAGGTTACCCAAGCAAGATAGGGTATTAGTAGCCACATTGTCACCGCTTTAATTTTTCTGAATTCTATAATCGTAAAAAAAATCATAACCCACAAAACTAAAATCTCCGCCACAGCCAAAGTCAAAAGATGAAATTTAAAAAAGATAATTGACCACAATAAATTCAAGGCCAATTGGATCAAATAAATTTTAATTGCCCAACTTCGATCAGCATCTTTTTGTTTTTTACCAATCTTCTCTGTCCAAATAAAATAAAAGGCAACACCCATCAAAATATATAGAGCCGTCCACACTGGACCAAAAATTCCATTCGGCGGCAACAGCGATGGTTTATTTATTTGTGAATACCAGGTTTGAATTTGAGAAATCGTAAAAAGAGAACCTAAATAACCAACGAATAAAGGCAACAACAAGGAAATTGCTAGTTTTGGTAAATTAAATTTCATATTATTAATATAATTGTATCTTAAAATTCGGGTAATTTCTCGACCGCTACCAACATTTTATTACGCTCATCCTCCTTCAGAAAACAAGATTTTAAGTTCTTTAAATAATCTTTAATAAAGATATAACCGTTGTTATGTATACGACTTAATCGATAAGAAAATATTTTTTTTAAATATTCACTATCTGGCTTAAAATATTCAACCATCTCATTATCAATATTGTTATATGATTTTCGGTGAAAATCTTCATGTATATGTAAACCCATATCATCTGGGATAAACAATATTTCCTCTCTAAAGCCAACTATTGTCGTTAGGTGCCATCTATTTCCAAAGTCACCATTATACAATAATAGTCCAATCTCCCGACAATGATTATCAATTCTACGTTTTACATACAGACAACCAAAATCACACATAAAACGTTCCTGCTCATTCTCTACTAACTTTAAATTTCCTCTATTTCTACAAGCATAAAAATGTCTAAAGCCACCATCAACACATTCCACCTTAAGTGGAACTAATTTCAAATATTCTCGTTCAACACTCATTTTTCCTGATTATATCATTGTCTGACTAACTACTTTTATTTATTTTATCTTATAAAATAGTATTAATGAAAACCACACCATCTTCTCTAAAAGATGAACTAAATAAATTCAAAGAAACTCTGGCTGGTCGACAAAAATATGTTAGAAATGAATTTCAGGCTTATGGATTGGAATTAGCCAAAGAACTTGGTGATTGGAAAAACAAGTCTCTTTACATTCGATTAGCCAAACAAGTTGATAGAAGTATTCTGGAAAGAGCCCGTTATTTTGTCAAAGATCAGACACCAGCTACCATCAAAACTCCCTATAAATTATTCATGTGGAAATTAAAAGAATTGCGAAACAATAAGGTATAATCAAGAGTTATATGATTTTTCTCAAAACTAATTTAAAAAAGATAATAATCGGTCTACTGATATTTTCAGTTGTGACTTTTAGTATCAATAAAATTCGAGCTCAAAGCGACAATATTAACAATCAAAAACTAGATACCAAGAAAGATAAAATTGTCTTTCCTCAAAAAAAAGACATGAAAGATGAAATTACCCTGACTGGATCCATCGATGCCAGTAAAAAAACTGATCTTAAATTTCAGACATCAGGTCTTTTGGTCTGGGTGGGAGTCAAAGAAGGGGATAAGGTCAGAAAATGGCAGGCAATTGCCAGTCTAAATAAAAACGACTTGAAAAAAAAGCTACAAGCCGATTTCAATGATTACCGATCGGCTCTGTCAACTTTTGACGATACTCAAGACGATTACAAAACCCAAAAGGATAATTTAACTTTGACAGACGATATGAAACGCATCTTGATCCGTTCTCAAAATACTCTCAATAATTCAGTCATAAACTACGAACTTTCCGATCTGGCTATAAAATATGCCACCATTTTAAGCCCAATTGATGGCATTGTCACTCATATTGATCAACCTCTAAGTGGTACCAATATTACCCCAGCTACCGCTACATTTACTATTGTTGACCCAAAAAGTATTTATTTCACTTCATCTATTAGTCAAGACGATGTCACCAAAATTAAACTTGGTCAAAAAACCGAAATTAATTTAGATAGCTTTCCTGATCAAAATATTAATTCCAAAATTACTTATATTGCTTTTACCCCAGTTTCAGGCCAAACTTCAACTGTTTATAATGTATATTTTGAACTGCCACTCGACAATTCTACTTTTAATTACCGACTCGGTATGGATGGTGATGCCAAAATAATTCTGTCTGAATCAAACAATGCCCTTACTCTTCCTGGGAACGCTGTCAAAGAAGAAAATGGTGACAAATATGTTTTAGTAAAAACAGATGACAATCAATTAACCAAAAAAATAGTTAAAACTGGTATCGAAACCGACGATGATACTGAAATTTTAGAAGGCTTGTCCGAAAATGACCAAGTTGTCATCAAACAAAAATAATTCCGAAATCATTTTGGAATTAAAAGATGTTGTCAAATCATATAATTCCGGCGGAACTGTTTTTACAGCGATTAAAGGCGCCAACCTTCAAATCAAAAAAGGAGAGTTTGTTTCTATTACTGGTCCTTCCGGTTCCGGCAAATCCACTTTAATGCACATCATCGGCCTTTTGGACAACCCCACCTCTGGTCAAGTCCTTCTTGAAGGCAAGGATATTTCCAAACTTCAAGAACACCAATTGGCTAATTTAAGGAATAAAACATTAGGTTTCGTTTTTCAACAATTCAATTTATTGCCCAAAACTTCAGCTCTAGAAAATGTCACCTTACCCTTAATTTATTCTGATATTCCTAGCTCAAAAAGAAATGATTTAGGCATAGAAATGTTAACTAAGGTAAATTTATTAGACAAATTAAAAAATACTCCTGCTCAACTTTCCGGTGGTCAACAACAAAGAGTTGCCATTGCTAGGGCTTTAATTAACAATCCCAAAATTATTTTAGCCGACGAGCCAACCGGCAATCTTGACAGTAAATCTGGTGACGAGATCATGGAATTTTTCCATCATTTAAACAAAGACGAAGGTAGAACCATTGTTTTTGTTACTCACGATCCTGATTTAGCCAAACAAGCCACCCGAATGATTGTTATTAAAGATGGCCGCATATGCTAAAACCAAGTCCAAGTGAACTTCTAAATTTCAGCTTTAAATCAATTTTAAAAAAAAAAGTCGGACAGTTCTGACCTCGCTTGGAATTATAATAGGCGTCACCTCTGTCATTTTATTGACTTCCATTGGCAATGGTCTCAAAAACTATATCAGCAATCAATTTGAAAGCCTCGGGTCAAATTTAGTTTATGTCGCTCCTGGGAAAATTTTTGACGACAAAGGCAGATTTAGTAATGGTGGTGGCGGCCATTTTATTACTACTAGTTTTACTCAAGACGACATTTCAGTATTGAAAAGGGGACTCAAAAATACAATAGTTTTTCCGGCCAACCAAAACCCAGTTGAAATAAAATATAAAAATACTAAAAAAAATACAACATTAGTTGGAACTACCGTCGAATTTGGCAAATATAGAAATTTTCTCCCTTCCGAAAATAATGGACGTTGGTTTACCAACGAAGAAAATGACAAAAAAAGTGAGGTTGTTGTTCTGGGCTATCAAATCGCTCAAGATGTTTTTGGTGACATAAACCCTTTAAATAAAAAAATAATTATTAATGGTAATAATTTAAAAGTTATTGGTATTGTCGACAAAAAGGGCAGTAGTTTTGGCGGCCCTGATTTGGACAGTTTTGTCTTTATTCCTATTAAAGTCAGCAATAGGATTGTAGGCAACGACCACATCCAAACAATAAGTATTTGGGCTGAAAACAAAGAAGATATTTCTAATATAAAAGAAGAAGCTAAAAAAATTCTATTAAGTCAAAATTACGACAAAGAAGCTTTTTCTGTTTTTGATTCCAGTCAACTTTTAAGTAGTATCAACACAATTATTACTGCCCTTACTGTTGCCTTAACCGGTATTGCCGCCATTTCTCTAGTGGTTGGTGGCATTGGAATTATGAATATAATGTTAGTTACTGTCAGCGAAAGAACCAAAGAAATTGGACTCCGCAAAGCTATTGGTGCTAATCCCAATGCCATTCTCCTTCAGTTTTTAATTGAAGCTGTAATTTTATCTTGCCTTGGTGGTTTAATTGGTATTTTATTGGGAGCATTAGGCACATTTGCTATCAGTAAATTTTTTCCTGCCCAAATTACTCTTAGTTCTATTCTACTAGCTTTTGGGGTTTCCTCTGCTGTCGGTATTATTTTTGGCGTAGCTCCAGCCAGAAAAGCCTCCAAGCTTTCTCCCATCGAAGCTCTTAGATACGAATAAGTAGATTTTTGCTATCATTTTAATGTGAGACCTGCATTAAAAAATCATCTTTTTGTATCCATCTCTATTTTTGTAGTAGTCTTCGGTTATTGGTTAATATCTCAGCAAAATTTTATCCAATATATTTATTTATTTTTTGGTTTATTACTTGGAACATTTTTTTTGGATATCGACCATATAATTTTTTGGCTATACCTTAAGCCTGATTTAGACGAAAGTCGTTTAGCCAAAAAAATAATCAAAAATAAAGACTATAAATCCATTCTCATATTATTCAAAACTACTCATCATCATCACAATAACTTAATTTTTCATCACTATTTTTTTCAAATCGCTTTGGTTTTAATTTCTTTCTTTGTCTTCACTTCGAGTACCAACGTTTTTGCCATGTCCTTTTTATTAACTTTAAACACTCATCTTCTGGTAGATGAAATATCCGATTACCAAACCAATCCCAAACATTTACAAAACTGGCTTTTTGCCCGAGAAAACAAGCAACTGTCCACCGATAATCTTAAATACTATTTAGGTACATTCATAGTTGTTACTTTTCTTTTTCTCATAAGTCTTCTAAGATTTAAAATATGAATTCAACCGTTTCTGAAGAAGTTTTTGTTCAAGCCAAGATTTATCTGTCTAGCCAACAAAGGGATTTATTAAGCGATCTAAAAAATATTTTAGAAATATTCAACAAAAATGATCATATCAACGACTATTCATTTTTAGTGGCTCCGGCTGCCAAATTATACGAGGGTTACTTAAAAGATTTTTTCTTAAAAATTGGAATAATAAGCCAGGATGAATATGAAAGCGATCGGTTTAGGGTCGGTAAAACCCTCAACCCTTCATTGCGCTACAAAAGATTTTCAGTATTTCAAAAATTATCTGATTTTCATGAAAATGGTGAGGAATTAGCCGAAATACTTTGGGACGCCTGGAAATTTGGCCGCAATGAAATTCTTCACTATTTTCCAACTAATCTAAAAAATCTTACCAAAGAAAACGCTGAAGACAGAATCGTTTTAGTCCTAAACGCCGTAATTAAATCCGGTGAATTTATAAAACAGCATAAATATCTCAAACAAGACCAGGCGTATATTTAGTTTTTCCCTCAAAATCCTTAAAAGTTTCTAGTTTAGTTTCCCAAAAAGATAAAGACACCGGAATTTTATCGGCACTTCCCGGCGCATCGACAATTAATGTGGGACAAGCCAAACCAGAAACATCTTTTCTCAATTCTGTCATTATTTCAATTTCTTTTTTTAAGGGCACCATAAAGTGTTCAATTCCCGGAATATTATTACATTGATAAATATTGTATGGTCTGACACCTAGTTCAATTAATCTAATAAAAAGTTCTTTTAATATTTCAACTGAATCATTAGTACCTTTCAAAAACACTGATTGTGAATACAAAATTACACCGGTTTTTCTGATCTTTTCAATAGCCAATTCGACTTTTGAATTTAATTCTTTTGAAGTATTAATATGAATCGAAAGATAAATTATTTGTTTATATTTTTTACTTAAAATTTTCAAAAATTTTTCTGAAACCAATAGGGGAGCGGTGACCACTGCCCGAGTGTGGATTCTGAAAATTTTTAATTGATCCAAAACTTTTAATTTATTTAAAGTGTACTTTAACAAATCTAATACAAATAAAGGCTCGCCTCCTGACAAAATTATTTCAGTAATTTCTTTATTTTTTTCTATATAATCCACAATTCTATCTATTTCCTCATTAGTCAAAGTTCCTCGCCCTTCTTCTTTTTTACCAATTCTAAAACAAAATTCGCACTCAACTGGACATTTTAACGTCAGCTCAATTAAAACTCTGGTTTTATATCTTCTAATTAATCCCTTAACCGGTGTAACCTTATCTTCAAAAAAAATATCTTTCATTTTATTCAATCGAAATTAACTTTAAATCATTAATACTTTTAAAATTGGCAAAAATCATAGCCAACCGGTCAACTCCAATAGCTATCCCGGCACATTTTGGTAATTGTTTTAAAATTTCAATAAATTCCCAGTCCGGCTCGTATTTTATTAAACCTAATTTTTGTCGTGTTTCAATATCTTTTTTAAATCTTTCTTGATATTCATCAATAGCTACACCTTCGTTACCGCAATTTCCTAATTCAATCCCATCAATATAAAATTCAAATCTTTCCGCTCGATTATTCTCATTGATTTTTGTAATGGCGGCTAATTCGGGTGGGTATTCATATATAAAAGTTACCTGTCCATTTTTTCCCAAATTTGGCTCAACTTCGATTCCATAAATTTGAGACCAGACATCAGTATAGTCCAAGCCATCTACCCGATATCCTTTCTCTTTGGCTTCGAAAAAAAAATTTTGGTGATCAAAAATATCAGTTATACCCGCATATTTATTAAAAGCCTCAGCTACCGTAATTTTTTCGTAATTATCAAAACTAATTATTTTGTCTTGATAATTAATTTCATTTTTGCCAAAAAATTTATTGGCCATAAAACTTAATAAACCCATTACATCCTCAGCAATCTTAAAATAATCAGCGTCAACTCGATAAAATTCCAACATAGTAAATTCATAAGAATGCTTTCTTTCTACCGGCTCTTTATTTCTAAAAGATTTTCCCAAAGAATAACAATTACCAATCCCCGCAGCTATTAGTCTTTTTAAAAATAATTCTGGCGATGGAGTTAAATATAATTTTTCTTTATTTTCTGAATACAAATTTTCCGTTTCAAAAACATCCAAATAAGACTCTGGAATTAGTTTAGGTGAAAGTAGGGGAGTATCTACTGCTAAAAATCCATTATTTTGAAAATACTCGTCAATTAATCGTTTCACTTTTACAAATATCTGGTGATTTTGTAAATTTGCAAATTTAGACTTAATTTTCATAAATCGAATTATATCAAAATGGGTAACCTGACTACCAATAGTGAATTCTAATTAGGCTAACATTTTTTACATCTATATTGACAAATAACTTTACATTATCTAAACTATTATATGCTTTCAAAATTTATTAAACAATTAAGATTAAAAAATAATTTTAATCAATCATTTGTTGCCGAGCACATTAGTGTCTCTCGTCCAACCTACCTCGAAATTGAAAAAGGAACCAGAGACTTAACTATTACCGAAGCTCAAAAACTAGCCGATCTTTTTGGTCTATCTCTTGATTCTCTTTTGAACCAAAACGAAATTGTTACGGTCGTTGACGATCAAAAAACTGTCATTAAAAAACACGACGATATCCGTATTTCTATCCCCCAAAATAATTTAGAAAAATTTAAACAAGTATTACTTTATATTCTCACCAAGGTCGGTTCTAAACCAAATATTGGCGAAACAGCAATTTATAAATTGCTTTATTTTATCGATTTTGATTATTACGAAAAATACGAAGAGCAGTTAATAGGCGCCAAATATATCCGCAATAACTACGGCCCGACGCCGGTACATTTTAAGACAATTGTCGAAAAAATGATCAAAGATGGTCAGCTTGAATCTGTTTCCAGTAAATATTTTCAATATCCTCAAAAAAAATATTTACCAAAAGTATCAGTGAATTTATCAAAATTATCCGGTCAAGAAATCGCCCACATTGACGATGTTTTAGCTCGGTTGTCTGGTAAAAGCGCCAAAGAATTAACCGAATATTCTCATACCGACAATCCTTGGATGACAAAAAAATCAGGTGAGGTTTTAGATTATGAATCTGTTTTTTATCGTGATGTCGCTCATTCAGTGCGGGACAATAGCCATGATCAATTATGAGAGACTAACTATTTTTGATAAAGAATTTAAACGGTTGTTCAAAAAATATCGTTCACTGGATAAAGATTTGGACATTTTAAAAGCCACTTTAGAATTATTTCCCACTGGTCAAAGTAACAATTCCGAAATCGTTCACCACAGTGACAATATCAAAATTGTTAAAACTCGTTTATTTTGTCGATATCTTAAAGGTTCAACCTTAAGACTTACTTACGCATATCACCAAATCGAAAACAAAATATGTTTTCTTGAAATTTATTATAAAGGCGATAAGGAAAATGAAGACAGAGAGAGAATAAAAGATTATCTAAAAGAAATGGCTGTAAAATAACCTAATTATCAATAAACTAACAACCATTGACATAATAATTATATCTAGTAACATAAGACATTATGTCGAATAAAAAAGTTGTTGTTGATCAAGATAAGTGTATCGGTTGCAACACCTGCCCATTGATTGATCCAGAAACTTTTGAACTAGACCAAGAAACCTATAAAGCTAAAGTCAAAAAACAACCGGATACTATTACAGAGACAATAGACATGAGCATTTCATCTTGTCCCGTCGGCGCCATCTCCATAGTTGAAGAAGAATGAAATTAAATTCTCATCAAATTAGAAAAAGTAAGGTGGAAACTGCTCAACTTGAGAGGGAAAATATAAAGCGCAATCCCATTGTTTTAGTTTTGGACAATGTTTTGGACACTTACAACATTGGTTCTTTTTTTAGATTAGCCGATGCCATTGCCGCCCAAAAAATTTATCTTTGCGGACCAGTAGTTACTCCGCCGAATATTAAAATTCATCGAGCTTCGATTGGCACCTGGAAATGGATTCCTTGGGAACACTATTCTTCTACCATCAAATGTCTTCTAAAATTAAAAGAAGAAGGTTATCAAATTATAGCCTGTGAACAAGCATCCAACAGTGTTGATTATTTAAAAGCCAAATATAAATTTCCTATCGCCATAATTGCCGGCAGCGAGTCAGAAGGTATTTTCAAAGAAGTCCTAAAATTAGCAGATGTCATTACTGAAATTCCCATGCACGGTATTAATATTTCTTTAAATGTTTTGGTCGCCACTTCCATAATTAGTTACGACGCACTAAACAAAATAAGCAATAATTTCCAACGTTAGGCAAAAGATAAAAATAAATAAATTTTATCAAAATTTAATAAAAAATATCCCTATCTTACCGAATATTTTGCTTATTGTAAAGCTAATTTTGCTCTGTTACAATGGATTTGTTCTAATTTATTTAAAAAACTAAAAATTATCGAATATGTCTTCCGCTAAAGATTACACTGGTAAACAAATGGTCGTTCTTGAAGGTTTAGAGCCCGTTAGAAAACGTCCCGCCATGTATATCGGGTCAACCGATATCAGGGGATTACATCATTGTCTTACTGAAATTGTTGACAATGCTATCGACGAAGCTTTAGCCGGTTTTGCTAAAAATGTCTGGTTGATTATTCACCTCGATAATTCCGCCACCGTGGCCGATGATGGCCGAGGTATCCCTTTCGACATCATGCCCAAGTTCAATAAACCAGCCGTCGAAGTTATTATGACCACACTTCATTCCGGTGGTAAATTTGATGGCGATGCCTACAAAGTTTCCGGCGGTCTTCATGGTGTTGGCGCAGCCTGTGTCAACGCTTTATCAAATCTTTATCAAATTGAAATTAGACGCGACAATAAAATTCACTCAATCGAATTTAGCCGTGGTGCCCTCAAATCTCCTTTATCAACAATTCCCGAAACTAAGGTAGAAAAACTCAAAAAAATCTTACCAAAAAACATTTCTGGTACAACCGTAACCTTTTATCCGGATGCAGAAATTTTTAAAGAAACTACAGAATTTGATTCGAAAGTTATTATAAAGTCCATAAAAGACAGGGCCTACCTAACTTCTAAAATTTACTTTCATTATTTTGATGAAAGAAATAATTCAGAACATCATTATTATTTTGAAGGTGGAATTACTTCACTTATAAGAGAACTCAACAAAAATAAAGTTGTTGTTCATGAACCAATTTATCTTCATCGCGAAGATGCTGGTATAGATGTCGAAGTAGCTATCCAATACAATGACACTTTCCAAGAAAACACTCCCTCTTATGTCAATATTATAAATACCAGTGAAGGTGGAACTCATTTAACTGGTTTTAAAACAGCTCTAACAAAAGTTATCAAAGATTACGCCGCTCGAAAAGAAATGCTCAAATCCAAAGATGACACCATCACCAGTGATGACGTTCGAGAAGGATTGACTGCCGTTTTATCTATCAAAATGTCCTCTAAAGATCTTCAATTTGAAGGTCAAACCAAAGGCAAACTAGGCAACAGCGAAGCCCAGCCCATAGTCGCCAAAATTGTCAAAGAAGAATTGGAAATGTATTTTGAAGAACATCCCGACGTTGCCAAAATTATCGTCAGTAAATCACTTTTAGCTATTCAAATTAGAAAAGCTGCCAAAGCTGCCAAGGATGCGATCATGCGCAAAGGTATTTTCGAATCTTTGGGACTTCCCGGTAAACTAGCCGATTGCCAATCAAGAGATCCTTCTGAAAGTGAAATCTATATAGTCGAAGGAGATTCTGCAGGTGGTTCCGCCAAACAAGGCCGTGATCGTCGATTCCAAGCCATTTTGCCTTTATGGGGTAAAGCTCTCAATACTGAAGGTATGAGACTTGACAAAATTGTTGGCTCT
This sequence comes from Candidatus Shapirobacteria bacterium, assembly GCA_030698565.1. GTDB lineage: Bacteria > Patescibacteriota > Microgenomatia > UBA12405 > UBA12405 > JAUYJS01. The sequence goes on from JAUYJS010000003.1 coordinate 31,380, forward strand.
GACAAATTAAAAGATTTAATTATCGCCTTAGGTATGGGAATAGGGGAGACATTAAACACAGACAAACTTCGTTATCATCGAATCATTTTAATGGCCGATGCTGACGTCGATGGTGCTCACATCTCCACACTTCTGTTAACTTTCCTTTACCGACATTTACCTTATACAATCGAAAATGGATACGTCTATATTGCCATGCCGCCGCTTTATCGAATCAAACACGGCAAAGATATTAAATATGTCTATACCGAAGAAGAAAAAGAGGCTCATCTAAAAGCCATCGATACTTCCAAGAGTTACGACATTCAACGATACAAAGGTTTAGGAGAAATGAATCCTCAACAGCTCTGGGACACCACTATGAATCCGGAAACTAGATTAATTAAAAGAGTCAATGTTTCCGATGCCATCAAAGCTGACGAGATATTTCGTATTCTTATGAGTGAAGACGTACCTCCTCGGAAAAAATTCATTCAAACTCATGCCCATTTAGCTATTTTAGACATTTAGTTTGTTTAAGCAATGAAAAAAACTGACGACATAGATAAAAAAATATACAGTGGAATCGGCAAGGTTCTAGATGTAGATATTGTTCCAGAAATGGAAAAGTCTTATCTTGATTATGCCATGAGCGTTATCGTTCAAAGAGCTCTTCCTGATGTTCGCGATGGTTTAAAACCGGTTCACCGAAGAATTATATATGCCATGGAACAAATGGGTCTATCGCCAGGCGGTAGAAATACTAAATCAGCTAAAGTTGTCGGTGAAGTTTTAGGTAAATACCATCCCCATGGTGATATGTCAGTTTATATGGCCTTAGTCAGAATGGCCCAGGAATTTTCTTTGCGCTACCCATTAGTCAAAGGTCAAGGAAACTTTGGTTCAATCGATGGCGATCCGCCCGCAGCCATGAGGTATACCGAAGTTAAAATGGACAAAATTACCCAGGAAATGATTACCGATATCAACAAAGAAACTGTTGATATGATGGATAATTTCGACGCTACTATCAAAGAACCAGTTGTTTTACCAGCCAAAATTCCCAATCTCTTATTAAATGGAGCCGATGGTATTGCTGTCGGTATGGCTACGCGTATTCCACCGCACAATTTAAAAGAACTTTGTACCGCCATTGATTTTATTTTGGAGAACAGCCGTTTGGAAAAATTAGAAGAAGAATTAGAGCTTAAGCCTTTTGTTGCCAAAACTCAAACCACTCAAGACATCGTTTTGAAACCTGTTTACGAATTAGAAAGACAAAAGTACAATTTTGAAACCACTGCCTCTGTTGAAGAAATTAGTAAATTTGTCCAAGGACCAGACTTTCCTACATCGGGCGAAATTTATGGTAGAACCGGAATTTTAGAAATGTACAATACTGGCCGAGGTAAATTTGCCGTTCGAGGCAAGGCGGCTATTGAAGAAACCAAGTCAGGAAAGATTAGAATCATTATCACCGAACTACCTTATCAAGTTAACAAATCTGAATTCGTCAAAAAAATAGCCGATTTAGTTAGAGATAAAAAAATTATCGGTATATCCGATTTACGCGATGAATCAGATCGCCATGGTATTCGCGTCGTTGTTGAAATCAAAAAGAACGGTAAGCCAAAATCCATTCTAAACAAACTTTATAAATACACCGCCCTTCAAAGTTCTTATTCAGCCAACATACTTGCCCTAGTCAATGGTGTTCCCCAAACTCTTAATTTAAGACAAATGTTATTGCTCTTTTTAAGACATAGGGAAGTTATCGTCAGACGTCGGACTGTCTTTGATCTAAAAAGTGCCATGATGCGCGCTCACATTCTTGAAGGTTTAAAAATAGCTCTGGATGTAATTGATGAAATAATAAAAACCATCAGAGCCTCAAAAAATACCGAAGAAGCCAGAGAAAACTTAATGTCTAAGTTCAAATTCACCGATCTCCAGGCCAATGCTATTTTGGAAATGCAACTTAGAAGATTAGCTGCGTTGGAAAGACAAAAAATTGAAGATGAATACAACGAAATCAAAAAAACAATCGATGGTCTGACTTCGATAATCACCAAAACTGAGGTAATGACTACGGTTCTCAAAACAGAAAATAAAGAAATAATGGAAAAGTATGGTGATATCAGAAGAACAAAAATTTTCGTTAGGGGATTAGAAGAATTAAGTGAAGAAGATTTAACTCCAAATGAAGCCGTTTTAGTCACTATTACTAAAACCGGTTACGTCAAAAGAGTCCCAAAAGAAACATATCACTCCCAAAAACGCGGCGGTATCGGCGTGGTTGGTATGACCACCAAAATGGAAGATGAGATTGAAAATATGATGTCAGTCAATACTCATGACGATCTCTTATTCTTCACCAACAAAGGTCGTGTCTTCAAAACTAAGGTGTGGGATCTACCCGAAAGTAACCGTCAATCCAAAGGTCAAGCTATCGTAAATTTAATCAATATAATTCAAGGTGAAATTGTTCAAACAGTTTTACCATTCAGCAAAGATTCTGAAGCTAAATTTATTCTCTTAGCTACCAAAAATGGTACTGTCAAAAAAACCTCCATTGAAAGATTTAAAAATATTCGTCAAAGTGGTTTGGCTGCAATCAAGCTTGATGCTGACGATCAACTAATTTGGGCTAGAGCCACTACGGGCAAAAACCAAATATTTATGGTCACTCACAACGGTAAATGCATCCGTTTTGACGAAAACGATATTAGGCCAATGGGCCGTCACACTAGAGGTGTCCGTGGTATTTTTCTAAAAGAAAATGATTATGTTGTCAGTCTCGATGTCGTACCTGCTAACATCGAAGAAGTTAAGAGTAAAAAGGATAAAAAAGACGCCAAAGAAACATTCCGACACCTGTTTGTAGTTACCGAAAACGGCGTAGGCAAGCGGACCAATGTCTATCTATACCCAGCCCAAAAACGCGGCGGTATCGGCATTAAAGTAGCTAATTTAACTTCTAAAACTGGAAAAATAGCTGCGGCTCAAGTAGTTTCTGAAATACACGATCAAGTAATCTTAGTTTCCAAAAAAGCTATAACCATCAATATGCCTTTAAAAAATGTACCTACATTAAACCGTAACACAAAAGGAGTGATCCTGATGAGATTCAAAACTACTGAAGATAAAGTAAATGCAGTCACTATATTGGAAAAAAGAACAGAGGGTGAAGAATAAGTAAGTACATTTATTATAAGACTTAGGATAACTATAATATAGGATATTAATTTAATTATTAAATATCTTTAAATTAAAAAATCCACTAAACTAGACTAATTTTATTTATTTTGGATATAATAATGTTCAAAATAAAAATTTTAAAAAGAGGGTAGGGGAGTATAATAAATATTATAGGTCTTATAATATAAAAATTGTTAGTTAGCAGACAAATTTACCAACTGATAATAGGGGATAAAAGTTAAATAATACCGTTATTTAGGGTAAAGTTTGTTATAATTTTCCCATCAAACTTCAAATACTCATATTATAATAAATTTATTAGAATTAGTGTCCTTTATAGGACACACCAAATACACACAATTTATTTGTTACCACTATGAAATTTATCATGAACTTCCCGCAATCTAGCATCAGTCACATGGGTATATATTTGAGTAGTCGCAATATTTTTATGTCCCAATATTTCTTGAACTGACCTTAAATCGGCACCGGAACGGAGTAGGTCAGTTGCCATAGAATGACGTAAAGTATGTGGTGTAGCCAGCACTGGTAATTTTGCCTGCGTCACATATTTTTTTACCAATCTTTGCACTGATCTGGCTGTTAATCTAACCTTGTCGTCGTCAGCCGTAATTTCATTCTTTCCAGAGTAGTGAATAAAAAGTGGTTTATATTTATCCATTCGATTTTTTAAATACCGATCCAAATATTCCGCCGCTTGTTTTGAAATAAAAACGATTCTAGATTTACCGCCTTTACCAATAATTCCAAACTCTCGAGTCTTTAAATTAATTTGATCACAGTTCAAAAAAACAAGTTCAGATACTCTCAAACCAGTAGAAAACAAAAGCTCCAAAATCACCCTATCTCTCAACCCAGCCTTTTCTGACAATAATGGTTGGTTAAGCAGTCTTTTCATTTGATCTTCATCCAAAAACTTTAAGGAGTGATCTTTATTTTTCGGTACTTCTAGTTTTTCCGGCTGTAAAGTTTTAATGTCATTTTTTATTAACCATTTCAAAAAAGATCTCAATGCAATTATGTAATATCCCTGGGTCACTATTTTCATATCTCCATTAGTTCCTTTTTGCCTTGATAAAAAAAGTCTGAACCGCCTAACCGTATCGACATTAATGTTTTCTATTTTTACTGTATTTTGATTTTCATCCGACAAAAATTTTACTAATACATTTAAATAATGTTCGTAATTTCTAATTGTTAATCTGGAACAATTTTTTTCAATCTCCAAATGTTCTAAAAATTTTCTGATCAAATTATTTAAATCATCATTCACTAAATTATCTTAACATTTTAATAACGATACTAATTAAGCAAAATTTAAAATCGTTTATCCAAGGGGCTCTAGTGATGTAATGAACGTATTATACGTATCTTTAGGTCTAATATATTAAGTCCCCTAAATTTTAAAACCAAGAGAAGTCAAGTAGATAATTTGAAGCTACGGAGCAAAAATCCAGACAAGCGCCAAAGTAGAGTAGAAAACCGTTTATATATAAACCAGATAATTAGTTATCCAATATTTAAAAAATAAAAATTAGTAATTAAAAATTAAAAAACATAATTTTTGACCTCTCCCCTCGGTTTTAAATTTAGAGTGAGTCGCAAAAGATACATTGTGCGACGTAGTAAATACTAGCTTCCCTTGCTAGGAGATAGGTCTCAATTACTAATAAAACAAAACCACAAATTACTAACAATAAATATCTCTTACACTTATTATTCTTCCAAGATAATGCCTGGCTATTCCCCACAAGAGCCCTCTTCGTGATCTACTCGTCTAGATTCGAGTTTTCCACACAGACTATATCACTCTATATCATTATTCCGTGAAAATTATAGGATATATCGTGAAAATTAATATAATTATAGGACATATTATTATAGGTTACTTCCCTCTTCCCTACCTCACCTATCTAAATATATTTTTGTTAAAATAACAAATAAAATATATTTTAAAAATTATTTGTATTTAATGAGCAAATTTATAAACGAAATTAAAATTCAAGCAAAAAAATATCCTCAAACCATAGTTCTGGCTGATGGATTAGAAGCTAGGACAATCAAGGCTGCCAATATCATTATCAAACAAAAAATAGCCAAGTTAATTCTTTTGGGCAACAGAGATCAGATTCTAAAATTATCTCCATTATTAGATCACCCCAACGTCCAAATAATTGACCCCGAGAACAATCAATATTCTCAAAGATTAAGTCAAAAATTATTTGAATTACGCCAACACAAAGGCCTAATATTAACCGAAGCTCAGAAGCTTGTTAAAAATCCATATTATCTAGCAACACTGTTAGTTTATGAAAAACTAGCCGATGGTTCCGTTGGAGGGGCTAATCAACCTAGTAGTGAAATTCTTCGACCCGCGCTCCAAATATTAAAAACCAGTACTTCTGCTTCGACTTTTTTTATAATGTCAGTTCCAAAATCAAAACTAGGATTAAATGGAAACTTTTTATTTGCCGACTGCAGTCTAAACATTAATCCATCAGCCCAAGATTTAGCTCAAATTGCCATCGATTCCGCTGATTCTTTTAAATTTATTTTTAAAAAGAAGGCTAAAGTTGCCTTAATATCTTATTCTACTCACGGTAGTGGCAAGGGTGAGAGTGTGGACAAAATATTACTTGCCAAAAATATTGTTCAAAATCAGCGACCCGACATTATTATTGATGGCGATCTACAAGTTGATGCGGCTATTGTACCGCTTGTTAGCCAATTGAAATCTCCCAACAGTAAATTAAAAGGACAAGCCAATGTATTAATTTTCCCCGACCTAAATTCGGCCAATATTGCTTACAAATTAACCCAAAGATTAGCCAACGCCCAAGCAATTGGTCCAATATTTCAAGGCATTTCTCGACCCATAAACGATCTGTCACGTGGCTGTACAGTTCAAGATATTGTTGATATCGTCGTCGTTACTTGCCTTCAATCTCATCGCCAACTAACCATCAATACAATCGCCAAAATAATTGCTGTCCCTATCCAAGTATAAGTTAACCAAGTTCGCCTAAACAACCTATCTCTAACATCTGCCTGCAACAGACTGCACAATACATATATCACTGAAACCAAATAAATAGATCCCTTAAAAATACCAACTGGCCAAAAAGAGAAAACTAAACCTAATTGTGACATCAATAAAGAAGGTATTAAAACATAAGCCCAAATATTTTTATTTTTACCATCATCAGCCAGTTCTATTGAAACACTATAAAAATGATATAAAAAAATTAGCCCAGAAATTATAAAAATTAAAGGCATATTTATCCAATAATTAAATCTAAAAGAGAACAGACTATCAAATAAAAAAAATGACGTCAAAAGCAAAACAATAAAACTAACCGTATAAGCCGCTCGATATAACGGTGGAGTTCTGTAGCCAATCGACACCAAAAATACGTTTTCTACTAAAAACATCACATAAGAAATTAGTCCAAAAAAGATACTTATTCCCAACGTAGCCAGAGAGTTTAATGGTAATAATACGATAAATAAACCAAATCCAATAAAAAATATTACTGGCAAGACTACGGCCATTAGCCGAGTATACAAACTTTCCTCAAAGACGATTCCTAATCCGAACCAAAAACAAAAAACCATCAACACAATACCCACCAGAAGACCATAATATCTTGATTCAAACGGTAATGAAGCAAAAAAGAAAAAACCGAGAGCTGCAACTAAAGAGGAAATAATATATTTAAGTCTTTTTGACATAATCAAACCCGGCAAATACGTTTATAACATCGTCATTTTCTTCCAAACTATCGATAAAATCTAAAATATTTCCCAACTCTTCTTCGTTATTTAACATGGTCAAATTTATTGGCTTCATCACTATTTCTGATTTAACTACTTCCATCCCCATACTTTGAACTTTTTTTGTAAAGTTAACCAAATCAATCACCTCAGTCCAAACAGTTTTATCATCCACATCGGTTGCTCCAGCATCAATTAAATCCAATTGTTTATCCTCAGGAATCGGGTTCTCAAATTCCACCTCACCTTTTCTTTCAAATTGGAAAGCTACCGATCCACTTTCTCCTAAGTTACCTCCATTAACTTTAAAAATTAATTTAATTTCGCCCAAAGTTCTATTTTTATTATCAGTTTCTACTTCTACTATTAACGGAACACCAAAAGGACCAAATCCTTCCAACATAAAGTTGGTTAAATTATTTTTTCTCTCTTCAAATCTAGACAACAATCTGTCAATATTTTCCTTGGGCATGTTAACCGCCTTGGCTTTATCGACAGTGATTTTTAAGTAAGAATTTGTATCAACATTTGAGTTATTGCCACCCAACCGAATAGCTGTCATTATAATTTTTGACATCTTAGTGAAAGTTTCGCTTCTTTTTTTATCTTGAGCGCCTTTCCTATTTTTTATATTTGCCCATTTAGAGTGTCCTGACATAACTAGAGTATTTTACCATTTGAGCGAAACCATCACCAAAATAAATTTCAACCTCAGAATTATCCAAACTTTCATTTTTCTTCATTTCACAATTCCACAAATTACCTAAAATTTTATAAGAAAAGCTATTCTCTACTTCAGAACCATATTCTACCAAACAGTTTTTGACCTCTTTTTCTGAATTTTCAGTTGATATTATCGAAAAACCAGCCCACTCCATTCTGTCGGCCAAAAAAGTAGCCATACCACTCTCGTTAGTCGTATTAATTATACCAACTTTTAAATCCTCATTTAATACCCTATTATCGGAAAAATCTCGCATCATAATCTCAGAAAGTAATGGATAATCATCAGCTAAACTCTTTTTAATTATTTCTTCTTTAGTCATCATATCCTCCCGATTAAATTGAAACTTAATCCAATTTTTCACACCGACAATCTGCAAGAAAACAGAATTTTTTTTCCAATCATCAATTGAATTCAAAAATAAAATTTTATCTGGGGTAAAACCAAAATTATAAAAAAATAAATTATTAGCCAAACTTGCCTTATTTTCTTGATCCAATATTTTTTTTACTCGATCAACTCTGTACCAACCTAACCCTTCGGGGATCCACATCTCTACTTCCCCATTCACCTTTAAGATATTAATCATCCTTCTGGAAAATGAAATCGACACTAGTTCTATTTCATTATCTGTAATTATTCCCAATTTATAGTCATTATTTCCATCCCAATCCTTACTTTTTATGGTAATACTTATAATCACCAATCCTAAAACCAACAAGCCCCCTAAAATCAAAATTATCCATTTATATTTATTCATTGTTGTCCAATATTTGTTGCAAATCAGCGGGCAACTCTGATTTAAATGTCATCTCCTGGTTCGTTTTAGGATGAATCAATGTGATTTCAGCTGAATGTAAAAATGGTCTGTTTAAATCTGTTATTACATCACCCCCATACAGTCTATCTCCCAATAAAGGCCATCTTAAATTACTAAAATGAACTCTAATTTGATGTGTCCGTCCAGTTTTTAAATCTATTTCAACTAAACTATACAATTTGCCACCAATTCGATATTTATTTATACGACAAAATTTAGTGACAGCCGGTTTTCCATCTGACGATACTGCAAATTTACCAAATCCATATTTAGACCTACTAATTGGCATATTTATTTCCCCATCAATCGACGCATCTCCACAAATCATAGCCAGATATTTCTTTTTAATACTTCTATCCTTAAATTGTTTTTTTAATTTAATTAACGCCTCTTGGTTTTTACCTATTACCAATAAACCGGAAGTTCCCTTATCTAATCGATGTACAATCCCCTCTCTTTCCAAATTATTATTATAATTTTTTGTCAGCCAATCCTGAATTGTCCTTTCTTTGATTGTATTTCCTTCTGAGGTAACCACAATTCCTGCCGGTTTATCAATAATCAATACATCTTCGTCTTCATATATTATTTTTATTCTTTCTTCCATACTTCTACTATAAATAGTAATACACCGGCTACTATTAACCAATCATTTAAATTATTAAAAATATTTCCCCACACATTCCAATAATCTCTCACATAACCAAATCTATATCTGTCCACAAAATTAATCATACCTCCAATCGTTATCAGTCCTATTCCCCTCTTATTTTTTAAAATATAAAAACCAGCCAAGCCAACCAACAATCCAACAAATAAAAAATTACTCAACCTGGAAAACCCAAAACTTATCCCTTCATTCTTAATTATTACAGGAACATTATTTGCTACAAACTCATGTAACATTCCAAATAATAAAATCAGAAGCAAAAGAAAAAGGCTTTTTTTAGTCTTCTCTTTCTTTTTCACAATCGATACAAACAGTAGTTTCTGGTCTAACTGCTAATCTATCGGTATCAATCATTTTGCCGCAATTTTCACAAATTCCATACTTACCCAACTTCATTCTAGTCAAGGCTTTTCTAAATTGGACTATTTGGACACTTACAAAGTTAGCTTTAACCTCAGCATCGAAATGTCCTACTTGTTCATCAACGTCTTCTTCTAAAGAATTATTTGTTGTTCGGCTTTCATCCTTAAACGGATCCGCTTCATTGATGTTTTTTTTAGTTCTTTTTAACTTCACTATTTCCGACTCCAAAAATGTTTTAATCGGCAACAACAGCCGGCTGGGAAAACTTACTATTTTCATGTCTTTATTCTTGATCATTATTTTTTTCTCCCTAAAATCTGTAACGGTTCAAATACTTCTCCTAGAATAAACAATCCGATCAAAAAAATCAAACTGCCACTTAGGTATAAAATTGGATAGACCATATCTTCTTTGAACCAAAACAATATTAATCCCAATAAAAACATAATAATAAAATTAGCAAAAAAATAAGCAAAACCCTTTTTTCCGCTTTTATACCACACAAAAGATCGATACTTTTTCTTTACTCGACTAGTTAAAAACCAACCAAAAATTAAAGCCAGAAATAACGATACTGATTTTAAATCAAAATTACTTTTAAAAACCTCTTCCAAAAAAATCAAAGATATAAATACCATAAAACTATTGATAATATCTTCAGCTAGTGTCAATAATTTCCAACCTCTTTGATTAGCCACGAGGTAAGAAATAATCAAAAAAACTACATAACCACCAGTAAAACTTATACCAGGTTTTTGCCAAAAATTAATCCAATCATAATAATTTTCATTCCAAATTCCCCAATTCATTAGGCCAAAAATTAATCTACCACCCAAAAAAAACGCCAACATAGACAACCAAGAATAAGATATTAAATCTTCTTCCCTATAATCTTCTCTCAAGTTCCGCCAAGTTAAATAAAGAAAAAGAATTATTCCCAATATTCGAAAAATTCCCAAAATCATATATGTCTATTTTACCAAAGAAAAAAACTTCTATTGTTATTTTGTACCGAAGGAGGGAACCTGCCTGCCGGCAGGCAGGTCGAACCCCCATTGTTCTCTGTACCGAAGGAGGGAATCGAACCCCCACAACATTGCTGTCACACGATTTTGAGTCGTGCGCGTCTACCAATTCCGCCACTCCGGCATTTTAAAAGAACTACAATTCCGCTTTTACCCTACCGAAGTTTTGCATTGCAAAACGTAGGTGGGCACTCCGGCATTTTAAAAAACTTTGTTATTATCTCATTCCTACCCCTTCTTTTCCACATCAAAAAAGCTGACTTGTTTGCCATTAAAATACAAATTAAAATTTCCTACCGGACCATTTCTATGTTTTTCAATACTACAAGCCACCATTTCCCGAACTTCTTCATCTTCCCGATATAAAAACATAACCACATCGGCATCCTGTTCAATACTGCCAGACTCTCTCAAATCCGACAGTCTTGGTTTACCTCCCCTAGCCTCCATCGCCCGGGATAATTGTGCCAATGCTAAAACTGGAATCTTTAATTCTCTGGCTAAATTTTTTAAACCTTGAGAAATTTCTGAAACTTCCTGTACCCGATTATCTCGTGTACTTCCATGCATTAACTGCAAATAATCCACTACTATAAATTTAATATCCTTATCCGCCTGCAATCTTCTAGCCTTAGTTCTCAGTTCTGTCACAGTCAAACCCGGAGTATCATCAATATACAAAGGCGCTTCGGCCAATATTCCCATAGCTTCGGATAAAGAATTAAAGTCATCATCAGATAATTGTCCGGTTTTTAATTTCCATGCATCAATCAAACCTTGCCGGACCAAAAGTCTATCTACTAATTCCTCTTTGCTCATTTCCAAAGAAAAAATGCATGTCGGAATTTTGTTTTCTACAGCAACATAACGGGCGATATTCAAACAGAAAGCGGTCTTACCCACACCTGGTCTAGCTGCCAAAATTATTAAATTGCTGTCCTGCATTCCAGCCAGCGTTCTATCTAACGCCGAAAAACCCGTCGCCACACCCCTAAGTCCAGTTCCCATCTTTTGCAGCTCATCTAATCTATCAAAACTAGCTGTCAAAACTTCTTTGAGCGAAGTCGGAACTGACTTTAAATGCTTTTGGGATAAAGTAAAAATTTCCTGTTCGGCTGCATCCAAAAGTTCATCCGAAGGTAAACTATCATCAAAAGCTTTTTCAGTAATTCTGGCCGCTGCTGAAATTAACTCTCTTTTAGCTGATAAAGCTTTTATAATTCGTCCATAACTTTCCACATTCGCCGCTGTCGGTACATCGTTTGCTAATCTAGCCAAAAACGCTTTACCTCCGATTCGTTTTAATACCTTTAATTCTTTAAGTTTCTCTGACATCGTCACAATATCAATCGGCATTCTGTTTTCATACAGAAGCATCATTGCCTCATAAATTTTACCCAAATTATCATTATAAAATTGTTCTGGTCTCAAAAATTCAGATACCGCCAACACCGCATCGTTATCGATTAAAATAGAACCCAAAACGCTCACTTCTGCTTGTTCAGAACTGGGCGGTAATTTCATTACATCTGCCATATATATTATATATTTTTTAACAGAACGACTTCCATTCCATCAGGTAAATTATCTTTTTCTATTTTAAGACTTTCAATTGGTTCTAAACTTTCCTGATCAGTTATATCCAAGAATTTTGTTAAATCTTCTTTTTCATTATCATAACCCATAGGTAAAAGATAATTAACCCCCCACTTTTTAGCCCATTCCAACAGTAACTTTCCACCAACTTTATCATTCTTTTTTATAGAAGTTATCAACACATCTCCCGCATTAACTCTATCCACTTTTTTATCAGTTAAAGCTTCTTTTAAATCTCCCATAACACAGACTGTAATTCCATCCATATTTACGACATAAACCGGCTCTCCACCACCACCGTTTATTCCTAAAACCTCTACTCCCCCAACTTCATATTCTCCTGGACCTCTTATAATTACCTTTTCATTATCCAAACCCAACTCATCAAAACTTTCATCAGTAAAAATGATAACCCTTGATTGATATTTATTAGTATTTAACAACTCTTTGCTTGGATTAATTAGAATATTTTCCTTTTTTCCCTTTAAAAATATTGTTTGGTCGCCTATTTTTCTTATTTCCATATATCCTCATTTTATCACTCAATTTGGCAAATTTGTGGTATGATCTAGGATAGAAATGATCAAGGAACTGCTTTTAGCCATCGCTTTAGGAGCCTTTTTGGGCTTTGGTATTACTGGAGGTTTTTTTGCGTTAAATAAAAATAAAACCACAACCGTAGCCTATAGTGAATTAATCAGTCCAACTCCAATACAAGAGCAATCAAATACCACAACCAACAATACTATCAATGCGACTGATTCAACCTTAAAAAATACTACAAGTAATTCATTAATTACAATTACTTCTCCCGAAAATCAATCTGTAGTTACTAATTCCAAAGTTACTATCAACGGCTCTGTTACTCCAAAAAGCATTGTTATTATTAGTACTACTAGAAAAGATTACAACACAATCGCTAATGATAATGGTGAATTTAGTCAAGACATCGAGTTAGATAGTGGTGCTAATTTAATTAATATTTCCTCTGTTGACTCTCAGGATAATCAAGCTGAAACCAAAATTCTTATTACTTATTCCACTGCAAAAATTTAAATGATTATATTTCTTTTATTTTTGTTTTCCTTACTAACTCCTCCTCAAATTTTAGCAGTTGAACCAACAGCTGAACCCACAAAAACAACTAATGTGGATGAAATTAAAAAAATTAGAGAAGCCGTTCAAAAAAAGGTCCAAGAAAAACTTCAACAAATAGTAACCCCTTCCCAATCAGTTAAATCATCAATTGGCACTATAACCGACATAAAAGATAATCAAATTAGTTTGGAATACCAAAATTCTCCACAGCAAATTTTAGTTTCTGATGAAACAATTTATATTGATACTAAAAGAAATAAAACAAAACTCGAAAATTTAAAAGCTGGCCAAGAAATTCTTGCTCTTGGTTATGTCAATACCGAAAATATTTTAGAAACCAAGAGAATAGTTTTTACTGATCTAAAAACTCTAGACAATAAAAAACAAGTGGTTATAGGCAAAATTGTAGACATCTCAACTTTATATTCCACCACCCCTATTTTTACTTTAATTTCTATTAATGATAAAAATAACCAATACCAAATTAAAACAGATCAAAATACCCAAATTGAAGATAAAAGTGGTCAAAAAATAAAAAAATTAGCATCTGGTCAAAAAATAATAGTGATTCTACAGCCAGACAAAAAAGTAAACAATACATTTTACGCTTCAAAAATCATTCAACTAGATACAGAGACTCCTTCCCCTACACCAACAAAAAAAGAAAATAATTAGTATAATATTGTGCCCTTAATACTTGGTGGTATTAGCTCAATTGGTTAGAGCGCAGCTCTGTGAAAGCTGAGGTTGCCGGTTCAAGTCCGGTATACCACCCCAGACCGGATACCCTTATCCAGAAACGAAGAAATTGATTGATATATAGGATTAATAGTGTGGTTCAATGATAGATCGGGTTAATATTTATTTATTATTTTTTTGTATCGTGTCGTTGATCCTTGACCAATCCGTTCTATCATCTTTAATTCCAACAGCTTATTTATCACCTGATTAATAGTCGGTCTGGGTACACCTGTTTTCTGCGATATTTCTCTCGGTGTAGTTTGGTCAACATTTTTCATATAATTCCACACGATAAGTTGTTGTGGCGAAAGTATTGTTTCAATGTTTGTTTGAGTAAGTAATTGAATGGCCATTTGAGATTGTGTCAGTAATATATCTAAAAAGAAATTAACCCAAGGTGACATATCAATGTGTTTAGTTCTTAAAGTCTTTTGACTTTTACGAAGGGCTAAATAATATTCTGGTTTATTATCTTCAATCAACTTTTCGTGTGATACATAAGGCATATAGGCATAACCAAACTTAAGTAATAGAAGATTGGTTAATATTCTTGATAATCTGCCGTTTCCATCCTCAAACGGATGGATATTGAGAAATTCGACAAGAAAATTAGCGATCACTAGAAGTGGATGATATTTATTTTGTTCTAAGGCATTTTTAGTCCAATCTACAAGTTCAGACATTTCCTTGGGTGTTAAAAAGGCCTTGGTGGTTTCAAAAAGAACCTCGATTGGTTTACCTTTATCATCTATCATTACTACTGTATTTTCTTTTTTCTTATATTCACCCCGATGTAAGACATCTTTTCCAACATATTTTAATAACTCTTTATGAAAATGTTTAATGATATTTTCATTAAATACCAATGACTCCCAAGAATTAAAGACATTTTGAAGTAACTCATAATAACCCTGAACTTCCTGTTCATCTCGATTACTAAATTTTTGAATAGATATACCCCGAATCATTTTTTCAATCTCTTCATCAGACAATTTTGATCCTTCAATACGAGTGGAAGCCCCAGTTGAAGTGACTAATACTGATTGTTTTAATCGACCTAAAATTTGAGGACTAAGTTTAGTACTCCCTTCCCAGTTTCCCTTAATAGACTCAATTTGGGTAATTTTTAACCAAATGTCAGAAGAAATATTTTCTAATCGAAAATCGAATTTATTATTCATATACATAAGATTATATAAGGTTATATAAGATCTGTCAAGAACCTATACCTCTCATGTTTAAAAGAGAGTATTAATTAGAAGCGGTTCAAACTGAGAACGGTCTCTTACCCCCAAAATAATTTGAGACACTTCTTTCGCCTCTCCAAGTTTAACCATGCTTTCTTCACTCCCAAAATATCCTTCTCCCCCAATAGCTGGTTCCATACAGCAATAATTCAAATCATAAATTCCATTATT
The DNA here is from genome assembly GCA_030698565.1 of Candidatus Shapirobacteria bacterium. Classification (GTDB taxonomy): domain Bacteria; phylum Patescibacteriota; class Microgenomatia; order UBA12405; family UBA12405; genus JAUYJS01. The sequence continues at coordinate 46,807 of JAUYJS010000003.1, forward strand.
ACTAGCAGCCCAGAACCTGGCGTTCGATAGCCCATTTTGTTTTAACAAAATTTTTCCTAGTCCTGGAATTTCAATTTCATTCTCTTCCCTAATTCCTCCATTAATAAAAGTATCTTTCTTAATTAAATCAGCCACAGTTTTTCCGTTCCATTTTACATTTTCCCAACCTTCTGGTGTATTCCAATAATTATGAATAGCCACATTAACCAGTGCTTCATGGTCTCCTGTATTCTCTACTCTTACTTTCTGTTCAAAATAATTACCAAGAAAAAAAATTTGTACTATTTTTAAACTCGTCGGGTACGATCCCATACCCTCACCGCCTTTTTCTAAGATACAACTAATTTTGATAAAATCAGTTCCTATATCTTCGACTTTCCATTCCATTTTCCTACATGGACCGTGAGCCACTAAGCCATATTCTCCGCCCTCAATACTAAAATTAGGACAACAAACATGAGTACTCCCTTCTTTTCCATCTGCTCTTAAAAAAATTCCTAATATTTTTTTATCGTCTAATTTTAATTCCCTAATTCTCCCCCCATTCAAATCAATCTCTAATTGATTTTTACCACCCTCACTTTCTATTTTTATTATATTTTTTGTATCAACTTTTTTAATTAAATTTGAATTTTCAATCATAACAATTTATAGCACAACTATCTGTTTTTAAAATATATTCTATAAAAATTTATAAATGTTAAAATCTAACTATGAATTCAACTAAAATTAAGCCTCAAACCCTCAAAGGCTTCCGTGATTTTTTACCGGAAACTATGATTGTCAGAAATTATGTCAAAAATATTTTAATAGAAGTTTTTGAAACTTTTGGTTTTCAACCAGTTGAGACTCCCACATTAGAATATGCCAGTACATTAATGGGTAAATACGGCGAAGAAGCCGATAAGCTAGTTTATTCTTTTAAGGACGCCGGAGATCGACAAGTCGGTCTTAGATACGATTTAACTGTTCCCACTGCAAAAGTTTTATCCATTTATCAAAATCAAATTTCACTACCTTTTAAGCGTTATCAAATACAACCAGTGTATCGAGCCGATAAACCTCAAAGGGGTCGTTACCGCGAATTCCTTCAATGCGATGTTGATATTTTTGGACCAGAATCCCCTATTAATGATGCCGAAATAATTGCCCTCACTTATACCATTTTAGAAAAATTAAATTTCAAAAAATATTCCATTAGAATAAATAGCCGCCAAGTTCTTTATCAAATTTTAGACAATGCCGGTATTAAAAATAACCAAAAATCTGCTTTGCAAAGTCTCGATAAATACCAAAAAATTGGCGAAGATGGAGTAAAAAATGATCTCATATCTAAAGATATCGATTCTACTAAAATCGATAAATTATTTGACTATATCAAAAAGGCTCAGCCAGATGATTATTTAAAATCAGTTTTTGAAAAAATTAAAGAATTTGGAGTCCCAAAATCGGCTTATATTTTTGATCCAACCATGATTCGAGGTCTGGATTATTACACCAGTACTATTTTTGAAACTTACGTCACTGAACCAAAAATGGGTTCTATTACTGGTGGTGGTCGTTATGACAATTTAATTAGTTCCCTGGGTGGTCCTCAAACTCCAGCCGTTGGTACAACAATCGGTCTAGATAGAATTGTTGATTGTATTTTAGAACTTAATTTATTACCTGAGTTAAACAAAACTACTACCAAAGTTTTGGTTGCTAATTTTGGAGTGGAAACCGAAAAAGAATCAATTAATCTTTTAAATCAACTCCGCAACAACGATATTGCCTCTACTTTTTATCCTACTCCAGACAAAATCGGTAAACAAATTAAATACGCTGATTCTTTGAGTATTCCTTATGTTGCCATGATCGGTACTGACGAGATTAAAAATAGTTTAATTACTCTAAAAAATCTTAAAACTACGGAACAAAAATTAATCTCGCTAGAAGAATTATTAAAATTTCTGCTATAATATCCCCTATGAAACAAGGAATTCATCCAAAATATTTTGATAATTGTCAAGTCACCTGCACTTGTGGTAATACTTTTACCACTGGGTCAACAATTGAAAAAATAGAAGTTGATGTCTGCTCTCAATGCCATCCTTTCTTTACTGGACAACAAAAATTTGTCGATATCAAAGGTAGAATTGATAAATTTAATGAAAAATTAGCCAAAGGTAAAGTCTACGCCGCGGCTAAAAAAACAAAAAAATCTAATTAGCTACTAAACACGTCATTGCGATCTCGATTTATCGAGAGAAGCAATCTCTCTATGCCAACACTCAACCCTAACATCGCTATTCTCGAATTTTATCCCGGTCCCGGTGGCCAAGAGGCCACTATTTGGGCTGGTGATCTAATAAATATGTATACCCGCTATGCTACTAAAGTCGGCTGGAAAGTAAGTTTAATTGATGAACATATTATGAAAATAACCGGGTTTGATGTTTTCAATCAGTTAAAACATGAAACCGGTACTCATCGGGTCCAAAGAATCCCTATAACCGAAAAACGCGGCCGAATTCAAACTTCCACCGCTTCTATTGCCATCATGCCTCAAATCGATTCCAAAGAAGTTAATTTTAGGATGGAAGATGTTACCATCACTGCTTGTCGAGCTGGTGGCAATGGCGGCCAAAATGTTAATAAGGTTTCTACTGCCGTTCACTTAGTTCATAAACCAACTGGTTTAATGTTTGATGTTAGAACCGAACGTTCCCAGCAACAAAATCGAGAAATTGCCATTGATCTTCTTAAGAATAAACTTTGGCAAATAGAAGAAGAAAAGCGCCAATCCGAAGTCTCTTCTGGTCGTTCCAATATTAGTCAATCAACCCGCGCCGACAAAATCCGTACTTACAATTATCCCAGAAATCAGGTCAAAGACCACCGCATTGACGTATCATTCAACAATTTAGATAAAATCATGCAAGGCGAGTTAGATGATCTTTTATTAGAATTAACTATTCTCCCTTCTCCATCTTCACACTCAAACTAATTTCCTGTTTATTTCTCCAAACTTTAAAGTTCACGTCGTCTCCTATTTTCATTTTATTTATGAATGCGACCAACGAACCATCTTTTTCATCACTTATTTTTTTATCATTTATTTCAGTAATAATATCATCCATCTTAATGCCACCTTTATCAGCTGAGCTGCCAGATACCACATTCTGAACATATGCTCCCTGTGGCACATCGTTCAACAAAGCTGCTTGTTTAGAAATTAATTTATAAGCTACCCCCAAAAACGCCCTATCAAATTCCCCTGTCGTCTTAAAATTATCAATTGATTCTTTAACCAAGCTAATCGGCAAGGCAAAACCAATATTCTGACCACTTTGAGACGTGGCCACATTTACCCCGATTACGTTTCCGGAAGAATCCAACAATGGTCCACCTGAATTACCGGGATTTATAGCCGCATCAGTCTGAATTACATTATCTAGTTTTTCTAATCCTTCGATCGGTGAACCAGCTTCTATTCCACGACCCAAGCCCGATATCACCCCAGTGGTCACTGTTGACCTAAATTCTCCCAATGCTGTTCCAATAGCAATTACTGTTTGCCCTACTTTTAATTTATCGGAATTACCTAGTTTTATTGGAGTTAAATTATTTTTGTTTACTTTTAATATGGCTAAATCAGCCACAGGGTCACGGTAAATTGCCTCGACATTTTCCACGTCATCTTTACCAATTACCACTTTATATTTTGCCGTTGTATCAACCACCACATGCTTATTGGTTACAATCAACCCATCAGCGCTAATAATAAACCCAGTACCAATATCCTGTTCAATTTTTTGAGTGCTATCACTAAATGTGTTTGATTTGCTTATTGATACTGTAACTACACTAGACGAAGCCTGTTCTACTACTCTTGTTATAACCGTTTCTTCATTTACTACTACTTCCTTATTAGGTATTCTCATTACCACCCCAGTCGACACCACTATTATCATCCCCAAGAACAGACCTATTAAAAGATTCTTCATTGAGACAAAACTTCTATAGCTTTATTAAGTTGAAGATCTTCTTTTTGATTACTATCATTTTTAACTTCAACATCCGGATCTACCCCAATTTTGTGTATATTATTTCCATTTGGTAATAACCATTTGGCAATAGTTACATGTAAACCACTGCCATCACTAAATTGCTCCGGTGCCTGTACTGTACCTTTACCAAAGGTTTTTTCACCCACTAATTTAGCTCGATTATAGTCTTTCAAAGCTCCAGCCAATATCTCAGCTGCTGAAGCAGACCCACCATTCACCAAAACCACCAATTTATCATTAATTAAAGCTCCTTTTGATTTATCTATAGAATAAATTTCAACTTTTCCATCAGACGATTGTTGCTTTACCACCACTCCATCAGATAACAAATCAGAGGCCACCATCACACTCGCATCCAAAAAGCCACCCGGGTTGTTTCTTAAATCCAAAACCACTCCACCAAAGTTTTTATTTGTTTTTTTATCCTCATTTATTTTATCAACCACTTCTGGCCATTCCTGGTATAACCTTTCTGTGAATTTAGACAATCTTACCCACGCTATTTTTTTACTGCCAATTTCCTTCCATTCTAATTCAGCACTAGGAACTACTATATTATCTCTTTTTAAGGTGACATCAAATGGAGCATCCTTACCCTTCCTAAACATTTTTAATGTAACATCAGTCCCAATTTTACCTCTTATTAAATCTACCGCTTCGCTTAAAGAAATTCCATTTGTGTCTCGATCGACATTATTGGCTTTATCTGTAATCTTTAAAATCAAATCCTTGGCTTCTATTCCAGCTTTTGCCGCTGGCGTTTTTGGCAAAGGCGCCATAACCGACAAGATATCGTCCGTATAACCTAGTTGAATTCCCACCCCTCCAAATTCTCCAGCCAAATCTTCATTTGAATTTTTATTGGCACTTGGAGGTAAGAAGACAGTATAGGGATCATCCAAAGAAGCAACCATTCCCTGTATTGCTCCATAAGTCATTTTCTGCTGATCTACCTTATCTTTGTCCAAATAAAGTGAAGAAATCTTATCCTTTACCTTCCACATCAAGGATAAATCCATCTGATTTTGATTGCCAACCAACGTTCCTTCAGATTTCTGACCAGATTTAAAACTTACTATCGAAACTACCGATAATAAGGCCAAAACTAATACAATATTTCTGATTTTTTTCATAACAATATTCTATTCTACCACTATTAAAAGTCTGTTCTTTTTTGAATTTAAAAATAATTGCTCTCTTTTCCCCAAAAAATCCTTTAAATTATTCCAAGTTTTTTCTTCTATATTCAAAATTGGTAAATTATTTTCCAACTCATAGTCTTTATAATCACCAATTACCACTACCCCAGCAACCCCCACAACTTCCGCTTTTGATAAAAATGATTCATCCAAATTATTAGTAAAAATAATACTCCCTTCCAGGGAATAGTTTAACTCTGAAATTTTATTTAATATCTTTAAATCGCTCATTCCCCAAGCTTTTCCCTCCACCAAAGCACTTCCTTCAAATTCTATGGCCTTAAATTTTAAAACCAATTTATCCTCTTCAATTGAATCTATTTTGGCTTTTACTGGACTTTTTACTTCTTTTCTTTCTTCAGAATCTATTTCAAATTTAATATTATAAAATTCATCCAAGCCAACAAATCGGCCATTGCAAGGTGACACAATTTTCTTTCTAAAAACTCCACTAGTTTCAAACAACAAATCTCCTTCTTTAATAGCTTTATCTTTCCACTTAAAGTTAAACTCTTCCAATTTTTCCTTTTTAATCCGAGAAAAAAATATAGAAGCATCTACGTTTATTGTTTCCTCAATCAAATAAGAGAATAAAATACTATCTTTATCGACAGAGTCGCCAACCTTAACTAAAATTTTTGTATTTTTAGGGAACCCAATCACCCATTTTGTAATTACCTTTGATTTCATAGTAAAATTATAGCAACATATTGGCAAACAAAAACCCGGCAACGGCCGGGTCTGTTAATTTTAATTTAAAAATTATTCTATCGTAATAAAAGGTAACAAGGCCAAATGTCTTGCTTGCTTTATCGACGTTGCCAATTTTCTCTGATGACGACCACAAACGCCAGTTAACTGAGAACTTAAAATTCGGCTTCGAGGAGATAAAAATTCTCCCAATTTTTCGTAATCCTCCCACATAGGTATAGTTTTACTTTTACAAAAACTACATACTCTACTTCTAGGAATTATTATTTTTCTTTTAGTCTTTTTGATCATATTAGTTTAATTAAAAGGGCATTTCTTCACTAGTATTGTTCTCGTCTGGTTTTTTACCTAAATCATCAGGAATAATAATATCTTCAATCGTAGAACCAGTAGACAATTCTTCTTCAACTACTGGAGTTTCGTTACCAGCAAGATCAGCCGGTCGATCATTGTTTGCCATACCTTTATTATCCAAAATAATCATATCGTCAATTACAATTTCGGAAATTTGTTTTTTATTGTTTTCAGAATCCACAAAATCACGATATTGAATTCTACCATCGACATAAACTCTTCTACCCTTACTTAAAAGTTGAGAACATAATTCAGCTAATTTATTCCAAGCTACAATTCTGTGAAACTGGGCATCTTCTTTTCTTTCACCTTGTTTAGTTACCCAAACCCTATTGGTAGCTAATCCAAAAGAAGCTACGGCCATTCCACCTGGAGTGTATCTAAGTTCTGGATCTCTGGTCAAATTACCTATTAACATTACTCTATTAAGACATCTACTTGGCATGTTATCTCCTTATTACTTTTTTAAAATTAAATAACGAATAATACTTACTTCCCGATTAAGAAACAAATTAACATTTTTTAAATTTAAAGCCTTTAAACTTTCAATGTCAAGTGTCCAAAAATCACCTTTATTAAAACCATTGATTTCATAAGATAATTCTTTGTTTCCCATATGATCTTTTTTAGAAACCTCAGCACCAGCCTCTTCCATCCAGGAAGATACTTTATTTAAAATTGTTTCTTTTTCTTTTTCCTCGGTCTTTGGGTTTAAAACCGCAACCATTTGATATTGATGTTTACTGTCTTTCATGAACTCACTAGATTAACATAATAAATTTATTTTTACAATTACTTTATTTTCCTAATTTTACAGTCATCTTTTAAATCTTCAACCATATATCCCTTTTCTAAAATTAATCGTCTTAACCTATCAGATTCAGCCCAATTTTTCTCCATCCTCATTTTATTTCTTTCTTTGGCCAATTGTAAAACATCCTCAGGTATATTTTTGTCTTTTTCAAAATTTACATCCAAATTTAAACCCAAAACTTTATCAAAATCTATCAGAGTAGCCTTTTTATCAGCAGGGCCAACACTACTGTCTTTTACTAATTTCCAAACAATCGCCATTGCCTCGGGTACCATTAAATCGTCTTCCAATTTTTCAATAAACTGTCTTTTATATTGTTCATTTATACTGCCCTCTTCGGGTAATTCAGAAACAGTTTCTTTTAGTCTAAAAAATGCTGTTTGTGCAGATTCTAAGGATTTAAATGTAAAATCTAATCCCTTATGATAACTCGAAGATAAGGCTAAATATCTTAAGGCTAGTGGATCAAAACCCTTTTCTATTAAGTCAGTAACTAAAAATATATTACCTAGACTTTTAGACATTTTAACCCCCTCATAAGTTAGCCAAGCATTATGTATCCAATATTTAGCAGTTTGGTGTCCAAAAGCACCATAAGCTTGAGCTATTTCATTAGTATGATGCACCCCAATATGTTCAATCCCCCCCGTATGAATATCAAATTCTTCGCCTAAATATTTGGTTGACATTGCCGTACATTCAATGTGCCAACCCGGAAATCCCTCTCCCCAAGGGCTATTCCATTTCATAATATGCTGTGGTTGATTCGTTACCCAAAGCAAAAAATCCCAAGGATTTTTCTTTTCCTTATCCACCTCTACTCTAAAACCAGATTCCATTTCTTCCAATTTTAAATTAGCAAATTTTGAATAATCAGAAAATTTTTGAGTGTCAAAAACTAATCCGGTTTTTGTTTTATATGCAAAACCATTATCTTCGATTCTTTTTGCCAAATCAATTTGTTCCTTTATATGTTCGGTCGCTCTTGGCACTACGTCCGGCGAACTAATGTTTAATAAGTTTAAACTTTCTAAAAACTGTTTTTCGTATTTTCTGGCAATTTCCCACACAGACAAACCTTCTCTTTTTGCGCCCTTCTCCATTTTATCTTCACCCTCATCACTATCCGAAACTAAATGGCCTACATCTGTAATATTCATGACCCATTTAACATCAAAACCCATATATCTTAAAAATCTGACCAACATGTCCCACTGAACATAAGCATACATATGACCAATATGCTGATTCCAATAAACAGTCGGTCCGCAAGAATATATCCCTACCTTTTTGTCATGCAAAGGCTTAAATTCCTCTTTCTGTTTGGTCGCAGTATTGTACAAGTTCATGACTTATTATATAAAATTTAAAACGATTAATCCGGTTTCTTCGAAAATTCAGTAGTTTGTGACATTGAATCATCAGTTGGTTTATTTTTCTTTCTTGGATTGCCACCTTTTTTATGATCAAGAAAAACTGGATCCTGCATTTCCATTTCCTCGGCTTCTCTTTGTCTTTTTAAATTTTCCAAAAATGCTCTTTCTTCCTCTTCTTCTTTTTTCTTCTTCTCCTCTACAATTTTTTCAATCTCTCCTTCTACATTTCTTCCATTGCCAATTTGTGATTTTAATTCTGCAGCTTCTTTTTGTTTTTTTCTTTCATCCTCTGCCTGTCTTTGGGTCATTTCACCCTCAGTCATTGGCTTTATATCTCCCAAAAGTTCTTTTCCGGTAATAATACTTTCCGCAATTTTTCCAGTGTGAGAAACCAATTGTTCAACTGTTTCAGCAACGAGTTGTTTCATATACTCCTCCTCCCATCCAAAGCTCGGCTTAAAGTTGCCTGATCGGCATATTCCAAATCAGCTCCAATAGGCAATCCACTCCCAATTCGGCTAATATTAACTTCTTTATCTATTTCTTCAATTCTTCTTTTTATATACAAAGCAGTCGCCTCTCCTTCCATAGTTGGATTAGTTGCCAAAATTATTTCCATATCTTTTTTATCAACTTCATTAACCATTTTTCTAATTCGTTGCAATAATTCTACTATCTTAAGATCGTCTGGGCCAATATGATCCAACGGATTCACCGCTCCGCCCAAAACATGATAAACACCCTTAAAACCACCCATATTTTCAATTACCATCACATCAATAGCTCTCTCCACCACACAGACAACGTTTTTGTTTCTTTTATTATCTGAACAAATTGAACACACTTCAGTATCACCTACCGAAAAGCAAACAGAACAAATTTTTATGTCTTTCTTCAAACGCAAAAGTGAATTAGATAAATTATCAATAAAACTCTGTGGCGTATTTAAAAGATAAAATACTAGTCTAGTAGCACTTTTTGGGCCAATACCTGGCAACCTTTCAAAGGCAGTAATCAAATTTTTAATTGCCACTGGGAATTCTGCCATATATTTTTAATTTAAATCAATCCTTCCAAACCACCCATGTCTTTCATTTTTTTAGCAGCTGCTTCCTGTGATTTTTTCATTGCTCTATTAATAGAGTCTACTAATATTTTATTCTCTACACCATTGATGGATAAATATTTTATTTTTTGGTCACCACTAACCTTAATTTTTATACCATTTTCCTCAAAATCAATTATTTCAGCCTCAACTGCCCTTTTTAACTTAAAAGCTTGTGCCATCATCTTTGCTTTATCAAACATATTTTTCTATTTATTTAATTTATAATCAACTCTCAATTTTAACATTATTTTTAGTTACACTCTCCACTCCATAATCCCACTTTATTTTCTTTTGCTATTTTCTCCTCTTCCATAAATTCATCCATTTTATTTACAATAAAATATTTATAAACCACAGCATCTCCCTGACTCAAAATCGATTTATTAATCATTTCATTATTATAATAAATATATCTCAACAACCTACCATATTTGTCCTTATCTGCTTGGCTTGGATCAGATTCCAAAACAACTTCTTTGTTTTTAATCTTCAACTCTAAATTATTTTTAGATTTACGGGCAAAGCAAACCATTATTTTTTTCTTATCATTCATTTCCGGCGCATCTATTCCCAAAAGCCGCACTTCTTCTTTGTTATTATTTTTTATAACTTCAATCGTATCGCCATCAATTACCCTATTCACTAAATATTCAGTCTTCTCAGGTTCTTTGTTTTTATAAGTAACTAAACCCAATAAAACAAAAGTTATCAGAATAAAAATATTTAAAATTCGAGTTATATTAGCCGAATATTTCCTTGGCGACGTCATAAATATCTTCATCTCCTTTTTTAGTATTTTCGGCCACGCCACTAACATTTTCTATAGGAGTGTCATTATTAATTACCAATGGTTCTTTTTTAATTTTACCCAAAACACACTCCAAAAGCATTTCCACATTAAATACTTTAAACAATCCAGATTCGACAATTTGTTTGTTTTTTATTTCCTCTAACTTATCTTTGTGAAAAGGATAAAAAACTTCCAACACTAAAGTGTTACCTTTAACCATTTTAGGTCGACAAGATCGTAAAAAAGCCTCAACCGAATGATTGAATGGTTTAACAGCTGTTAAAACTTTTACCCAACCTTGTTCCACATCTTCCACTTTTATTATCGACAGACCATCGACCACAAACTCTTCTTTAGGTCTGCTTTGCAGACCCTCACCGCCTTTATCATTATCGTCACCTAAAAATTCAACTACGGCGAGCTGAAGTGGCAATTGATCGATAAAAGCATCTTTTTCTTGTTTACCAGCCACAATCAAAAGATTAAACCATCTTTTTAAATCCACTAAATTTAATTTTGATCTATCTGCTAAATTACCCACCCCAAGACATGTCAATAATTTTTGCTGAAAATAAGCTAAAAGTCTTTGTCTATAAGCCGAAAAATCCACTCCTTTTTCTGCCATTTTCTCTAATCTCATTAAAATAATCTTCCCTTTTTTATTGGCCAAGTCGTTCTCAAACTCCTCCTCGTTATACTCCCCACTTTTAGCTATAAAAAAGTTTTGAACATCCTCCAAAACAATATTTTGCCCAAATTGTAAAAAAATTTCATTAAAAGTTTTTTGTAAGTTTCTAAAACTACCATCACTTTTACTTAAAATCAATTCAATTGAATCCTTGTCAATTTTTATTTTTTCTCCCTCGATTATTTTTTTTAATGATCCATTTAACTCTTCTTTTCCACCTTTATGAAATTCAATATTCACCAATCTTGACAAAACTGTTTCTGGAATTTTGCCCTCATCTGTCGTGCATAAAATAAAAATAGTTTGCTTGGGTGGTTCTTCTATTAACTTTAAAAGAGCATTAAATGCCTCTTTAGTTAACATATGAACTTCATCGATAATAAATACTTTCTTGTTTAATTTAGTTGGCAGGAGATAAGCATTTTCTTTTAGATTTCTAATGTCATCGATCCCTCGGTTTGAAGCGGCATCAATTTCCAAAATATCTAAAGAACTATTATTCAATATTTCCCTACAATTGGCACATTCATTACAGGGTTCTACCCCTTCCGGATTTAAACAATTCACTGCTCTTGCCACAATTCTTGCCGCCGAAGTCTTACCTGCTCCTTTGGGGCCGGAGAACAAAAAAGACTGGGGCATATTCTTGTCACCCAACATTTTTTTCAACAGCTTGGCAACACTCTCTAAATCTAGGTCTTCAATTCTTTGTGGTCTATATTTTAAATGAAATACTGACATCAGAAAATTTAACCAAAATACCTCACCTTTTACAATGATCATATCTGCATCAGCTGTTGTTACCCTCGATAAACGGTAGAGACGCGCTGCAGCGCGTCTCTACAACTTGTCAAATTTTTTAATAAAATCACACCTATCGTAGGGGCGATTCATGAATCGCCCCTACCCGTTTATTTTGAAAATACGATTTAATTACTTCTCCAAATTCTCCACTCCGTGTATCAACCATTCTCTCAAGACTTCTTCCAAGCTCTTTTTTTGAAATTTAACTTCATATTTTAATTTTTGAGTGCAAATCACAATATCTCCCAACCGAATCCAACCGTCAGTATCCATCTTTTTGGACATAGGAAAACCTAAAACCTGTGGTATATAACTCATTTTCCTATAAGATAGATTCAATTCTTTGGCTTTCTTTCGTCCCACAAAAAAAATACTTAGCTCAACATTATGTTTATAGCCAAAATTATTTAACGCATCTTCTGATAATTCCCATACCAATTTTTCATTTAATCCCCAATTCTTCGGATACTTCAATAAAATTACATTTCTTTTTTTTTCTTCGGTCATAACCTCTCTTTTACTTTTTTTGAAATTACATCTCCACCAACCCGTCCATTTACCGCTGTCATAACATCTCTCATTACTAAACCAAAATTTGTTCCATTTTTTTCAATTGCCTGGTCAACCACCCTATCCAATTCTTCCATACTCATTTCTTTTGGCAAATATTCTTTTACTACCGATATTTCATAATCCATCTGTTCAACTAAATCCATTCGATTCGCTTTCAAAAACATTTCTCTTGATTCTTCTTTATTTTTTAATTCTTTTCTCAAAACCAAAATCTCTTGGTTATCATCCATACCTCCGGGTGGAAGTTGCAATTCTTTCTTATCCATTAAAGACACTAAAAAACGCAATACATCCACCCTTTGTTGGTTGTGATCTTTTAAGGCGGTTACACTATCTGATTTTATTTTATCTTTGAACATGTCTTCGAGAATTTTTAGCTTTTTTGCGGCATTTCTCTCTCCACAAAATTATCTTCTTTTTAGCATATCTTTCTTCTGAAGGTTTGCTGTAAGCAGTTTTCTTTTTTACTTCTTCAGTAATATCTTCATCCAAGCACAACCTTCGGAATTTACCGATAATGTCGTCTTTTGATTCACCTTTTTTTCTTTTTACGATAATTGGCATCAGTTCACCTCCTTTAAACTAAACAGATGACTGGTATTTTACCCTATATTTTATTACTTTGTAAGCACTTTAATCTGTCAAGACTATTTATTGATCCGTCACCATTGAAATCTTCTAAAGGATTACACGGATCTTTAGTCACCGTTGGAACTAATGCTACCGAAGGGGTTGCTGTCTTAGAACCATTAAGACAAAAATTATAATCTACAGAGTTTATCACTCCATCATTATTATAATCAGTGTTTCGATTGCAACTAGGAGCACCACTAGGGCTAGCAACTGCTACTGTTGGAGCCAAAATTATCGGAGCTACAGTAGGAACCACCTCATTTCCAGTATTAGCAACCTTAAAAGTATAAGGTACACCGCTATTGTCAAATATTTCTTCCCCGATTCTAATTCTATAATAGTAAGTTACACTAGACTTTAATGGTGACAATAAAATTTTATGATCAGTTGTTGCTTCTGTTTCCACAGCCCTCAACAATAAACTAGCTGGATTAGTTCCATATTCCACCACGCCTTGTGTTGCTTTATCCGAAACCCAAGATACACTTGCACTTTTTCCATCTTCGCTTGGATCAGCCATCACATTTTTTGGTTCAGTCTCTGCCGCCGCACCACTCATATAAGTCTTAACCGTATTTACACCCAAAACACCCAATACAATTACTAGCACCAAAATTATACCTACAATAATTGTTTTAACATTTATGCTTCCTTTGATCATAAAAGTCTCAAAAATAGTGCAGAAAAGACACTAACTATTCCAAACACCATTAATCCAACAGTTGACCCAACACTGCCAGCCTTTGGTAACTCAGCCTGAGTTGTACTAGCTGAAATGGTTGGTGTGGCAGTTGTAGTTGTAGGGGTTGTGTTGGTTTCTGAACTAGCCGTAATAGTATATGATCCGCTTTGATTAGTTGAACAGTCAATTATATCTACACTAGTAGACTTCATAATATTCGAATCAATAGTTGATCCGGTTTGACAAGTAAAATTAACACTGGCAGTACCAGTATTTTTAGCCTTAAAAGTAATCACTGCTAAACTTCCAGCCAGGCTTCTATCTTCTACCGTAGTACTATTAGTATCATAAGCACTAAAAGAAAATTTACCTAAAGTATTATCAGATAGTGACTGTAAATTATCCATAGTAAAAGCAGTACCAGTTGCAGGTTTGGTTATCGAAACAATCTCTAATTTATTGACATCAAAAGTACCCACCACATCCACACCACTAGCTGTTTCTGTACCACTAGCCACGCCTATAGTCACATCAAAATTTGTACCGTTGACTATTGAAGAGCTAGTCGGAGTTAAAGTTAAATGCGGAGTTGCCAAAGCCACAGTTGGCGATACAGCAAACGCTAAAAATACCAATCCTACAACTAAATTTAGTTTTATACCTTGTCTCATTTATTTAAGAACTTGAACATCTAATTTATTGCTCGAGTAAATCAAATTCTTCCCCGTAGCATTCTCTATAAACATAGTAGCAGATTCCTTATTTTCATTACCAGTACTAATTTCAAATTCAAAATCCCCCGTCTTTTTGGGTACTACATCAAACTTAATCAAAGGCAATATTTCACTTGCACTTAATTCGACTCCGTTCTTTTCGGAAATTAGATAATTAACCACAATTACACTTTGTTTCTCGCTAATTTTACTAAAAGTTGGTTTAGTCAACTTAGAATCAAAAGTTAAACGACTCACAGCAAAAGCTGTTGGATCATATTTAATATATATTTCGGCTGTATCTAATGACTGAGTTGTTTTACTAATTAAATTTAATTCCACAGGATATTTTTTTCCAACAACCATACTTTTATTTGGGGTTCCGAAAATTAGACCTAAAGTTTCTGGCTCAACCACTTTTTTATCTTCAACAACATTTTGAACAACATTAGTTGAAGTATCTGTTTTAACTTGTGGTTTGTTTTTCTGTTCCAAAGAATTTACCAACACAACACTTTCCAGGATTACTAATATTGCCACTATCGGGATAATAACTCCCATTATTTTTTTTTCTTTCATATTCTTTCCTTAAAAATTTTAATACAACCGATCACTTCTTTGTGATAACGCTACTTTAAAAAGATTCATATCATTAAATGATAATTTACAATTACCATCCAAATCACCTGGCATATTATCGCCCGCATTAGCATCCGGAGTACTGCCAATTTTATTCTTTAAGTAAACAAAATCATTTCCATTTATTAAGCCATCCTGACCTGCTTCTGCTCCTGCCCTAGCTACATCTCCGGAAGAGATTGGTACACCAGAAAAGTCCACGGCTGCGCTGGCAGTATCATTAGTCAAAGTTAATTCACCCACATATTTATCATAAAAAGCACTTTGGTTATTTATTCCAAATTTTTCCTGTAAATGTTTTGGCCCTTTTATAAATAGAGAAACATTTTGAGTAAAAGGAAAATCTGCCAATCGCAAACTACCCTTGAATACAGCCAAATCACCTTTAGAAGTACCATCTTTAGTAACCACCACACCATCATAAGTTTTTGTCACCCCAGCATTATTCATCGCAATTACTTTTACTGGCCAATTTACAGCACAAGCCGAACTAGCAGTTTTAACCCCGCCAAAGGTGACTTTAAAATTTACGAAAGGGAATGAAGCGTTCGCTGGATCATATATAGAATATGCCTGAGTTTTCGATGCAGTAAAATTAAAAATCACGTTTGGTCCCACGGCTGATGATCTAGCTTGATCAAAACTAATATTGCCTGATCCCATACTGGTTCCCATAAAATAAATTATCCCCAATCTAATCGCATCTCCAACTGGCAAATCAGCTTCGGCCAAATCGGATTTAACAGACAATTCTAAGCAATTATTACCAACATCTCTTGCATATTCAATTCTAGAAAAGTTAGGATCTAACCAGAATTTATAAAATCGTGGAGATAAATTATTTCCATAACACACAGTGACCTTGGCTGAATTAACTTTATTTCTATTAGTCTTTAACCATACATTTTGTCCGAATTCAATTCCTACATCATCAACAACGATACTATCACTACTATCAAAACCTTCACGACCAAAAGACAAAGAACCATTAACAGTGGTAGTAGTAGGTGCCACAGGATTACTTGCAGGCGGGTTGTTGTTGGCGACAGGAGCAGCCTCTGAAATCTTATAACTCGTTCCGTTAATCGAGGCCATAGTAATTATTTTATCTAGTTTATCTGGATTCACACCAGTTACTTCAGTTTTTTCAGAAATCAAATCTATTGCGCCAGTACTTACTTTTAAGGCTTTAAATTGAACAGTAACAGCATTAAATACTGTACTAACATTTGAATTACTAGGATTTGTATTGAGTAAAGTAATATCTAAACATTTTTTATTAGCGTAATCGATCGGACTATCAGGAATTAAAACGGTATCAAAAGAAGGATCTGTAATAATTGCTTGTCCTTGACCTTTTGCATAAGACAAATTAGCAGGATCATAACAAAGATAGGTACTCAAAGCGGTCACTTTAGCATTTTTTGGGTCAACTTTAATAACAACATTTACATACCCACCCACGGTTCCAGGAATCTCAGTTTCAGGAGCTAACCACATTTTCCCGTCAGAGATAAATGCCGCTCCCCTTCTAGTATCCTGGTTTTTTTTAACTAAATTAATCGAAACAGCCAACCCTAAGGCTATAATAAAAGTAGTTATTAAAATTGTTTTTTTACTTTTCATTATTATTTTAATTTATTTTCTAACCAGATAGCAAAATCGACTAAACTTACATACCCATCACAATTAGCATCAGCTTGGTAATTATTCTTAATAACCTTTCGTCCATCTCCCGTATATTCACCTACCCAAATATCAAAATCAGACTTATCAGCTTTTGCACTTGTACAACTAAAACGACCACTTTTTCTCTTAATATTGTCAGAATCGTTAGCGCAAGGGGTGCAAACTGCCGCTACCGGATGATCTAACTTACAACCATTCTCACTTGTGTAACAATCTTTATCGCCTCCACAATTTTTACAATTTCCACCAACGGCTAATTCACTACAGACCGTCCCTGTATACACCCATCTTTTGTCAGTCAGTGCCACCGAACTACTCGTTCCTGTACAATTTATGGTTCCTGATTGATTAGTTTGATCAGTTTCATTAATTTTGCAACATACATAATTTTTATTACTACAAGTACCTGTCACTTTAGATCCTTCAGCAGCACATATTGGCGCACCCATACAAATAGATCCAGACGGGCAACTGTCTGCTACTGGTGCTACCGGATGATCTAACTTACAACCATTCTCAGTGGTGTAACAATCTTTATCGCCACCACAATTTTTACAATTTCCACCAACGGCTAATTCACTACAGACCGTCCCTGTATACACCCATCTTTTGTCAGTCAGTGCCACCGAACTACTCGTTCCTGTACAATTTATTGCCGCTACTGTTGCAACACAAACACCACTCGCATTTCTAGTTAGAGGTGCCACACATTTATCTACACAATCCCCAGTTGTTCCAGTTAACTGTTTAAAATCTTTCCCTTTATTAGTACACACTTCCGGTGCTAATTGACTATTACAAACCCGGCTACCACCACTACCACTACATTCACATTTGTATGGTCCTCCATCACTTGAAAATTGTCCACAAGCCGTTCCACCAAAACACTGAGTGCAATCTGCGGCGGTTGCGGTCGTCTGCCCCACTCCATTCTGATTGTCTGTAGGACAAACTTGCGGCTTTGCTGAGCAAGTAAATCTCACCCCTTCTTCAACATCTACAGTGTCATTTGGGTTATTACATTTTGGACAATATTTTTCTACAAGCTCTACTAACTTCTTCTGATAACTATCAACATAAATCTTACATTGCGATTCTGCGTCATAACATGTAAATACACCACATGGACCAGTGTCACTAACAGAAGTCTGCTCATAGCTAATACAACTTTTATCATCTTTACTATACCAATAGGTTTTTCCTACTCTGTTACCAACATCAGTTGGAGCCACACATTTCCCACCAGTACAAGTCAAACCAACTTGGCAAGTAGTTTGAGATAACCCAGCTGTACAGGCTTCATTTTCAGCCGCTGGATGAGCTTGTTGACAACCACTTAATGCTGTATAGCACTCAACTTTACTTTTATCATTAGGATAGCAACCTAAACAATTACTAACCGGTCCACTAGTACATACATTATTAATAACTTGAAATCTCGTTTCAGTTAGCGGAATTTTTGGATTATCACAAGTTGTTGATGCTGGTGGTTGTACCACCACACCGCCTGCTGCTGGTTGTGCTTCTGGAGTACAGTTCCTTCTCGTCTCTGCTGTTACATCCCTTTCTTGACAACCAGCAGGTAAAATTGATTTTATTTGCCTTGTTTGAAAACCAGAAGGATAACAAATTCCCCATTGATCAAAAAAAGTATAGTCGCAAGCTACTGTCGCCTTGCTTCTATTCTCCTGATTATTCTGCACTAATTTTGTCATCGCCGGCAAGGCAACCGCCATCAACAACAAGCCAACCATTATAGGAATTTGAGCGAAACCAGCAATTTTTTTAAATTTAGCCATGTATATAATTTATATAAAAATATATCCGATATATCAGTTAAGCACTTGCCAAAAACCACGTCAATGTATCAAATGTAAGAATAGGGAAAAATCAGAACAAACGTATATAAAAATTATATTTATTTTCTAAATATTCTCATCACATCTCCAGCCGTTATCAACAATATCAAACTCAAAAGAATCAGCATTCCAACATTATTCACCGCCATTTCAACTTTTTGGTTAGCTCTTTTTCTAAAAATCATTTCATAAATCACAAAAATAATTCTGCCACCATCCAATGCCGGAAACGGCAATATATTCACTACCGCCAAGTTAACCGACACAACTCCAAAAAAATGAACCAAAGCCAACATTCCTTGGCTTTTTTTGATACTACTTGTCGCCTCAAACATTCCAATCGGACCACTCACATCTTTGGGTATCTGACCCATTAATAATTTTTGGACCATACTGCCAACCCCACCACCTATAATTTTTCCCCAAAAAAAGGCTTCTTTAAACCCAGCCCCAATACCTTTATAAAACTGATACCAAGGCACTTTTACCATTTCTGTATTGGAAATTGCTACCCCCATACCCCCCTCGCCCTGCGGTGGATTCTCCCTTATACCTATATTAATTTGTTGATCTTGATTGTTTCTTTTTATATCCAAAGACACAGTCTTACCTTTAAATTTAGCTACCTCAGAAGTTAATTCACTTGGGTTAGTAACCACTTTAGAATCCACTTTATATATCTGGTCATCTTCTTTTAGTCCAGCTATCTCAGCCGGAGAATTTTGGGCTATTCCCACAATTTTTACCCTATCTGTTTCCTGGGGAACCCCTAATATTGCATAAACAAAACTAAAAATAACAATTGCCAGCACCAAATTCATCAACACTCCGCCCAATACTATTATTAATTTTTGCCATGGATTTTTATTATTAAAAGCAATACCACCTTTACCACCACCGTCCTCTCCGTACAATCTACAAAATCCACCGATTGGTAGTAAATTTAAACTAAAGGTGGTCTTGCCAATTTTCTTACCAAAAATTTTCGGTGGTAATCCCAAACCAAACTCTTCTACCCTAACCCCAGTTTTAATGGCTGCAATAAAATGCCCAAATTCATGAACCAAAACTAAAATTGACAGAGCAACAATAAAAATTAAAATATCCATATAATTATCCCCTAACTTCCACCTCTTTTTTCTTAGCAATTTCTTCTAATTTACCAATATACTGATCAGTTGTTTTTTGTAATTCTACTTCGTCTCTCTTAAATTCGTCTTCAGAAATAGTTTTATCCTGTTTTGCATCTTGCAAACCTTTTCTAAAATCTGCCCTAGCATCGCGAGTCATTACTCTAGCCGCCTCTAATTTTCTACCCAAAAGCTTAATATATTCTTCCCTTTGTTCCGACGTTAACATCGGCAAATTCATTCTAATTAATTGCCCATCGATAGCCGGTGTCAACCCCACATTTGCCGCCGCAATTCCATTAGAAATTTCTCGTATTGCCGCCTCATCCCATGGTTGAAAAGTCAATGATCGAACATCGGGCACACCAATCGAGCCAAGTTCTACCAATTTCATTTTTTGACCACCATACACACTCACCACTACATTTTCAATCAAACCCGGAGTCGCCCGTCCAGTCCGAATTGAAGCAATATCAGTAGAGAATAATTCCACAATCTTGTCCATTCTTTGCTTCACTTTTTGAAAATCAATCATATTTCAAATTATACCAAAATGTTTCCGTACGGGCGATTCATGAATCGCCCCTACATTTAAAATTTTTCGGATTATTTCTATCTCTTTCCCACATTATCGGATTCATTCTTATATATTCTCTAATTTTTTTTAACTCAATTTCGTTTCTAACGATATGTTCATAATAATTCCGTTGCCAAACAAACATTCCAATCTCTCTAGATGCATTCATTTTCAAATATCCGATAATTTTTGACAACATCGATCTCTTCGGTAGGGGCGATTCATGAATCGCCCTGTTTAATTTCCTAATTGATCCATTTATCAATTTGGGCGATTCATGAATCGCCCCTACATTTTTTATTATTAAAATTAAATGAATATGATTGGGCATTATCTGAAAAATATCCATTACCAAATCAAATCTTGCCTCTAATTTTATTAACCAATTTTCAATTATTAAACCATTATTATTCGAGATCATCTTGCCATTAATAATGGCACCAAACATTTGCCTTCTTTCAAATGAACATATGGTTATAAAATAATATCCTCCGCCTGAATAATTCCATTTTTTTAACCGGATTGACCTACGGTGATAATCCATATGTAATAATTATTACATATTATTATTTGTACGGGCGATTCATGAATCGCCCCTACCCGTCATCCCGAATTTATTTCGGGATCTAAATCCCGCATTCCTTTTTTGGGCGATTCATGAATCGCCCCTACAAATTTATTTTAAATCTCAAACCTAGCAATTCGGCCTAATTTTATATTTTCACCAAATTTTGCATTCAAAGCTTTAATCAAGTCGTCTACTGTTTTAGAAGAATCTTTCACAAAGTCTTGTTTTAATAATTCTTCTGGTGTTTCCGGATTCATAGCAGCCACCTGTAAACATAATTCTCTGGATAAATTTACAAACTCTTCATTTTTGGCCACAAAATCGGTTTCGCACAACAACTCCACCATGGTTCCAATCTTACCTGTTGAATGGGTATAAGTAGCAACTCTGCCCTGATGTGTTTCTTTTTCCGCTCTTTTTTCAGCTTTTTTAAATCCTCTTTCTTTTAAAATTTTCTTGGCTGACTCTTCATTTCCCTCAGCTTCTTCCAAAGCCGACTTAATTTCCATAATCCCCAAACCCATTTCTTCTCTTAATTTTTTGACTAATTCAATTATTTTTTTATTATCCATAATTTTATTTTACTCCAGCCGCTTTAATAGCTCTTCCAATTTCTTCAATAATCAGATTGACACTCTTTACACTATCGTCATTAGTTGGAATAGCAAAATCAACTTTCAAAGGATTACTATCAGTATCCACCATAGCTACGGTCTTGATACCCTTACCAATAGCTTCTTTGACGGCTGTTTTTTCAAATCCAGCATCAACTACAAATAAAATATCAAAAAGTTTATCTAAAGTGCTCAAGCCGCCAACAATTTTTTCTAATCTAATAATTTCCTTGCTCATCTCCAAAAGTTCTTTTTTAGTATTTTCAGTAAACTTTCCTTTCGCTATACCATCTTTTAGATCGTTCAATTTTTTGATATTTTTCTTGATCTGTTCCCAATTGGAAATAGTACCACCCAACCATCTGTCGGTAACATAAGGCACACCAGCATCCATAGCTACTCTTCGAACTACTTCTCTAGCTTGTCTCTTTGTACCAACCAATACTATTTGTTTACCATTTCTCTTAGCATTGTAAATAAAATTACATGCTCTTTCTAAATTAGATAAAGTCTTGGTTAAATCTAAAATTTCAATTCCATCTTTTTTGATATAAATATAGTCACGGAATTTAGGATGAGTTTTAGAAACCTTATGACCCAAATGGCAACCAGCCGCCAATAAATCTTTTAAACCAATTGTTAAATTATATTTTTTATCAATTTTAGTCTCTTCACCAGTTTTTTTTACTTCTTTTACTTCGCTCGAAACTTCTGCAGCCTTTGCCAACGCGATCTTTTCTGCCTGCACCTTTTCATTTAATTTCTTGATATTTTCAGCTGTAACATTACTTTGATTCTTAGCTTTAACTACCAAAGCTTTCTTCACCATCGATTTACCGGTTCGATTAACGGTTTTTACTATTACTTTCTTTTTTTCTGCCATATTTTCCTTATTAATAAAATTTGACCAGGGTTTAAATAACCCAGGATAAATTTAGTCAAATCTTTGAAAATTTATAATTTAGGAATTATAGCACAAGATTGGTCTATTTTTAGCCGCCAAAATTCCCTGTTAACAACTTTCCAGTAGTTTTAAATTTCTCTGACCGACCACTACTAGAAGGTACTTTTACATAAACCTCAGCAGCTGTATCAGTCGGATGGCCTGCTTCTTTAAGTAATTTATGTCCCGATTTAGCCGCATTTAATAATGCATTTTTCAAAGGAGAGTCTGACATTTCTGGAATACCATTAAATATTTCACCATTACCTTCTGTCATATTTTTTTGTTTTTTAAAATCTAATAATAAAAAAGTATATACACTATATATAGTAAAAATCAAGATATCATCCAAATCAAAACTAGGGAAAATAAACACAAACACACAACAACCTGAAAAACACCAAAACAAAAAAACAAAACAAACTCCCAAATTCAGGAAAAGAAGCGGCTAGCCTCGTCTTTGTTGGCCAGCCGCCTCGATTGTTTTAGCGAATATGCAACGGAACTGTGCGAACAGGCCGACGATCATTGTGTTTGATCGCCTCAGTGAGATGCCGCTCATGTTGGACCTGAGTCAAAACCTCAAGTTCCCGCCTTTCAATAGAAGTCAATTGGGAAAGCTTCACTAGCTCGGCAGCTCTTTGGTTCTGTTCAAAAGGATCGGTCAAAACCAAAACCTTCGCCATGAAACGACACCTCCTGGTTTTGGATCGGGAAACTTATATTTCCACTACATATATTTTTCAAGTTGTTGTGTTAAGGAACTAAATTTATGAAGTTCTATTTGAATCGCTTTTTTTTGATTCCAATGACCTTCAGAAATTATCTCATAATATCAGCTCACTCTTATCTTCGTCAAGTACACAAATTACTGCTAAAATATCACTATGTCCGGCGAAAATCTAAGCATTTTGGAAGTTAGACTACCACAAAACAACGAGCACACTTTGGAATCGATGTCCTCTCTTCTGTCAAATTTCACTCAGTTTTCATCTCCCAGCCTTTTACAAAACCTTTTTAATCGTAGAAAAACCCTAGGTTCCCTAGAAATTGTCCTAACCAAAGGCCAAATCCATTTCTTTTTTGCCTCGGACAAAGAAAACTCAGAATTCTTTCGCTCTCAAATTTTAGCCCAATACCCCACTGCCATTATTCGAGAAAGCGAAGATTATTTCTCCAATTATATCGATAATTCCCAAGACAAAAATATTTTTTTTAATCAATTAGGCAATTCCCGATCTTACAGTTACCCTCTAAAAACAGCCAAAGATTTCAAAGAAACTGATCCTTTAAATTCAGTATTAGCTCCACTATCTCACTCCACCAAACCCGATGATTTTTTTGTTTTCCAAATAATTTTAGCTTCGCCTCCTAAAAATTGGCAAAGCGGAATTATGAATACAATTCAAAATGGAATTTTAGTTGATCGACAAAAAAATCTTCACCAAGCCCATCCAGATCGGGCAATTTTCGAACAAAAAATTCAATATCCTGGTTTGGCCGCCCAAATAAATTTATTTTCCAATAGTGCCGCTCTTTTATCCTCTGTCTCTTCATCATTCGGAATTTACACTTCACCTCGCGGAAATTTTATAAAGACCTATATTCCCGGTCATTTTTCCAAAAGCAAACTAAAAAAATCTATTCTCTCTCGTAAATTCGAAACTAAGCTAAAAAATCAAATTTTAAACACAGACGAATTAGCTGCCCTTTGGCATTTTCCCAACACAATTACCAAACTTCCCAATATTGCTTGGGGCAAAAAATTATATTCTGATCCTCCTGAAAATTTGCCAACAGCTAGTAGCTTAACTCCAGAAGAAAAAAATAAAGTTACTTTTTTTGCCAAGACAGAATTTAGAAATAAAGACGCTATTTTCGGTATTAAAGAAGGCGAAGATCGCCGCCGCCATACCTATATTATCGGTAAATCTGGTACCGGAAAAACTACCTTAATCGCCAACATGGCCATTGACGATATCCGCAAAGGCCGAGGTGTAGCCGTTATTGATCCTCACGGCGACTTGTGCAACACCATCCTTGACTATATTCCTAGCCATAGAATTAACGATTGTTGTTATTTCAACCCAGCCGATCCAGATTACGTCTATCCATTAAATGTTTTGGAAGCTCAAAACGAATCTCAAAAAGAATTAGTCGCCTCCGGTGTTATTTCTATTTTCAAAAAACTTTATGGCAATGTTTCTTGGGGTCCTCGACTCGAACACATTTTAAGAAATACACTTCTTACCTTGGTCAATGTTCCTAACTCTAATTTGGTCAATGTCGTTGAAATTTTAACCAACAAAAGTTTTCGTGAAAAAGTTGTCAGTCAATTAAATAATCAGACTTTAATCAATTTTTGGCACAATGAATTCGACAGAATGGATCCAAAATTTCAACAGGAATCCGTTTCTCCTATTTTAAATAAAGTTGGTCAATTTATTTCCTCAACTAACATAAGAAATACCATAGCCCACTCCAAATCTAAAATCAGGATTCAAGACATAATGGATCAAAAAAAGATTTTAATTGCTGATTTATCAACTGGTAAATTGGGCGAAGACAACTCCGCACTTTTGGGTGCCATGTTGATTACCCAAATTCAGTTGTCTGCCATGAATCGAGTCTTCCAAACAGCCGACGAACGTTCTGATTTTTATCTTTATGTCGATGAATTTCAAAGTTTTGCCACAGAAGCCTTTATAAAAATTCTTTCCGAAGCCCGCAAATTTAAATTAAATTTAATTGTCGCCAACCAATACATGGCTCAACTTGATCGGACAATTCAAGATGCTATTTTGGGCAACGTTGGATCAATTATTTCTTTCGTTGTGGGCAATCAAGACGCTTTTGTTCTCCAAAAAGAATTTGGGCCGGAATTTCCAGCTGATGATTTAGTTAAAATCGGTCGCTATCAAGTTATCTGCAAACTTTCCATTGATTCAGAAACCACTCAACCATTTTATGCTACCACCCTTCCACCTTTGTCTTGTAAAAACCAACAACGCGAAAAACTTATTCATACCTCGCAAGAACGATGGGGCAAGCGAAAAGACAAGGCCTAATTATTTAAGGCTTCTTCCACCCCGCCCATTTACAGTCCGGATATCTGAAACAACCAAAAAATTTTCTGCCAGTTTTTGTTCTCTTAACCACCCCTTCAGCTCCACATTCCGGACAATTAAATCCAGCCAGCTCTTTAAAAGGCGCTGTATATTTACATTCCGGAAATCGGCCACAGGACACAAATTTCCCAAACCGGCCTACCCGAATCACCAATTCGCCTTCTTTGCATTCAGGACATTTTTCATTTAATTTTTCAGTTTCCACCCTGACTCTTTCAGAGTCATTTTCAGCCAACTTTACGTCTTTTTCAAATTTATTCCAAAAATTTTTCATCATCACTTTCCATTTCATTTTGCCCAAAGAAATTTTATCCAAATTTTCTTCCATCCCAGCCGTAAAAGGCAACGATAACACATCGGGAAAATTCTTAACTAAAAATTCATTTGTCGCCACCCCTAAAGCCGTTGGCAAAAATCGTCCTTCTTCTTTTTCTACATATTGCCTCGCCTGAATCGTCGAAATAATCGGAGCATAAGTACTCGGTCTACCAATCCCCTGTTTTTCCAAAGAAGCTACTAAGCTAGCATCGCTATATCTTGGTGGTGGATTAGTTTCTACTTCTTCTTTATCAATTCTGCTTTGCAGAATTTTTTCGCCTTCTTTCAAAATTGGCAAAATTTGATCCTCGTGTTTTTCCTCGGTAATTTTCAAAAATCCATCGAATAACATCCTTACTCCGTTAGTCTCAAAATCACCGTTTCTATTGCTTAATTTAATAACCGTTTTTTCCATTCTAGCCCCGGCCGCTTGAGTGGCGACAGCTCTTTTCCAAATCATTTCATACAATTTATTTTCTCGTAAATCTCCTTCAATATGAGTTATTTCTACCTTGCTTGGTCTAATCGCCTCATGAGCTTCCTGAGCATTCTTTGCCGTATTTTTATAAAGCCTCACTTTAGCCGACACATATTCATTGCCATAATGATTGCCGATGAATTTCCTAAATTCACCTATAGCTTTATCTGACAAATAAACCGAGTCGGTTCTATGATAAGTAATTAAACCATTTTCATAAAGCTTCTGAGCCACACTCATAGTCTGTTTACCTGACCACCCAAATTTTCTCGCTGCCGCTTGTTGTAACTTAGAAGTCATAAATGCCGGCAATGGTGACCTGTGAGTTTCTCTACCAATTACTTTGTCTACCGTAAATTCTTTATCTAAATTAGAAATAAATTGGGACACTTCATCTTCTTTTCCAAAAATCGATTTGCTAAAAGTGTAATCACCATCAAATAATTTTATTTTTTGAGTTTGGAAAAACTTCTTCTTATCTACCGCAATTAAATCAGCTTCAAAATTATTTCCACTTTTGTTTAATTTTGCTAAAACCTTAAAATATTTTTCTTTTTTAAAGGCCTGAATTTCTTTTTCTCTTTCACAAATGAGCCTAACCGCTACAGATTGAACTCGTCCAGCCGACAAACCTCTTCTAACTTTTCGCCACAATACCGGCGATAAACTATAGCCTACTACCCTATCCAAAACTCTTCTACCCTGTTGAGCATTTACCATATCCATATCAATATCTCGACTATTTTTTATTGCCTCTTCGATCGCATCTTTAGTAATTTCATGAAAAGTTACCCGGGAAATTAGACTGCTGTCAATTTTGTTTTTATCGCTCTTTTTATAAACTGAATTTTCCATCAACCACTTCACATGCCAAGAAATTGCCTCCCCTTCACGATCAGGATCTGTAGCCAGAAATATTTTTTTAGCGGTTCTTGCCGATCTTATTATTTCATCAACCACTTTCTTTTTTTTAGGATCAACCACATATTCCACCTCAAAGTCATTTTTCATATCCACGGCCATTTTGTTGCCAGGTAAATCCCTCAAATGACCAACAGTAGCGATCACCTCAAAGTCATTCCCTAAATATTTTCCAATTGTTCTAGCTTTGGTCGGTGATTCTACTATTAATAAGTTTTTAGACATATTAACCATAATTATCTATCCTATCACCTATGTCAAGCAAAGACTTTTATAATTTTAAGTTTTTTAGTATATCATCCGCATTCATTACCAATAATCCGCCATTCTTAATTAAAAAATTAGGTGTAAAACTATTTTCATCACTAATTCGTCCAGGCACCGCCATAACTTCTCGCCCTTGTTCCAACGCCATTTTTGCCGTCACCAACGACCCACTTCTTTGACTCCCTTCTACCACTAAAACCCCTAAACTCATTCCAGAGATTATCCTGTTCCTCCTCAAAAAATTTACATTTTGAATCAAAGTATTATCCTTATATTCTGACACAATTAATCCACCATTTTTCAAAATATTTTGATAAATATATTCGTTGGATTTAGGTGAAATAATATTAACTCCCGATGCCAAAACAGCTATTGTTTTACCTTTATTTTCGAGACAAATTTTATGCGCTTCTGCATCAATTCCCAATGCCATTCCCGACACAATCACCCAATTATTTCGGACCAATTCTGGTACCAAATTCCTCATCATACTTTGGCCATACCAGCTCATCTGTCTACTTCCTACCACGGCTATTTTTTTATTTTCCTTTAATAATTCGATGTTCCCCAAACAAAATAATTTACCAGGACAATCCGGTATCTCTCTTAATAATTCCGGAAATCTTTTATCTTTAATTCCAATTTCAACCGTTTGCAACATTGTATTTTAATTAATAACAAACATCTTTCTGCCAATTTTTGGGATTATTATCAATATATTGTTTAATCGCCCAATATTCCTTTTCTGTCCGGATAATCCGATCATAATATCGGGCTTGCCAGGTGAAAAATAACTGGTGACGGTTACATTCTGATTTGACCGCCGCCTTAAATAATTTAATTGTATTGGGAATAATTTGCCTTGATTTAAATCCATTTTCCCGTAGAGACGCACTGTGTGCGTCTCTTTTCAATTCCCGATTATTTTGGTTTATCGGTTTGATTTGATTGATGATTGGGGAATTTGTTTTGAGACGCATACAATGCGTCTCTACAATGGGTTGATTTTTAATTTCCATTATCAAATGCACATGATTGGGCATAATCACCCAATCATCTATTTTAATATTTTTCCTAATTTCCGAGGTTTTTAATAATTCCTGTTTAGCAATTTCTCCCGCCTTGGACAATTTCATTTGACCATCAACAATTTTTCCCAAGAATTTATTTTTATTATGGGTACAAATGGTAATAAAATAAAACCCTGATTGAGAATAATTCCAATTTAATAACCTCGCCGATTTCACTCGAAATTTATCCGCAAACAAATCTGGGTTATCAACAAACATTACATTAATTGTAATATTTATTGCATTAATATGTTGCATGTAGAGACGCGCTGCAGCGCGTCTCTACAACCTGTCAAATTTTTTTAACAAAATCACACATTTTTTTACTCCTCCATCACCTTCTTATATCTTGGTACCAAAGTATTTGGCTCATTAAACCAATCTTTCAAAATATCTCCCACGATTGGCGCGGCCTCATCCGACCCCTCACCGCCTCTTTCCACCATTACTGTAATGACAATTTCCGGACTATCTGCCGGCGCAAAAGCCGTCAACCAAGCATGAGTATCATTGCTCCCATCACCCACTTCGGCAGTTCCGGTTTTACATGCAATGCTAGTTTTAAAATTAAAAAGTGGCCAGGCAGTTCCGCCCGGCTTACAGGCTTCTTTCATTCCCTCACGAATAGTTTCCCAAGTTTCCCTTTTAATATTCAAACTCTGGCACTGCGGTTGTTTGTCTTTCAATAAAGTTAAATTACACTTTACTCCTTTATTGGCAATAATATTTGTCATCTGATTCACCTGCAACGGTGTTACATCCAAGTCTCCCTGTCCTATGGACATATGATAAGTATTACCCAAAAACCATTTTTCACCCTTATTTTCCAATTTCCATTTTTCATCCGGCACCAATCCGGTCACTTCATTTGACAACTCAATTCCAGTCTTTACTCCATAACCATATTTATCCGCCCAGGTTTTTATTCGATCCACCCCCAAAGCCTCGCCTAATTTATAAAAATAAATATCATTCGACCTCTTAATTGCCTTGGTAATATCCACCATACCATCGGTACCGCCATTTTTAGTCCATTGCCAGTTAGAATAAGAATATTCACCCACCTTTATAATTCCCGTATCCTCATAAGTGCTATTTTTATCAATCACCCCAGATTCCAAGCCAGCCGTTGCCATCACAATTTTAAAAACCGATCCCGGATGATATTTGCCAGCCACAGCTCGATTTAAAAGAGGTAGTCCAATACTATCTCCCAAATAACTATTTATGGCATTATTATCCTGACTAAAAGAAAATACATTTGGATCAAAAGCCGGCGATGATACTAAGCTAATTATTTTCCCCGTCTTCGGTTCACTCATTATTACCACTGCTTTTCTGCCACCAAGTAGTTTATAAATTTTATCCTGCCAGTAGGCATCAATACTCAAATTAATACTTTTCCCCTGTTCCGGTTCTTGTCTCCCCAACTCCCGCAAATATTTTCCCTTGGCATCCACTTCAATCAATCTTTTTCCATCCACGCCTCGTAAATCACAATCAAAAAATTCTTCAATTCCACCTCGACCAACCACTTCATCTTTTTGTAACTTATTTTGACAATTATTATCTTTTATATCCGAATCTGCCACCTTTCCTACATAACCGCTCACAAATGCCAAAGCTTCTCCATACGGATAATGTCTTTTTAATTCATACGCCAAGTCTTTACCTTCAAATTTATATCCATCAAAATCTCCCGCGTCTTGGTACAGCTTATTCCCATTATCCATCTTAAAATACTGATACACACTCTTGTCAATTATTCTCCCTTTTCTATCATAAATAACTCCTCTCCCTGCTGGAATCATACTTTCCATTATCCGATTATCCCTAGCCATTGCCTGATAATATTTTTGTTTTATAATTGTTAATTTAAAAGCCCCAGAAAATAATAGTCCAAAACTTACCACCAAACTCCATCTCAATAACCAATATTTTCCTAAATCTTCGCCTACTTCATTCATACTAGCATCGGGTAATTAATTTAATTTGACCCAACAAATCATGATTTTGAATCAATTCACCACATCCCCTAATCACACACAAACCAGCTTCATCCGCCACTCGTGTGGTAATTTTAGTTTCCGCTTCAATTAAGCGGTCTAAGCCTTTGATTTTAGCTCCATTACCCACCAGAATTATTCCTTTTTTCAATATATCATCCATAAGTTCCGGCGGGGCCTCGTCTAAAACCGCCGATACTAATTTTATAATTTTAGACACATCCATAGATATTGCCTCTCTAATTTCTGCTTCTGTTATTTTTATGCTTTTTGGCAATCCCTTCTCCAAATCTCGTCCTCGTATAATAGTTGTTTTACCTTCATTTTTACTATTTTCCCACACATTACCGATTTCAATTTTAATTTTTTCAGCACTATTTTGACCGATTAAAAGACCATATTTCATTTTAATATAATTGACAATGCTTAAATCAAACTCAATGCCAGCTACTTTTATTCCCTTACCCACCACCACTCCTCCCATCGAAATAACACTCACTTCTGTTTTACCTCCACCAATATCTACAACTATTAATCCAGAAGAACTATGAACCGGTAAACCCACACCAACTGCTGCTAAAACAGCTTCTTCCACCAAAGTCACTTCTCTAGCCCCAGCATTTAAAAAAATTGATTTTACTGCCCTTTTTTGGACTTGATTAATACTACTAGGCACTCCCACTATTACTTTTGATTTTAAAATTTTAGGATATTTACTGGGAATTTCTTGAATCAATTTTAAATAATAAGAAATCAAATCTTGCACCGCTTCCAAATCAGAAATTATTCCATTTTTAATTGGACTAATAACTTCAATTTGCACTGGTTCTTTATTGAACATTTCTTTGGCCTTGGTACCAAAAGCAATCGGTGTCAAAATTTTTGATTTAGGTGCCGACAACCCCGTCCACCTCTTTTTTTTCTGTCGCGAGATCATTGACGGTTCATCCACCACCACCCCTTTATCTTTAAGATAAACCAAAATATTACTACTCCCCAAGTCCACTCCAATGTCCCAACTCAAAAATGAAAGCGCTTTTCTATATTTTTCATTTAACCAAGATGTTTTCATCAATTTCAAATTATACTACTACTATGAAATCAATTTCTGGAATTATTAAATTTGGCTTTCTATTTTTGTTATTTTTTACGCCCTTAATTTTTACCTCCTTCAACTCCGAGCTATTCGAATTGCCCAAAATGTATTTTGTTTATTTAATTACTCTAATTATTCTAACTTTACATTTAATCAATTTTTTTCAAAATAAATCCAAACTATTATCCACCAATCTTCTTGTTTTACCTCTTTTTCTTTTTTTACTGTCCCAAGGTATTTCCACATATTTTTCCGTCGACCAGCATACCTCAATTTTTGGCTATTACTCTCGTCTCAACGGCGGTTTACTTTCACTGATCTCTTATATAATTCTTTTTTTAATTTTAACTGTTTATATCGATAAGCCTTTTATTCAAAAAATTATCAATGTTTCCCTTATTTCCGGATTAATCGTTTCTATTTATGCCATTGCCGAACATTTTGGTATCGATAAAGATATTTGGCTTCAAGATGTCCAAAACCGAGTCTTCTCCACTTTCGGTCAACCCAACTGGTTAGCCGCTTACCTTTGCATTTTGATTCCCATTGGTTTGGCTCAATCTGTTGAATATTTCTATAAAAAAAATAAAATTTTATTTTTAATTTATGATCTATCGGCTATCATTTTTTTTCTAGCTTTACTTTTTACAAAATCTAAATCCGGTATTATCGCCGCCATTATTTCTCTAGGTTTATTTTTTATTTTAAGTTTTCTCAAAAACAAAAAGTCTCTAAAATTATTAATTCTTAATTCTTCATTATTAATTCTTTTCTCATTATCAATCAACAATCCCATCAAAGATCTCCTATTTCCCCAAAAACTAAAGATTGCAGATTCTAAAATTGAAAATTTAAATATTACTCCCTCCGAAGATATCCGAAAAATTGTCTGGAAAGGAGCCTTAGAACTTTGGCAAAAATTTCCTCTATTTGGTACTGGAGTTGAAACTTTTGCCTATTCCTATTACTGGACCCGACCCGCCGAGCACAACTTAACTTCCGAATGGGATTTCCTTTACAACAAAGCTCATAACGAATATATTAACTACTTGGCCACCACGGGTGCCCTTGGCTTACTCACCTACTCTATTTTCATCGGTGCCATTCTCCTCTTATTTGTTAAAACCATATTAAAAGATAAAGATAATATCTATTTAAATTTAGGTTTATTAACCGCTTTTATTTCCATTTTAATTACCAATATTGCCGGATTTTCGGTCGTTGTTATATCTCTTTATTTTTTCTTACTTCCAGTATTAATCTCCAAAGATAAATCCAGTTTTATATTTTCTTTTAATTTCCCTAAATTTATTTCGGCTACCAGTTCTATTGTCATTATAATAGTAGCTTTATTCCTTGGTCAAAAAACTCTTTTCTTTTACCTGGCTGACATTACTTATGCCCAAGCTTCTGAATATGACGATCAAAATAAATATAATTTAGCCTATGAACGAATCCAAGAAAGTATTGCCTACAGAAATGACGAACCTGTTTATTTAGATAAAGCTTCTTCAGTTACAGCCAAAATGGCTCTTGTCGCTCACAGTCAAAAGAATGACGCCTTAACTCAAAAATATATTTACGAAACCGAAAATTATTCTAATCAAGCCTTACTTATATCTCCCGCCAATATTAATTTCTGGAAAGAAAGAGCTCAAAGTTATTATTATCTTTCCAGTATTGACCCAAAATACTTTCAAAATGCCATAACCGCCCTATCCAAAGCCACAATATTAGCCCCAACAGATGCCAAATCATTTTATTTATTAGGTAAATTTTTGCAAACAGCCAATCTATCCGACAAAGCCATTCCTTTTTACCAAAAAGCAATTGAACTCAAGTTTAATTACGATTATGCTTATTTTGATTTAGCCAAAATATATTTCGATTCTAAAAACTATTCCGAAGCCAAAAAGTATTTTCAAATGGTCTTAAAATATGCTCCTGACAGCCAGGAAAGTAAAGATTATTTAAATAAAATTAAGTAAATTTAATCTTATCCACATTCCACTTCGCCATTTTTTCTCCCATCGCTTTAAAAAATTTACCCCCATCTTCTTTGACTCGGTCAATAAACAAAACTCCATTTAGATGATCTAACTCGTGTTGATAAACCACTGCATTTAAACCGGTCAAAATTCCTTTTTTATTCACAAATTTTCCGTTTTCCATTTCTTGCCACTTCACCGCAATTTTAAAATATCTCTGCAGGGTTCCATAATAATCAGGAAACGACAAACAGCCTTCCAAAAAATCTTCCTCCTTACCCTTGTCATTAACTATCTTTAAAAATTCTTTGCGACCAAAAATTTTTTTAATTTCCGGATTAACATATACATTCACTATCTTTTTTTTACTATCTTTAATTCCAAAAAATCTTCTTTTCAATCCTATTTGAGGTGCCGCCAACCCCACTCCTATTTCCGTACTTTCTAGCACTTCAATTAGGCTTTTAATATCAGTTTCCAATTTAGAATCCACCTCTTTTATTTCTTCCGTTTTTATCCTTAAAATTTCGTTAGGATAAATGACTATCTTTTTCATCCCTATATTTTATCAAATGCCATTGATTTTAAGTTATAATTTCAATTAACATGATTAGAACAGTTTTCTTCGGATCTTCCGAATATTCCATTATTATTCTTCAAAGTCTTCTTAAAGCCGACAATTTTGAGGTAGTCACTGTCGTTAGTAAAGAAGACAAACCTACCGGTCGCCAACAAATTATTACTCCAAACCCCATGGCTAAATTTGCCAAGGAAAATAATTTAAACTTACTTCAACCCGCCAATTTTACTCCAGATTTTATTGATAAATTCAAAAAATTAGATCCTGATTTAGGTATAGTTGTTGCTTACGGCCCACCCTATTTTACAAAAGAAATGATCAACATCCCCATATTTAAAATCGTCAATATTCATCCATCACCTCTACCCAAATACCGCGGCGCCACACCTGGTCCCTGGCAAATAATTAATGGCGAAACTGAAAGTGCTGTTTCTTTTTTTCAAATCGACGCCCTACCCGATCATGGCTCCTTAATCGCCCAAATCCCTTTTAAAATCGAACCAAATGAAACCGCTCAGACTTTTTATAACAAGGCTTTTAATTTAGCTGCTTCAAATCTAGACTCTATTTTAGCTAAATATATTAACAATCCAAACGAACTAATTATCCAAGATCATAGTCAAAAAACTTATTTTCCAAAATTTACCAAAGAATCAGCCCAAATCGACTGGTCTTGGTCAATACAAAAGATTGAAAGATTTATTCGAGCCCTAAGTCTTTGGCCAATTGCCTGGACTTACGTTGAAAACCAATTTCATCAAAAACTAAAAATGAAAATTTATTCATCTATATTAGACAAAGAAAATTTAGTACCCAAAGACGTTCAAGTTGAAGGAAAAAAAATTACTTCATGGCGAGATATAAGCCAATATTATATTATCTTGAAGTAAAACTAGCTTCGGTCTCTATTCTTTAATTTTCTGTTTTTTTTGTATTCCAACCAACAAATTTCAACCATAAAATCGGCTATTTATTTTTTGACATTACCAAGCGAAAAATATTTAATTAATTAAAGGAGGAAATAATATGGCAACAAAGAAAAAAACAGTCAAAAAAGCTAAGAAAAAAACAGTCAAAAAAGCTAAGAAAAAATAAATAATCAAAGCTTTGATTAGTCAAAAAACGGCGCCATTCGGCCCGTTTTTTGTGTTCTAGGCTTTTACTATTTCCTTAGCTTCGTTTTTCATTTTCTTTAGGCATTTAGTACAAAACTTACCGCTGATTTTTTCCTCACCTACAACCAGCGTAACCTTTTGAATGTTAGCCATATAAGTTCTTGGTGTTCGATTTTGTGCGTGGGATCGGATACGACCAATTCTGGTTCCTTTTCCACATAGTGTACATGTTCTCATACGGGGTATAATAACAAAACATTAGCCTTTTTAAAACATGGTAAACATTTTATTCCTATTTTTTCTTATTATTGCGATTACCATCCATGAATTTTCCCACGCACTAGTCGCTGATTTTCTAGGCGACCCAACTCCTCGTTCTCATGGCCGTTTAACTTTAAATCCCATGGCTCATGCTGATTTATTTGGCACTATTCTTCTACCCCTTTTAAGTGCTCTTACAGGCATTCCTACTATCGGTTGGGCCAAACCAGTCCCAATTGATCCTTACAATTTAGCTAATCCAAGAAGAGACGAATTTTTTATAGCTGCCGCTGGACCATTAAGCAATTTATTACTAGCTATAATCCTTTCTTTGGTGGTTCGTTTTTCAGGCATTAATAGCGATATTTTATCTATTGCTATTTTAATAAATATTTCCTTGGCTGTTTTCAACCTTATTCCTATTCCACCTCTTGACGGTTCAAAAATTTTCTTCAATTTAATACCCGACTCTGAATCTTCATTGCAATGGCAAAAAACGTTAGATCAATACGGTTTTATTATCCTATTAGTATTACTTTTTGTTCCTTTTGGTAATTCCAGTTTACTGAGATTAATTATGTCACCTATCATTCACGGATTCAGTAACCTCCTAATTCCAGCTCGTTTTTAATTATTTTTTGTCAATCAATTCGTTTAAGTTTTCGACCATTATTTTAATATCGTTTTCGTCCATGCCATGCGCCATCCCCCCTTGTTCTAATGTTTCCATCGCCGATGCAAAACAACTAAAACAATGCAAACCATAATCCTCCATCAAAATATTGATTAAATCAGGATACGCTCCCACTAACTCCGAAATCAGCATTTCTTTATATATTTTTTTCATATTTCACTTAATTTAACTTTTTTCATTTCATTAAACATGCCTATTTCTATTCGGTTCCAAATACTCGCAATAGCACAAACATTTAATCTTTTACATCCCTTGTCCGACAAACATTCAACCAAATGCTTGTTTTCTCCCAAAGCTTCAACCAAATCATAAAGACTTTTATTTTTAAAATCTGCCGCCAAAAAATAACCACCCATCTTCCCCTCTTTGCTTTCTACAATACCGCTCGATCGTAAAAAAGAGGCTATTTGTCCCAGGAATCTATAGGGTAACACTAACTTTTCTGCCGCACTAGTCAAAGACACAATCTCTCCCTGTCTTTTGGACAAATATGATATAAAAATTATGCTATATTCGATTTTTTTTGATATGCTGATCATGGTACAATTATATATCCTACCAAAAGTGTAGTTTTGAGAAGGTGTTTTTTCTAACTAAACTTCTATATTGGGGGGCGCGTCTTTTGAAACCTTGGTTTTAAGAGTAGTTCTCCACCACGTGCTTTTTAGCATGGAAAAGCCACTATTGAAACGAACTTTTGGTGGGATTTCTTTTATATACTGTTCGCCTTTTCCCAAACCAATTCCAAACTTTTACTATTATTTATCGCCTCTTTTTCAATCGTTTCCTTAAATTTGTCTTTAAATAACGACGGATTTTTAATATATCTTGCTAAAAATTCCGATGCCAATCCATTCTTTTCCTTAATCCAACCCAATTTTTTCCGTTTAATTAAAACTAAATTACCGTCTTCCTGACCTCCAATATGGGTGATAGCTACAAACGGCTTTTCAGTTGCTACTACATCAAACAAAAAATTTGGACCAGCTTTACCAAAAACTATATCGCAAGCAGACAAAACTTCGGCCATATTATCAATCCAACCCAAATTTTTAATCACCACCAAGTCATCTTTTCTAAGTTTTTTAAATAATTTAATAAATTCCTGAACCATGTTATAGCCTAATTTGTCAGTACCGGTATTGAATACCACCCCAACCTTGTTTTTAACCAACATTAGTATTGGTAAAATACGTGTCAAAGAATTAGTCCCCAAACTACCACCACCTACAAAAATTACTGGCCGATCATCGTTGAATCCAAGTTTTTTTCTTGATTTTTCTCTGTCATATTTGGTATACATTTCTGGTCTCACCCACCAACCAGTTTTTAAAATTTTATCGCATTCTATACCATATTTTTGTGCCATTTTTTCAGCCACCTCATCATATACCAAACTTAAATCCGCTCCTTTTACAAAAGTGATCGGATTTACTGTCCATGGATCAGCCACAATATTCCACAGTTTAAACTTCTGATTTGTTTTTTCGCGCAATTTAACCAAAGAATGACTATGGAAGAAATAAGCTGAAATTATTAGATCTGGCTTAAGTTTTTCTACATTTTTTTTTAATTTTGGTAAATTCATTACAGAAATTTCTTCTACAAATCCTCTTGCTGTTTTGTTCTCAAAAAACCGATGAGCTATTCTATTGGACGAGGGCATATATCTATATATAAAAGAATATAAATCCCCCGCCAGTCCTATATTTGGCTCAACTTCTTCGTAATAAACTTTGTAGTTCGATTCTTTTTCTTTGTTTTTAAGATATCCGTACACCGCCTTAGCAATCGACCTATGCCCCCAGGGCATATGATCAGTCAAAACCAAAACTTTTTTCTTCGGTGTCATTGTAGTTGTTATTTTACCTCAAAATAAACCATTCCATACTTTGTTATAATTAACCGAATTTGCCTGAATAGCTCAGTTGGTAGAGCATCCCTCTTGTAAAGGGAAGGTCGTCAGTCCGAATCTGACTTCAGGCTCCAAAAAGTTTGCTAAAGCCTATGTTATAATCCCTCTTACATGACAGAAAGATTAACCGGAGGATCGGAAATAAGTAGAACAATAGAGGGGGAAAGAACCTTCCCCACTCTAGATAATTTGCAAGAACATTTCATTAATTTATACGACAGAAGAAACAATGTATATTTGCCAGGAAGAAATATCAGAATCGAACTCTTCTATCGTGGTGTGGCCGATTTAGTAGACGCCGTTAGAAAAGAAGCAAATGAATATAATGTCGAAAACATGTTAGCTCGAGTAGTATCCAGGATTTTTTGTATTGCAAATGGCATTAATAATGTTTCTGTAGCAGAAGGTATGAGAATAAAATATCCTGCAAACGGATGTTTTTATTGTCATAACGTGCCATGCCAATGTCAAGAAAAAAGAAACGAGCCTGATACCACCCTTGATGTTAGTTCGGCCCAAAAAAACTGGAGTTTAAAAGATTGGCAAAAACACCTAAATAATCTTTATGGAGATAAGAACAAGAATCATGGCATCAGTTACATGCTCCTTAGATTGTCGTCTGAGATGGGAGAACTTATTACCGAAGAACATCAAGTTTCAAAAAGAATGATGGATGAAATTGAATCAGGCTACCAATTAGAACTTGCTGATTCATTAGCTTGGACGATTGCTGTTGCTAATTTTCTCAATATTGATATTCAGCATGCTGTAGAAAGTCGATACAAAAATGGTTGTCAAAAATGTAGTCAACCTTCTTGTGTCTGTGGTCCCCACAGTTTTGATCAAATAAGATTTAATATTTAATCCTACCTATTCTTTACATTCTTCAACATCATATATCCCCAAAGCTTTTCTCAATGCCCTATCATAAATTTTTTGACCACGTCCATCTTCCTCACTAACAGGCCCATCACCCATACTATCAATCACCGACTCAAACAATATTTGTAATTCTTCAAGGCTACCTCCATATTGATGATAAGCAATAATCAATGTTTCTAATTTAACTTGGTAAATGTTATACCTTCCCGTATCTCTTCTGTCTGCAATCGTCTTTTTTCCCATTCCAATTGTGGTTCTGTAGGCGATTTCTCTCCCATATTTAAAACCATATTAACACAATAAAAATAATTCTTCCAAGAATAGACATTTAATTAACCTAATTTTTATTTTTTATCTAAATTCACAATTTTTCTCACCACCTCCAGCCCTAAATAAGCACATTTTTTTCGAACCGAAGTTAATTCCACTCCCAACATTTCTTCAATTTCACTACCTTTTATTTTTTTAATATCATCTATTTTTTTGCCTTTAATTTTATCCAAAAGCATGTCCACCGACGCCATACTGATAGCGCAACCGCCGCCTTCAAACTTAACATCTTCCATTATTCCATCTTGGATTTTTGCTGTAATTTTCAACTTGTCGCCACAAAGTATATTCACCTCAAACGCCTCCACCCCACCCTCAACCACGCCCCTATTTTGCGGGTTCTGGTATCGATCAATTATTATTTCTTTATATAAATCATCCATAATTCTAAAACCCTTTGTCCCTTCGGGACATTTCCCTTAAAAAGGGCAATTTTAATAAAAAACTTTCAATTTAATTTTTAGAATCTTTGAACGTGGTGACACATTCACGATGAGAAAAATTAAATAGGAAGTTTGACCTTAAAAATTTTTCCCACCTC
Source organism: Candidatus Shapirobacteria bacterium (assembly GCA_030698565.1). Taxonomy (GTDB): domain Bacteria; phylum Patescibacteriota; class Microgenomatia; order UBA12405; family UBA12405; genus JAUYJS01. The sequence goes on from JAUYJS010000003.1 coordinate 86,913, forward strand.
TTTTAAACCTTTAATTAAATTATCAATATCATCTTTATCATTATAAATTCCCAAACTAACTCGGGTCGTCGCTTCAACCCCTAAAATTTCATGCAAAGGCATAGCGCAATGATGTCCACTTCGAACACAAACTCCATAACGATTTAAAATTTCCGCCACATCATGAGTGTGAACGCCTTCAATAACAAAAGTCATTAAACTACTTCCCTGCCCCACTATTTTTAAATTAGGAATATTACTTATTTGTTCTATTAAATAACTCATTAATTTTTCTTCCCGATCGGAAATAAAATCAAAACCTAAATTTTCGACAAACTTTACCGCTTCAGCCAAAGCAATTACCTCAGCAATCGGTGGCGTACCACCTTCAAATTTATCCACCCCATCAGCCAAAATTGAATCATATAAACTCACCTCTTTTATCATTCCACCACCATAATTTAAAGGTTCCATTTTATCTAAAATTTCGGATCTAGCCCACAAAACCCCAATGCCCGTCGGACCATATAATTTGTGTCCGGAAAAAGCATAAAAATCTACACCTAAATCTTTGACATCGACTTTAATATGCGCCACAGCCTGAGCCCCATCAACCAAAATTTTGATATCAGAATTATAATTTTTGACTTGAGTCGCCAATTCTTTAATCGGATTTTCCATTCCCAACACATTACTTATTTGGGTTAATGCCACCAATTTAGTTTTTGATGTTAAAATATTTTTTAATTCAGTCAAATCTAATTGACCATTTTTTAATCCCAAATATTTTAATTTAGCTCCAGTTTTTTTGGCCAAGATTTGCCAAGGTAATAAATTTGAATGGTGTTCCATTACTGTCAAAATTATTTCATCACCCTGTTTTATATTAATTTCTCCCCAACCACAAGCTACTAAATTAATTGATTCAGTCGTTCCTCGAGTAAATACAATCTCATTACTTTTTGCCCCAATAAATTTGGCAACAACATCTCTAGCTTCTTCATATTTTTTCGTCGCTTCTTCAGAAATTTCATAAATTCCCCGATGAATATTGGCCGAATAAAAGGAATAATAATCGCAAACGGCATCAATTACACTTTTGGGTTTTAACGCCGTTGCCGCACTGTCCAAATAAGCCAGTTTAGAATGTTTTTGATAAATCGGAAATATTTTTTTCATTTTATTTGTTTGACTTAAAATAAGTCAAAATATTTTGTCTATCATCTTTAGACACTCTATCAATTATTTCTGCAAAAAATGCTTTAGTCAATATTTTAATAGCTTTCTTTTTGGTAATACCTCTTGATTGTAAATAAAATAATTCTTCTTCGTTTAATTGCCCCACCGTCATTGCATGCGAAGCTTTAACATCGTCAGTTTCAATTTCCAATTCTGGCCTGGCTATTGCCAAGGCATTTTCTCCCAAAAGCAATATGTTTTGTCTCAAAAAAGCATTAGCTCCAACCGCATCTTTACCAATTTTAATTAGTCCATTTAGATCTAATTTACCGCCATCCATTACCACTACTTTTACAATTGTATTTCCGTAAGTATTTGGTGCCATAAATTTCATTTCCGTTGTTATTTCTAATTTTTCCTGCGGTTTTACCACGAAAGCCCTAACAATCTCCCTTTCTTCTCCAATATTATTTAATATATCAGTGTATATCATCCCACACTTCCTTCCATTTGCATGTTAATTAATCTATTTAATTCAACCGAATATTCCATCGGTAATTCTTTGGCAATTGGCTCAATAAAACCATTAACAATCATCGCTTCAGCTTCGTGTTCTTCAAAACCTCGGCTCATCAAATAAAATAATTGTTCTTCACCAATCTTAGATACCGTTGCCTCATGTTCAATAATACTTTGTGGTTCACTAATTTTATTAGTCGGATAAGTATCGCTCCGACTATCTTTATCCATGATTAAAGCATCACAAACCACTTTGCTGCGGCTATTTACTGCTCCCTTGTTTATCGAGACTAAGCCTCTATAGCTAGCCCTACCTCCCTTAAAACTTATTGATTTAGAAATTATTCTGGAGCTGGTATTCGGTGCCAAATGAACGCATTTGCCGCCCGCATCTTGATGTTGACCCTTACCAGCAATCGCAATCGATAAGATTTCTCCTCGGGCACCTTCCTCAGCTAAGATAACCGAAGGATATTTCATAGTCAACCTACTCCCAAAATTTCCATCCACCCATTCCATAATTCCATTTTCTTCTACCCAAGTTCTTTTTGTTACCAAATTGTAAACATTGATTGACCAGTTCTGAATTGTTGTATATCGACACCGAGCATTTTTCTTCACAAAAATTTCTACCACAGCAGCGTGCAAACTATCGGAAGAATAAATTGGGGCGGTGCACCCTTCCACATAGTGAACATAAGCACCTTCATCCACAATTATCATTGTTCTTTCAAATTGACCCGAGTTAGCGCTATTAATTCTAAAATAAGCTTGAAGTGGCAGATCTACTTTGACACCTTTTGGTATATAAAGAAAAGAACCACCAGACCAAACTGCCGAATTTAATGCCGCAAACTTATTGTCACCTGCCGGCACTAATTTTCCAAAATATTCCCGTACCATATCAGGATAATTTTGAACCGCTTCGTCCATGCTACAAAATATTACCCCTTTATCAGATAAATTTTTTTGTAAACTTCCATATACCACCTCCGATTCGTATTGGGCTTTGATTCCGCCCAAATATTCTTTTTCAGCTTCAGGCAACCCCAATCTATCATACGTATTTTTAATTTCTTTTGGCAGATCTTCCCATTTTTTTTCTACATTTATAGTTGGCTTGATATAGTAATAAATATCTTCAAAATTTATATGACTTAAGTCTCCACCCCAAGTTGGCATCCGTTTTTTATAAAAAATCTCCAAAGCCAATAGTCTTTTTTCCCGCATCCACAAGGGTTCTTTCTTTATATCTGAAATAACTTTAACCACTTCTACGTCTAACCCTTTTTTGGATTTGTAAACATTGTTTTCTATTTCCTTAAAACCATACTTGTACTCACCCATTACCTCTTTTGAAGTTATCTTCTTCTCTTTTTTTAATGATACAAACCGTGTCATTTTTTAATTTTCAAATGAATAACCTTGGCTTTCAACTTTCTCAACCATCTCCCATCCGCCACTTTTAATAATTTTACCCGTAGACATAATGTGTACCTTGTCCGGTTTTAAGAACTTTAAAATTCTTGAATAATGGGTAATTATAATAACTCCAATATTTCTATCCTTAGCCACTTTTGCAATTGTTTGCGCAATTTTTTTAATAGCATCTATGTCCAAGCCGGAATCAATCTCATCCAATATTATATATTTTGGATTAAAAACCAACATCTGTAAAATTTCTATCTTTTTCTTCTCACCGCCGGAAAATCCGTCATTCAATCCCCTTTTTAACAATTCTGGTTTTAAGCTCAACGCCTTGGCTTGTGCTTCAATCCATTTTCGGAATTCAATCAACGACATGATTGAATCATTTTTTACCTGCCCGCCTAAATGCGCAGCTTTTGGCGGGTTTCTCTTTTTATACACCTGCCACAAAAAACTCTGAACCGTCAACCCAGGAATAGCCACCGGGTATTGGTTCGCCAAAAACAAACCTTTCCTAGCTCTTTCATCCGGGGTTTCCTCACAAATATTATTTTCATCTAAATTAATTTCTCCTTTCGTGATCTGGTATTTTGGATGCCCCGACAAAGAGAAGGCTAGGGTTGACTTACCCGAACCGTTTGGCCCCATGACCGCATGAATTTCTCCCGATTTTACTTCCAAATTTACACCAGAAAGTATTTCTTTTTCTTGAGTGGAAACGTATAAATTTTTGATAATTAACATACTCCCACCATTTTAGTCATAGTTCCCCAAAAAGGCAACAACTAAAAGCAAGGAATTGAAAAAATGGTTTTATTTTCCGCGGAGGGTATAGGATTCGAACCCATGAGGGATTGCTCCCACTGGTTTTCAAAACCAGCGCCATAAACCACTCGGCCAACCCTCCGTATATAGAACAGTGAATTATAACAATTTAGACTTAGAGTTGCCATAAATTGCTCTTTATCAGAAAAAAATATTTCTGGTAGAATATCAAAGTAATAAGTGCCCAGATAGCTCAGTTGGTAGAGCATCCCCTTGGTAAGGGGAAGGTCAAGGATTCAAGTTCCTTTCTGGGCTCATCTTTTTCTTTCAGCTGACAATCTTCTTCAAAAATTTACCAGCCGGAAAGATTGTCAACAAAATAAAAGAGATTGTTCCCAAAATTCCAAGTCCCAAAAATATATTAAAAACGTTTTTATAATAACCTAGTTGGTACCAATAAAACCGCATACAATCGTTGTAACCAAAATGCTGGCAGGTAGTATCAAATTCATTGAATACTTTACTTGAAGTCTGAAACCAAGCAAACGTAGCCATAGCCGCAGAAAATAAAACCAAAATTACCAACATAGTTTTTAGTTCAGCCAAACTAAAACTCTTTTTTTTTCCTTTTCCTTTTTGTTTTTTCCCAATTCTCATAATCTAACTTTTATTTTAGCACTTTTAACCAATAGACCTTCCTTCTCAAAAAATTCAGCTAAATCATCATAACCAACATATTGATGCCCGTGTATTCCCAAAGCCTTAGCCGCTTCCACATAATCTTTTATATCATCAACATACACACATTCTTTCGATCTTAACTTTAATTTACTTAGCGAATCTTCAAATATTTTTCTGTCCGGCTTCATCACTCCCACCTCAAAAGACAAAGTTACTTTATCAAACAATTCAAAGACTTCAGTTTTTTTGACCCCATATTCAAAATCCCATTCACTAGTATTTAGACAGTAAGGCTACTTTATAATTATTTTTTAATTCTTTAATCAAATTAAAGGTAGATAAAATAGGCATAAATTTATTGGTATATGCTTCGATAAATTTATCTTTTGAGATATTTAATCCAGTAATTTTCAAAATTCCTTCATAAAATTCAGTCGAGCTAATCTGCCCCATTTCATATCGTTTAGGCAAATCGGAATTTTTATAAATAATCTCTCTTAACGACTCGATTGATTGGCCACTATATTTTGAAAATTTTTCTAAGATTAATTCATTATTAAACGTGCAGACAACGTTTCCAAAATCAAATATTATTGCTTTTATCATTAATTATTAATTATTAATTATTAATTAATTTATACGGCACAAGTTGTTTAAATTTTTGTGATTCAATTCTTTTAAGAATTTTCTTAACGGTTTCTCCTGGAACACCTTCTAATTCATTCTCCATTACCCTATCCGCTTCATCATAAGTAAATCCAAACTCTGTTTCATCTGTTTGTCCATCCCACAATTCGGCCGACGGCCGTTTATTTAAAATATTTTCTGATAAATTTAAAAACCTTGCTAATTGCTGAACTTGAGTTTTATATAAATGTTCAATTGGTTCCAAATCCGAAGCCGCGTCACCAAATCGAGTAAAATAACCCAAATATTTTTCCGACTTATTCTCTGTTCCACACACCAAACAGTTATATTTTTTTGCCAAATCATAAAGGATAATCATTCTAGTTCTAGCCATCACATTGCCCAATCTTAATTTATCATCTCCAATATTTTGACTTTCTTTTATTTGATCAACAATTTTTTTTATATTTATTTCCTGCCAATTATCTTCTGGAATTTTATTCCATTTACACAATAATTTTCCATCAATACTGCTCTGACTTCCATAAGGCAACAAAACCGGAATTACATTTTCAAAGCCCAATGCTTGGCACAATAAAGTACAGGACAATGCCGAATCAATTCCACCCGACACCGCCACAATTGCTTTTTTAAATCCGGTTTTAACAAATATAGTTTTTATAAAATTTTCTATTTTATTAACTTCCTTTTCTGGTTTTTCCAAAATTAATGTCATAAGTTAGTTTATATATAAAGAATAATTTTTGATATATTTTTCTACCTTATTATTTAGCATTTTCCCCACATTTTCTTTTTTAGCTACACTTTGCCGAATTTCAGTCGACGATACTGGCACTTCTTTTACACCTGACAAGATTATCATTTCTTTATACTTAATATTTACAGGATAACCAATTCTAGGATATACAAAAACTTGGTAATTTTTTAAAATATCTTGGTAATCTTTCCATTTATTAAAACTTTCAAGTTGGTCACTACCAATTAAAAGTAAAAATTTATTATCCGGCATTTTTTGGGAAAAATAATTTAAAGTATCAATTGTAAAACTAGTACCATTTTTTTTAATTTCGTAATCACAAATCTTTATTTTATCCGAAACCAAAAAATTCAGCATTTCTAATCTTTCTTTTACCGGGCTAATTTTTTTATCAAAAGGATGTTTGTAACAAGGCACCAGCCACACCTCATCAGCTATTTTTTTTCGGATAATTTCCTGCGCCATTATCTGGTGTCCCAAATGCGGCGGATCAAAACTACCCCCAAATAGCATGATTTTCATATCTTTTTCAGTATAACATCGACAACCACTAATTTTTCCATTCCTTGTCAAGCCAACTTCGATGTTAAAATTAATTAATATGAATATTCAAATCACAGCTGATAAGGTAGACCTGTCGGTAGAGATTAAAGAGATGATAAACATAAAAATTGGTCATAAAACAGACCAACTCCTCCCCGATTTAAACGACGAAATTAAAACCGCTTTTGTTAATATAAAAAGAGATAAATTAGGTCAATATAAAATAAGTTTTGACATGTTACTGCCTGGGAAAAAAGGAAAAATATTTGCTGAAAATCAACATTTTGAATTAATTCCCGCCATAACCGGGTTAAGGGAACAAATAGAAACACAAATTAAAAAATACAAAGAAGAACAGTTGCCAAACGCCCGATCTTAGTTTAAAATACCACTCATGGCTAAATCTAAAAAAACACCTAGAATTTTAATCGCCCTACTCTGTTCTGCTTGTGGCGCTCAGAATTACCTAACTGAAAAAAATAAAACCAACACTCCCGACAAAATTAAATTCAACAAGTATTGTCATTGGTGTAAAAAAGCAACCGAACACAAAGAATCGACTAAGTTAAAATAAGTTATGTCATCAGAAAATAAAAAAACACCAAAACCAGTTACGGTAGTCAAACCAGTAGTCCCGGTAAAACCCACCTTTCCTAGTCCACCATCAGGTTCCAACTTCAAACCAAATGCCCGATTCCAATCAATAAACCGAAGCCGTAGATAAAGTTTGCCAAACATGTTCCCAATCCTTACACGGTACAATTTTTATATCTTTTCTCATGTGTTCCGATATTCCTTTATACAAAAACACTGTTCCTTTGTAATCTGAAGATAAACAGTCAATCAAGCCCGGATTGTCATCTATTATCCCTATAATCTCTGGATAAAGATTTTCTAAAATCTTAGCCTTCCATTTATTTCCATCTTCCGCCCTAACCTCCAAAGGTCTGGTAATAATTTTAGCTTTGGGAAAGTTATGTTTTTCCAGCCATTTCTCCGTCCCTTTTAGAACCGAATCCGGTCTGGCTGTAATATAAGCTCGAATCGGTAGAATTTTATTTATTTTTTGAACTACAGTATTTGAATTTTCAATCAAAGGCAAATTTTCTTGAAACACATCATCATTTCTCATTTCTTCCATTAAATTCAACCCATTATCAGTTTGCCAATACCCAGGGTCACTAGCATATTTATATTTTATTTCCATTTCTTCTATACTTAGGTTTTCAGGATTTCCCAATTTTAGTTGTAAATATTCGACCCAAAAATAATTTGTCCGCGATAAGGTCTCATCAATATCCAATGCTAAACCACCACTTTTTTTCATAATGTTTCTGATTGCACCATTACCACTTCTCCACGCTCATTAGCCAAAGATACCACCTTAAATCCGAATTTAGTATAAAGTTTTATAGCTGCTAAGTTATGTACCTTGGTTTCCAGCCAAATACCTTTTTCAGGTATCTCGTTGTAAATTTTACTATCTTTAAATCGATTTATAGCCTCATTCATAAAATTTGAAGCCATTCCTTTTCCCCTAGCCTCTCCATAAATTCTAATACCAAATGTTATTCCAAATTTATTTCTGTCAAAACTTTCATCATAATCCGCTTCTGGTAATTTTTTTTCACCCAACCAAAAAATACCCAATAGGTCTTCCTGATCATTTGTTAAAATATATATAGATCTACCTTTCTTTTTCCATTCCTCAAAGGCCTCTATACTAGAAAACCTTTTTTGATCGGAAGTAAATTTTTTAATGTCGTCATCTGTATTAGTTAAGTTAATTAACTGCTGTATTTGCCAATTATTAATACCATTTTTTATTAAAAAATTATCCATTGTTAGCATATAATACCAATTTCTTAAAAAATTAGCACTTAAATTACTGATATTATATAGTCAATGGAAAAAATCCAATCGCTAAGCAAATTAGCCCAACTTATTACCCAATTAAAAAAAGGGGGTAAAAAAATTGCACTGATCACCGGTTGTTTTGATATTGTTCACCTGGGCCATATTAATCTTTTTCGTTTTGCCAAAACCCACGCCGATATTGTCATTGTGGGTTTGGAAAATGATTCCACAATTAAACTTTACCAAAAAGGTATAGACAGGCCTTTGAATAATCTCAAAAACAGACTTCAATTTTTAGCCGAATTTCAAAGCATCGACTATGTTTTTCCTATTAAAAAAATTATTAAAAATACTTTTGAAAACTACGCCCTTTATGAGCAGATCACTAAAAGGTTAAAACCAGATTTTTTGGTAACTAACAAGTCGGCCGACGGTTTTTTACAGGAGAAAAGAAATCGAGCCAAAAAATTTGGTATAAAACTTTTGCTCCACAGGCCAAGTCGGCGCCAATCCTCCACCCAAATCATCCAAAAAATAGAATCAGAGTTATAGTTATTTAACTTATGTTTTCTAATTTTATTTTTCTAACCTTTTTGCTTATCCTTTTAATTATTCAGTTTTCAATTGTTTTTTATTTTCTTTATACACAAATAATCGAACCCGGTGCCATTTATTATCCAACCAAAATGGATGTGGTCAAAAAGATGCTTAAATTAGCTAATGTCACCAAAAAAGATACTGTTTTAGATTTGGGTTCTGGTGATGGTCGAATTTTAATCGAGGCCGCCAAACTTGGCGCCAAAGCCATAGGTTATGAAATCAATCCGGTTTTAGTTAAACGTTCCCGAAAAAAAATAGAGAAACTCGGTCTTTCTCATTTGGCCACAGTCCATTTAAAAAGTTTTTGGCATGTCGATTTTGACCAAGCTACTATTATTACCCTTTATCTTTTCCCCAATCTTATGAATCGACTCCAAAAACTATTAGAGAAAAAAATGACTCATCCGCTTTTACTAGTATCCAACGACTATCAATTTCCCAAAAAGAAATTTATCAAAAAAGACCAAAAAATATTTTTGTATAAATTTTAAAACCAATCTATTATTTTTTTTACTGGTTTTTATATTGTTGTACCTCTTCGTATTTATATTCCAACTCAACCCCAGCTTTTTTGAACATTTGTTCTGACTCGGCTCCAGCATGGTATTTACGTTCACAATATACTTTTTTTACACCACAGTTAATTAACAACATGGCGCAGATTCTACAAGGTGTCATTCGACAATAAACAGTTGCTCCGTCAATCGACACACCTCTTTTTGATGCCTGACAAATAGCATTTTGCTCGGCGTGAACTGTTCGTACACAATGCTGAGTAATCGTTCCGTCTTCATGAATTGTTTTTTTCATTTGGTGACCCACTTCATCACAGTGAGGCAAACCTACAGGCGACCCCACATAACCCGTAACTAAAATCTGTTTATCTCGTGCAATTACACAACCACTTCTACCTCGATCGCAAGTGGCTCTCTTGGAAATTGCATCGGCCACTTCCATAAAATAATCATTCCAAGATGGTCGAACATGAACCGGCTTATTTTCGATTAAATTAACTACTTCCAAAACCTTGTGATATAAATCTTCTAATTTTCCATTATTTTCAAAAGTATAATCAGCCAAACTAATACATTTGGATAAATTCTGTTTATTTGGATCAGCCGAAATCATTTCTCTTTTTTCATTTTCAATGAATTTTTCATAAGTTACCAAATCAGTTTCCGAACCTCGTTTTTTTATTCTTTCATATCTAATTTTCGGGTCAGCATCAATGGCAAACATAAAAAAATTATCCTGTTTTTTTAAACTTTCCACTTCTCCCGGAGCCCTTAAACTTTCGATTATACAATTAATACCAGATTCCTTTGCTTGTTTATATAATTGTTCAGCCAAATAGCTAGATGAATATTTTTCTCTTAAATCATTGGCTACTTCTACCATCGAATCTCGGTTAACCTCCAGACCTCTTTTTTTAATTTCTTCCACCAAAAATTCTCTTATGGAAAAATGTTTAAATCCTTTTTCTTTAACTAAAAAATCAACAATAGTCCCCTTTCCTGCACCCAAGGTACCCGTAATTCCAATGATTATCATAATTTATAAAAATATTAATTTAAACCATTCTAGCATTCATTTCATTGCCAAAAAATAGATCAAAAATCATCAAATCAAAATAATTTAGTGGAACTCGGAGACATTGTGTGTGTTGTGTGGATTTTGTTAGCGCAAACGCTAACTAATCCTGTTTGTTTACACAATGTCTCCTACAAATATATTGCAGGATAAGATTCTATTAATGAAGCATTTTTAGTTGCGGTCGACCATTGTACCGGTTCAACAACTTCTGAGTTGCTTTCACTAGCCTCAACTTTGATGAATCAGGATCAGAAACTATCTCTATCCAACCGTACCGAACGAGCTGTTGAATACCTCTATTAAATCTGTGCTGCGAAGTTATAACCTTGTGCATTAACGATTCCAAAAAAAGCTCGCTTACCGGAACTACTTCCACTGCCTGTTTCTCAACAAAAACAAAATCCAGAACTCCCAAAAGGATCATTAGTCCAGCACTTCCTTTCCGTAAACGATGTTCATCAATAACAACCATCGTTACCCTAGTCTTCAATACCCGACCAAACACGGTTTCCACTCTACTCACCCTTTCTTATTTCTTAACCTGCATGTCAATGAACTCCCATAATATAACAAATAAATTTTAAAATACAATATTTTTAACAGAAAAACTTATTTTTCCACCAGCACCAAAATATTCACTACACCAAGCACTCTGTATTTATCTATTTCAAATCTTGCCCAAAAGTTTGCGGTAGTTTTATTTATATCCAATTGTAATATAATCAGTTCATGAAAAAAACTGTCACCAAATTTCCCCGAGGAGTTGAAGTTGTCGGCGGTGCTGTCATAGAAAATAATCAAGGCAAACTTTTATTAACCAAATCTTCAAAATGGAACAATAAATGGGTCTGGCCTGGCGGTCACATTGAACCAGGAGAAACAATCATTGATGGTGTCAAAAGAGAAATCGAAGAAGAGGTTGGACTCACCGTAGAGCCTATCGGAATTTTGGCCTGGGGCGAAACAATTGACAATAAAAATTTTCATCGCCCATCTCATTTTGTCTATTTTCATGTTCACTTTAAAGCTCTCGATGACAAAATTACTCTCGATAATCTTGAACTTCAAGAATATAAATGGGTCACTCCACAAGAAGCATTGACTATGGACATAGAAGTCTCCTGTACCAAAACTATAAAAAAATTTATGAAATTTTCAAAAAAGAAAAATAAATAAACCCTAATTTTTATATTAGATAGCCATTCTCATGGCACTTTCTGGTTTATAGTAATGGCGAAATTTTTCTACAGACCATAAAGCCGTTCCTCTGGCAATAAAAGTACTATGCCAAATAGCAGGCTTATCCCGATCAATTTCATCACCCGAGAAAAAAGCTAATATCTCATCTGTAGGCAAGCCTACGTATACAGCCAAGTGTAAATGAACCAACCTTTCATACTCAGTTTCAAATTTTTCCTTGCCCGATTTAATTTTTTTTCCATGACTATCTCTTAATTTTTCTGCATAAATAATATCTCCTTCCTGAAGACCACTAAAAAACTCATTGCTATCAACTTGATTATTTTCGATAAAAGTTCCTCTACTATTGTTACGTGCATACGGAAGCACTATCTCCGAATGACTAAGATATATTCCCCGAGTTTCTTTAAAATATTGTTGAATTGCAAAGCGACAATTACCCTTGTCTGGTTTTTCCTCAAGAACCCTCTGAGATACTGGTCCATCAAAAAGACTATATATAAAAGACCTGAACGGTCCTTCTGCACTATTCATGGGGCGATTATATCAAAACAACTTTTAAAATTAGCTTGTGTAAATTTACTTAGCAGGTTTACCTAGCAACGTTTGCCGATTAATTAGAAAAAGCAGGTTCACCTGCCGAAGTTCTGCTTTGCAGAACGTATGGCAGGCCCGCCCCGAGTCGAACAGGGAAAAAAGGTTTTGGAGACCTTTGTGATACCATTTCACCACGGGCCTAGTTAGGAATCTCTAAATTATAACATCCAAAATGGCTTAAACTTCCAAAAATAAATTAATTAATTTGGTGGACCTAAGGGGACTCGAACCCCTGACCTTCCCCATGCCATGGGGACGCGCTACCAACTACGCTATAGGCCCAAATTTTATATGAAAGTTCTTTTTATCAATTTTGCGTAAATTTACAAAACTTCCCGAGGTAATCTATAAATATAAATTCCTAATCCTGTTGAAACAATCGACATCACAATAAAGATGATTGGATAGCCAAAAAATTGAATTAATACTCCACCTATTAAAGCCGCAAAACCTGTTACTATCGCCGCAATTCCTTCCCATCTCCCCCATTCAATAATAGAATTCTCTTTACTGGTGTGACTAGAATATACAGAGTCGAACGCTGGTGTACCAATAGCCGTAGCCACACCCCAAAGAACCTGTGTCAAAATCAGCTGAGGAATATTATTCATCAAAGCATAACTAAAAAATACTCCTCCTCTTAAAACATAACCCAAAGCAATCAATAACTCCGGCTCTTTCACCTTTAATTGCCAATTAGAAAATAAAAATATTAAAATACCGCTAACCATAGAATATACCGCCCAAGACAATCCAGCAAAAGCAATATTTCCGCCTATCTCTTGAACAAAAACAGCATAAAATGGCGCAAACAAATTCAAAATAAATACCAATATTGAATTAGCTGTGACCAAGATGGTTAAGCTTTTATTAATCCGCGTATGAGGAAAAACAAAACCAAATATCGTTTTTAATTTATTAATTACCATTTGTGGACCTAAGGGGACTCGAACCCCTGACCTTCCCCATGCCATGGGGACGCGCTACCAACTACGCTATAGGCCCGAATCAAACTCACTATTTTAACAAATTTTCCCACATAACCATATATCCAATCAGACACTCCCCAACTTTTATATGATCTGATATTATTAAGGCACTTATGACTAAAATCAAAAAGGCCGTCATTGCTGCCGCTGGTCGCGGCACTCGTTTTCTACCTGTAGTTAAATCTTATGCCAAAGAATTAGTCCCTGTTTTAGCCAAACCAAATATCCAACTTCTAGTTGAAGAATTAATCGGAGCGGGTATTTCTGAAATCTGTATTGTCCACCGCAACGGTGAAACTGGTATTAAAAATTATTTTACTCCAGACGCTGATCTGGAAAAATATTTAAAAAATAACAATAAAACTTCATTTTTAGATAGTTTAAGAGAAATTTGGGATAAAGTTAAAATAATGGAATTTATTTCCCAACCTCTCGACCTTCCTTATGGCAATGCTTCCCCAGCTTTAGCCGCTGAATCATTTATCGGCAAAGATCCTTTTGTTTATCTTTTTGGTGACGATCTAATTATCGAACCCAAACCCGGTCAATTTCTAACAGAAATGCTTGCCACATACGACAAATTCCACCCCGACGCTGTCATGGCTACCCAACAAGTTCCTTGGGAAGAAATCGTTCGTTATGGTTGTATTAAATATAAAAACAATCCTAAACACCCAAACCAAGTCGAAACCGTTGTCGAAAAAATGCCACCCGATGACGCACCTTCCAACAATGCCGTTCTCGGTCGTTTTGTGGTCTCAAATAAAATATTAGAAAATATCAAAAAACAAGCAATTTCCCGCGACAATGAACTTTGGTGGGCTGATGCCATCAATGAATTGGCCCAAACAGGAGTCGTGTTAAATCAAACCATTAAGCACGGTGAATGGATGACAACTGGCGATCCACTTCGTTGGCTTAAAGCCAACATTGCCATCGCTTTACAAGAGCCAAGGTATTCAGCCGATCTAAAAGAATTCATGCAAAAGATTACCTAAGTTAAGTAACTTTAGTTACTTTTTCATACCGCTTGACATTTATTATATTTTTTATATAATAGCCCATAATTAATTTTTATAAATTAAAAGCAGGTATGATCAATAAAAATTTAAAGTTTCTTATCGCCCTAGTTACCTTTTTAGTTCTCCCATCTTCTGTCCGAGCTGATGATGAAGTCAGAAAAATGGAAGTGGATATAAAAGCCAAAGGGTTTAGTCAACAAATTTGGCAAGACAATCTTGACAGTAGTCAAATAATCTTTGGGCCAAAAGACCAATTTCAAATTCAATTTATAATCAAAAATTTAGGTAATCGTACTCAAACCCAAATTGAAGTCAAAGAAATTTTACCTCGAACTTTATCTGTGGTTGACAGCCAAATTAAAGCTAATCAAATAAATCAAATTAGCTTTAAAATTCCTCAAATTGCAGCTAATGAAAATTACGTCCAAACCATTACTGTTGCTGTAAAAGGTAAAGACTCTATTAATCCAAACATTACTAAAAACGAAGTTCACGCCGCAATTAAATCAGAAATTGGAACAGCCAGTGAAGATAATTTAGCTTTTTATACCAACAATGGTACTCAAAAAGTAAAATCGGCTACTATTTCTGCTCAAGTTCTACCAAAAACTGGTAGCAGTGCTTTAATTTTAGGCACGCTTATGGCTACTGCAGTTTTAGCCGCCGGCTACGGTTTAAGAAAATATTCCAGAGGTTACTAAACTTTATAAGTAATTTTCAAAATAACCCCGCTCCGGCGGGGTTATTTTTTTGCCAAACTTAATAAGTTATTATAAATATATCCTATAACTTGACATTATTATATAAATTTTATATAATCCCACTTAAATTAATCAATCTAAACTTAAAGCGTTTTTATCTGATTAATTTAAAAGTTCTTTAACAAACCGTAAACTTTGAAATTTCGAATCCGATTGTGAGTACACACTGTGTATTTAGAACCGGATTCGAAATATGTTTTTGGAGGTTGAGACAATGCTTAAGAAGATGATTTCCGTTTTCTTGATTCTGGGTTTAGTGTTTATCACCCGGTCTGTCCCAGTTTTTGCTGGCGGTACTTCCGATAACCCCGGAAGCTACTACGTCGCACCGGTCAGTATTATCCTAACTTCAAATGGAAATGCCAGCCTCAATGCCAACGTCTTACTACCATACGGCACAATGGCTGAGATGGGCGACGAAGTCTACTATTCCACTATCAACTCTTTTGACATCCCAATGAAGGCCCTAGATTCACTAAAAGTCTTTGATCCTGTCAGTATGGTCGTTACCAGGGTTACTTACTCCGGCGTCAATACTCCAGCATCATTCGTCTCGATTCCCATTGTAAAGATCAACGTCCCATACAACTACCAGGCTTGGAAGATGACCTACATCGACATCAAGTGCAATGAGGATTACACCTCCTGCACCGGCGGCTGGTCAATCACCCGATACCTGGGCGGCAATATCTACAAATTGACCCTTGAAAGGGGTAGCACCTTAATCATCCAACCAACCGACGATATCCTCAACAATCGGCTTTTGCCACCCATCTTAGCCCAAATAGGCTAATTTCCCACCGGAACCAAAGGAGCGTCGAAGTTCTACTTCGACCTCCTTCCCTTTCGGGGGAAAATCTTCAAAGTTTACGGTGTACATATCCTATAACTTGACATTATTAAACATTACTGTTACACTACTTCAGTTCATTAAAAATTAGACAAAAATAAATACCAAAGGAGAGATGTTGGGGTGGGCTCCTCTAAAGATCTTCACTCCATTTCTCCTTTGCTATTTATATAATATTTTAAAAAAACCTCCATTAATTTGGAGGTTTTTTTTGGTCCCCTATCCTATAACGACTGACATTATTAATTAAATTCCTTCATCCAGCTCTGGTTTGCAAATTGTGTTTTGTTATCCTATAACTTGATTTTTTTACCATTTAATGCTATAAACATCCATAGCAAGAAATTGCTTGTAAGTTGATTATATTTTAGACAATGCGTCTAATTCTCATAATCAATTTAGCTCTTTAACAAACCGTAAGACTTTTGTTGAAAAAAGAATATCTCATTACATTTAGGCTTGTGTAGAAGAATGATGATGAAATTTTGGAAGAAAAAAATTGGGTAATAAAACCCATTCACATAGGCCCCGGCCCCGGCAGAGATCCAATTTTTTTTGCGTAATACGCAAAGGAGGAATTTTCATGTCCGCACCCGGAACAACACCGACCCGTACCCGCAGGTCTCTTAATTGGCTCACGCGTCACTGGTTCCCAATCCTGATGGTGATGATCGCGCTGGCGGTGCTAGTAGTTTGGCTATTCGTATGGCATCCATGGAAGACCACCACTGCCCCGGCACCCGTTGTACCTGCAACTTCCACTACTGCTGTCACTGTTCCAGGAATCGATACTCTGACTGAAGCGGTCAAGGGAAACACGAAGGCGACGTCCGAAAACACCACTGCGACAATCGACAACACGGCAGCTACAAAGGAGAACACAACGACCTTGAAAAGCAACACCGACAAGGTGATTGCTACTGCACCAGCTGCACCTGCACCGGCTCCTGCGCCTACCGTCGTTTACGTCCCGATCCATGTGTCTGCTCCTACTCCTGTTGTTACCGAATGGGTTACTGAACATGAACTGGACCTGACCCCAAACAAGGGCCATAGAATGTATCAGGTTAGATACAATAATGGAAGAAGAACCGAAGAAATTCGGTACTTCACTCCCGAGAGATATATTACTCTCGAGGGAGACATTACTACTCCAACTTCTACCGTCGTCTATGTCCCGACCCCTGCACCTGCTCCGGCTCCCACTGGCAACGACTGCCAAGAGTGGACAAAGAACACTAATGGCTCAATGAGTTGGGTCGGCCCAACTGACGGTACGATGAGTATTTGTCAGACGGGGACATGGCTCGACTGGATTCGCGCCGGGCACACGGCTGTTTTCAGCGTCTCCGTTCCGGGGACACTGGAAATCACCACCGGTTCTTATTCCACCCAAGTCACCGGGAATGTGATCACCTACACGGTGATCAACAGTTCCGGCCCTAGTGGCGGCTTCCGCTGGACCCCTCAACAAGGGTACGGCTGGAGACGCTAAAAGTCTAAAAGTCTTACGATTTCAAAAAGGTGGCAGGGTCCTGCAAGCTCTTCGGATTTATCCGAATCTTGTAGTTTCCTGTCCCCTGTTCCATTATCGATGTGTGTCGATACTGATGAGTCCAAAAGGACGAATGGAAATTTTATGAAAAAAAATAAACAATCTTTAATATCCGTAATTATGCCGGTCTTTAACGCCGACAAATATTTAAAAGATGCTATAGACAGCATTTTAAATCAAACCTACTCTAATTTTGAATTTATTATTATTGACGATTCTTCAACTGATAATTCTTGGTCCATCATCAAAAACTACCAAAAAATAGACAAACGAATTGTTGCCCGAAAAAATAGAAAAAATTCAGGTGTAGCTACAACTTTAAATAAAGCCTTAAAACTTTGCCACGGTGAATATGTTGCTCGAATGGACGCCGATGATATTTCTTTGCCAAAACGTTTCCAAATTCAGCTGCACTACTTAAAAAAACACCCCGAAATTGTCGGTGTTGGCACCCAAGTAAATATTATTAATAATTCCAACAAAATTACCGGTAAACGCTATTTTCCTACCACCACCAAAGATTGTTACCAATTTTTAATGATCACATCTCCTATTCAACATCCCACACTAATGGTCCGCACTCAAACCATAAAAAAATATCAATATTCAGCCAACTACAAAACAGCCGAAGATTGGGATCTTTACTTTAAATTAGTTCAAAATAATCAATTAAATAATATCAATAAAACTCTTTATAATTATCGACAAAACTTTGGTAGCAACGGCTACAAAAACATCAAAAAAGCATTTATTTTAATATTCAAAATTAGATTAAATGCCATTTTAAAACTAAACTATCATCCTTCAATAAAAGGACTTATTATTACTTTTCTCCAAGCCATTCTGGTTTTTTCCCTACCAGAAAAATTGGTTTTTAATCTATTCACTCTCTGGCGAGTCAGACAACTTTATTTTTTCGAAAATATTCAACTCCCACAATTATTACCAAACAATTTAAAAGCCAACCAGCCCAAACTATTTGATTTGGCCAATAATCAGCCTTAAGTTTCTCATCGTCACTTTTTATCACAAAAGCTTGCTCCCAACCATTTATCATTGCTGGTTGTAACTGTTCTCTTTTATCCGAAACTGACCAATGACTATGTTTTGCTTTGTTTATCCCAACCACCTTAGGTATCCTTGAAATTTCGGGAACCAAACTTATACCACCCCAAGCCAATGGTATTGGTTGAGTTACTAAATTAGAAATTTTGTTTACACTTTTATCTCTCCCTACCGCCCAAACTGCGGCTTCAAAAATGTAATTTTTCCAGTCTATGGGCAATATAAAAGTTTCTAGAATTTGATTGTTTTGTAAATATCCCATTCGCTCAGTCCACAATTTATTTTCCGCTTTTGTATCTCTAAAATTTAAATCCACCGGAATTCCTTCCAAATTTTCTACTTCCGCTGCCACCAACATCATATTGTTACTTAATTGGGGTGAACTTTGGCTCAGATAAAAACCAGAGACTCCTCTTTGGTTTTCTATTTTTAATCCATCTTTATCAATCAAAATATTATTCTCTAAACCCATATATTCGGGAATAACTCCATAATCCTTTCTCAACTCAAAACTATTGTCTCTACTTTTTAAAATTGGTATTTCCACTTCAAGTAGATCCCCATTTTTAATCTCAATCGGGTCAAAGTTGAAATTAATATTGTTCTGCCAGTCATTTTCCAGATTACTAATTTTTTCCCAAACAATTGAATCCTGAATCTCCACACCCTCTGGCAAGAAAATTTTTACCGTATCTGGACCCCTTAGAAAGATATAATCGCTACTGATCGAATCATCTTCCACAAAATATACCGAAATATTTTGATTCAAGCATTCTCTGGTCCGATCAGATTTGATGCATACCTTTTTCCATAAATCTTTAGAACCGTTAGATAATTTTAATTTTATAATCAAATCACTTTCTACTTTTACCAGATTACTAGATAAACTTATCTTTTTGTAAGTTTTTTTCCAGAAAGACAAAGTCTCATTTTCTGTAATATCACTATTCCCTAAAAAATTGATCTCCAGAATATTTTTAAAATCCCAAATATCTTTACTCAAAGAAATTAAGTCTGTTTGCTTTGGTAGATCAAAATTGATTCCACCGATCTGATTGTTTATTATCTCCTTCTTGTTTACCAAAATTTTAGGAATAGCCGATCTTACTTCCACTTTTCCATTATCATAATTTAAATTAACTGGAAACTGTTCGGAATTATCTAAAGAAGGCTTGTAAGTTATGTCTTCACCTTTATAAATATGAGTCAAAACTATTTTCCCTTCTTTAAACCCTAATTTATCGGGTTTCAAAAATAATGGAAAAATTTTCCCATAATTGCCATCAATGGACCACCATTCAGTGTTGTTTTTACTAAAAATTTTCCATCTGGTTAAATTATTCCAGTCATGATTCGTATAAATCAAATCATTGCCAAAATCTTCTTCATCATTAACTTTATATAAGCTCAAAAAATCTTTCTGCCAAACTTTGGTTAAATCCGGATTTGATTCTATTACTTTATTAAAAGTATTCCAATCATATCTATAACCATTCTTTTTATCAGTTACACTTTTGTCCGCTATCACCCATTTAACCTTATAATTTTTTAGTGATCTAAAAAATAAATTTGGGTCTTCGCTGTAATAAGTATTTACTAAAACATCAAAAGCTATTTCATTCTCTTGCGAACCAGTTGTCAATGATTTTTCAATAATTGGATTAGGAATTAGATAACTCCAAAGAACCGAGCCAAAAAATCCCCAGTTATGATTTCTAAAATATAAATTATTCGCCTCCGGAGCCAAATAGATTCTGCCATTCTTGTCTGTTTCGTATAAATAATCTTTTAATTCAAAATAAGGCTTGGGTATTTTCACCAAATCACTCTTATTTATCAAATCCCCTTTAAAAATAGGCCAAACAAAAAATAATTGGCAGCCGATTATTCCTATCAAAATTATTCTTCTCCAAACTTTATGATAATTTTTACTTAATTCAACTAAAAATAAAGAGGCTAAAATCGGAATAATAATTGATAATAACGGCCAAAATTTAGAACTTCCCCACCGAAATACTTGTCTAAATAAAGGAATATTATTTTCAAAAAACTGATATATAAATCCAAGTGGAGAATTGTCTCTTTTAATCAAAAAAATACCAAAAAAAAGTAGGAGCACTAACGGCCAAATTCTTTTCCATTGGCCAGTTTTTAAAATTTTTATTAAATATAAAAACGTTAAAAGAATTGGTAAAAAAGCTAAATAACTAAAAAACGACCCGTTTTGATATATTGGTGAATATTTAAATAAGTATTCTCCATCATCATTTTTTATATCCAGCCATGAAGTATAAAATCTCAAAACGTTTCCCAGGTTGTTGTATTTAAGCTCACTTCCAATCGTCTCTGGAGTAATAATCCGGTTGATATAAGAACTTGTTAAAGCCGACGCATTTGATTTGACATAAAATCCAAACGGAACTAACCAATAAAGCTGAAAAATAATAAAAATACCAAAGACTAAAATTAATCTTCTAAGATTAATCCCTAAAAGATAAAACCAAAAATAAAAAGTCACTATTATTATCAAAACAACCAAAAATATGGTTGGGACTATTGCCGACGAACTAATTAATAAAATTGAAAGTAAAAAAAATAAAAAAGTTTTTAGATTCCATTCATTAAAAAAGTTCCAGCTCTGCCACAAAAAAAATGGTAGAAAACCCCAAACAAAAATAAAAGGTTTCAATGGCGAAAAAAACAACCACAAGGTCAATATATTGGTAAAGTAAAAAACCCCAGTTAATAGAAATAAAGATTGTCCCTGAAAATCATCTAACTTCTTCTTAAAAATAGAGAGACTTAAACTAGCAATCGACCAAGATCCCAAAAAAAACACCAAAGAAACGCTTAATTGAGATATTAACCACAACGGTACCCCTAAACTATTTAAAAACAAATCTACTCCCGACCTAAAAATATCCACTTGTTCCGAATCAGACGGTACACCTAGCCCCCGGTAATCTCTCCAAGCTGGTGACACCAAAAGTCTTTTTACTGATACTAGTGGCGCTTCCTCGGGAGAATAGTTATCATTTCCCAATACAAAATATCCCCAATGAAAATTTATTATTATTACCACCACCAACAATCCCAGCAATAAAAATTTTCCCCAAGATTTAATCAAGCGATCCTTCACACTTGTATTATAAAGCAACCCACGTCTTACAGCCAGGGTATTTAAGGCTAACTAAATTCCCTCATCCAATTTTTTACCTCAATATCAATTTCTGCCAAATTTCCTTCCAAATTAGCTTCATTTTTATTTACTTCACAACATACTCGGTCGATTAAATCAGCCACTTTTATAAAATCTTTTTCTCTGAATCCTCGAGTCGTCATGGCCGGAGTACCGATTCTAATTCCCGACGGTCTCATTGGTGATCCTTCATCATGAGGCACCATATTGGAATTCACAAAAATATTGGCCTTTTCCAAAGCCACTGCCACCTCTTTACCTCTTTCTTTACCTACATCAATTAGCATTAGATGATTTTCTGTTCCAAAAACTTTATATCCTTTCTCCTTTAAAGAATCAGCCAAAGTTTTAGCATTTTTTACTATTTGATGTGCATAATCATTAAATTCTTCACTATCGGCCTCATTAAAAGCCACCGCCAACGCTCCAATCGTATTTTCGTGCGGCCCGCCTTGCATTCCTGGAAACACAGCTCTGTCGATCCGCTTTTCCAAATCCAGTATTCCGAAGCTTTTAGCGAAGGATATCCCTTTTTTAGTCACACCAATAATCGCTCCCCGTGGACCTCGCAAACTTTTGTGGGTAGTACTGGTAACAATATGAACATAGGGCACTGGACTCGGATGAGCCCCGCCAATTACCAATCCCACAATATGGGAAATATCGGCAATTAACCAAGCGCCAACACTATCGGCAATTTCTCCAAACTTTTTAAAATCTAAAATATATGGATATGCAGTTGTCCCAGCAAAAATAATTTTTGGTCTAGTTTCTTTTACTAATTCACCCAACTTTTCATAATCAATTCGACCGTCTGGTTCGACATCATACTGCACACTTCTGAAAAATTTTCCCGAAAAAGTAATTTTTGGATGACCATGAGTCAAATGACCACCAGCTGACAATTTCAAACCACAAATAGTATCACCCACTTCCGCCAAAGCCATCAATACTTCACTATTCGCCGGGCTACCAGAATATGGTTGAACATTTAAATGTTCAACTCCCAAAAGTTTTTTACCTCTTTCAATGGCTAAACTCTCGATTTCATCAACAAAACCATTACCCTGATAATATCTTTTCCCGGGGTAACCTTCGGCATATTTATTGGTCAATACACTCCCCAAAACCTTCATTACTTCTTCAGAGGCAAAATTCTCACTCGGTATCAAGTGAATCCCCTCTTTTTGCCGACCTGCTTCTTTTTTTATTAATTCAAATATTTTTTTATCCATTTTAATTTATTTTAACAAACCTCTTTTTTCTATCTCTTTCAAGATTTTTTGATGAATTTCTTCCGGAGCCATTAACTGACCATTTTCACAACAATCAATCAAAACCCAACTTTCCGGATTCTGTTCCGCCATCTTTTTATATTCTTTAGCCGATTCCATTTGATGATTAAAATCCTCTTCCGCCGCATCCATCACCTGACCACTAGTATATTTTCTTTCTGCTTTTTTCTTGACATTTTCCCGACAAATTGGCGGATCAACCAACAAAACTATTACCAAATCCGGCGGGATAATTTTCATTTCATCATAACCAGTACTCCACAGCCACTCAGCATACTTTTCCCTTTCCCTTTCTGGCATTTTAGCAATTTGATGAATATTCGAAGTAAAATACCGATTGCAAATAACCATTTTCCCCAAATCCAAAGCCGGTTTTATAATATCTTTACTCCCCTCCGCCTCGTCCAAAATATAAGGCAAAACAGTTAAATACGGACTCACTTGCATCGGATCACCAAATTCTTTAGCCAACATTCTGCCTACATGCCTTCCCCAAAAACTAGTTTCGTAATGAGGATAATCATCAGTGACCACTTCCAAACCATTTTTTCTCAATCCCTCAACTAACAATTCAGTTTGTGTCCCTTTTCCCGACCCATCAATTCCTTCAATTACAATAAATTTTCCTTGTTGGTTACTCTTATACATTCTTGATTCTTTATAGTCTAGCTTCAAGCTAAATTCAAATTAGCTTATCAAGCTAAAAATAAAAAATTAGCCATTAATTAGGCTTTTATTTACAACAAGCATTTGTCTTTGTTCATCCTATTTTGATATACTGAATTTAGTGAAATTAAAGCCCCATCATCATAAATATAAAAATTTAATTTTATTAGCACTTGGTATTATTGTCGCCCTAATTTTATTTAAAAATTCTGCCTTCCATAATTTTCTTTTAAGCCTTGGTAACTACGGTTATATCAGCGCTTTTATCGCCGGTGCGCTGTATGCTTCCACTTTTACAGTACCTATTGGTGCTATTATTCTTATTACTCTAGCCAAAACCCTATCCCCAATTGAACTAATTATTATCGCACTTTTTGGTTCTGTAATTTTTGATGTCACGGTTTTTAAATTAGTCAAACACAAAATTTCGGATGAAATTTCCCACATATACAATAATCCAAAATTTGATCATCACTTTAAAAAAATATTACATACCAAATACTTTGCCTGGACTTTACCCTTAATTGGTATTTTTATGATCATTTCCCCGCTTCCCGACGAATTGGCCATCGGCTTAATGGGTCTAGCCAAAATTCATGGTCTGGAATTTCTATTAATCTCCGCCGTTTCTCACGCCATTGGTCTTTCTCTCATCATCTCCGCCTCAAATTTGATTTAGACCATGTTTTTTAGGTCAGTTTGGCAATTTCATTATTCAAAAACATTATAGTTTCTTCTTTTAAGGTTTTTCTAATTTTACTAAAAGTTTCAGTTGGCAAAAGAGTATTTAAGTCCTGATCAATTAATGTTTGATTAATTTTTTGTTTGATAAAATCACAAAGATAAATAAGGTATTCTTTAGTTTGTGTTCCTGTTCTTTCAATTATTACTTGTTCATTATATTTTAAATTTTTTAAGAAAAAATAATGAATATCGTAGATATCTCGACCAGCAATTGATTTTTTACGGTCATAGCGATCTTTAACAGCCACCAGTTTATTTGCAAAGATACTTTCTTGGCTTTGACAATTAACTGTCCGATTAATTTCCGGCAAAAACACCGGTACATAAACATTTGACTTTACAATAAAATTAAGGGCATCAATTTTTAAAGTGTTTCTTTCATTTAGTAAATTAGAATATTTAAGAAAAAATTCTAGGGCTTTTTGACTTTCTTGTTGTAAATTAAATCCAAGTTTGTCAAAAATTTTATGAAATTCAAGTCTTAACTCTTTTTCGTCTACTCCAGTTTTAAGGTCAAAATCAAGATCAACAGAAAATCTATTAAGGATTCCCATCATTGAAGCGCAAGTGCCACCTTTGAAAAATAAAGAATTAGACAAAAGAGGGTTGTCTACGATTTCAGTTAAGGTTCTAAGTAAATAAGCTTTGTGAATAGCGTCTGCTGGTTTAACTATAATCATAGATAGTTGATTTCTTTTTGATAACTTTTAACTAAATCCCAATCAATGATACTATCAGCATCAAAATGATAACTTGGTTGAAAATATAACATGTCGGCAATTGCCCGCTCAATAGTGGCAATAAAAACACCTTTATCATTTTGAATAATTCCGACACTATTGTTAAGACATTGAGGTTTTAATTGTCTTACTAAATAGGAGACTTCATTAATATTAAAATTAGCAGGAGAACTAGAAACAAAAGTGATTTTAGTGGGAGATTGATTGATTATCCCATTTTTAGACAAAATCGATTCTGTACTTAGATAACTAAATTGATTTATGGCTCTAAAGCCAATTTCTATCGGATCCAATTGATCTAGAGGAACGATGCTGTAAAAACCTTTCTGGATACTAATCAAAACCTTTTTTTTAATAAACCTGGCAATAGTTTTATAAAGTGTATTTTGATTTGAAATATTCCAAAGAACTTTCAGGTCTGAGGTATGAAATAACCTTTGTGCTTGTTGGATTAAAATACCAATTTTATCTTTAGTCATAGTTATATTATCTAGTACTAATATGTACAGGATAACACAACCATTGTGCTTGTCAAGCAGCTGTCAAACTCTCATCATCTCCGCCTCAAATTTTATTTAAAAAAAACACCTCCTAATAATTCAACGGCGGTCGCATTTTTTTACCCGAATATTTCAACTTCATACCGATAACCTCATCGTAAATTTCCCGAACTTCTTTTTTTATCACTTCAATATCGACACCTTTTGATCGCAAATTTTCCAAAACATATTCCATTGACTTAGCATAATCATTTTTAAATTTTTTGTTTATATCTTGCCAAACAATTCCTTTTAGTGGGGACAATAAATTTTCGCTAAATAATAATCTTTTGGTCAACATCAAAAAGGCAATCATCGGATAACTAACCGCACCAGTAAAATAAGCCGTATTATCATTTGAAATGATATCTCTTGTTTCCGGATCATATTTTATATCGTAAATTTTGTCCCTCATCGACGAAAAACATTTAGCGTGATTATCATCTTCCAATTTAATTCTTGAATCGGCCATAGCCGTCAATGCTTCATAAACTTTTGAAATATGTGGTTTTTTCCAGATCACTAGCTAATATATTACCAGATACTAGGGTTTAATGATTACCGATGCCGATACTATTAAAAATAAGCCGATAGAATTTAAAACATAAGACAAAACAATAAATTTGAACGTGCTTAATTTTGACATCCCCATTAGACTAACACCTAGCTCATCGGGCAACGGCGAGGCAATAATAACCGCCCCTATCACAGGCAACATCCAATTAAAATAATTTGAATGAAACAGTTTTTTGAGATGCCTTTTTTTATCTAAATGCTTATATATATCATTTATTTCCTTGGCCAAATTGTCTTTGATAAAATGAAATATGAGCACATCTCCGACGACCGCTCCCAAACCAGCAATCAAACCAATTTCTATAGGCGACAGGGTTTCTGCCAAAGTCAGTAAAACCAAAACACTTGTGGCAACAGTAAAGGTAGACACAAAAAATATACCTGCAATAAAAGCACCAAGATACCCCAAACCATTTAAATGTAAAAGAAAAGTATGAAACGCTTCAATTTGGGACAGAACAATAGCTAAAATTATTCCCAAAAAAACAACAGTAAGATTTTTATATTTCCACTGATGACCTAATCCACCACTCATATTATTTATTGTACTTTATATATAATCATTTAAGCCAAAGCAATGCTTTGTGTCTTTGATTTTGGTATAAATATTTAGTGAGACTTAATGAAATTGGTCAAGCCAAATTACCCGCCCCTCCCCTTTTAAGAAAAATGTTCGGCCCGAGTTTTATATTATTAGGAATGGGTTTGGGCAGTGGGGAACTAATCTTGTGGCCATATTTGAGTGCTAATTATGGAATGGGGATAATCTGGGCGGCAATTATTGGCATAACCTTTCAATTTTTTATAAATATGGAAATTGAAAGATACACATTAATAACCGGTGAAAGTGTGTTTGTGGGGTTAGGTAGAAAACTTAAATTAATTTCACCTGTTTGGTTTATATTGTCCACCTTAATCCCTTGGATGTGGCCAGGAATCATCTTATCTTCAGCTACGATTTTTGGACAAATAATTGGTTTTGATAATTCGGGAGTCTTAGCAATTCTTATGTTAATTTCTATCGGTCTGATTTTAACTTTAGGAAAAGTCGTTTACAAAACCCAAGAAAGTATCCAAAAAGCATTAATTTTTATTGGAATCCCGATAATTTTTTGCTTAACTTTAATATTTATTAATTTAGGAGATTGGCCCACCATAGTAAGCGGTTTTGTAGGCAAAGGAACCGATTACTGGTTTATACCAGCTGGACTGCCAATGATAACCCTTTTGGCAGCTTTTGCTTATGCAGGTGCTGGCGGCAATCTCAACTTAGCCCAGTCTTTTTATATTAAAGAAAAAGGTTATGGAATGGGTAAATACGGCGGTAAGATAACTAGCGTTTTAACCGGAAAAAAGGAAGAAATAACCCTAGAAGGAAAAACCTTTGAAGTCAACAAAGAAAATTTGAAACTTTTTAAGGATTGGTGGATAAAAATAAATTTAGAACATCTAATTATTTTCTGGTTTATAGGCGCCATAACCATTGTTTTTTTAAGCTTACTATCATTTTCTACTGTCTACAAAAACACGAGCGAGCTTAGTGGTATTAGTTTTCTTTTCGAAGAAGCTTTATTTATTGGTAAAAATACCCTACCAATAGTTGGTACAATTTTTCTGACTTTAGCTGCAGCCATGCTATTTTCCACCCAACTTTCCATAATGGATGCTACAAGCAGGATAATGTCGGAAAACTTAGTGATAATAAATCAAGATAGATTTAATATAAAAAATTTAGCAACATTTTATTATAGATTTTTATGGTTTCAAATCTTATTAAGTATAATAATAATATTGCTTGGATTTAGAGAACCTTTGCAATTGGTAATAATCGGAGCATTTCTAAATGCTATTGCCATGTTTGTATATTCGATCGCAGTATTGTGGCTAAACCACCAAAGTCTAGACAAAAGACTTAGACCAAAACCCTACAGAATTATAGTGCTATTTTTAGCTATAGCATTTTTCGGATTATTTAGTTTAATGACTTTTCCTTTCAGCCCATAATCCAATTTGCAGAATTATTCCAATTCAAAACTAACATTCAAACTTTTACTCACAGTTGCACTACCTGGTTCGACAGCAGCTTTCATGTCATACATCGGATAAATATTACTACCACCACTACCTTCACTAACACTCATAACTTTACCTAGTTTCCTTCCCGAAGCCTTAGCAATCAATTCTGCTTTTTTCCTGGCATCCTTCATCGCACCATCAAATAAAGTATTTTCAATTTTATTGGTATCATCCATTCTAAAATTTGGACCATAAACATTATTAGCCCCACTACTATTCAATAAATCAGCCAACTCCTGGGCTTTATCAGCATCTCTTAAAGTAATTTCAATTGAATTGTTAACCACCCATTGACCTTGAGTCGTTGGTCTTTTTTGCCCAGGCATCATTGGATCCTGTTGTTGGTAAACACTCATGTTTTGAGTTTTAATATCTTCAGTTGGAATTCCAAATTTTTTAACTGAGTCAATTAATTCGTTAATTTTTTTATTAACTTCATCCACAGCCACTTCCTTTTTATCATTAAAAATATTTACTCCGGCTGTAAAACTAGCAATTTGATTTTTTTGTTGCGATTTTGCCTCTCCAGTCACAGAAATTAACTCCGCCGGTATGAAGCTAATTTTCCCCCAATTTACATTTCTCCAAGGCA
The DNA here is from genome assembly GCA_030698565.1 of Candidatus Shapirobacteria bacterium. Taxonomy (GTDB): domain Bacteria; phylum Patescibacteriota; class Microgenomatia; order UBA12405; family UBA12405; genus JAUYJS01. Next base: position 115,928 of record JAUYJS010000003.1, read on the forward strand.
GCAAAAATGCCGCAGCAATTAAAAATAAAGCCAAAACTCCAAAACCAATTATTGTTTGTTTCATAATTTATTCTATCTGAAATTCATAGATACTTACAATTATTTATTTATCGCTAAATTCAAATCTGGCACCTGCTAATTGTTTTACTATTTTGTGAGTTAGATCCTTATTTTCTCCACTAAAAACCATTTGAGACGCCAAAGGCCATTTATTATTGACCACATCCATAACCCCGCTCCATTTATTTTTTACCAAACCAATACCTAACATCTTTAAGGCTCGTTTGTCATCTATTTCTCCTAATTTACGTTTCCCAGATACTTCCTTATATGCAACCAATAATTCACTAGCCTGATATTGCAAATGGAATATTTCATTTTTAAAAGCCTCTAGTACCTCGGTTCTATATTCATTGACCAAATCAACATTCACACCCACTTCTTTCATTTTCTGCACAATCTGAGCCACTTGGTCTGTTAATTGTTGATGTTCATCATTAACTGCTGAAACTATGTCAGTATTATTTTCTGGATCAATCCCCATATATTGAAAGTCTCCGCGTTTAAATTCAAAAAACCGATAGTTTATACCAAAACTTAAACCACTCGCATCCTCAAAACATTTGATTACATCCGGACTTACAGTCTTTATTTTATGATAAATATCACCCCGCCTATCCATTGATTTCAATTCTTCTTCTTTTGGATAGAAACTTGTCTGAACCGTTTGTGGATGTCTTTCCACAATCTGCTTCATTTCCAATCCAACAATTTTTAATAAGGTTGGTGGTAAACCAAACATAGAACCTCTCTCTCCAAAAACAAAAAATCCACCTTCACTGACCATTACACAATTCTCGGCTGTAATTTCTTCCCTCACTTTTGGAATTACTATTTTGTAACGACCCTCTTCATCAGGCTTTGGCGCTAACGGGTCTGTCGCCATCTCATCCCTAACTTTTTGTTCTAAACTCATCATTATCCATTCATCACCATACTTGCTTTGTAAATATAATTCTTCTTCCGTAATATCTACATCGGCTCCTGTGGGAGCGTATATATGTAAAACATCAACCGCCTCAAACCCGAAAGCTTTTAAATCAACTTGTCGAGCGTCCCGATATAATCTTGTTATTCGCCTCTCCTTACCATCCAACTCAAAAGTAATTTCTCTTTTTCTTTCTTCTGCAAAAATTTCTGTTTTTGTTTGAATACCGACTGATTGTAATTTTTCCTCAAGATTTCCGGCCCACTGCTCATCAGGATCAACAGCGATAAGATGATCCGCATCATAAGCATATAAAACTCTGAGCATATCCTCACCACTTGCTGGATAATAAATAGTACTGTGACGACCATTTTTAGTTGCTTCTCTTATACTGGAAATATTTTGGGCCACCCAATCTTTCTTTTCCACATCAACATCTTTACCTGCTACTAAATCAACTACAAGCTGTAAATCAGATAAAACTGTTTCTTTATTACTAGTATTTTCTCTTTCCATTAATTCATAATACTAAATTTATATACACTTATTCAATTTGTCGTAAATGTTTGCTTTTTTTTCTAGTTTTTCGTAAGCTATGTTATGGCCATACTATATATTTTTCTAGTTCTTTTTATCATTTTTCTTTTATTCAGTTCTATTATTATAGTCAATCAATACGAGCGGGGTCTAGTCTTAACTCTTGGCACATATTCTTACACTCTCCAACCCGGTCTCAAACTAGTCATCCCCATAGTTCAACGAGTCATCAAAGTTGATATTAGAATCAACACCGCCGATATCCCCAAGCAAGAAGTTATTACCAAAGACAATGTTCCGGTCAATATTAATGCCGTGGTTTATTTTCAGGTAGTCAAACCAGAGGATGCCATATTAAAAGTTCAGGATTATATTTACGCAATTTCTCAATATGCCCAAACAGCTCTCCGTGATGTGATTGGTAGCGTTGAACTCGATAGTCTTCTAACTGAAAGACAAAAAATTTCCGAAGAGATTCAGAAAATCGTTGATCAAGAAACCGCCGAGTGGGGTGTCGACGTCACCGCCATCAAAATGCAAGATATTGAAGTTCCCTCAGATATGAAGCGGGTCATGGCCAAACAAGCCGAAGCCGAACGCGAACGCCGCGCCACCATTATTCGCGCCCAAGGCGAGTTAACCGCTTCTGAAAATTTATCAAAAGCTATGGCTCAAATGACTGACAGTGGAGCCATTACACTTCGGACTCTTCAAACCATAGAATCAGCCAGCGCTGGCACGGGCAATACCACCATTTTTGCTCTTCCGATCGAAGTTCTCGAGGGGTTCAAAAAACTAATCGCAAAATAAAATTTTTATTTTGTACAGAGAGGACATTTATTCCCCAAGTAATAAACCTTGCAATCTGAACACCACTTTGCCCCCTCTGTATCCTTAGTTACCACCATACTGCTTCCATATAATGAATTAAACGCGTCTTTATTGGACATTCCATGATTCCCTCCTCCAGCTTTTAAATTCATTCCATGCATTCGACTCAAGTAGTCCTCCATCAAATTTCCCAACACCACTGCTTCAAATTTGTTTTCAATCCTAGCTATCCTACTTCCAAATTCTCGATGTAACTCCAAAGCGATTTTTTCCGCTTCCAAAACACTTCTAATATCCTCTCCTGCCGCAATTGCCTCAAAAACTTCTGACAATTCTCCAAAAAAAGCGGGAAAATATTCAAACCACTCTTCATCTTTCAAATTTAAACCAACAGGGTGATTTCTTAAATCATCTGGATTATTTATTTCACCGTCGACAAAATTATCATCATTAATTATATTTAAAACTCTTTTATAAAAATCGAGCCTGTCGTATTTGCCACAGATCCCTCGGCATTCAAAAACAATAGTATCATCCTCACCAATCTCTTTTAATTTTGCTACTACCATTCTAATTTCTTCATATGGACTATTACCACCGTTCGGACTAAACCACGCTATAGTTTTGTAACCCCTTAAGGCTAATTCTCTAATATTTTGCATTCCTTCCACCTCCACGCGACCAAGTTCTGTTTCATTGTCCACATCCATTTCTTCCAGATCCCCATTTTCCATCAGTCTCATCGGCACACCATTTTTAAAAATTAATTCAAAAGGATTTACTCTTTCTTTTAATTTTTCTGTTTGCAAATTTTCTTTAATTGCCCTTGCCACCTGACCATTATCCCAACCATTATTACAATAACCCTGCAAATCTAAAAATAAATTCACTTTCTCTAAATTAACTCTTTCGCCACCATTGGAAACAATTACATCGCTATAATCTGGTTTCAAAGCACCACTCCCATCTGTGGGATAAACAATCCATTTTCGATTTAAAATTTCTCGTGTCATATTTACTTTTTGCTCGAAAGATTTGGTCCTCTGGCTTCGGTATTCCGTAGCTCGATTTAATCGAGCGAAGGATACCTTTACAGTTGCGGCACAGCGCGGGAATTACACCCGACTTTCCCTAATTTTTAAATTTTTTTGGTCTCCGCTCTCAGCAAGCGAGCTACCATAAATAAATAATCCGACAATCTATTAAAATATCTAATCGCATTAAAATTAATATCTTTTTGTTTTTTTAAACCGACCACCGACCGTTCTACTCTTCGACATACACTTCTAGCAAAATGCGCCAACGCCTCGGACTGATTTTCACCAGGAATTATAAATTCTTTTAGCACCGGCAATTTTCCCTCCCACTTATTTATTAATTCTTCCATTTCTATCAATTTTTGATCATAATCCAATTTGCCACCGAAACCAGACATCTCCCCATTGATGACATATAAATCTTTTTGAATTTCCGAAATCTTAATTTTTAATTCGGTCACCTGCCTGCCGGCAGGCAGGTTATTAATTTCCGCCTTAAACATTCCCAACACCGATTGCAATTCATCAATCTCTCCAATCAACTGAATCGTCAAATGATCCTTGCCCACCCGCCCGCTACCGAGCTGGGTTTGTCCTTGATCACCTGTTTTTGTTGTTATGCTCATAATTTAACTACACTTACTATACCCACAAAAAATATTAGTACATTTAAAACAGCCTTCTTCAGCTCGCAAAGGACTGCCACAATCAGGACAAGCACTAAATTTGCTCTCAACACTGGCCTGTTCGCTTCTTAAATTAGATAGTAATTCAGTTTTATCCACCTCTATTGCCGTCTTTTCTTCATTAAAAAGATTCATTTGCTCGCCTTTTGAAATTTCCATAAGTGTCTTACCAACTGCATCAAACATGCTCAAAATTGTAGAATTACCCAAACCAATTTTTTGACCACAAGAAATACCGACTAATTCCGAAGCAACTTCATCCAAATTTGCCCCATATTTTAATGCCAAAGAAGACAATCTTCCAGTTACTTCAGCCGCTCCTGCCATGTAACCGCCGCTTTTACCTAAATTTACAAATACTTCAATTGGACCGTCTCCTTCCTCAAAAAATACAGAAGTATAAACTTTTCCCACATCACAAGGTTTTCTTATTCTGACTCCCCTGGCAATTTGCGGAGTTACCTTTTTCTTTGGTTCAACACTGGCAACAATATTTTCAGTTTTATCTTTTTCCCTAACTTGTTGCAATACTTCTTTTTCCCTAGAACCGGATCTGTAAATTGTGATTCCTTTTGTTCCCAAAGAATAAGCCAATCTATAAGCATTTCTCACATCATCAACATTAGCTTCTTTTGGAAAATTAATGGTTTTGGATACTGCATTGTCCACAAATTCCTGGAAAGCCGCCTGCACTTTTATATGCCATTCCGGACTAATTTCCAAAGCAGTTATAAAAACTTCTTTTATATCTTCAGGAATTTCACTAATTCCTTTTAGGATGCCGCCATTTTTAGCAATTTTTTCCGCCAATTCTTCATTATACAAATTTCTTTTTTTCAATTCTTCCATTAAAATCTGATTGATAAAATATAGAGTTTTCCCTTCAACTGTATTTTTTTGGTAAGACAAAGAGAATACCGGTTCAATTCCAGAAGAAGCATCCGCGATTACACTAATAGTTCCAGTTGGAGCAATAGTAGTTAAAGCCATGTTTCTTGGTCGATAATCAGTATTGGCATATACACTCACATCCCAACTTGGAAAAGCACCGCGCTTGCTTCCTAATTCAATTGTCGCCTCTTTGGATTTATCCTGAATAAAACTCATGATTTTTTTGGACCACTCAATTCCCAAATCCGAATCATATCGAATTTTGAGTTTAAAAAAGCAATCAGCCAAGCCCATTACCCCCAAACCAATTCTTCTGGTTTTCGACACCATTTCTCTAATCTTTTCTACAGGAAACTGGTTAACCTCAACCACATTATCCAAAAAATGAATAGCATGTTTAACAGTGTATTCCAACGCTTCCCAGTCAAGGTCATTCCCATTCACAAACTTTGCCAAATTTATACTTCCCAAATTACACGCATCATAAGGTAAAAGTGGTTGTTCACCACAAGGATTAGTGGCTTCAATTTTTCCCAAAGCTGGTACCGGGTTAGACCGAAATTCATTCATTCTGTCAATAAATATCAATCCCGGATCACCATATTGCCAAGCCAAACGAGTAATCAAAATAAATACCTTATAAGCATTCAATTTCATCGCCACCTTTCCGTTATGAGGATTAATCAACTCATAACCTTCGTCTATCTGCTTTGCCAAGGCCCATTCATAAAGTTTTTTTGTCCACTGTTCTACTTCTCTCAATCTCGCATCTACATCTCTATTTTTTTCTGCTTCTCGAATCGCTTCCACCACGTCTTCAGGAATTGAATCATCACTTACAAATTTTTTATCCTCGTCCACCTTCTTCATAAAAACATTAGTGATCGCCAAAGAAATATTGAAGTTGGTCAAACTAAATTCATCCAACTTTACAATGGCAAATCGTAAGACGTCAGGATGATCAACCGAAAGCATTCCCATATTAGCTCCGCGACGAACTCCACCTTGTTTTATTTGAGCAGTTACATCGTTATAAGCTTGCATAAAAGAAACCGGGCCAACGGTTGTACCACCACTGCTCGCGATATAATCGCCGTAAGGTCTCAATCTGGAAAAGGAAAAACCAGTTCCACCACCACTTTTGTGGATTTTGGCCATATTGGACATTGTTTCCAAAATCGAATCCATACTATCTTCAATCGGCAACACAAAACAAGCCGATAATTGTTGATGTTTCTTTCCGGCATTGACCAAACATGGTGTATTTGGAAAAAACTTTTGTTCCGCCATCAAGTTATAAAAATCAACAGCCAATCTTTCCACGTCTTCCTCATTGGCTCCAAAATCACCATCCGCCTTAGCTATATTGCTGGCCACTCGCCAAAAAATATCTTTAACCTTTTCCACCGGTTTACCCTCTTCGTTTTTAATAGCGTATCTGGTTTCGGCAATGTAGGTTGCATTGTCCGATAATTGTGGTTCGGCTAAATTTAAAGCCATTATTGATTGGCGGTTTTGTGGATCGGTCATTTGTTGGTTTTTTTATAATCTATAATTAATTTCTCAAAGTCATCAATAGAATTAACATCCAAGTAAACAGTGGCAAATCTGATATAAGCCACTGGGTCCAGATTTTTCAATTTTTCCATCACCATTAAGGCAATTTCTCTCGAAGGTATTTCGACACTTTCCCAATTCAAAAGTTTCATTTCAATTTCATCAATTAAATTCGCCCTTTCTTCTTCAGTTAATTTCCAGCAAGCTTTTTCAAAACATCTTTCTAATTTTTCTCGGCGGTAGTCCTCAACTCGGCCATTCTTTTTCACTACTTTCAAATCAATATTACCCACTCTTTCATAAGTAGTAAATCTTTTTTTGCATTGCAAGCATTCCCTTCTTCTTCGGTTAACTTTATTTTCTTCCGCATCCCGACTTTCCAAAACGTTGGATTCAGTGAAAGCACAATAAGGACACATCATAAACATTAATTTTAATAATTAATATTCTGCTTTGCAGAAAGCACTATTTATAGTGAGTGATAATTATGATACCCACTACCAGTAGTACCAGTCAACTAGAAGTTAATGGTACATACTCATCCAAAATCACTCAACTGTAAGGACCAAAATTGAATAATAATATTGAACAAAAATTAAATTTTATCCTGTTTTTTACCCTGCCAAGAATCAAAAGTACCAATCTTTTCTTGATTATAAAAAACAAAAGTAGCCCCTCCAGATCCGTTTTTACCTTCACCGCTTTCATTGTAAACAATCCCGTCTAAACCGATATCTTTCATAAAATCAGAAAATGCCGAAGACCATGGCGGGGAGGGAGATACTCCCACACCCAATCTCTTATCAGTTGCTGTTCGCAACATGACTCTTAAATTTATATCCGGTAAACCCCACTTACGTCATTTAAATATTTCAAATAATCGTCCTCAATTTCTTTAATATCACTCAAATCTTTAGACCTGTCTCTTTTTTCTAAAATATCTTTATAAAATTGCTGCCAACTCTGAACAAATTCTACCGGCACCGGAACATTATTATCTAGATTTTCCCTATCTCTTAAATCTAAAAGTTTTGCCTCAAATGGCAAAAGAGATATCACTTTTGCATCTGCACTATCTTTATATTGTCTCACTCTAGAATAATTTTCAGCTTCATTTCTACTTTCAGTCATATAAAATCCCTCACCTAGCGTCCAACTGCCATCACTATCAAGTATTACATCTGAAGAATAATCAAATCTTGAATCAAATTTAAAATCCTTTGCGCAACCATGATAAAGTAATTCTGGCGAATTTGAAAACTCCTCTGGACTTAAAGTTCTAGGATCAACCAAACCCACGACCCTAAAACCAACAGGTTTTTTTTCTGACTCAAGTTTTATCTCTGGCCTAGGCAATTCTGCCAATCCATCACTCATTATTTTTAATAAAAAATAACATCTGCTGTTATAATACAGCATGTCCCGAATCATCCAATACTTTAATGAAGTAAAAGCTGAGTTTAAAAATATAACTTGGCCCAAAAGAGAGACTTTAATTCAGCTTACAGTTGTGGTAATATCAATCTCGATTGTTATTTCCCTAATACTGGGAGGATTCGATTTTATTTTTATAAATTCTATTAGATTATTAGGCGAAATAAAATAAAAATAGTATGCCAAAAACTTCAGCTAAAACTAACAAAAGAGAATTTTTATTTAAGCTTTCCAATCAAGAGCCCAGCATTGACGCCGCTTGGTATATTATTAACACCTATTCCGGTCACGAGTATAAAGTCATTGAAGCTCTAAAGACCAGGATTAGAACCATGGGTTTGGAAGATCATATTTTTCAAGCTGTCGTTCCAATTCAAACCAAAATGGTTATTCGCCGTGGTCAAAAAATTAAGTCTCAAGAAAAAACTTTTCCAGGTTATGTTTTAATTCAAATGATTTTAACCGACAATTCCTGGGTCACAGTCCGAACCACTCAAGGTGTCACTGGATTCGTAGGTATTGAAAGCAAACCGTCCCCCATTTCCCAAAAAGAAGTTGACAAAATTCTAAAAGTTACCGAAGAAGATAAGCCAAAATATCAAGCTCCATTTGCTATCGGCGATGTAGTCAAGGTTACCAGTGGTCCATTTGCTGATTTTATTGGTACTATTGATACTATCGATCAGGAAAAAGGCAAAATCCGAGTTCTTGTTTCCTTCTTCGAAAGAGAAACTCCAGTCGAATTAGACTTTTTACAAGTTACTAAAGAATTATAAAATTATGGCCAAAAAAATAAAAACAATTGTTAAATTAGCTCTTCAAGCTGGTACAGCTAACCCAGCTCCTCCAGTCGGTACCGCATTAGGTCCTCATGGTATCAAGATCATGGATTTCTGCAATGAATTCAATGAAAAAACCAAAGATATGCGCGGCTCCTTGATTCCAGCAGTTATTACTATCTACGAAGATAGGTCTTTTGATTTCATTATCAAAAAGCCACCAGTTTCCGACACTATCAAAAAAGTTAGTGGTATTACCAAAGGTGCTGTTACAACCGGCCGAGAAAAAGTTGGTAAATTAACCATGGCTCAAGTCGAAGATATTGCCAAAAATAAATTAGTTGATTTAAATACCAAAGATTTAGAAGCGGCCAAGCGTTCTGTCATGGGCACCGCCAAATCCATGGGTGTCGAAATCGTCGATTAAAAATTAAACAAAATCATATGAGCAAAACCACTCAAGAAAACAAAAAAAAATCTCTCAAAGAGAAAAAAAACAAAGTGGAAGAGACTTCGCAAACCAAAAAGTCTCGAAACGCAACTGTAGGGGCGAATCAAGATTCGCCTATTGCCACGGAAACTGCAGCTGAAATCATTACTGATGATGTCCAAAGCGAAACCAAAGCATCAGAGGAAACAGTTAAATCAACCAGAGAAGCCAAAGTCAGAGGCAAAAGATACAAGGCCGCCAAAGCAAAAATTGACGTCACTAAGTATTATCCTCTCCGAGAAGCTATTGATTTAGTTAAAGAAACTTCTTTATCTAAATTTGATGGTAAAATCGAAGCCCATGTCACCAGTTTAGATATTGGTGTTGTCGGCGAAATTACTTTTCCCCATCTTGAAACTGCCACCAAAAAAATAGTCGTTTTAAATGACACTATTTTGGCAGAAATCAAAGAAGGTAAAATTAATTTTGATATTTTAATTGCCACTCCAACCACCATGCCAAAACTTTTACCTTTTGCCAAAACTCTTGGTCCAAAAGGTTTAATGCCAAACCCAAAAAATGGTACCTTAACCGATAAGCCAGAAGAATCTGTCAAGAAATTATCAGTTGCCAAAACTGTAATCAAGACCGAAAAGAAAGCTCCGGTTATTCATATTGTTGTTGGAAAAGTTTCCCAACCAATTAATGAATTAATGTCCAACATTGATGAATTAATCAAAGTTGTCAAACCAAGCAAAATCAAAAAATTGGCTATTTGTGCCACCATGGGTCCATCAGTCAAAGTCGAAATCAAATAGTTTTTCATATTTAGTTTGTTTTTGTAGAGACGCGCTGCAGCGCGTCTCTTTTGTTTTGTATTCAACCCCGCCACCCGGCGGGGTTTTTGGTAAGCGATAATTCAATTTAATAAAAAAAATTAAGTAAACGTCCTATATAAATATAATATGTTATAATCCAAACAATGTCGCCGGAATTTGGTGCTCAAAATCCAAACTTAGTTCGAGGTGAAACTGACCTTAGAATAATTTCGCACCCTCCAACACCACAAATACAAAAATTGGCCGACATTAACTATGGACTATATGATGAAAAAAACTTATTATGCCCTTTATCCCCAAGTTTCTTTGTTGGATCGCTAATAATTGCAGCAAACAAAAGTATTTTTTCTGATTTATTAAAAAGTCAGAATCCTCAAATACCAGTAAATTCAGAGCTCGCCACACCAATTGAAATCCATCATCAAGTTCCTTTAGTAGTTCACAGTACCATCACCGGTAGAGAAGAACATCCTAAACTACTTGCTTCAACAGTTCTAGTTAAAAAAGCTTGTGGTTTGTATACTGGAGTAGTTTTAGAGGGACCATTAACCGGGCTTTTATTAACAAAACATACCGGGTCTCAATTTTCACAAAAGATGCTTGTTGATCGGCTATGGAACAACGACCAGCTTGATCAAAATTCATTAATAAATACCACTTTTAGTCTTCCTGTATCCAAAAAATATTTGCGACAGTATTTACAAAACGAAACCGCAGTTGAAGATTTTTATAAAAAAGAAGATGCAATTTTTAGTCAGTTGTATCAAGATGTCATTCAAACATTTAATGGTAATACTGTATACGAATTTTTCTTGCTTATGTGCCAAAAGCTCGGTATAAAAGTCGACACTCAAAACTTTCATTACACTACCGCTATTCCAACTCTTTAACTCTCTAACGCCAACTCAATCATCCTCTCCAGAAGTTCCGGATAGGAAATCCCGGCCACCAATGCTTCTTTGGGCAACAAAGAATTTGGGGTTAAACCAGGAATGGTGTTAATTTCCAAAACATACGATACATGATTTTTTAAAATAAGATCGATTCGGGCAAAACCTCTGCCGCCCACAATTTTAAAAACTTCTACCGCAATTTTTTGCACCATTTTTGTATCATCATCAGAAATTCTCGCCGGCACAATTTCTTCGCATTTCCCATCCGTATATTTTGCTTCATAATCAAAAAACTCGTTTTTAGGACAAATTTCAATGACCGGCAATGCCATTGGATTTTCATTGCCCAATACTCCACACGACAACTCTATCCCTTCAATAAATTCTTCCACGATTGCCTTATCGCTAAACTCAAAAGCTTTTTTTAATGCTTCATTCAATTTTGATTCGTCCCTGACAATACTCACTCCCACACTCGACCCCTGATCAGACGGCTTAACCACCCATTTATTCCCTAAACTTTTAAAAACTACATCGCGCGGTACATTAATGTTATTCTGCTTCATTAAACTTTTAAAACTAATTTTATCCATTCCCAAAGCCGATGCCAACACTCCACAACCAGTATATTTTATTCCCAAAAATTCCAAAAACCCCTGCACCACCCCGTCTTCCCCACCCCGTCCATGCATCGCAATAAAAACTACGTCCGGTTTAAATTCATCAATCCAACCCAAATCTTTTATATTTAATTTTTTATTTTTAGACAAAATAACCGGATAAACTTCATATTTTTTTGTATCTAAATTTTTTAAAACTTCTTGTCCCGAAATCAACGACACCTCATGTTCCGAGCTATTTCCACCCATTAAAACAACAATCCTTAGTTTTGGCATTTCTAAATTATATATTATTCATCTTGTTATAATCCTTTTATGTCCAAGCCATTATTTATTATTAAACTAGGTGGTAGTGTAGTTACGTATAAAAATTATCAATTCGCCAAACTTCGTCAAAAAAGACTCCATGAAATTGCTGTTGAAATAAAACAAGCCCAAAATAAAATTGATTTCGATTTAATTTTAGTCACAGGCGCTGGATCTTTTGGCCACCCTTTAGCCCACAAATACCAAACTCAAAATGGTGTTTATAACCAAGATCAAGCTCATGGATTTTGTGAGATAAAAACATTGATGAACAAAATGGTCTCCCAGATAGCGCAAATTTTAAATCAAAATGGTTTAAGCGTATTTCCTTGCCAGACTGCTTCATTAATAGTTCAAGACAAAGGTAAGATATCTTCTTTCAACACTGATCCAATAAAAAATTTATTAAAAATAGGAGTTATTCCTTTTTTGTCAGGCGATGTGTCTAGTGATATAACATTAGGAGGAAGTATCTGTTCTGGCGATGCTATCGTCCCATATTTAACCAAAACTTTTAAAGTTGAAAAAATATTTTTTGCTAGTGATGTGGATGGTATTTTTGACAAAGATCCCAAAAAAAATAAAACTGCTCAAGTCATACCGATTATTAATTCCAAAAATTTTTCTGAATTAATTAATCAAATCGGTACCAGTAACAACACTGATGTTACTGATGGAATGAAAGGTAAAATTTTGAAATACAAGGAGGAAGTAAACCAAACACCGGCTTTTGTTTTCAACGGTCTCAAAAAACAATCCGTTTTCAACGCAATTTTAGGAAAACAAAAAGGCACTATACTTGATTTGGTCTAAATCCCGGCACGCATTTACCCCTAATATAAACACTTCCGTCTAAATCTTTTATTTTAGACTTAAGATCTCTAGCCATCTCCCATATTCCTCTCCTTCTGGGCATATTTCTGATTGCACCAGGTCTTACCCATCTATATTCCAATAATTCATTATTATCAGCCCTTAACATACCCAAATTTATATTCCATGAATTTTTATCTATACACATAACAAACACCCTACCCCAAACCGGAAAATCAACACCTACCTGATAATCACCTAACCAAAATTTTGAAGAAACATCATAAAATTGAGCTGCAAATTCTTCACCTGTTTCTTCTTTTACAGTTCGACGTAAGGTATCTTCATCAGTTTCACCAGCCTTAACGGTTTCAAAAGGGATACTCCAATCACCAGCCTTTTTATCCATAAAAAGTTTATCTTCTGTCTCCTTACCTATCAAAACCTTACCGTCGTGTGAAATTATCATTATTCCAATCCCAGCAGGTTTTATTGTTACCAACTCTGAAAAATTAGTTAAATATTGACTTCGTACCTCTGGCATATTATTTACACCAATAACATCACCTTCGGTGTGTAGACATTCTTTTTTTCCCATGTAAGCCCTAATTTACCATAAAAATGAAATTTATCAATTTAGGATAGGTAAAATTGTCTATTTAAGCTAAAATAGCTTAATAATGAAAAAAATTCTTTCCCTTATATTTCTAAACTACCTTCGCCTTTTTGCTAAACTTCAGCTTGCCAAAATTGGCTTAGTTCAAAAAATCAAAGGCAAAAAATTAATAATCGTCGGTATCACTGGTTCGGCCGGAAAAACATCCACTCTTTTAGCGACCCAAGCCACCCTGACTCCCAATTTTAAAGTTAAAACTAATTCCAGTGGCAACTCTGAATCCGGAATTCCATTGAGTATTTTAGATATCAAAATTAATGGCTTTTCTCCAAAGGATTGGTTAATAGTGGCCCTATTAGCACCAATAAAACTAATTGCTAATTGGAAAACCTACGATATTTTTCTAGTCGAAATGGGAATTGATGGCCCAATTCCACCCCAGAACATGTCTTATCTTTTAAAAATCATCAAACCCACTATTGGCATTTTTCTAAATGTTGGTTCGGTTCACTCCATGCAATTTGATAATACTATATCCAAAGACATCAAAGGCAATCAAAGATTAAAGAATGTCACCGAAAATATCGGTCGAGAAAAAGCCAAATTAATTAATTCCCTCCCCTTAACCGGTTTTGCTATTTTAAATTTAGACGATTCTATTGTTTCTCAAACGACCCATTTTTCTCCTGCTCATAAATTAACCATTGGCCATAGTAGTGGCGAGCCGACTTTTAAAATCATAAAAACTCAAACCGGTCCCAACGGTTTTTCCCTCTCTTTTTCGTATCAAAGAAAACGCTATCAACTCAATTTGCCCAAATTTGTTCTGCCTCAAATTTACAGTGTCTCCATTGCCGCCGCACTTCTAACCGCCGCCAGTTTAAAAATAAATATTGATACTGCAATTCAAAATTTAACTCAAAATCTCCATGTTCCCCACGGTCGATCTAGCCTTTTTGAAGGCATAAATAATTCTAAAATAATCGATAGCTCTTATAATTCTTCACCGCTCGCTTGTATTGAAATGCTCGATCTTTTAAAAAATTTTCCATCACCCCGAATTGCTATTTTAGGCGACATGCGCGAACTTGGCCTCGAATCTCCCCAAGCCCACAAAACTATTTACCAAAAAGCCCAAAACTCAGCCGATTTAATTATTAGTGTTGGTCCGGAAACCCAAAAATACTTCACCCATCCGAAGCTTTCAGCGAAGGAGGGTTTACCTTCTACCCTTTTTTTTCAATATTGGTGGCAAGCTCTCAAATTCATTAAAAGTCACCCTGAGTTTGTCAAAGGGTCTACAATGTTAGTTAAAGGTTCTCAAAATACTATTTTTCTTGAAGAATTAATTAAACCACTCCTAAAAAATCAATCCGATATTAAACACCTCTGCCGCCAATCCCCCTACTGGCTCCAAGTTAAACATAATTTCAAAAACAGTATTAAATAATATCCAATAAACCCTCCGGCTCGTCAATCAACCAATCCGGTTCATATTTTTCTAAAATATTTTTTGAATTAAATCCCCAGCTCACTGCCACAATTTTTACCCCCGCTTTTTTGCAGGCCTCAATATCTCTAACTTCATCCCCCACATAAATCACATCTCCTACTTTTAGCCCCCTCTCTTTTAATAAATGCTTAATTATTTTCTCTTTGCCAAACAAATTTTTTTCACTATAAATATAGCTAAATATATCAATTTCGTTTTTTACCAAAAATTTTTCAACATTTTCTTTTGAATTTGAAGTTAAAATTCCCAACACAAACCCTTGGGCTTTAAGTGTGTGCAGTACATCCACTAAGCCATCTATTATTTTAATATCGGCAATTTTTTTGGTCTGTTCTTCCTGGCACCTTTGAATAATCTTGGGCAATTTAAAAAGAGACACCTTAAGTTTTTTTAAAGCCTCTCTCGCTCCTTCCTCTCGATAAATATCGATTTCATATTGAGTAATCGGTTTGAATCCAAATTCTGGCGCCAAATCTCCCAAAATTTTAATCAACGATCCAAGTGAATCAGCTACTGTCCCATCAAAATCAAAAATTATTTCCATTTTTTAATTTTAACCCTTAAACTCTCTATCTTTTTTCATTTCCCTCTTAATTAAATTTCTCAAAAATACCGACCTGGGAATCATTTTCTGTTGGGACACCCAGTCCAAATAAGCTAAAATTTTTGGGCTAACAAAAAAATTAAACCTAACATCACTTTTTGACTTGGCCGTAATTATCAATTTTCTTAACACCACCTTGATTTCACTTGTTTCCTTGTAATTGCCAATCAATAACTTATCCGTTTCTTCAACAGTAGACAAAATATTTGATTCACCATCACCTTTATAAAGTAAAATAGTCGGCTTCATTAAATCAAGTGATACTGAAATTAAATATCCCACACTCAAACTCTCACTTGTCGTTTCAGCCACCACAATATCTGATTTTTTTATCTGATCAATTATTTTTTTGTTATACAGTCTCTTTTCATCTAAACCAAAATTGTCTAAATCTGCTTGACTGTAATTAATTACGTGGTCACAAAACACCTTATCCTCGAAAGTTTTTAAGATCGAAACAATCTCTTTATAGTCGCTTGAATGCTTATCTTTGTGTTTGACTGATGCGATAAAACATACTTTCACGACAAAACCCCCGTCTCCATTTTTTTTATTTTTTTAGTGTCTGAAAATTTCCTGCTTTTCATTACGAATTGACCAATTATATCAGATAAAATACAGATAAAACAACCGGCTGAATATCCCAATTCTTCTCCGCCAACTGGCGGATTATAATGACAAACAACAAATCATTATTAATTATTAATTATTAATTTATTTTTAAAGAATTGTATGTCTCTCTCTGCCACCATCTCCCAATTTTTACTCAAATTATGATCATCCCCACTATATATACTAAGCCAAACTTCTTTATTTAATTCCTTAAGTCTACTTTGCAAATTTTTTTGCCATTCTAATTTTATCCAAGTGTCCGCAGTTCCTTGATGAAGCATTATTGGAGCCTTTATCCAAGATAAATAATTCTCAAAAGCATATCGGCGCACATCATAATACTTTTTAAATTCTTTAATTTTTTCAATAACCAACCTCCCGTTATCGTCCAAGTCAGAGGCCGTGTCCAACACACTGTTAGGAAACGGATTCGTCATTGGTGCCCACAAAGTCGTTGGGTAATTACCACCCGTGATTTCCAAAATCGACAAGGCAATTTGTCCGCCATTGCTGTGCGCCCAAATCCCAATTTTTTTATCATCAACGAATGGTAATTTTTTAACCGATTCAATTAAATCCAATACCGTCATCACCTTTTCAAATCTGGTTTCCAAAATATCCAAGCTTTCATCATCCGACAACCCATAACCCAAAAAATCTATTGACACCGTATTAAAACCCTCGCCGGCCAATTTGTCCGCCATTTTCCAGCTACCAGATCCAGGATAATATCCTAGTTTATCAGCATAACCTCGGACCATAATAATAGCCGGTCTTTTGATACCATCATTTCTAAAATTAATTACCCCACTAATTTTTTTCCCATCACTTTCAAAAATAAAAACTTTACTGGAAGAATTTTTACTGGCAATTATCCTCCTATCATCAACTTCAGTCGGCTCTCTAATAAATTTTATTTCAGAAGCCACCCCGCCCCTCTTTTTTAACGAATCAAAATCATATTTTTCTAATTTTTTTTCAATCGGATCTTTTTTCTGGCCTCTGGGATCAAAAAAGTAATTGTCTTTTTGAAAAAAACCATTTACCCCAACCACTACCATTCCTATTAAAAGCAATATTCCCAAAATCTTTGCCATTACCTATTTTATCCTGCTTGATGTTATATTAAAAATAATTAAGAATTTATTCATCATGCCAACTATTCAAACCAACAAGCGCCGCATCTACACTCTCAACAAATTAAAACCAGAAATCACCGCTGTAACTTTTGCCAAATGCTCCCGCTCTCCCGATTCTTTTAAAAATATTGCCAAGGAATTAACCGAAGCCAAATCCAGCGCTTTCAATGAAAAATATGTGGTTGGTTATGGCCATGGCTCAGTTGCCGAGCATGCCACCTTGCACATGGCAATCGAAAACGTTTCTATTTTAGCGACCAAAGTTTTAGAAGATAACCGCCTTGGTTCTTATACTGAAAAATCCACCCGTTACCAAGTTTACGATCGCACCCGCTACTACAAACCCAAAAATATCATGCGTTCTGAATTTGGCAAATTATATAAAGAGACTATGAATTTTATTTTCGATACCTATTGCTCACTTTTTGAACCAATGAAAGCTTTCATACTCAAAAAATACCCCAAAGGTGCAAAGGAAAATGATATGGCTTACAATGCCGTCCTCAAATCCCGAACTTGTGATAATATCCGCTATCTTTTACCCACAGCCACTTTAACTAATTTAGGGATGACCACCAACGCTCGGGTTTTGGAACACGCCATTGTCAAACTTTTGTCCAATCCATTAGACGAAATGAAACAAATTGGAGAAGAGGTCAAATCCCAAGCCATAAAAGTCACTCCGACTTTACTTAAATACGCTCAACCAAATCCATATCTAGTAAACACCACAAAAAAGTTAGAAGAGCTAAGCCATAAAATTTTACCCAAAAATATTAATCCCAGTATTCCAGTTCAAATTGTTAATTATGACCAAGACGCTGAAAATAGATTGATTACCGCCCTTCTTTATAACGGTTCCAATTTGCCCTATAACCAAATTTGGCATGAAGTCAAAAAAATGTCCCAAACTGATAAAGAAAATATAATCGATGAAGCTCTAAAAAATCGCAGTGCCTTTGACGCTCCTATACGCGAGTTAGAACACGTTTATTATACTTTTGATATCTTGATGGATTATGGTGCTTTCCGCGACATTCAACGCCACCGCATGTGCACTCAAACCAATCAAGATGTTACTATCGATCATGGTTTCGATACCCCTCCAGAAATTATTGAAGCCGGTCTAAAAGAACCTTATTTAAAAGCGATCAACAAAGCCGTTGCACTTTATCAAGCCATGTCCCCAAAATTCCCCAAAGAAGCTCAATATGCGGTTCCCCTCGCTTTCCGGAAAAGAGTTTTATTTACCTGGAATTTGCGCGAACTTCATCATTTCATTTCCCTGCGAAGTACCAAAAAAGGCCATATTTCTTATCGCCGAATTGCTCAAGCCTGTTGGCAACAATTAAATGAAATTCATCCGCTTTTAGCCAAATACATCCGAGTCGACATGACCGAAGGATCCTCTTCTTGGGCCGCATCGATGTACAAGCAGGTGAAATAAACATCCTATATTTCAATTTATATGTAAATTTGGTATAATCCGGGCGTTTACTAGAATTCAAAAAATAAAGCATTTATTGAATTTTTTAAGCACCTTAAAATTTGCAGAACACTATTTTTCGGTAACACGTTTCTGAATAGACTAAAGTATTTAGAAATGTGTTACCGAATCTAATTTTGAAAGGAATGAATCTTCAATGGAAATCAGAACGATACCTGTTTCAAGTTCAAAAATGCACCCAATGACGCGACCCGGTTACTTAGCCAATATGTTTCAACAAACCGGTGGATTCCAGTCAATGCTCCTTGCCAATTATCTGGCTCAAGAACACCAACGAGGCGAAGGTATCAAGAGTCACACTGAAGTCTTATCTGTGATCATCGACGGTCAACGGTTGGAAATGACCTTGGATCAAATCAATGATCATTTGGCTAAGCTATCAGGGAATATTCCTCAACTTGAAGCCGTCGTTTCCTGGGGAAGAGATCCATACCAAAAAGTTCTCTCTTGGATACATGGCCTACCCAACTCCTCACACGAACGTCCGATGATTCAGGAAGGACCACACTTGGTCCTGGCTCTTTATAGCTATGCCAAGGATGGCCTTCGTCTTTACCGGACTCTTCAGAGAAGGCCGTTCGACGTTAAAATTGATACGGTCCGGGGGTTCACTGGCACAACAGAAGAAATGTATGGCAACACCAACCCTGACGTCATTCTCCAACACATTGTCAAAACCATCGGCGACGAAGCTGGTCAAAAGTGTCTTGACATCCGGGACATCGTTTTCCTCGGCGCCCATCATGTCAACTCTTCTTTTGTCCAATCAAGAACCGCTCTCTTCGGGATCGAAATCGACCGAGACAGATTCCTGGAAAGCAATCGTGTGTTTACATCTGAAGAAGCAAAAAGGATGGAGCGACAGTACCAACAGCAGGGTTTACTCAGTCAAATTATTGAACTGACTATCCCTCAGTTTTTGGCTTACGGATGTCACCCCGACGTCTGTCGTGACTTCACGGCCGATGCCCCCCATCAAGCAATATTGTCTGCTCATCTCCTCAACCTCCTTAAACCTTCCAACTAAGAGAATCGGGTTCTCCCGATTCTCTCCCCCTCCGGGGGTCAATGTAATTAGTGTTCTGTAAATATGGTCTATCGAAAAATCGATACTGATGAGTCCCGTAGGACGAAACCAAATATTTTTAATTCACTCTATATACTTCGTTATGAGTTCCAATATTTACAAAATGAGCTATGCCGTTTTCAACAAAATAAATCATTCTAATACTATCATTAATTGAAATACTCCAATAACCATTCAAGTAACCTTTCAATTTAAAGTAAAATATCTCACTTATTCAGTTTATCAAGAATTTTATCAAAATATTCATCAGTATTCCTAACTTTAATCCATTTTACTTTTCCACTTTTTGCATCTCGAATATTTTTTAATGTTTCTTCAGAAAATTCTAAATCATCGCTTTCCTCCAAATCCTTTATCATCAAATATCTGGTATATGCCGCCAAACTTATACCATATTTAACGGCTTTCCTTTTTATTTTGCTCTTAATTGAATCTGATAAATTTATTTTTATTTGACTTTGTTTAGTTTCCATAAACTAATTATACCCCTATTTCAGTACTTTTCCAGGACCTTAATTTATTCGAACTTATTTTTTACTTTACTTTAAAAATTTGTGCTATAATAACCCCATCTTAACCGAAGACAGTAGGCTTGGCTAATCACCATTGAAAAGTCCTACCGAGGCAAAAGCAATTTGTTTTTATTTTGCGCCTCGATCTTCGAGGTTTTTTTTATTTTAATAACAAATTATGCCAAATCAAAAAAAAGTAGCCAAAGTCGAAGATGTAGTTGAAAAACTAAACAAAGCTAAATCAGCCGCTTTAGTTCAATATCAGGGTTTAAATGCCGCCGATATTTCTGCTCTCCGCGATCAAATCAAACAAAATGGTGGTCTCATGGAAGTCACCAAAAACACTCTTATTACCCGTGCTTTAGCCAAATTTGGTATCACCTTACCTGAAACCCTCACCGGTCCAACATCCATTGCTTACTGTAATGACGATGAAATCGCTCCTCTAAAAGAAATTGACAAGGTCAATAAAACCAAAGATGTCACCGCCTTTAAATACGGTATTTACGGCAAAAAACTTTTATCAGTCGATGAATTAAAAATCTTTTTAAGCTTACCTTCCAAATCCGATCTCTTGGCTCGATTGGTCGGCGGCTTGGTCAACCCATTGCAACGTTTAGTTTATGCAATGCGTTACAACCAAACTCAATTAGTTTTAACCTTAAAAGCTATTGCTGAAAAGGAAAACAAATAAATTATTAATTTTTAATTATTAATTAAATATAAAATTATGGCAGAAGAAACCAAAATTAGTGCAAAACTACAGAAGATTATTGACTCTGTATCCGAATTATCAGTTCTCGAACTTTCCGAGCTCGTTAAAGCTTTGGAAGTAGCCTTCGACGTCAAAGCTGCTGCTGCTGCTCCTGCCGCTGCTGCTACCGCTGGCGAAAGTGCTCCTGCAGCCGAAGAAAAAACCGAGTTTGAAGTCGTTATGACTTCTGCTGGTACCAACAAAATTGCTGTCATTAAGGCTATCCGAGAATTCAAACCGGAATTAGGTCTTAAAGAAGCTAAAGATTTAGTTGATGCCGCTCCTGCTAACTTAGGTACAATGAAAAAAGAAGTCGCCGCTGAAGCCAAATCCAAAATGGAAGCCGCTGGTGCGCAAGTGGAACTAAAATAATTAATTATTTTAGTGACATCCCTTTAGGGATCGAGCTCAAATTTAAAACCCCGCCAAACGGCGGGGTTTTTGGTTTCAATAAAAACAACTTATTTCTTCTTACTTCCGCAACATCCACAACAAGCTTTTTTCTTAGTGGTCTTAACAGCTTTTTTAGCAACGACTTTGGCCATATTATTTATTTAATTACTAACTACTAAAATTATAACAGCTCGATTCTTTCTTTAGCCTTCAAAGTATCTACCACTTCCCCTACTTTGCCAGACTTATCTTTTTTCAAAACCAGTAAAGCATCGCCAGTATCCACAATCACCAAATTTTCAACTCCAATTGTCGCCACATATTTACCATTTGGTCTGGAAATAAAATTTCCACTGCCATCAATTTCTAAAATATTTTCATCGGTTTTATAAAGATCATTAGTCACCATAAAATTAGCCAACGATTCCCAAGTCCCAAAATCGATCCAATCAAACGGCAAATCAACCACATATGCATCGTCCATTTCATATTTAGTCACTCGTGCTTCTATTGGATCTTTTGGCATTTTTGCATATTCTTCTTTGACTACTCTATCTTCATCTGGAGTATCAAAAACATCTACCATTTTCATCAAAGGTTCATACCATTCTGGTGCCCTTCTTTTAAAAGCTTCCAGCATCAATCTTGGCGTCCAAGCATAATGGTTGGCATGCCCCAAAACCGCTCCGCTTTCAATTTGGCTTTCATCCCGATTCGGATCATCTCTCATCACCCATTTTTTCATCTTATAAATTGTTACATCACCTGTATTTTCAATTTCATCTCCAGCTACCATAAAATCAATTCCAGCCACACCGTGTTTTAATCTAATTCCTCCAGTCATTAATTTTCCGTCCCGTTTGATTAAATAATCAAATTGTTCTATTGTCTCCAAAAACTTTTCCGCCGGCCTTCTTAAAACATCTGCCTGCACCAACATAAATGGTTCATCAGGAAATTTTTTAAATAATTTAGCCGCCAAGAATCCTGTAGCCGGTCCCTGATTTCTCATTTCCGGTTCTATAAAAAAATTACCATCAGGAATTTCAGGAACCTGTTCCTTGGCTATTTTAGCTTGTAATGCATTTGTCTGGATAAAGATATCTTCCGTGCTAAATTTTTGTCTCAAAGTTTCATAGTTGATTTGAAATAAAGATTTACTCTCAAAAAATTTGACAAAATGTTTCGGCATTGTACTGCGACTTACCGGCCACATTTTTGATCCAATTCCACCACATATTATTATTGGTTTCATGAACAAATTATAACCTACAAAAATCTTTTATGTTTTCAACAGTCGTTTTTACAATTCTCTCAATCGCTTCTACTGTATTAAAGGCATTATGTGGAGTAAAGACAACATCATCCCTATCTTTCAGCAAATGATAACTTATCACTTCCCGTAAATCTTCTTTACTTGTTTCATTATTCATTACTACACTCACATTCTCGACTAAGTTTTCCTCTTCAGTTACGTCTAATCCCGCTCCGGCTAAAATTTTATTGTTCAAAGCCCACACAATCGCTTCAGTTTCCACCACTCCACCTCTAGCTGTGTTGATCAAATAACTTCCTCGTTTCATTAATTTAATATTCTTTTTATTGATTAAATGAAAAGTCTCTGGAATAGACGGTACGTGTAAAGTTATAAAGTCGGATTGACTTAAACATGTTTCCAAATCAACATACTTGAAACCTAATTTTTTAGAGATTAGGGGATCCTGATATTGTTCCACACCCAAAACATTCATTCCAAAGCCTTTGGCGATACGGATCACATTTTGGCCTATCTTTCCGACTCCAATTACACCTAATGTTTTATTATACAAATCCACCCCAGTTAAACCATCTGGCGTAAATTCCCCGTTCTCCACAGCTTGGTGGGCTACTACAATTTTTTTAGAAATCGCCAAAAGTAACCCAAAAACATATTCAGCCACAGTATTTGATCCATAAGTCGGTACACTTTTAATTTCAATTCCTCGTTTTTGACAAGCCTCCGAATCAATATGGTCGATTCCAGTTGACCTCGTGGTTATCATTTTTAATTTGGGTAATTTTTCCAATACCAGGCTATCCATCTTGGAGTATATAAAAATTGAAATGACATCGTAATTAGCCGCCATTTCTAAATTATCCTGTACTTCTTCTTCAAAAATTCCTACCCCAAAACTATCCAGTTTAATTATTTCCCGCTCAATCATTTCTTTCTCCCAACTCTTAACTCCAAAAAAAGCGATTTTATATTCTCCATTATTCATATTTCTATTTTACATCAAAAGCTTAGTAAGTAAAAAGAAAATTAACGCCACAATTTAGGCAGATTATCTTATTCAAACTCTCTTATTTTTTATCACCATATTGACACACAAATATACTCTATGTTTTACTCTTATTAGTTATTAATTACTTTGATACAAGAGGAGCCGGTCAATGGACTATCAAAACGAATCACAAGACAAACTTGTGAAACAAAATACTTCTGCCCCAAAGAAAGTAAATGGAATCTCCATCGACAATCTTCCCGACCTGTTAACAGTCGCCGAAGTTGCCGATCTCCTAAGGGTCAGTAAACTGACCATTAAACGTTGGGGAAAAAGGGGCAAATTACCTGCCATCCGTATCAATGCACGAGGCGATCGCCGCTACCGCAAGGAAGCTGTTTTGTGGTTGCTTGGCATCCAATCGGATTAATACAACCTACCTGCCTAAACAACAAAGAGGTACCCTCGCGGGTACCTCTTTTGGTTTTAAATAGTCACTCGTCCCCGTGAAGTTCTTTTTACCAATCCTCTTTTCATTAAATACGGTTCATAAACTTCAGTAATTGTCCCCACATCTTCAGTCAATGCCGCCGCAATATTTTCTACTCCCACCGGTCCACCACCATACTGATTTTTTACTATATCTAAATACTTCCTATCTGCATCAGATAAACCCATTTCGTCTACCCCCAACATGTCCAGCGCTTCATTGACATGCTCCAATGTCATAATTACTTGCCCATCTGAAGCTTTACGCGAAAGAGGGTTTATTTGAGCATAATCTCGCACTCGGCGTAGTAATCTATTGGTTATCCGAGGCGTGCCCCTTGATCTTCTGGCAATTTCCATTGCCGCCACTTTGTCAATTTTTACTTCCAACAAATCGGCCGTTCTTTGGACAATTTCTCCCAAATCATCGTCTTCATAAAAATCAATTTGCTGAATAAATCCAAATCTATCTCTCATTGGTCCGGAAATCAAACCGACCCGTGTCGTCGCCCCCACCAATGTAAATTTTTGTAATTTTAACCTGACGGTTTTAGCCGACGGACCTTTACCCAAAACAATATCCAAAGCAAAATCTTCCATGGCCGAATAAAGCGTTTCCTCGATTAATTTATTTAACCTATGAATTTCATCTATAAACAAAAAATCACCTCTCTTTAATCCGGATAAAATTGAAGCCAAATCCCCCACTCGGGTCAATGCCGGACCGGAAGTAATTTTTATATCGCTACCCATTTCCCGAGCCGCCAAATTTGCCAAAGTTGTTTTACCCAAACCCGGAGGGCCATAAAACAATATATGATCTAAAGTTTCACTTCTTTCTTTGGCTGCCCGCAAAAAAATACTAAATTGAGTTTTTAATTTTTCCTGACCAATAAATTCAGCCAAAGTCTGTGGTCGCAAACTTTTTTCTACCACTTTCTCTTCAATATTAGCTTTACCGTCTAAAAATTTTCCGTCTTTCATTTTAATTACCTAAATTTCTCAAACACCAGCCCAATTGATCTTCTAAACCGTTGCAATCAACTGGTATTTTTTTAACGACTTTTTCAATTTCATTTTTATCAAATCCTAATTGTTTCAAACTCAAAAATAAATCGTCTTCCTTGTCAACCTCTCCGTCGAAAGTTAAATCCAATTCTCCTAATCCACCCACTTTCGATTTTAAATCGATAATAATTCTTTGAGCCGTTTTTTTACCAACCCCTTTTATCTTTTGAAAAAAATCTACATTGGCCTGACCAATAGCTTTCATCAAATCCAAAGTTTTACTTTCTCCCAAAATCTGGGCAGCAGTTTTAGGACCAACTCCAGAAACCGAAATCAGCATTTTAAAAAGATTGACATCGTCCCAAGTTTCAAAACCGTATAAAGCGATATCATTTTCCGAAACTGCAGTATAAATTTGCAATTTCAAATCTTCATCTTCATGATGATTTTTATTAAAATTCAAACCCACCCACACTAAATATCCCACTCCATTAACATCAATTTCACAATTATTTCCCCAAATTCTGGTTATCTTCCCTCTTAGGCTTGAAATCATAGTCTCATTTTACACTATCCCAAATAAAACCCAAAACCTAACCTTCACTCAAAGCTCTGTTTGTAAACAAATGCGTCAGCCCCACAGCCACAGCATCCGAAGCATGTGAGGGACTAATCGGCTTATCTAAATTCAAAAAATTTCTAATCATAATTTCTACCTGGTCCTTTTCAGCTCGGCCATAACCAACCAAAGCCATTTTTACCTGCAAAGGCGTGTAACCAAAAACCTCAACTTTATTTCTTTGACCACAAACTTTAATCACTCCAATTGCTTCAGCCACTTTAATTGCCGATTTGGCATTTTTAGCAAAAAACAAAGTTTCAATCGCCACCGCCTCAACCTTATATTTTTTAATTAACTTTGCCACTTCTTTATAAATCTGATCCAATCTAAAAGCCGAAGCATCGGAAATTTTTGTTGTTAAACAGCCACATTCAATTAGTTCAAAGTCACTATCATTCTGCTTTGCAGAATTATTTGCAGAACCAGTTCTGCTTTGCAGAATTGCCCAACCAGTATTTGCCAATCCCGAGTCTATTCCTAAAATCATACCCAATTATATATTAATAATTTAAAACATAAATTTAGGAGCGCAGTCATCTGAGTGGATATTACGAAGGCGCGAGCACCGCAAATTTAATGTTTTAAATTATAGGTTATTAATAATTTTCTCCACTTATCCACATCAACATCTTATATATTTATTTATATATAATCAATAATTATTATAAGATTTATTTTAGCTTCAAAAATTACTTTTATAACTCCAATTTATTACATAGGCTATAATAAAACCAATGGACTATTCCAAAACCTATCAAAAATTAATTAAAGAATTTCCTAATTTGGAAATTTACCAAAATCATCTCCTTGCCCCCTACACCACCCTCAAAATCGGCGGCCCTGTCGATATCTTTATTAAGACCAAAAATGATTTTCAATTTAAATCTATCCTAAAAGACCTCAATAATTTACCAATTACCATTCTAGGCAATGGCTCCAATGTCCTAATTTCCGACTCTGGTATTAGAGGTATTGTTATTAAGCCTAGCTCGCAAAAAATAGATATTTTAAATAAGCATTCATTAGCTAGTTCCGATCTAAAACCTGCAATATCTAGCAGACGAACCGAAAACGAACCAGAAAAATATCTTAATTTTCAAGATATTGACTACAATGAATCCCAAAATCCTACCGTTAAAGTCAAAATTTCCGCCGGTGTTTCCCTCCCCTATGCCATCAACTTTTTAATTAACCAAGGAATTACTGGTCTGCAATGGTTTGCCTATATCCCCGGCACAATCGGCGGCGCTATTATTTGCAATATTCATGGTGGCCATTATCATTTTTCTGACTATATTGAAGAAATAAGGGCGTTCGATCTCAAAAGCCAAAAATTTATTGTCTTTAATAAATCAGATCTCAAATGGGATTATGGCCAATCTTATTTCCAACAACACCCTAATTTAGTTATTTTTTCAGTCACTCTAAAACTATTTTTAGGTGACAAAGACAAAGCTAAGTTGGTCGTTCAAACTTGGATTCAGCAAAAAATTAAGGTTCAACTCATGAATTCCGCCGGTTCTGTCTTTAAAAATCCTTCCTTAAAAGACTGCTTTGCAGTCTGGGGCGAGCAAAAATCCGCCGGTTGGATTATCGACCACGAATTAAATTGGAAAGGAAAAACCATTAATGGTGCTCAAATTAGTCAGAAACACGCCAATATTATTATAAATACTGGCCACGCCACCGCCCAAGACTACTACACATTAGCTCAATCTATTAAGCAAGAGATCAAAAATCGATTCAATATCGATTTAGAAATGGAAGTTAAATTATTGGGAGAATTTTAAGAAGTTAACACTTTCCATACAAATTTCGGCAACTCTAATTGCCTTCGCCATCTTTTTGGTTCCCTTATTAGAGAATATAACCACTCAAAACCCATTCTTCTCCATAATTTCGGCGCTCGCTTAAGTTCCCCACTATAATAATCAAAACTTCTACCTACCCCCATCACTAAGCCTATACTTAACTCCCTTAGATTCTTTTCAATCCATTCCTCTTGCCGCTTCATTCCATACGCCACAAATAAGATGTCAGGCTTCGCCCGCCGTAGCTTTGGCGAAAGAGGGTTTAGATTACCACCACTTTCCGCACCAACAACATTCAATTTAGGATATTTATTTTTAAAATATTTTGCCGTTCTTTCCGCCCGATTTTCCCATCCACCTAAAAAATAAACCTTATAATCTTTTTTTGCAGCCAACTCGCACAAATCCTTCATTAAATCACTTCCCGAAGCCAACTCATCCTTATACTTGCCCTTTAATATTTCCATTCCAACCTGAAACCCAAAAATAATTTTTCTCAGCATTAAATTTTTTTTCTGTATTTCCCTGGCCCATACCAATCCAATTCCATCCATTACATTCAAATCTGTTTTTTGAAGTATATTAAAAAAACGGCTATCTTTGGCTGTTATCATCATAAATTCCGGATTAACTGTTGCTAGCCACTTAGGCTTCCGTAGCTTTAGAGAAGAAGCCCCAAGCCACCTCTCCACCACTTTTAGCACCGCATGTCTTCCACTGCCAAAAATAGGAACACCCCATAATTCCCAATGGTTTCCATCAAAAGATTCTGTTTGGGTAACTTGATTTTTACTAATTTTTATTTTTTTTTGTTCCATTTTTCTTTCTAAAACTGTTTTCCTCAGGTTCAAAAACCAAATTTTTATTACAAAACCATTTTTTTAAAATTTTAGATGAAAAATTAAAAATTTTTCTCGACTGTCCAATTTTATCACTTAAAAATTTTAAAAAATGGTCAAAAAAAATATTTTACAACATCTCATAGTTATTTTATATAAAGATTTATATTAAATATATCACTATTAATTACCTATTTTACTATAGGTAAAGCTACTTTAAAACAAAAACTATCATAATTTCTATATTTAGAATTAAATATTTATTCAAAAAATTAACGTAATAATAGGAAATAAATATAATAATTAGTAAAATATAATTGATTTATTTTAAAAAATTAAAATACTCTTATAGAGATAGTTATTTTATAAAAAAAGAAACAAAAAAGTTAGAATAAGAAAAACTATAAGAATGAAAGACTCAACTATATCAGCGTATTGCCCGTCGATAAGTCTCTAAATTTTCAATCGCAATCCCTGTCCCCTTGATCACACAAAACTGTGGCTCCAGGGCCACATGAGCCGAAACACCAATTTCCCTAGTTACTAAAGTATTAAAATTCCTAAGCTGTGATGTTCCTCCCGATAATACAATCCCCCTGTCGATAATATCAGCCACTAATTCCGGCGGCGTAATTTCCAAAGTCGCCCTAATTGCATTTATTATCTGATCCAAAAGTGGTCTTATCGATTCATATATCTCATCCGAATCTATAACTAAATTTTTTGGCAACCCATAAATAGAATCTCTTCCATTTATCTCCATAGTTTCGGGTCTTTTTAATTTAATAGCGCTACCCAATTGTATTTTTAAATTTTCCGAAGTTTGTTCTCCTATTACCAGGTTATGTTGTTTTCTTATATATTCAGTAATAGCTCGATCTAGTTTATTGCCGCCCACCCGAACGCTTTTGTGAGTTACTACACCGCCCAAAGCAATCACGGCAGCCTCGGCCGCACCACCACCGATATCGACAATCATGTTACCAAAAGCTTCAGACACCGGAATCTTAGCTCCAATTGCTGCGGCTAACGGTTCATCAATCAAATAAGCCTTTCTGGCCCCGGCCGATAAGGTGGCATCTAAGACAGCTCTTTGTTCAACCTGAGTCACTCCCGCTGGTACACAAACCATTACTTCTGGACCGAAAAACCAAGCACTACCCATTACCTGGCGCATGAAATATCTCAACATGGCCTCGGTTACCTCATAATCAGCAATTACTCCATCCTCAAGCGGCTGAATAACTTCAATATATTCTGGAGTTTTCCCTAACATCTTTTTAGCCTCATTGCCCACAGCTAATAATTTTCTATCTTCAACACCAATTGCCACAACTGTAGGCTCATTTAGAACAATACCCTCGCCCGCTTCCCAAACCACAGAATTGGCCGTGCCTAAATCAATACCCAGTTTTTTGAATAATTTCATAATTATTACTCAATTTTAACAATAAATAAGCGTTTGTTTTCCTTTAATACTATTTACTGAGATATAATATATACATGGCAAATCCTTCCGACAAAAAAAGTTTAATCATCATTTCATCTGTCTTATTTTTAATCATCTCTTCTACTTATTTTATTTCTATTTTTGCCCGTGGTTATCAGGTTGATTTTAAAGGCACTCCTTCTCTAAAAGCTACTGGTATTATATCTGTCACTTCCAAGCCAAAATCTGCCTCAGTCTATATCAACGACAAGCTAACTACGGCGACAGACGACACTTTAAATTTACCTCCAGGAGAGTACCAAGTTAAAATCGCCAAAGACGGTTATTTACCCTGGCAAAAAACTTTCAAAGTCAAAAAAGAGTTAGTGTACCAAACAGATGCTCAACTTTACCGTTCCGTTCCAGATTTAAAACCTCTAACTTTATCTGGAGCTATAAACCCTACTGTTAGTCCCGATGGTACCAAAATTATTTACGCTGTTGCTTCTGCCTCAGCGAGCCGAGACAACGGTCTTTACTTAATTCAACTCAACGACAACTTACTTTTATTAAAAAGAAACATTCCCAAACAAATAGCTGCCAATACTTCAAATATCGATTGGGCCAAATTTACTTTTACCTTTTCCCCTAATTCCGCTTCCGTTCTAGCTTTTAATCCAGTGACCGATATTAATTATCAACTTTTACTAGAATCCACTATTACTCCCACTAAATTAATTGACATTACCCCAAAACTTATTTCCATCCAAGACGAATGGGCGAATCAATCAAATCAAATTATTACTGGTAAAATAGGTGCTATCCCACCAGAATTAAAACCTCTGGTTTCCACAGATTCCGCCAAAAACTTTTCCCTTTCTACCACTGAAGATAAAATCCTTTATTTAGCCAAAGCCGACGGCACACTTCCCGATCACATCATTCCCCCACCCCCTGCCCAAAGAACCCAAGTTCAAACACGCCAAATTAAAAAAGACAATTATTACGTTTATGATTTAAAAGATGATACTAATTTCCTTTTAGGCTCTAAAAATAACATCTTCGAGCCTTATTGGTTACCCAATTCGGACAATGTTATTTATGTCGACAACGACAGTATCAAGGTTACCGACTATGATGCTACCAATCTACAAACATTATTTGCTGGAGACTTCGACAAAAATATAGTTATTCCCTGGACCGACGGTAGCCGTATTGTTACATTCACCACAGCCTACAAAGGTTCCCAGGAAAATCTTTACACAATTACAATTCGCTAAAATTTACTGACACTTAGAATTTTCTAGTTGATCAATTTCGGCCAAAATCTCTTTCTCTTCCCCCATAGTCAAGCTAATTGAGTCTAAATATTTATTTGTCAAAGCATCTATTTTTAAATCCACTTGCTCTACTTCCATACAATTTACACTAGAATCTTCTAGATCAGCGTTTGGTAAAACTACTGGATTAAGTATTGTGACCCCCAAAACTGATGAATTTGAATAATCTGTCAAATCATTACTTTCGGCTACAAAACGTAATGGTACTAGCACCATCAAAGCAACCACAAAACTAACAATCAAAGTTCTTGAATTACGACAATTATCTTTCATACATTTAGTATTAAATTTATTTATTTTTTTGTCAAGCGTTCGGTTATAATAGCAATACTAAAGCAAAAAAAAACGGGTTTACCCGCCGTAGCCTTTTTGGCGGGTTTACCCGCCGAAGCTTTAGCGAAGGCGGGGATTGGCGCAATTGGCTAGCGCGCAGCGTTCGGGACGCTGAGGTTGCTGGTTCGAATCCAGTATCCCCGACAATTAAAATCTTGTCCCTATAGTTAAATGGATAGAACGGCCGCCTCCTAAGCAGCAAATCCAGGTTCGATTCCTGGTGGGGACACACTATTTCCGCAGATTCTAATCTCACTATTTACTTTTCTCCGCAGGTATTTTTATTTCTCCGCATATTTACTTGGTCATTTTACATGATCCTCAAAGACAATCTATTTCCGCAACTTTCCTTATTTGATATAGCAACACACCACATCAAATAAAATCTATAAGTAACAATATCCCCGAATTCAAGCCCACACCCCAAAAATAACCTACAAAACATAGCTTTTCTTATAAATTAACGTTTTATTCTTTAATATCTACTTTTTACTTATTTTAGGGCTTTTTGAAATACATCAATTTATAACAATCTATAAAGAAATACTTAATTTATTCACATATCTTAAAAATTAACTCATCGCCAAATATATTCTTAAGCTTTATTCTTTTCCTGAATTATTTAAAGTTTTGTTTTAACTTTTTATATCCCATAATAGGCTATAAAATATAGTCAATATTATCATTTAGACACCTGCTCACCCTATCCCAGTTTCACTATTTAAAAAAAACAAATTCATCATTTAAACAACAAAAAGGGCAAAAAAGAATCAACGGCTTACCTTAGCACTAAAAATTAACTCTGCCAAATGTAATAACATAGCATTGTTAGTATTTTTGAATTCAAAAAAAACTATCGCGTCATTATAACACTTCGGAAATTATCCTTTAAAAACAACTCTTTGGCTAAATTTTTGACTTCTTTTAACCCTACTTTTTTATATTTTTCTAGTTCATCCTCTATCTTTTCCAATTTTCCTTCCAATAAAATCTTTTGACCCACAAAAGTTGACCAAAAATCACTTCTATCCATCATTAATTTTGTCTTACCGTTTAAATATTCTTTCGCTCGATTCAATTCTTCTTCTTTTAAATTATTTCCAATCAACAACATCTCTTCAATCGACAACTCCAATGCTTCATTTAACCTATCTTGTTTAACTCCCGACTGTATCCCTAAAAAACCCGCTTCCTCAAAAAGGTCCGACACTGGCATCACATAATACGCCAAAGCTCTTTCTTCCCTAATTTTTGTATAAAGTCTTGATGAAGTGTTACCTGCCAAAATTATGTCCAAAAGCTTAAAAGCATATTTACGGTCGTCTTTCCAAGAAATAGCCGGCACACCCACACAAAAATGACCTTGTTCAATTTCCTTTTTCTTAATTAACTCTTTTTCAGGATTAATATTAACTTTTACCAAAGGCAATTTCGATGCGTTTTGATTATGCCAATTTTCAAAATAAGAGTGAATTAATTTTAAATCTGATTCTTTTGTATCCCCAGCGATGACTACTACAATATTTTTCGGATTGAAGTATTTATTTCGATAATTTACAATATCAACTCTTTTGACACCAACCACATCTTCTACCTCTCCAGAAATATTCCAACAGCCACTTGATCCTTCATAAAAAAATTTAATAAAATCACCCGATAATCCCATCATTGGGTTATCCTGATACATTCTAATTTCTTCAGCAATCACTCCTCTCTCTTTTTCTACTTCAATTCCATCAAAAGTCGAATTAAAAAGGATGTCAGCCAGAAGCTCAGCCGCCCATGACAAGTTTTCCCGAACTGTCGTTACATAATAAGAAGTCATTTCCTGACTGGTACCAGCATTGTAACTTGCACCCTTACTATCAATTTCATTATTAATGTCTATCGGCGTCGGTCTTTTAATTGTTCCCTTAAAAGCCATATGTTCCAAAAAATGACTCAAGCCAAATTCATTCGCCCTTTCATATTTGGATCCAATCTTAACAAACACCTCAACAGTAACTGATTTTAAACCTTTTAAAGGTACCACTACACCTCTAATTCCATTACTCAAAACCGTTTCTTTAATTTTTGTTTTTTCTTCCATCTTTCAAGTAATAATTAATCAATTAGCATTTAATCACACCGATTGCTTTATACAGTTTGATATATTATATTTTTCCCTTCCTATTTATATCTCAATATTCTAACAACCACCTCATTAATATTCAATCTGCTATTATAATATATTATGCCGCCAATTACCCCCGACCTTTCTGCTAATATAATCTCGACACTCTACTTATTATTTAGCCATAACTATATAGTTTTTGCCTATTTTACTGGATTAGTAATTAGCATTTTTTTAAGTCTTTATCGTCCCTCCCGATATGCTACACTTCTACTTTTAGGCTTCGCCTTATTAACTTTTAGCTACGAATATGACAAACATATTGTTGATGGTTTAAGGGACCAAACACTAACATCTCTGATTACCGCCAAACCCCATTATACTGTCCAACGTTGGATAAATATTGCTGTTGGTGAAATTCTACCCATTTTTTTTTACACCCTCGGTTGGTTTCTGATTTTTCTAGCCCTAATCAAGAAATCAAAAAATTAATCATTTTCCCCGGCACATAAATTTCTTTGTTAATTATTTTACCTTCAAGCCACGGTTTTACTCTATCATTTTCCTTGGCCATCTTTAAAATCTCTTCCTTTTCTTCTTGCCTATCCGTATCCAACTCAATTTGACCTCTCACCTTACCATTAATTGCCACAGCAATAGTTACCTTTTCTTCTTTTAAATATTTTTCATCTATCTTTGGCCATTCACTCACATGAACCGAACCATAATTTTCATCACTCTTTTCTAACTGTGAATATAACTCTTCAGCAGTATATGGTGCAAATGGAGCAATTAGCTTAATTAAAGTCTGAATCGATTTCAAATTTATATTTTCTTTTAATGCCGTCAAACTATTTAACGCCTCCATACTTTTAGCAATGGCTGTATTAAATTTGAAGCTATCTATATCCTCAGTCACTCCTTTAATTAATTTATTAATTATCACTTCAGCATTTTGACTGCTAACAGTCTCATTACTACTCTGATTATTTATCTGTCCCTTAATAAATAACTCAAACCTATCTAAGAACCTTTTTACCCCCATAAGAGTATTTTCATTCCAAGCCATCGTCCCATCAAATGGTCCGATAAACATCAAATACATCCTCACCACATCAACCCCGTATTTCTCAGCTACAACCTCGGGCACAATTACATTACCTTTTGATTTACTCATCCTCTGACCATCAGGACCTAAAATAACACCGTGTGACAATCTTTTAAAATAAGGCTCATCGACTGGCACTTTGCCTAAGTCATACAAAAACTTGTAAATAAATCTAGAATAAAGCAAGTGTAAAGTGTTATGCTCATCCCCACCAATATATACATCCACTGGCATCCAATACTTCATCTTCTCAAAATCAGCAAAAGTTTTTTCATTAAATGGATCAATGTATCTCAAAAAGTACCAGTCCGACCCAGCCCAGTTAGGCATTGTGTCCGTTTCCCGCTTGGCTGGTTCACGACAAATAGGACAAACTGTATCAACCCAACCTGGTATCAGTGATAAAGGACTTTCTCCATTATCTGTTGGTTCATAATTCTCCACTTCCGGTAATTTAATTGGTAATTCCGTTTCTGGCACCGGTTGCCAATTACACTTCTCACAATAAACCATAGGTATTGGCTCACCCCAATAATGTTGTCGGCTAAAGATCCAATCTCTCAAATGATAAGACGACTTAGCCTCACCAATTTCTTTTTCCTGTAACCAGTCAATCATTTTTTTAATAGCATCTGCTGGCTTCATACCATTTAAAAAATCCGAATTAATTATTTTCTCTTCATCATCATAAACACTAATTATTTCCAATCCAAATTTTTCTGCAAATTCTTTATCCCTATCATCATGGGCTGGCACGCCCATAATTGCTCCAGTCCCGTAATTTGGCAACACAAAATCAGAAATCCAAATTGGAATTTCTTTTCCGGTCGCTGGATTAAGGACATACAAACCAGAAAATACTCCAGTTTTTCCTTTGGTTAATTCGGTTCTCTCTAGATCACTTTTCTTCCGTACATTTTCAACATAATTTTTGATTTTCTGTAGGGGCGATTCATGAATCGCCCCTACATTATTATTTAAAATTTCATCAACTAATTCATGCTCCGGTGCAACCACCATAAACGTCGCCCCAAACATAGTGTCCGGTCGGGTGGTAAAAATTTCCAAATGTTGTAGGGGCGATTCATGAATCGCCCCTACAATTTTAAATTTCACATTCGCCCCTTCCGATTTCCCAATCCATTTAATTTGGGCTTGTTTGACTTTTTCAATAAACGCCGTCTTGTCTAATCCCTCAATTAATTTATCAGCATAGTCAGTAATCTTAACTACCCATTGATCAATATTCCTTCGACTCACTTCAGTTCCGCATCTCTCACATCTACTATTGACCACCTCTTCGTTAGCTAATCCAATTTTACACGAGGGACACCAATTAATCGGCATCTTTTTTTTGTAGGCCAATCCAGCTTTAAATAATTGAATAAAAATCCATTGAGTCCATTTATAATATTTAGGGTCTGTTGTGTTAACTTCCCGGCTCCAATCAAATGAAAAAGCCAATTGTTTCATTTGGGATTTGAATTTATCAGTATTATCTTTAGTTACTTTTTGTGGTGGCTGTTTGGTTTTGATCGCATAGTTTTCTGTTGGCAATCCAAACGCATCCCAACCCATGGGAAACATCACATTAAATCCACTCATTCTCTTGAATCTGGCATAGACATCAGCCCCGGTAAAACTAAAAGCATGACCGACATGCAATCCACTACCCGACGGGTATGGAAATTCCACTAAAATATATTTCTTATCTGTACGCACAGACCCTTGTGTCTGTGCTTTCTTTGAACAGACACTACGGTCTGTTCCTACAAAATCATTCGCTCTATACAATTCCGGATGC
This sequence comes from Candidatus Shapirobacteria bacterium, assembly GCA_030698565.1. Lineage (GTDB taxonomy): Bacteria > Patescibacteriota > Microgenomatia > UBA12405 > UBA12405 > JAUYJS01. The sequence goes on from JAUYJS010000003.1 coordinate 152,466, forward strand.
TTTTCCCAAAATTCTTGCCACTTTTTTTCATTCTCTACCATAGCTAGTATTCTACTATAAAAAACAAAAAAGGTGATATATTTTATATATGTCCCCGCTAAGAAAATCTATTGCTATTAGTTTTTTATCTTTATCCATAGGTATCTTAATTGGTTTTGGAATTTACTACCGCTTTATTGATAGCAAACAACTCGGAATTTTAGTCGAGACGAGAAACAAACAAAACTATCAATTTATTAATCCATTGCTCGAATGCGATAATAATATGGCTAGCGACGATCTAAACTTAAACAGTTTAAAACATAAAATCGAAGGTTTTCTTGACAATGAAATAGAGGCAAAACATATTAGTCTAGCTTCTATTTATTATCGTGATTTAAATAACGGCCCTTGGTTTGGAATTAATGAAAGAGAGCTTTTTTCTCCAGCTAGTCTAGTCAAAGTACCACTAATGATTGCTTATCTAAAAGCATCCGAGTCAGACCCAAATATATTAAACCAGCAATTAACTAACACTAAAACTTATAACCCCAAAGAACAAAATATTGCTCCGGATGAAGTTATTGAAGACAATAAAAGCTATACCATCGATGATCTTATTAGAAGAATGATTGTTTATTCTGACAATCTTGCCTACGATCTGCTTTCTGAAAATATGGAGGACCAAAAAATCGTACAAGTTTTCAAAGATTTAGATGTTGATATTTCCCAAGCTTATACTGATCCCAACGGCAATATATTATCAGTCAAAGACTATGCTTCCTTTTTTAGAATCCTTTTCAATTCCTCTTATTTGAGCAAGGCTAATTCAGAAAAAGCTCTCCATCTTCTTTCGCAGACTACATTTAAAAATGGAATTGTCGCCACATTACCTAAAAATATAATCACCTCTCACAAATTTGGCGAACGGTATTATACTGCCAATCAAGAACGCCAACTCCATGACTGTGGCATTGTTTATTCACCCAATAAACCTTTTCTTATTTGCATCATGACCCGAGGTTCAGATTTTAACACCCTTTCAAACACCATAAAACAAATATCTTCTATGGTTTACCAAAAAAATAGTAAATAATTAATTTAAATCAAAAACAATATTACCCTGAATATCAGTCCTTTTTATTGTGACTCCATATTTTTCCAAGTTTTTTAGAACCTGGTCTTTTGGATGACCAAATTTATTATTTTTGCCAACACTAATAACTGCAATTTGTGGTTGAATCACTTTTAGTAGATCCTCACTTGTAGCTGTATCCGACCCATGGTGCGACACTTTTAAGACATCTATCTTTCTATTCATTCTGTTTTGCAAAATCCGCCAAGCTATTTTATCTTCTACACTGCTAGGCGCATCACCAGTTAATAAAAATTTCTTATCCTTATAACTAAGTAAACCTACCACCGACATATCATTATTATCTAATCCCCCGTTTTCTTCATTTTCTTCAGGACTTAATATCTCAAAACTAATCAAACCAAATTTAATTAAATCATTTTGGGCTAAATTTGTAGAATAATTAATTTGTTCAAACTTACCCTTTGGCTTGCTACTACTATAAACACTATCAATCTTATAACTTTTTAAGATATCTCTAATACCGCCGGCATGATCTTCATCCCAATGAGTCACTACTACTGCCTCAATCTTCCTATCCCAAAAGGGTACAAAATTTTCCAAACAGCTTAACATCTTTTTATTTTCTGCTCCAGTATCAACCAACATTTGAGTATTTTTATGACTTATTAATACCCCATCTCCTTGCCCCACATCACAAAAAATTATCCGATATTTATCATCTGGCCAGACCGTTATTATAAAAATTAACAAAAGAAATAAACTAATTAAAATTAAAATTTTATTTCTCATGTGATCTTTTCAAAATAAAACTAAAAATTATCAAATACCAACCCCAAAACAACCACCAATTAAAATTAATATTGGCACTCACCCAATTCATACTACCCAACCCATCTATTATCACCGCCATATATTTCAGCATCGGATAAATTGCCCACAAAATTATTTCCCCAATGATTGGCAAAAAAATTCCAATCAGTGTTCCCGCAAACCCAACTAAAGTTATAGTTTCGACTAATACCAAAACTAAAACATTGCTTATTGGTGAAATTAAACTTATCTTTCCAAAAATCAAAGCCAAAATTGGTGAAATTAAAAGACTCACCCAAACCACTGTTCTACTTTGCAAAATTATTTCTTCTCTCATACACATCTTCTTTCCATCGGGTTTAAATACCATATCCACGCTGATTACGCCAAAGAATGCCATAAAACTCAACCAAAAACTTACCTCTTTTATTATCTGCCAACTAAATAAAATCATTATTAAAACCGTCAACCCAAAACCCCTACCAATATTATATTTCCTCCCCAAAATTTGAGCCCAATAAAATATTGACACCAAAATTGCTGCCCGAACTACTGGTATTTCCCAACCACTTATACCTACATACCACCAGATAATAAATAAAGTTAAAATAATAATCCGCTTTCGACCCAAATATTTAGCTAAATTTTCAATTAAAGTTTTACTAATTAGCATGACATTAGTGCCACTAACTACCACTAAATGTATCAAACCAGTCTGTTTTAGGTTTTCATAAAAAGTATTATCAAAACCACTTTTGTCTCCCAAAAGCATCCCTGCCAACAATCCCGCCTCTCTAAAAGGCAATGTTTGGTAAATGAAATCAATCATTAAACTCATAAACCGATTTGATCTTTTATTTTTAAAAACATTTTTTCAGCAATCCCCGGCACCAATTTTATTTCCTCAACGCTTTTAAACCCGCCATTTTTTGTCCGATAATCAATTATCTTTTGGGCCAAGCTCGGACCAACTCCTGATAATTTATCCAATTCCTCTAAACTTGCGTTATTGATCCCAATCTGTAGGGGCGATTCATGAATCGCCCCTACATTAGGTATAAAAATCTTCTGCCCATCATTCAAAATCTGCGCTTGGTTAATATTTTTTTCGACCCATTCCAAATCTGCCTCCGCCGACAAACCACCAGCCATTACCAATATCTCGCTTATCCTTGAACCCCGGTCTAATTTATAAACTCCTGGTTTAATCACCTCGCCCTCTATATCAATAGTTACTTTATTATCAACTTGTACATCACTTTTTATTAACTCGACTTTCTCAGTTGGCATTAGTTTCTCTTTAAAATTAATTCCAACTCCTACTGCAACCAAACCAATTCCTAGTAATAACATCATGTCTATCCATTTCCAGTTTTTAGTAATTTTTATCACACTAAAATCTTAACACTTCTGTCCCCGCTTGATTGTCGCTAAAAAATCCATAATATTATAGTAGTATGCCTCAAATCGTACCCGCCCTTATTTTTGGTTTTTGTTCTTTACTCGCCTATCTTTTTTCGATCACGGCATTAGTTAACTTCGCCCCACAACTTTTAGCCCTGTCTGCTATTATTTTTCTTCTAATTTTATTTAAACAAAAAACATTTTCTCTCTATTCTATTTCTTTTATTGTTAGCCTTATCATTTTTACTACTGGTGGCCTTAATTCCCCCGTCTTCTTTTTAATATATTTTTTGCTTTTTACGGTAGCTTTTCAAAACCCACCCAGTACTACTTTGGGATTTTCTTTGATTTTAATTATTCTATTATCCCAATCACTAAATTCTTCAGCTTCATTACTCCCCTTATTTTCTTTACTCTTTATTACCCCATTGGCCTGGTTTGTTGGTCGGCAATATTTAGATAACCAAAAACTAGGCAGCTTGGTTTCTAAAGATGAAACCGAAGTATTACTTTGGCTATCATTAAATTTCAAAAATTCGATAATCAAAATAATCGATTCGGTTTCAATTTTAATGTCTACTGCCAAACTATCGCCTTCACAAAAAGAACAATTAGACAACATTAACCACGAATCTAAAACCTTATTAAAATCCTCCCAAAAACTTTCTCGGGAAATTGATCAGTCAACTGACGATGAAGACTAAAATATTAGTTTTACTTTCTTTTGCATTTTTATTTTTTTTATTTAAAAAAAATATTTTAGCTCAATCTTTTTCTTCCTCTTCCTACAAAATCCAATGGGGCAATTTCAATATGACTGCTGGTAAAAAAACTTCAAGTAGCTACCAACTTACCGACACTGTGGGTCAAAATGCTCCAGGAAAATTCAATAATACTGGTTATATCTTAAAATCCGGTTTTCAATATATTTACGACACCTTCTTTTATTTCTCTTTTCAGATTGACGATTTAAGTCTTGATTTTGGCAGTCTTGTCCCGGGTATTGGCACTACTCAAACTAATATAATCACCATATCTGCCCCATCGGGCAATGGTTATCAAATTATGGCGGTCGAGAATCATCCACTTCGTCAAAGTTCCGGCACCACCATCCCCGACACCAAATGTAACTCCGACAGTTGCAACAAAACTACGTCTGCAGTTTGGGATAGTTCAACTGCATATGGTTTTGGATTTAATGCCATTGGTATAAATAGTAGCGGCGCAGTCACCAATATCGGCACCTCAAACTATTTTACCGATTCTACTTATTTCCGTCCTTTTGCTAATGCCACCAATACCCCAATTGATGCTCCCCAAATTATCATGTCAGAAAACTCACCCATCAAAAATCGATCAGCCAAAGTAACATATAAAATCAACATATCGGCGATTCAGTCAGCTGGTAATTACCAAAATGGAATTAATTTTATTGCCGTACCCAAATACTAAATATGAGTAGTTTTAATATTTCATTAACTCCAGCCCAATTCGAATTTACCGCCCAGCCCGGAGCTACTATTATCCAAGCTTACGAAATTACCAATAACTCCGATAATACGATTTTTTTGTCTTCTTCAGTCGAACCCTGGATCCCCTCAGGAATTGATGGCAACGTTAGTTACGCCAATATCATTGCCAACCCAAAAATTATTTTTTCTCTCAATAATGCTGACTTGAATTTAGGACAAGGCTTTAATCTTCAACCTCAAGAAAAACGTCAACTGGTTTTAAAAATCAAAGTCGACCCACAATCCGAGCTTAAAGATCATTATTATACTTTTTTTATTAACCAAACTTCAATCGGTACACTCGAAAGTCAGCAAAATTCTACCCAGGCCAGCGGTAAAATTGGTTCTCACATTCTTTTATCTGTTTCCAATTCCGAACAACAATCAAGTAAGGCTGAAATAAAAAATTTTAAAGTTTTTCCCAAAATAAAAGATATATTTTTAACTCCGATAAACTTCCAAGCCGAGATCAATAATAGCACTGATTATTTTTTTAAAACTGACGGCCAAATTACCATCAACAAAAACGATCTCAAAACTAATGAAACAAGATTAATGCCCAGTAATATTTTGGCTCACCATTCCCGTTCCATTTCTTGTATCGCCAACTCCACTGATCCCAAAGCACCGCCAACCAGTGTTAATTGCACTCTCAATCCACCTCTTTGGCCTGGATCTTATACCGCCACACTTTCACTCGACCCCTCGATCAGTAGTAAACCAATCACCGTCTCCTTTTTTGTCTTTCCGTTTTCTTTGATTGGGTTACTTGGTATTATTTTTATTTTATTTTGGATTTTAAAGACCCATCCTTCTGTACGGGCGATTCATGAATCGCCCCTACAATAAAAAAATCCCCACAATTTTCCCCAATGTCCCATCCGTAGGGGCGACCCTGGCGGTCGCCCTATTATCTAATCCATATTTATTCAGGGCGGGGGCTAGCCCCGCCCCTACAACCCTAAATTTACCCACCCTCTTCCCTTTATCGTGCCAATATCTACCTAATTTTATATTTATAATTTATCACACAAAGATATTTAACCCCCCCTTGACAAACCTCTCTCTTTTTCATTATATTTAATTAATATTGTCGACAAATTTTTGGCGGAAAAAATGAAAAAAATTATTAACAGAGTTTTGGTTTTGAGTGTACTACTCTTTGTCATCCAGTTTTATATCAAAAACCACCCTTTAGAATCGGCCCCATCAACAAGTGTTAAGGATGTTTTATCTAGTTCTCAACTGTCTTATTTTGCCCGAATCGGTACCGGTACCACTGCTCTAGATACTATTATCGAAGTGTCTAATTCTGGCAATCCATCAATCAACACCAATAACCTTTTTGTGGGCGACACTATCGGTATTGGCCGCAGCTCTGGTTTAGGAATTGATAGTTATGTTGTTCGGGATATTGGTAATACGGCTATCTTTCAAATAAATTCTGCCCTCGCTGTCAACAATGCCAAAGTTGGAAACATGATTATTGCCACTAGATCGGCCATTCATACAATCTACTTCACTCCAAAAAGTAGCGTCGCTGGTGGTGCCTGGCAATTTTTAATAAAAGCAACTAGTCGAACAGGAGAAAACCACCAAGACGGTATTCCCGATCAACAAGGTTTTGATTTAGGCTCGACTATCCCTTCAGGCGCTGCTACTGGTTTAGGTACCCGTCTCCAAGCCGCCGATATTTCCTGTCCTTTTGGCACCGCCAGTGTCGGCACCACTGCAGTAGTTAACTCTAATTCTTATCATGTGGTTACCTGTACTCTAGGAGCCGGCATCACCAATCCCATTGATGTCGGTGTCACTATGGTCATTGGTCGAGAACTTGCTAGTGGTAGCCAATTAATTAATCCAAGCGCCGCCCTAAACCACACCGAAGGCCAAGCTGACACCACTGCTGATGTTTATACTTTCATGCTCCGCCACTTGGATTCCTCAAGTGTTCTTCTTGATAGTGATACTACTACCGGCAAAATTGCTGTGGTTGAATCAGTCCGAGTCACGGCTACTGTCGACCCGACAATAACTTTTTATATTGATAATATTGGCGTTTCTGCTCCAAGTATGTCGCTTTGCGGTACCACCTTAGCTACCACAGCAGACAACACTACTTCTACATCTGTGTCCTTTGGTTCCTTAAACCTTAATGCTTTTAATAATTTAGCCCAAAGACTCTCTTGTATTACCAATGCCGACGGTGGTTATTCGGTCACGGTTTATGAAACAGGTGTAATGAAAAATATTAATAGTGGCACCACTATTCCCGACACTAATTGCGACGGAGGCTGCAACACTACCACCGCGGCTGCATGGGCTACCGATGTCGGTGCCAATGGTTCCGAGTGGGGTTATACCATGCAAAATACTAGTGTTGGTGTCACAATTTTTAATTACCAATCAGGTTGGAAAGCTTTTGGTATTGGTGCAGCTAACGCTAAAGAAATTATGAAAAATACAAATACACCAGGATCAATTGAGCAAGCCTACATTTGTTATCGAGTTACCGCCAGTACTATTCAAGAAGCTGGTAATTATGAAAACCACTTAGTTTATACCGCCACAGCTACATTTTAAAAAACAAAATGACAAAAATAACTAAAACATTTACATTAATTACAGCCTTATTTTTATTTTCTAGCTCCTTTTATCAAATAAATGCCCAGTCTACTTCCGGTATTTCCGCCATACCTCCCCGATTAGAAATTACCGCTCTACCAGGTAAAACTATCAGTAAGGAAATTAAAGTTAGGAACGAGTCGAATGTTGAAAGAATATTGTCTACTTCAGTTAAGGATTTTATTGTCACCGACGACAAAGGCACTCCGATTCAACTAGATTCTAATGTTTCCCAAAATAACCGTTGGGCTGCCAGTTCTTGGATTCATATTTCGGAAACTAAAATCAAGCTTAAAGCTGGTGAAACCAAATCATTGATTTTAACAGTCATTGTCCCCGACAATGCTCTGTCTGGAGGTCATTACGCCATGGTACTTCACAGTCCTAAAAACGAAACCATTCTTACCCAAACCGGATCAGCTGTCGAAACAAATGTTGGAACACTAGTTTATATTACTGTTCCAGGTGATATCAAACAAAATGCCCAAATTAAGGATTTTTCTGCTCCAAAATTTTTGGAATTCGGACCAGTCAAATTTATCTCCAACATCACCAATCTTTCCGATATACATATCGCTCCTGACGGTGTCATTGCTATTACCAACTGGTTTGGAGGCAATACCGCCAACATGGCTTTAGACAAAATAAATATTTTCCCCAATACTAGTCGTACTTTTAATAATATCTTAGATAAAAAATGGTTATTCGGACGCTATAAAGCCCAAATTTTAGCCGGCTACGGAACAGCCGGTGGTTCCTTAGTTGCAACCGTTTTCTTCTGGGTAATTCCATGGAGATTAATTATTTTAATTCTTATTTTTATCGCTCTAATAATTGCTTTAATTATCTTAAATAAAAACAAACCTCACCGCCAATCTCACGAAACAGTTGAAGATTTGGAAAAAGAATTGGAAGATTTAAAAAATAAATATAAAGACAATAAATAAAATATATCTATTTTTAATTTTATTTTCTCTAATTTTTCCCCAATCATCATTTGCCCTAGATAAAGTTTCTTCCGCCAATATCACCGTCTCTGCCTCTATCGGAGAAAATCAAGTTACTATCACCGGTTTTACTTCCCCCCAATCTCGCGTCGAACTTAGTAGTCCCAAAACTTACGCGGTTACTTATAGTGACCCCACTGGCTTCTTTGAATTCGATCGAACTTTACTTCCCAAAGATCCTTCTGATCTTTGTCTATCTTCTTTTGATGACTACAATCGTCAATCCACCCCCGTATGTATTCCACCACCCCCACCTACTAATTATCAAACCGACATCGGTCCAATTATTTTGCCACCAACCATCGCTCTCAACGCAGCCACGATTCAACCCGGCAGCACTGTCGCCGCTTCAGGCCAAAGCTTACCCAATTCCCAAATCGAAATTTATTTTTACAAAGTCGACGATAGTGCCTTGTCCTTTCCCAAAGCTGCCATGGCCTATTCTTTACCCATTCTAACTACAAAATCAGACCATCAAGGTAATTTTAATTTAAACTTACCCACGGCTTATTCGAGTAATTATCGTCTTTATGTTGCCACCAAATATCAGGATAATTTATCCCCCAAATCCAACACTCTGCTCTATGTCATGCCTTCATTAATTTGGCTTTTTTGGTTAGAAAATAAAATATTAATTATTTTTTTGCCACTTTTTATTTTTACCCTTAGCTTTTTTATTTATCTTCTTGTCCAATATTCTTTACCCAAAAAACATTATCTCCCTGCGATACGAAATTTTTTACCGGCTGTTTGTTAATTTCCCTTTTCCAGAATATACTAAATAAGTGGCATCAAAAAAAATTATCTTCGTAATTATATTTCTTTCAATTTCGCTGATAGCTTCTATGTTCTTGGTACTAAGAACCACTGTTTTTTTTGGCAAAGCTACCAGTTCCAACAGTTCACCAATCGTTTTGGAAAATTCCTATCTCTTTGCCTCGCCTATCCAAGCCAAAGCCGATGGCAAAGAAAAAATTAGAATCACCGCCTTTCTTCTGGATGGTCAAGGTTTAGGCATTTCCAACCTCAAAGTCTCACTTCAATTGCCCCAAAATGTCTCCGTCCTCGCCATCCAATCTGTTACTGACGATACCGGTAAAGCCGTCTTCGACCTTTCTTCTAGTGTTGCTAAACAATTAGACATTGCCGCCCAGGTCAACAACAAAACCATCCCCCAAAAAGTTAAGATTGTGTTTTATTAAAACCCACCCTTCTGTAGGGGCGACCCTGGCGGTCGCCCCATTATTTGATCCATTATTATTCAGGGCGGGGGCTAGCCCCGCCCCTACAGAATCAAAAAATGTTATCCTTTTTATACACACTTATGCCTCGGTTACCTCATAAAATTATTTCTATTGGCAATCATTTTTCCTACAAATCCCTTTTCATTATTCTCTTCTTTTTACTAATTGGTATTGTGGCCTTATTTAAATTTTATCCTCAGAATAAAATTTCTGCTGCCTGGTGGAATGATGGCTGGGGGTATCGGAAAGCGGTTTCTATCACTAATTCTAGTAGTACTATCACTAACCAATATGTAAAAATTACCCTTGATACGTCTGCTTTAATCACAGCTGGTAAAATACAAAACAACTGCAACGACATCCGTGTTACAAACATCAATGGAAAATTATTAACTCACTTCATTGATGGTGACACTGAATATGATTGCAATGATACTGATACATCCATATATGCTCTAGTTGATTCTATCCCTTCCAATGGAACCACAATTTATATTTATTATGGTAATCCTTCAGCAGAAAATAACGAACCAGTATTAGGTTCATCAAATTACCCAGCCATTTCATGTCGCAACATTCTTGAACATAGAAGTGATAGTAATGGAACTGGAACATATTATATTACCCCAACAGGAAACCTGAGCGATAAAATACAAGTCTCCTGTGACATGAGTTACTCTAGTGGCGGGTGGATTCTAGTTTGGCATGGACTTCCATCCGAAGCTATGGTTAGAAACACTAGTAATGAAAGTGTTAGTTTAAGTAACGACATCATTTTTAACGAGATGCGTATGGAAGGAGTTAATTTAAACTTTAATGTTATCAGCTCTACTGTTGAAACCGCTAAACTAGCAAAATCCATTCCTCAACATTACTACGAAGTAGATAACACTTCAGATGCTACCAATCCTAAAGTCAATTTTTATGATCTAGACGGTAACCAAGATGTTCTTTTGTCAAATAACTATTTTATGTATGGATACGGCAATAGTTGGCGAGTCTTTTATACTTGTATAAATGTATCTGGCATAGATTACACTTATTTGGGAGGGTATAGTCCAACATGCACTCCCAGAAGTTCATTTAATACTATTAGTGTTAGTTGTACAGGTGGTGGAAACAATTACTGTAATGGTAATGCTAGAAATACTTCACCAAAAGATAGTGGACTTGGACTATCACTATACGAATACCAAGAAACAAAGGTTTATATTAGAGAAAGCAATATTACTCTTGATGTTAATCAAAGTGCTGGCTCACCTTCCACCGAAGAGCAATCCACCGCCCCCGTTGCCTATTGGAAATTTGACGAAGGTGTTGGTACTACTGCATACGATTCCACTTCAAACCAAAATAATGCCACTATAAGTGGAGCAGCTTGGAAAACAGAAGATCAATGCATTTCTGGAAAATGTTTAAATTTTCCCAGCAGCGGAAGTATCACCGCACTAAGCAATGCTCGTTTAAATTTCAGCACCAATAGTTTCACTATTTCCGCCTGGACACTTCTCCGCGATTATACCTATCCCAAATCAACCTTTATGATTTCCAAAGAAGTTAATAATTGTTATGCAACGGGAAACCCTGGTTTTTATATTGGTCACGGTTATCAATCAAACGGCTCAGTCTTTTGTATTAATGATGGTACTAATTATATTAATTCAACTCTTACTTATGATTCAGGTTATAAACCAGCCGACACTCAAAATAAATGGACTCATTTTGAATATATATTTGATCGTACCGCCGGAAAAATTAAAGTTTATGTCAATGGTATAAAACAATCCAGTGAACTTGATATTTCTTCAGTCACTGGTAGTGTTAATAATTCTAGTAACTTGGTTATCGGAACACTTCATGGCTGGATGACCGACGGCAAAATAGATGATGTCAAAATTTATCCCTACGCCCGATCTGCAACGCAGATTAAACAGGATTATGCCGCAGGCAAGGCCCATTCATCTTCAACCAAAGGCACTTCTGTCAACCTCGGCGGCTCTAATCAATCCGGTGACTTTTTATCTAATGGATTGGTTGGATATTGGAAAATGGACGAAGGTGTTGGTACAACTACTGCTGATAGTTCTGGGAATGGAAATACTGGAACATTATCAGGAGCTACTTGGTCGAGTGGAAAATTTGGAATTGGAACAAGTTTTGGAAGTGTCAATAGTAATGTAAGTTTAGGTAGTAGTGCTAATTTAAACACCGGAAATTATTTTACACTATCAGGTTGGTATAAATTCAATTCGTTCAAAAGTGAAAACTATTTCTATAATCGTAATGGTCAGTCGGGAACAAGCGGTTTCCATATAGTTTGGATGGCGGGAGCCTCAAGCGAAATACGTTATCAATATGCAAACGGTAGTACCTACAATACATTAAATTCTAATAGTCTAAGTTGGAATATTAATCAATGGTATTTTATATCAGTAGTCCACGACCTAAATGCAAAAACAATAAATTTTTATCGTGACGGAGTCAATGTAGGAACTGCAAGTTATACAAACACAGCTCTCCCTGTTAGTAGCGGGACTGCATTTTTAGGAGGATACCAAGGAGATAATCGTTTTGATGGCTCTATTGACGACCTTCGTATTTACAACCGTGCCCTCTCCCCTTCCGAAGTTTCCCAACTTTACAATTGGGCACCCGGACCAAAAGCCTACTATAATTTTGATGAGGGTTCAGGTTCTATTCTTAATGATCTATCAGGAAATAATTTTTCTGGTGTACTCAACAATGTATCTTTTATTCCAGGTAAATATGGTAGGGCTGGAAAATTCAATGGAAGTGTCGATAGTTATGCCGACATAAACTACCAAGCCATCAATGGCCTTCAAGATTTTACTACTTCTTTCTGGATGAAATCGTCTGGTAGTGCAGATGGAATTATTTCAGGTGCAGGTAGTAATAGTGACAATGAACTTTTTATTGCTTATCAACAGAATTTTGATATCCGAACTAGAAATGTTAATGTTGACACAAACATAAGCACCAATGATGGAGAATGGCACTTCATTTCAGTCACTCGAAACCAATCAACCGGAAACATGGTTTTATATGTTGATGGGATTTTAAAAAACCAAGGCATATCGGGAACTCTGCCATTAAACATATCTTCTGGAGGCTTTATTTTAGGTCAAGATCAAGATAGTGTTGGTGGTGGTTTTTCCGCTAGCCAATCATACGATGGTCTGTTAGATGACCTCAAAATTTATAATTATATTCGCACTCAAAGACAAATAATCGAAGACATGAACGCCGGCCACCCTATTGGCGGCTCCCCTGTTGGCTCCCAACTGGCTTATTGGAAATTTGACGAAGGCTATGGTTCAGCTACTTATGATTTCAGTTCTCACAATTACACTGGCACTTTTGGCACCGGCAACTCTGCTCCCACTTGGACCAATGATGGCAAATTTGGCAAAGCTTTGAGTTTTGTAGACGGTCAATATATCCGAGGACTTTCAGATATTCTTTTGGGTTTGTCTCAAATCACAATTTCTGCTTGGGTTAAACCCATATCCACTACTTATATTTTCCAACATGGTTCCAGCTACAGCATTAACGGTTATATTAATTATTTTAGGGTTAACTCAACCGGATCAATGACTATTGATATCGAAGATGCAATTACTACAGCCCATTTTATCCCTTCAACATCGACGGGTTTGGTCAGTATGAATAGTTGGAGTTACGTCAGTGTAGTGATAAGAAGTAATTTGGTTGATTTTTATGTCAATGGCAAAAAAGTTTATACCAGCAGTACCTTCAATGGTGCTTACCCATTTCTTAGTACATCTGATGGTTATAAAAACATCGGTCGTTACAATTACAACAATAGTGCTATCAGTTATTCTTCAGGCATTATCGACGAAGTCAAAATTTATAATTCTGCATTAACCGACAACGATATTTTACTTGACTATAACCAAGGTAAATCAATAGTTATGGGTTCCAAAGGTACTGAATCAGATGGTACTACCAATTCATTTTCCGCCGCTCGCGAATATTGCATTCCAGGCGACACTTCCACTTGTAATCCTCCAATAGCTGAATGGAAAATGGACGAAGGCGTTGGCACGACTGCCTACGATACTAGTGGTAATAATTTACATGGTATTTTAGGCTCAGGCAATTCCTCCCCCACCTGGGCCCAAGGCAAAACCGGGTCGGGATTAAATTTTGATGGGATTAATGATTACATTCAAACATCCTCAGCCATTAATTTAGGTTCAAGTTTTACTATTGGATTTTGGATGAAACCCACTAACCTTCATAATTACGGCGACCCTCTTTCAGCCGGAACTGGCGATAAGTATTTAACTTTTGTCACATATGCCGATGGTCATATGGGCTACGGTGTAGGTATTGGTACTTCTTGGGGTACATCAATCAATACCACTGCCGGCAAATTTTCTAATAACCAATGGTATTACATTACCGGTACTTCCAATGGCATAAACACTGAATTGTTTGTCAACGGAATCAGTCAAAATACCGCTCCTAACAATATATCAATTAATCAAGTTATTAATGTTGGTGCCAGATTGGCAACTGGATATTGGTTTGCCGGAGCAATCGATCAAGTCAAAATCTACAACTACGCCCGCACACCAGCTCAAATATCCTGGGACTACAATCGTGGCAAACCAATTGCTTGGTGGAAATTTGATGAATGCCAAGGAACCGCCATTGGTGATTGGAGTATGAATGGAAGCACTGGAACTTTAAATATTGGTGCCTCTGGTACCCAAAATTCTGTCGGCACTTGTTCTGTCGGCACCTCCGCCGCATGGACCAACGGGGCGAGTGGTAAGCTCAACTCCTCGCTAAGTTTTGATGGAACAGATGATTATGTTTCAACCAGCATTACTAGAGGATATCTTGGTAGTAGGCTTTCTGTCGCAGTTTGGTTTAAATTCACCGGATCATCAGGAGACAGTTACAGGCCAATAATTGGAGGTTATGATTCAGGTGCTGGAACAGAATTTTTTATCGGTAAAAATTCAGGCAATACGAATATAGGGCTTCAAGACGGAAATTATATTAGCAATATGGTTTCTGGGTCTAATGCTTTTAATGGCAACTGGCATCATTTAGTTTATACTTATGATTCTGGAACAGGTAAAGTTTATTTAGATGGAAGCTTAAAGAATACTCAGGCTTTTTCAAAATGTAACGACAGTGAATATATCTACATAGGAAAAGAGGATGAAAGTGGAGGATATTTCTTCCCCGGCCAAATTGATGATGTTCAAGTTTATAACTACGCCCTCACCGCCACACAAGTCAAGGATGTCTATAATAATGGAGCCGTGAATTTTTCAAATTAATTTTAATATTATCCAACGTAGAGACGCACTGTGTGCGTCTCTTTATTTAAAATAAATATTTTATTGTTTGTAGAGACGCATACAATGCGTCTCTACAAAACACAACATATCCAATGTAGGGGCGATTCATGAATCGCCCCTACCAACCCGTCATTGCGAGGACAAAGGACGAAGCAATCCCATTCTGTGTAGAGACGCGCTGCAGCGCGTCTCTACAAATATTCCACCAAATATTTGTTTTTTTCAATGAACAGACACAACGGTCTGTTCCTACAAATAAATATTGTATTTTAAATTACATTTTTGTTATTATTTATAATAATGTCCCAATATAGTAAAGATAACGCTCAAATCTTTTATATTACCGAAAACCAAAATACCATAATACTTTTACATGGTTTTATTAAAAAAACCAAAAAAACTCCATCAAAAGAAATTGCCATTACTTTTAAAAGATATAAAGATATTATTGACTAATATATTCTAAAAGATATATAATAAGTTCATGAAACAAAGAAAATATACTTCTTTTGAAGAATATCTTAAAAAAAGTCTTAAAAATCCTGATTTTAAAAAAGTCTGGGATGATTCTGAAACCGAATATCAACTTTCTCGACAAATAATTAAAAAGCGATTAAAAAATAAATTGACTCAACAAGATCTTGCCAAAAAAGCCAACACCACTCAAACGATTATTTCCCGAATTGAATCAATGAATGGCAACCCCTCTTTACACTTTCTCAAAAAAATCGCCACCGCCCTCGACGCCAAGTTAAGTATTTCAATAAAATAATTCAAAGGGATTTCATTCTAATCTCACCACCAATTTACTTCCCAAAGCACTCGCCACTTTCTTTAAAAAATCCAAACTTGGATTTACATCCCCCATTTCAAATCTAGATAATGCCGATTGAGTTGTTCCCATCTTTTTTGCCAATTCTTTTTGAGTAATTTTCTTTTGATTTCTAATTCTAACCATATCACTCAATATCTGATACTCTACTTCCAAACCATCATAGGTCTTTTTTACTTCAGAATTATTTAATATTTCTTTTTTTATTGTTTCCCAGTTATCCATAAAAATAATATAGCATAAACGCTATATTTCTGTCAATCGTCTAATTGCTGTTTTTAATTCCCTCTCATCAATCTAGCTCTGCCATCATTATCTAACTTACTCAAAAACTTTACAAATTCATCTTTTCTCAAAACATATATTTCATAAGACATATGTAATTATTATTACATAATTATTTTTTTAATTCATTTTTTAATGAACAGACACAAAGGGGCGATTCATGAATCGCCCCTACAGAATCAAAAAATGTTATCCTTTTTATACACACTTATGCCTCGTAATAAACCCACCACTAACATTAGATCCCCCTTTTTGAGGTCGTTAGATCCTCGAAGAGGAGGGATTATAGGGGGTTTTAAATGACCCGCTTTTCCTATAAATCCCTTTTCATTATTCTCTTCTTTCTACTGATTGGTATTGTGGCCTTATTTAAATTTTATCCTCAGAATAAAATTTCTGCTGCCTGGTGGAATGATGGTTGGGGGTATAGGACGAGGGTTGATGTTACCAATTCTTCCGGTTCTGATCTTAGCAATCAAAGAATTAAAATTACGCTAAACACCTCTACTCTTATTTCCACTGGCAAGATGCAATCGGATTGTGATGATATTAGAGTTACTAGTCAAAGTGGTAAACTCCTTGACCATTGGGTAATAAATTGCAATAGTTCTTCATCTTCAGTCTATGTAAAAATGGAGGATCTTCCTAGCTCGGGGTCCAATGTGTTTGTTTATTATGGCAATCCTTCAGTTTCCAATATTGAGAATACATTGGGATCAACCAACTACCCAGGAACATCATGTCAAATGATGCGTGATCAGGGCAGTGTTACTTCTGATGGATTATATTACGTCACTCCAGGTGGCAACGATGATAATAAAATCCAGGTTTATTGTGACATGACTACTGATAGTAGTGGTTGGTCTTTAGTCCTTAACCACGTCTCAAGCTCTACACCTGGACCAAATCCCAACTGGAATCAAGTTGTGAATAATATTAATACATCAGGCACTTACAGTTCTGACTTAACTTCGTTTTCCCTTTTTCTTGGAGTAAAGCATTGGAATTATCTAGGTGATTACATTAGAGTTGAAGTTGGATCAAGTCCAACAAGTATTACCAAGCGCTATGATTACACCAGCTTTTCATTAGATACTGGAAACTACTATGCGCTCACTATGTCTGGTGAAACTCAGATCACGGGAACTGGCTCACCGGGAATTTATTCATATCATAATAACAGACCTTTAACTACAACAGATGCGGATCATGACGCCAGTGGAAGCAATTGTGCCAATAGCTATAACTATGCTTGGTGGTATGGTTCTTGTTGGAACGGAAGTTTTTGGGGTAGTACCGTTAGTCACCAAGATCGAGCATTTTGGACAGGGTCTACCTCTGACTACCATAACTACGGAGGACTATGGCTCAAGGGAGACGATTCTATGGAAAATATCTCCACCGGTACCCCTGCCACCGAGGAACAATCCCTTGCCCCCATCGCCTATTGGAAATTTGATGAAGGTGTTGGTACTACTGCTTATGATTCCAGTTCAAGTGCCTTAAACGGTCTTATTAGTGCTGCCACCTGGCAAACTGAAGACCAATGTATGACTGGAAAATGTCTCTACTTTAACGAGTCAACAAGTTATGTAAGCTTAGGCACCAATAATACCCTCACTAAAAATATAACCAATATAACTATCAGCGCTTGGGTTAAATTGGGTAAAGATTTAGGTACCGTGTCCGATAATTATGAAATTATTTCCAACGAATCTTACCAAAATTATGGCTATTTGTTCAGAGTGGAAAACACTACCTCCACTGCTACCGCCGGTAAAATTCATTTTAGGTTTAGCCAGGCGGGGGCCAGCACCAATGTTACCGCTCAATCCAATTCTTTTCCCAATGATCACCAATGGCATTATCTCGTCGGAACTAAAAATGGTACAGTAGGAAAAATTTATTTAGATGGTAAAGAGATGACACTCTCTACAAATCAATCACTTTCTAATCCAGTGGATGCCTCCGGCGCTACTCAAATTGGCGGTATATCACAACGATGGAATGGCTTCCTTGACGACGTTAAAGTTTATCCCTATGCTCGATCTGCAACGCAGATTAAACAGGATTATGCCGCAGGTAAGTCCCATTCATCTTCCACCAAAGGCACCTCGGCTAATTTAGGTTCTAGTAACCAAAATCTTTCCGCTCTCACCGACGGCCTAATTGGTTATTGGAAAATGGATGAAAACGT
This sequence comes from Candidatus Shapirobacteria bacterium, assembly GCA_030698565.1. Taxonomy (GTDB): domain Bacteria; phylum Patescibacteriota; class Microgenomatia; order UBA12405; family UBA12405; genus JAUYJS01. The sequence goes on from JAUYJS010000003.1 coordinate 170,819, forward strand.
CGGAACAACAACTGTCGATTCTTCGGGAAATAATAATACTGCCACTCTCGGCACCGGCAATTCCGCCCCCACCTGGTCACCTGGAAAATACGGGGTTGGTTTAAGTTTCAATGGAACAACAAATTACATCAAGGTCTCTTACGATGCTTCATTAAAAAAGCCAGTGAGTGCAATTACAATGGGAGCATGGGTGAAGCTCAATAGCACCGGAGGTTGGCAGAGTGTGGTCCAATATCCTCAACAAGATGGAAGCCATGTCAGCACTTATTTTGATTGGGCAATATATGTTGGTTCAGGGGGAGGGCTTCACACAAGAATTGATGGAGAAAGCTCAGGAACCTATGGTACTATATCTTGGGGTGAGTGGACACATGTTGCTATAGCATGGGATGGTTCTTCTACTTTGGTTAAGTACTATATAAATGGAGCGTTAGTTGGAACCTATGATGGAACGAAGACAAGTATAGTATATGACAACAACAACCCTGTTTATTTTGGACAAAACGCCGGAGGAGGTGAAAAACTCAGCGGTTCCCTCGACGAAGTCCGTATCTACAACCGTGCCCTCTCCCCTTCCGAAGTTTCCCAACTCTACAATTGGGCACCCGGACCAATTGGTTATTGGGATTTTAATGAAAATGTAGGCACTACTGCTTATGATAAAAGTGGTAACAACTACAGTGGATCATTAGGCGCTGATAATTATTCTCCTACATGGGACATTGGAAAATATGGTTCTGGATTAAAATTTAATGGCAATCAATTTGTAAATTTAACCAGATTTGCCAATAAAGGCATTTCCGTAAATTTATCAAATTTTACAGTTTCAACTTTTATTAAGCCAACATTAATTAATGGAAACTCAAAAGCCATTTATGTCGAAGGCGCCGGTGGTTCAACTGGTAGTTCTTGGGCAGGTATTTTTTTGGTTAATAATGAAATTAGAGTTCATTTTAAAACTTATAATACTGGCGACTTAATTTTATATGATACTGTTGGAGCAAATGTTACTGCTAATAATATTTATTATATTACAGTAACTCGAACCGGAAACAATTTCACTACATATGTAAATGGCATTATTCGCGGCACAGGGACCCATTCAGGGGCCAGTTGGAACAGTTATCCTCCTGGAGTTTCACCCAGCATTGGTGATCACCATTATTATTCTAATTCAAAATTTTTTTCAGGGATCATCGACGATGTCAAAATTTATAACTACCCTCGCAACCAAAGACAAATTATCGAAGACATGAACGCCGGCCACCCTATTGGCGGCTCCCCGGTCGGTTCCCAACTAGCTTATTGGAAAATGGACGAAGGCTATGGATCAACCACCAACAATTCCGGCTTTGGAGGTTCTGTTTTAAATGGTACTTTTGGCACCGGCAACTCCGCCCCCACCTGGACTAATAATGGTAAGTTCAACAAAGCTTTAAGTTTCGATGGCGGGGATTATACAACCATTAGTGATAATCCTGCCCTCGATATAGGTTATTCGGGTAGCATTTCCATTTCAGTTTGGTACTACTCTACTACTGCTGATACTAATACCCATACTATTTTAGCCAAACGCCAAACCGACTCCAGCACTAATACAGATTATATATTATTTATTTCAAATAATTATTTAACCTGGGGGACAGGAGATTCAACTGATTCTGTCGCCTGGATGTCCATTACTGAGCCATCCAGAAACCAATGGCATCAGATAGTTGCTGTCTTGTCTCGTGATACCAGTCTAACAGGAACAAAATATTTATATGTTGATGGAAATTTAGTTTCTTCTGGAACTTATGCAACTAAAGCTAATGCAACCAGCACTCCATTATATATCGGTAAATATAATGGAAGTGGAGCTTTTTGGGAAGGCCTTATTGATGAAGTTAAAATTTACAACACAGCCTTAACTGCTGAAGATATCAAACTAGATTATAATCGAGGTTCTGCCATAGTTATGGGCAATTTAGGAACCAATTCATCAGGCGCTGTCGATGCTTCTTCAAATAGATCATACTGTATCCCCGGCGATACTTCGACCTGCAACCCCCCAGTCGGCGAATGGAAATTTGAGGAAGGTGTGGGGACTACTGCTTATGATACCAGCGGCAATAATAATAATGGAATTTGGCAAGGCACACTTGGCAATCAATGGTCCCAAGGTAAAATTGGTAAAGCCGGTAGTTTTAATGGCGCCAATAATTATATTTTAGGAACAAACAATTTAGGAATTTCCGGAAATGCAGAATTTACCATGTGTGCCTGGATGAAATGGATCGGAATTTCATGGCCATCAGATTATCCATCATTTATGGGAAACAATTCAACCGGCTCTACCAATAACGGATTAAGTTTTACTGTTTATCAAGGCAGACCTGCAATTGATTTTTGGGTAAATCGTTGGCGAGCCTCAAACGCCTTATCTTTAAATACTTGGTATTATGTTTGTGGTACTAAAACAGCCGGAACAATTTCAACCACATCAAAAATTTATGTAAATGGACAGCTAGTTTCAGGAGCAGTGGAAGGAACTGACACAACACCAAATATTACCGATTCACCTCCTGTAATAGGAAGGTTAGACGGAACACGTTGGTTTCAAGGTCTCATCGATCAAGCAGAATACTTTAACTACGCCCGCACACCAGCTCAAGTCGCCTGGGACTACAACCGCGGTGGACCTGTGGGTCACTGGAAATTTGACGAATGCCAAGGATCTATAGTTTACGATTCTTCTGGTGTCGGCACCACTGGTGGTATATCAATTGGTACCTCTGGAACCCAAAATTCCCTTGGAACCTGTGCTGTTGGCACATCAGCAGCCTGGACCAATGGCGCTAGCGGTAAACTCAACTCATCGCTAAGTTTTGACGGAATCGACGACTATATAAACTTAGGAAACAATACCAACTTAAATCCTCAACAACACGGCTGGTCAACATCTTTCTGGGTTAAATCAAGTCAAAAGACGAGTCAAAACGGTGGTTATGTTAGGGTTATGGGTAGAATTTCTGGAGGTGCTCCTTATTGGATATTGAGAACTCACACAAATAATGGAGATTATGCTGTTATGCAAATGTTAGATGCTAGTAGCAACAGTGGAGGTGTCAGCGGAACTAATACAGTTACTGATGGTGTTTGGCATCATCTTGTGTTCGTTTACGATTATAATAATTCTAAGTCTTACATATATCTAGACGGAGTTAGGGATGGATATAACGACTGGACAGGAACAAGTATGGGTACTGTAAATCCGTCTCTTCCCCTACATATAGGTCAGGCCAACGCTAATTCAGAATTCTTTTCCGGCCAAATTGATGATGTTCGTATTTATAATTACGCTCTCACCGCCACCCAAACCAAAACTCTTTACAATAATGGGGCTGTGAATTTTTCGAATTAAAATTAATATTATCCATTGTAGAGACGCGCTGCAGCGCGTCTCTACAAAACACAACATATCCAATGTAGGGGCGATTCATGAATCGCCCCTACCAAACGTAAACATTATATTTAATTCCGCCCATTCTGTAAGGGCGACCCTGGCGGTCGCCCCATTATTTGATCCATTATTATTCAGGGCGGGGGCTAGCCCCGCCCCTACGTTTTTTTAATGAACAGACACAAAGGTCTGTTCCTACAATCATATTTCCCCATTTATCCGTCATTGCAAGGACAAAGGACGAAGCAGATTTAATCTCGAATCATCTTTCTCTTTATCTCCACCACCCCAGTACAATTCCTCATCATTGCCCGACTTAATTTTTTCTCAAACCCAACATAAATTATTTTCTTTTTCACTACCTTTGCCTCCAATATTGCTGGAACAATATCTGTATCAGAAGAAATCAAATAACAAACATTATACTCATTTTTTAAAGCTCCGGCGGTAATCTCCACCGCCATTTTTACGTCAACACCTTTTTCGTGATACTTACCGTCACTTTTCAACATAAAACCTTTATAAACTTCAATTTTTTGTTGTTCTAAATTATAAAATAATGACTGTTGTTGAGCATACATTCCCTCTGCCTTTTTATTTCCAGATTCCCTCTTAATTTCTCCCACACAATATAATATTCTCATTCCTTTTTGCCCAACTACTTTTTCCACTAATTTTCGATAATTAAAATTTGTTAAATGAACTTCAGGACACAAATTTTTACTTCCATGATAAAAATTACTCCCATCTATTATTACCAATAATTTATCCATAGTTAAATTTACCACAAAGCCAAAAAAAACCTCCAGGTCCTATTACAGAACTGGAGGGATTTAGCTTATTTAAGAACACCTTAATTCTATCAAGAATCTAAAAATAAACAATAATCAAACCCCTTTTTCTTTTGTCCATAGAGACGCATACAATGCGTCTCTATAAAACACAACATATCCAATGTAGGGGCGATTCATGAATCGCCCCTACCAAACGTAAACATTATATTTAATTCCACCCATTCTGTAGGGGCGACCCTGGCGGTCGCCCCATTTTGTTTAATTCATTTTTATTCAGGGCGGGGGCCAGCCCCGCCCCTACCAAAAACCACATCTTAATTTTATGTAATAATAATTACATGGAAACATTTTTTATTAACCCAGATTTAAGAGAATATATTTATTCATTGGATAAAGCGACATTATCAAAATTCATTAGATTATCTGATCTGTTAGAAACATATGGAGAAAAATTGGGCATGCCATATTCAAAAAAAATTCAGAAGAATCTTTATGAATTAAGAATCCATGGTCAACGCGAAATCCGCGTATTTTATTGTTTCTATCGAGACAAAACTGTTTTTGTCCACGCAATTATTAAAAAATCCAGAAAAACACCAACTCAAGACATAAAAACAGCAATGATAAGAATTAAACAATTAACAAACATATAACATATATGTTATAATAAGCTTATGAAAATTTCAAATAAAATAAATCTCGTCCCTTTTTCTGAATTCAAAAAGAAAGCTCTTATGGATCCTGAAATCAAAGCCGAATATGATCGGCTTGGGCCAGAATACGAAATCATCGAAGCAATTATTCGTAAACGACTTGAAATTGGTATTTCCCAAAAACAATTAGCCGAAAAAATGGGCACCAAACAATCAGCTCTCTCCCGTCTGGAATCCGGTAACTACAATCCATCTCTCGCATTTCTAAAAAAAGTTGCCGCCGCCCTCGACGCCAAGCTAAGTATCTCAATGAAATAAAAAAACACCCTATCGTAGGCGCAGACCTTTGTGTCTCTGCCCAAACAACAAATTTTTCAAATTAAAATTAATATTATCCAACGTAGAGACGCGCTGCAGCGCGTCTCTTTATTTAAAATAAATATTTTATTGTTTATGAGAGACGCATACAATGCGTCTCTACAAAAAAATCCCACCCATTTTTAATTTATTTTTTAATGAACAGACACAAGGGTCTGTTCCTACAAATATTATTTTCCGATTTATTAATACGCCATTGCGAGGAGGCTTTGCGACGACCTGCCTGCCGGCAGGCAGGAGCAATCCCATTGTCTGTAGAGACGCGCTGCAGCGCGTCTCTACAAAATATCAAATTTTATTCCCCTATCCCATAATCTTATCTTCTAATTTTCTCCAAAATAGCTCAAAAATAAGAATAATCTTTGAATTCCCCCAACTTCCAGTTTACATTCGCCCAACCTCGTCATTGGCAACCGCCAACATAGATTGCCAACATTTCTCAGAAAACTAATTACAACTACATCACAAACTCTCTTTGAAGTTCAAACAGCCATCCAACCCATAATTATTTTTTTCTAAACGTCACCGTTAATTTATTATTTAAAAATGCTCCATTAACACTCGCCTCAAGTTCAAATTGCCTCGCTTCTATTGAAGTCATCGTAAAAGTCGCTTTACCCAAGTTATCACTCACACTACTTGCCGGACTCACAGTATTTATACCATTCAAACTCACTGTCTTGCCCGAAATTCCCTTGCCACTTCTATCAACCACAAAAACATTAACAACGCATTTGTCTTCCCCATCGGCCACGGCCAAAATTTTTGACCCAATTAAAAGAGATTTACTTAAATCAACCTTACCCACAGTCGATGCCCGAGTAAAAGTTACTAAGGACTTGGGAATTAGTTGCCAGGCAAAAAAATAAACCAAAACCAACCCCACTATCAACCCAGTCAAACTGACTATAAATTGCTTATTAACTTTCATATCTACTATAATTAAAAGAATATCACAAATTAGTAAAGCAAGTATTTGATACTACTGTATATCTCACTAAATTTTATATAAAATCTAGTTAATTGTCAGTTAAACAATCCATTGCTAGTAAAAAATAAGGCCACTTTATCCCTATATTCTTGCCTTAATTAACATTAATCCATCATCATAAAATCCATTTAATTTAAAATTATAAATATAGGGCGTCCTGGCGGGACGCCCCTACATTAAATTTTCAAATTTTAACCACAATCTACGTCTTTAATTATCTTTATATATCAGACTAAAACCTATTAGGTGTTTATCAATCAAACAAATCTGTCAATAAAATAGGCAAAAAAAAACCATATCAAAATACTACCTATTCTTTGGCCTTACTATAATTGCACCAACCTGTTTTCATTGCTAATATTTAAACATTTTAATATTTAGACTATGTTTACAGAATAATTATTATTTATGATATGAAACATCCCTGTCTTGCTGTACGGGCGCCCTGGCGGGGCGCCCCTACATAAACATTTTTTCCAACCAGCATGAATTTCCCTATCAATTAATATCATACTGCATTTTCCGTGCATATCCGAAATTACTTTAATTTTTAATCTTATTAATTAGATATTTAGACTTTAATAGATATAGATCGATAGTAGCTATACACACCGTGCAAGCCCTTGTGAAATTATTAATTCTTAATTATTAATTATTAATTGGCCAAAATCATACTATCAAAATATATCAAAAACTCCATCAAACCGCCTGTTGACAGCCTTTTTCTTATAGTAGATAAATTATATATATACTAATTAATTTTATATAAACATGTATAAAAAATATAAAAATAAACCTAAAACTTTATCTTTGCACTTAAATGCACTAGCAGAAAGACTCGTGCCATTTCTTATCATCGCCACCGCTTTTATGTGGTTGTGGAAATAACACCATGGACACTGCTCTAAACACCACACTAGAACCATTCAGACTTTGGTTACAAAATAAAAACCTATCTTCATCAACTGTTCGCAATTATGTAGTCGACGTTAATAAATATCTAAAATTTATTGACAACAAATACGGACAGCTCGCCAAACAATCCCATCTTCAGTACGGACAGGTCGCGACCTGTCCCTACACAGAATCAAATCTCGAGCAATATATCTCCTCCATTTCCTCCGACCCCAACAACTCTCGCTATTTAGCTTCCCTAAATAAGTTTTGCCAATTCGCCCTAGATCAAAAACTAATCAAATCAAATCCAATAAAAAAAATTCTCCATCGTCGTAAAAGTGATTCACAACCTGTCCTAAATACAGAAAACTTAATTTCCCAATATCAAAAACACCTGATTCACAAAAATTTCTCCCAAAACACTATAAAAAACTATATCAATGACATACACCAGTTTATAAATTGGGCAGAAAAAAACAATCGCCCTGTTAAGGGAGATGTCACGTAGTGACAGAGGGTTTGTTCAATGAATTTAAAATTTAACCAATCGCAATTCGACCAATATGCGGCTTTTCTAAAAAGCACCGATGCTTCTCCAGCCTCAATTCAAAGAAAGCTATCCTCCCTCGCTTCTTTCCAAAAATTTTTAATCAAAAAGAAATATATTTCTCCTCCTGTACGGGCGATTCATGAATCGCCCGTACATTCCATTACCTCAAAAAAATTTTTCATCCCTTTTTCAAAATATCTTATTATAGCTAGTTTAATCATTATTGCCTCTGGTCTTCTTTATGGCCTTTATACCCAAACCATACTCAAAGCTCAAAAGAACTTAGCTTATTCCACCATTGCCAGTCCAGCTCGACCAGGCCGCTCCTTGTCATTTCAAGGACGACTGACCGATTCTTCAGGTAATCCAATAAGTTCATCGACCGGTATTATTTTTAGGCTTTACGATACAGCCGCTGTCGGCACAGGCACTTCTCTTTATTCTTCTGACATTGGCAACTCTCAAACAGTAACACCGGACGAAAACGGAATTTTTTCAGTGGTTATTGGCACCACTCACGGCACCGAAATTTCCGAATCTGTTTTTTCCGAGAACACTGCTGTGTATTTAGAAATTACCGCCGGCAGTGAAACCATGTCTCCTCGTCAACAAATTGCCACTGTCGCCTATGCTCTGAACGCAGAAACATTACAGGGACTGCCTCCCTCTGCTAGCGGTCTAAAAGATACTGTCATGGTGATCGACGCTCTTGGTAATTTAAATTTAGGCGAAACTTCCCCTACTATCAAATCTGTCTCAGGTACTTTTGCCATTGAAGGTCAAAGCCTACTTCTAAAAGCTTCTGATGGTTCTGGCGGTAACATCGAAATCAATCCCGATGCCGCCGGTATTATTAAACTCACCACCGAAGGGGTTGGTACCACAGTTCAAGGCTTTATTTCTGCCACCAACGCCAACTTAACCACGGGTAATTTATACGAAGGCGTCATCAACAATACCAATCGCAATTACAACTTTTTAGAATTCAAAAATTACGATGTCGGTACCAGCACTATTGCTTCTCGTTTTACTGTTACAGCCGGGGGTAATGTTACTGCAGGTGGAAATCTTTCGGTGGGCATTGGCATTACCTCTCCTAAAATTACTCTCACCACTGGTGCTAACAATGGCTATCTACTCCAATCTGATGCCAATGGCACTGCTTCCTGGGTTTCCGCTTCTGGCATTGGTGGTACCTACACCGCGGGTAACGGTTTGACCCTTTCTGGTTCTCAATTCAAATTAGGCGGAGCCTTAACCGAAGCCACTAGACTAAATATTGGTTCAACTGAAGTCATGTATCTCTCCACCGCTGGCAATGTTGGCATCGGTGTTACCAATCCTATTGAAAAACTTCACATCACAGGCAACATCCTCCAATCAAAATCATCTGATTCTGCTGGTGGTGCTGGTATTTATTTAGGAAGTGATACTGGAAGAAACTGGGGTCTAAGGAAAAGCACTACCGGCAATAATTTTAATATCGATTACTATAACAGTTCTTGGAACACAGCTCTTTCAATTCTAAATTCAAATGGCAATATCGGCATCGGTACCACCAACCCTCTTTCCAAACTCTACATTTCTGATGTTGGTTTCACTGGTAATTTCTTAACCATCAACGACGGATCTTCCGATCTTGTCAATATCTCTTCTGTCCAATCTACTTTCAACAATCCAACTTCCTTCACCTCTGCTGGTGATGTATCAATTGCTTATGACTTAAATTTCACCAACCCCACAGCCTCTTATATCAAATCTTCTGCACCCATCTACCTTCAATCTGGCGAATCTTTCAATTCTTCTGATTTAATTCTTAGGACTTTTAATGCTGGCGACATTGTCCTCGATGCCGCCGGCGGAGTCACCCTAGCCCAAGCCCAAAACTGGAATTTGGCCACTTCCACCACCGCCCTAAATGTTCAATCCGGTTTATTAAATTTAGATACAACAAACGGTCGGGTTGGCATTGGCACTACTAGTCCTGAAGCCGCCCTAGATATCAAAAATGTTTTGACTTTAGACAAAACTGGTTCAGCTAGTGTGATTTTAAATGCTACTGCCGGAGGATGGTTCTATTTCCAACGTGCCGGAAATAATGAGTTAACTATTAACAATTTAGGCAATGTCGGTATTGGTACTGCCAATCCTCTTTACAAACTCGAAGTTAATGGTTCTCTTCTTGCCACTACCATTGGTGCTGGTGCTACTGACCCTAATTATTCTTTGTATACCAATGGCAAGTTTGGTGTCGGTTCTACCGCTTACTTTGCTTCTTATGTGGGTATTGGGACGACGAGTCCAGGTGCAAAGTTAGAAATCAATTCAGCAGCGAATGGATCAGGATATGGATTGAAAATAAACACAAATACCAGAACTACAGGCGAGGGGTATATTTGGTTAGGTGACGCCACTACACCTGATTTTTATATAAATACAACTGGCAACGTCGGCATCGGCACCACCAACCCCACCCACCTTTTACAAGTCAGCAAGACCACCACTGGAGACGATTATGGCATCAAGGTTATTACCGATGGTGTTTCTTATGATACTGGCATTCTCATCGGCCGATCCGCTGTCAATGGTGCCGGCATCCGAATGGTCACCGGCACTACCGATTATTTAGGCTTTATGGTCAGCGGTTCTACTTTGCCGGCCTTCACCACCACTGCCCAAATGGTTCTTAATGAAAGTGGCAATGTGGGTATAGGTACCACCAATCCTGGTTACAAACTCGAAGTTAATGGTTCTCTTTTAGCTACCACCATTGGTGCTGGTGCCACTGATCCTAATTATTCTCTTTACACTAATAGTAAATTTGGTGTCGGTTCTACCGCTTACTTTGCTTCTTATGTGGGGATTGGGACTACAGGACCAACCGAAAAACTCGATGTGAGCGGTTCTGTCAACGCAACAGATATTAAGATAAGTACTCAATCTCTAGATGCAAGATACAAGAATTTAGATGTTGTAAAATCTCAGATTAGTGAGATAACTGGCACTGGCTATAGTACTAATTATGGCACTAGTTTTGGATATCCTGATTGGGGAAATCTCAGTTCACTTTTACCAAATGGTACGGTTATATCTTATGGTGGTCGCGGTAAAGTTAGTCAAGTAGGTGACAGAGTTATAATGTTCGTTTATAGAGATGATTGGAGCTGGTCCTCGTCTGTGTATCTTAGCGATGATGGTCAGACAAGTTATGGAACTTTTCGTTATACTACGGCAACAGTGGGAGGAAATGCCGGCTCACCTCTCTATGCTGGAGTTTGGAATCAACCCGAAGACGGTAATTATGGCACAATATATGCCAAAGATATAATTTTAGTTAAAGAAAGAGTGGCTTTTGGTAGCAGTTTTGAGCCTAATACTACATTTATGGTTGGCAACGTCGGCATCGGCACCACCAACCCTACCTCTAAACTGCATGTAGTTGGTAATGGTAATATCACTACCAATTTATCTGTTGGTGGTACTCTCACCTTTACTGGTGTTAATGTGGGTACTGGTACTACTGCTCTCTTTGTTGATGGTTCAGATATTGTGACTAAAAGAGCTTTAGGTGATTTAGCTTTCCTCAATAATACTTCTTTAGGCTGGGTAGCTTTTGGTTCTGCCGCTCAAACTGTTGCTACTGGTACCACCCTTTCCTTTACTGGCACCAACGGTTTAACCACTACTTCAGTTGGTACAACTCAAATTACTTTTGGTCTAGGTGGTACTTTAACTGCCAACACTTCCATTGGCACTTCTTCTTTTTCTTTGTCTTTTTTGGGCTTGGGTAATACTCAGTCACTCTATATTGCTTCCAGTGGCAATGTCGGCATCGGGACAACTAATCCAGTAACCAAATTAGACATTGTTGGTGGTATACGAATGACTGCTAATAATTCCATACAATTTGGTTCTACTTCCACCTCCATTATTTCAGACGATGGCGGAGATAAAATAAAACTCAGTGGCTATTCAGGACTAACTTTTTATTCAGCCGTAAATACTGCCGACCATATTTTTACCAACAACCAAACGGGGGAATTGATGAGAATTAAAGGCACTGGCCTTGTCGGCATTGGTACCACAAATCCTCTTTACACCCTTCAAGTTGGTGGTACCGGCACACTCGGAATCGGTGGTACCGCTTACTTTGCTTCGTATGTCGGCATCGGGACGACAGGGCCTAGTCAAAAATTGGAAGTGGCAGGAAGTATAGTCATTGCAAAAGATAGTGCTTATCGTTCAAATGATGCTTCCGGCAATGACAGATGGCTGATGGGTGTTGCCGGTGCTTCAGGAAGTGAATACACCCAATTTTCTATACCGTCAACTGGTGGGTATCTAAGGTTCACTGACTTAAATGCTAATGAGTTAGTACGAATTACAACAGCGGGCTCCGTCGGCATCGGTACCACCAATCCTCTTTTCAAACTTGATGTCAATGGCAATGCTAATATTGCCACTAATTTAAATGTTGGTGTTGGTCTCACCTCTCCCAAAATTACTCTAACCACTGGTGCTAACAATGGTTATCTACTACAATCTGATGCAAATGGCACTGCCACTTGGGTTTCGGCTTCTGGTATTGGTGGCACCTACACTGCCACTAATGGTTTAACCAAGACTGGCTCAGCTTTTGGTCTCGGTGGCACTTTAACCCAAAACACTTCCATTGGCACTTCTTCTTTTTCTTTGTCTTTTTTGGGCTTGGGTAATACTCAGTCACTCTATATTGCTTCCAGTGGGAATGTGGGCATCGGTACGACTAATCCGGGGGCGAAGTTGGAAGTATCGGGAGCAACAACATTACGGGGAGGAGATTTGCTTGTTGGTGGTGCGGGATGGGATTTGTTAAGAGTGGATGTTACGGGAACAGACGAAGGGACTCATATTCTCACCAGAGGACTAACTATTGGAAATGCTTATACAAGCATAGAACCAGCTGATGGTGTTTTATTAGTAAGTGGCAACCTCGGCATCGCTACCACCAACCCCACCAATCTTCTCCAGGTAAATACTGACACTGCCGGCAAAGGATTCCTTCTCTATGATGATGTTAGTGGCCGGAATATTGCTTCTCTTACTCGAGGCAGCAGCAGTAATGATCCTGGAATGTTACAACTCTACAATGCTGGCTCTGAAACAATCAGATTTAATGGTGAATCTGGAACAACCTCATGGATAAATAATGGCGGCCTAGTCGGCATTGGGACAACAGCCCCAAAATACAAACTCGAAGTTTCCGGTTCTCTTCTTGCTACCACCATTGGTGCTGGTGCCACTGATCCTAATTATTCTCTTTACACTAACGGTAAATTTGGTGTTGGTTCTACTGCTTACTTTGCTTCTTATGTGGGGATTGGGACTACTAATCCAACCCAAAAACTGGACTTGGTGGGTTCTATGAAGTTGGAGAATACTACTACATCAACTACGGGAGTAATCTACAAAGGAACAGACAGGTTCATCCATAACTTCCAACATCCTACAGGAGGCGGAGCGGTACCAGATGGATATAACACATTTGTTGGAGTAAACTCAGGTAACTTCACCATGGGGTCTAGCGCTACGGTGGCTTCTCACGGCTCCAGGAACTCTGCTCTGGGTCAGGGTACCCTCCAATTAAACACCACCGGTTACCAAAACTCTGTTGTGGGTGCGAGTGCCCTCAATTCCAACACCACAGGTTACAGCAACTCTGCTCTGGGTGTGAGTGCCCTCCAAATTAACAACACCGGTTACCAAAACTCTGCTGTGGGTACGCTTGCCCTCTATTCCAATACCACAGGTTACAGTAACTCTGCCCTGGGTGTAAATGCAGGCAGATATATAACAGGTAATGCAGCCAACGAAACTTCTAATACCTCCTTGTATCTAGGAACATCAACTAAAGCTCTGGCAGACGGAGGAAGTAATGAAATTGTAATTGGTTACAATACCACAGGTTTTGGTTCTAACTCCGCCGCTTATGGCAACAGCAGTATCACAAAGCACATATTCCAAGCAGGCTCTGTCGGCATTGGCACCACCAACCCCACCTCCAAACTTCATGTTGTTGGTAATGGTAATATCACTACTAATTTAACTGTTGGTGGTACTCTCACTTTTACTGGTGTTAATGTGGGTACTGGTACTACTGCTCTCTTTGTTGATGGTTCAGGTATTGTGACTAAAAGAGCTTTGGGTGATCTTGCTTTCCAAGATACCACTGATTTAGGCTGGGTGGCTTTTGGCTCTTCAGCTCAAACTGTTGGCATTGGTACCACTCAATACTTTACTGGTATTAATGGTTTGACTACTACTTCAGTTGGTACAACTCAAATTACTTTTAAATTAGGTGGAGCCCTGACCGAAGCTACTAGACTTAATATTGGCTCGACTGAAGTTATGTATTTTTCCACTGCTGGCAATGTTGGGATTGGAACCACAGGGCCAGATCAAAAGTTAGTTGTAAATGGCGGATTAGTTAAGTCAACAAATGTGGGCACACTGGGATTTGTTGCAGATTATACCGGAGGAAAAGCAGCCGCCCTAACTGCCGGAACTTTACGAGCAGCTTTTTTGTACGATGATTCTGGTTCATTTTCAATTCAAAAAACTCCAAGAGCGAGTGTTTTAACAGGTACAGCAAATGCATCAAACAGTGTCTTTGAAATAGACTCTTCCGGCAACGTCGGCATTGGCACCACCAATCCAGGCACCAAATTAGATATACTTCAAATTGGCAATACTAATCAATTTAGAACATACACTACAGGCAATACCATTGCAGCTCGTACCTATTCCACGACTGATGGATTCGGATTAATTATAAATTCATATCAATCACAAACTGGTGGTGCTCCTTATTTAAGAACCAACGATATCGTCGCTTCTACTGGAGATGCATCAGGATCGCAACTCAGGTTTTTTACGAAACCAGCAAGTGGAAATCCAGCAGCAAATATGGTGATAGACAAAGATGGCAATGTCGGCATCGGCACCACCGCCCCAATTGCTACCACCTGGGACGTTCCTCAGGCCGCAGCAACATCAATAAAATTGGATCTAAGTGGAGGAAGTTATCACGTTACCAATAGCGGTGGACTCTATATTGGAGATGAAGCAACAAATGATATCGGAGGAGCTCATTTTAGCTATGATCAGACCCTAAATAATATTTACATCTATGGAATTAAACAGGGTGTTGCAGCTGCAAATACTATATTCCGATCTGGCAACATCGGCATCGGTACCACCAATCCCCTTTATCAACTTCACACCACTGGTGTAGCTTTGATTGGTACTAAGCTTGGGATTGGAGCAACGTCAGCTTCTACTTTTAATGTTGTTGGTAATGGTAATATCACTACCTCTTTGTCTGTTGGTACTTCCCTATCTGTCACTGGTAATGCCTCTATTGGTGGGACTGCTTCAGCTCCTGTATTTTCTGCTTCTTCTCGCTTTTTAACTGCTAATGGTACTGTTTCTGTTCCTTCTTACTCCTTTACCAATAGTCTTAATACTGGTCTCTACTTACCTTCTACTGCTGTCTTAGCTATTGGTACTTCTGGGGTGGAGAGATTAAGGATTAGTGCTAATGGCAATGTCGGGATTGGGACGACGGGACCTATTTCACTACTTCATGTTTATCAAAATAATGCTGATGTGGGTGTCAGCTCTGGAATAACTATTGAACAAGACGGTACAGGTGCTTCTATACTTCAATTTTTATTAACAGGAAATTATAGATATACAATGGGTGTTGGTACTAGTGCTAGTGGTGCTAAATTTCAAATTGGAAGAGGAATTGGTTGGGCAACAGGAATCGATATTACACTTGATCATTCAGGCAACGTCGGCATCGGCACCACCAACCCTACCTACAAACTTCATATTGTTGGTAATGGTAATATCACTACCAATCTTTCTGTCGGTGGCACTCTCACCTTTACTGGGGTTAATGTGGGTACTGGTACTACTGCTCTCTTTGTTGATGGTTCAGGTATTGTGACTAAAAGAGCTTTGGGTGATTTAGCTTTTCAAGATACCACTGATTTAGGC
>JAUYJS010000005.1 GCA_030698565.1 Candidatus Shapirobacteria bacterium
ACTAAAGCTGCTGTCATTAAAAGAACTTCGGTAACTGTATGAGAAGGCTTCGAAAATACGTAGTGGGTTGGCTTGATTCCACTGGTATTGAAAATAATCAAGTCGTCTTTTATTTCGGTTGTAATATTCATCTTAGAATAACAGTCGAAAAGACGATCCAATGGTCGATTGCCTAATTTATCCCCTCCGGGTGAAGGTATTGTGGCAGTTCCTGACCTTAGAAGTAAGGGAGCGGCGAAAATAAAAGAACTACGTGATTTTTCTCCAGTTCCATGAGGAACTGTAGTTGAGGTAATTTCTGAAGTGGTAATTTCCAGACTATGGTTACTGTTCTGGGTTATTTTGGCTCCAAGTTTTTGGGCAATGCTATTGGTAATACTGACGTCGGAAATTTGGGGTACATTGGTTAAAATAGTTGTTTTATTACTAAGCATTGACGCAATTATTTGCTTATAACTGGCATTTTTAGCTCCTCTTATTGAAACTTCACCTTTGAGGGGTATACCACCGGTAACAATATATCTAGACATTTTTTTGGAAATATTTAACTATTTTTTTGAATGTATTTATACTATTTAACCCGCCAGAGCTCATGTGCACAAGCACATCTTTTGGTTTAAGATTTGAAATGGCATATTTTACAATGTCTTCGTCTTGAGGGATATAAATTAATTTATCCCCTATTTTGGATTTAAAGTCTGAAGCTGTAACTCTTTTATTTTTATCTTTAGAGATGGTTAATTTTCTTAAAATGACTTGATTGGCATCACTAAAAGCTTCCCCGAGTTGATTTAAGCTTTGTTCATTTTGGAGAAACGATGCGTGTGAATCAAAGATAACTTTAATTGAATATTCAGGATAGTGTTGTCTAATTGAATTTAAGGCGGATTTAATTCTTTGGGCTGATTGGGCAAAATCGTCAAAGAAAATTATATCTCGTTTTGATGGATACATTTCTAGACGTCTTTTAATTCCTTTGTAAGATTTAACCGCTTTTTTTATAATTTTTATATCGATTCCTAAAGAAATTGCCAAACTAACTGCTGACAAAATATTTTCAAAATTGTGTCGACCAGTTAGTTTGGTCTCTACTAGAACTATTTCTTTTGGAGTTTGAATAGTAATTTTAGTTTTGTCGTTTTCGATCAAATATTCGGAAATATAAAAATCTGATTGAGGTGAATTGTATGTAATTACTTCTGATTTTGAAAACTGGCTTAATTTTTGAGTATTTTTGCCTAATGAATTGATCAAAATAAGACCGTTTGTGGGTAATTTTTCAACTAAGTTTTTGAATGCATTAAAATTATCTTTGGCAGTAAAATAACAATCTTTGTGTTCCCATTCGACATCGGTAAGTATTAAGTATTTAACTGGATAATAAAGAAATTTGGCTGTTTTATCTAATCCATGGATTGATTCATCAGCTTCGGTAATTGACCAGTCAGATGAATTTATTTTAATAGAATTTAATTTATTTTTACTTTCTCCTCCAAACATGAAACTTGGATTCAGACCAGCTAGAGTAAAAATCCATACTAAGAGACTGGTAGTGGTGGTTTTTCCAACTGTTCCAGCAACTAAAATAGATTCTTTTTTTATTAAATTATAGGCAATAAACTCAGTGGCAGAGATATAAGGAATTTCGAGCTCTTTTATTTGTTCAAATTCCACTTTAGTTTTTGAAAAGGATAAATAAGACGAACCAATTATGGCCAGATCAATTTTTTTACTTATAGTAAGCTCATTGGTTTTTATATGGGCTTTTTTGAGGATATTACTTATAGGAGGATATATTTTTTCTTGATCAGAACCAGAAACAATGTAACCTTTGGATTTTAACTCGGCGGCTAATGGGGCGGTCATGGTACCGGCTATGCCTAAAATATGAATGCGTTCTGATTTTTGTGATTTTATTTGATTCATTCTGAATTACCTTGATATATTATATTCGATCCATTGCTTATTCACAAAATATTGGAATCCGGGCATATTACGTTTATAAAGACCATTAGTTTCGGAAAATCTGCCTAAGTAGCAATATTTTAAATTTAATTCATGACTGTCAATTACTACTTGAAGAACCAATCTGATCGGAAGATTGCTGTGACTTAAGCTGGGGCAGTAAAAGACGTAAGCAACATGACTTATACTGGGAGAAATTAGACAAATAGCATAAGCAACTACTTCGTTTTTTTCATTTTTCCACACATAAACGTAATTAAAAATATGATTGGTGAATATGCTTTTAATTGACGAAGTGGGAAAATCCCAACCCAATTCTTTTACCCAAGAAGAAAGTAGTTTCTGTAATTTAGGGGAATACTCAAAATTTGATAGAGAAATTTTTTCAAAAGTGAAATTATTGGTTTTGTTTATAATTCGTCTGTTTTCAGAACTAAGCTTAAATTTGGACAAGTCAGATCGGCTGCTGGATTCAAAATAAAATAGGTTTTTATCATTCCTTTGGGGTAATAGGCCAGATTGATAGCCCTCTTTTAAATCTGTATCAATTTTTATATTAAATTGTGGCATTATTGGGCAAGGTTTCTATGCTTAAAAGCGGTGCGAAAGGCTTCGGCTTCCGACCAAGGATATTCAGTATTACCTAATAAAATTGAAGTTTCGTGGCCTTTACCGCAGGCTATAATAGTGTCCCCTGTTTGGGCTAATTTTAAGGCTAAATTGAAAGCGTCTTGACGATTGGGAATATTGAAATAGGTGAATTTTTTTTTGGCAGACTGAGCAATTTTGGAATATTGGCTCGAAGTTTCCAAGGCGGCTGGCTCAATATATTCAGAGGTTTTTGAATTAATACCAGAAATTATTTGTTTATTAATATCTTCTATTTTTTCATTTCTAGTATCGTCTGAGGTGATTAGCGCAATGTTTGCTAGTCGAGAAACAGTTTCCCCCATAAAGGGCCTTTTGGTCTTGTCGCGGCCACCTGTGGCTCCAAAAATAACAATTAAATTACCTGGAGTAATTCTTTTTAATGAACGAAGTGTACTTTCTAAAGCAGTAGGAGTATGGGCAAAATCGATTATGGTTTTAAACTTAAAGTTGTTATTGATTTCTTCTCGTCTACCTTTTGTTTCTGGAAATTTTAGAATAGTGGATTTGAAAGTATTTAAATTTATTTTTAGATTTTGGCAAACACCAAGAGCCGCTAAAATATTATAAATTTGATATTGATAGTTACTGTCTGTTTTAAATAATTCTTTTTTTACATAAAAACTAAGCGCATTTCCTAGTTTGATATTTTTTGCCTGTAGGTCTGATTTTGATTTAATTGAATAAGTGGCATAAGGACAGTTTATTTGTGAAACGATTCTTCTAAAAGATGCGTCATCTTTGTTCAACACTGCAAAATCAGATATATTAAATAACTTGGCTTTTGAATTGATATAGTTATCCATATTTTGGTGATAATCTAGATGTTCATGAGACGTATTGGTGACGACAGACACTTTAAAATGACAACCCCAGAAGCGGTTTTGATCTAAGGAATGAGATGTTACTTCGCAAACTGCATGAGTGAGTCCATTTTTAACCATTTTTTTGAATAAATCTTGAACGATTGCTGGGTCTGGGCTTGTGGTGTGTAAGCCTGTATTTATGTCACCATCCCCTATTTTGGCACCTATTGTGGTAATTAAACCAGCTTTAATACCTGATTGTTTTAAAACTTCGTGGATAAGAGCACATGTGGTTGTTTTACCATCTGTGCCAGTAACACCAATTAAAACTAATTTTCTTGAAGGAAAGCCATATTTTAGACTGAAATAAATACTTTTAGGGAGGTGCCAAAAGATGTTCTTAAATTTCTGATGAAATCGAACTAATCTAGGTTTTAACATTTTGATATGGGAAATTATAACAAATGGTTAATACCTGAGGCCAAATTAAACCAAATAGGAGCGGCAGTACTAGATCCCCAAGGAGATGTCCTGGGGTTATTAATGGTTACAATCATGGTAAATTTTGGATTGTTGCAAGGGGAAAAGCCAATATATGAAGCGATAGTGGCCGAATCAGTATATTTACCATCTAAGGCGATCTGGGCGGTTCCGCTTTTGGTGCAAACATTTAAATCTTTTGGTATGAGTTTGGCAACCGCACCATTTTCGGCAGCATAGTTTAGAATTGATTTTATATCGTCTATTGTAGTAGTATCGAAAATTTTGGTTTCTTCTTTGGTTTTTGGTTTAAATATTTTGTCGCCTTCAGAAAAATAATTAACCAAGTGGGGTCTAATTAAATAACCATTGTTAGCTAGAACATTGAAAGCTTGCAACATTTGAATTTGAGTAATAGCTATTCCTTGACCAAAAGATGCGGTGGCTAAATCTATATCAGGCCAATAAGTTTTAGCTGCTGATCGAGCTTCTCCTTGGAGATCAATGCCTGTTTTTTGAGATAGGCCAAGTTTATTGTAATAATCCAAAAAATTTTTAAGACCGAGATGATCAATCACAAAACTCATGCCAATATTGTCAGAATTTTTTATTATATCTTGGAGTGTCGAATTAGGATTGAGCTCATTATTCCAATTACTGATGGTGTATTCACCTATAACCCGAGGTTTATAACATTGATCGCAAATAAAGCTTGTGTTTATGGTTTTGGTGTCTAAGGCCATAGAAACAATAATTGGTTTAAAAATTGATCCCGGTTCGAATAAGTCAAGAATAGCTGAATTGTGATTAAATGTTGCCGACGGTGATGCTTGAAAATTGGTCATCGCAATTATGGCCCCAGTCGACGGTTCCATTATAGAAATTGACCCGGAATCAGCTGAATATTTTTGAATACCTTCCTTGAGAAGTTTTTCGGCAAGGTACTGGACACTTCGATTAATTGTGGTGTAAATATCTCGACCGTCAACTGCTTCCGACTGCCAGCCTTTTTTGGTTAAAATGGTTTTACCAGTCGCATCTTTACTAGCCCAATAAAAACCAGTTCTACCTTTTAATTGTTTGTTGTAATAAGCTTCTAAACCACCATAACCAGTAACTGATCCCCGATCATCTTTTCCCATGAAACCCAAAATGTCTTTGGTTAGGTCCGCTTCAGGATAAAATCTTTTATCTTTTTGTTCAAAGGAAATACCTAAAATATTTAAATTATCTTTTTCTTCAGAAGTAAATTCGGTGGTAAAAGTAATCCATTTTTGATTAGGATTAGATTGAAAGTTAGAAATTAGATTGGAATTATTTTTTATAAAATCTTTATGGACTGAGTCGATTTTATTTATTAAATTACCTAAATCTTCTTTGAGGTTTGGTTTATAAATAGAAAGAATGTAAATATTTTGGTTAAGGACTAAGGGAAAACCGTCTGAACTATAAATAATTCCACGTTCTGGCAAAATTTTTTCCAATTTATATGTTTGCATCAAAGATTTTTCTTTTAGCTCTGGTCCTTTGATTATTTGCCAATAAAAAAAACGAACCAAAACTATAATAAAGGAAAATAAAAACGCCGATGATAGTATTTTAAGTCTTTGATTTTCCATTTCTTTAATTATTCTAGATTTAGAGTTTTTATAATTGGGAAATAGTTTTCTATTTTCAAATGAGATTCTAAGTAAGAAAGAGAAGTTGTCTCGGAAAGATTTTTTCTGAGATCAGAATTTTTTACTTTTAAAGATTCAATTTTGCTTTGGTAATCATTAAGAAGAGAGTTTTGAGTGATGATATCGCTGGAATAATAAAAGGAAAAAAGGATTTGAATGAAGAGGAATAAAACAATAGTCGGTATTAAAAATCTCTTGGTCATTAAACTATTTTAAATGATCTTAGAATAGCTGATCGAGATAATGGATTAATTTTTATTTCTTCAAACTTGGGTTGAACTCCTTTGGAAGTGAGTCCGACTATTTTATTGTTCCTTTTTTGGTCTTTAATAAATTGTTTAACAATCCTATCCTCTCCTGAATGAAAAGAAATTACGCAGATACGACCATTCGACTTTACAATATTTAAGGTGGCCGCTAAGGCTTTTTTTAAGTTTTCAAATTCATCATTAACTGCAATTCGTAAGCTTAAAAATATCTTTGTACTAGGATCAATTTTGGATTTAAAGTGGTGTTTTTGATAATATTCCCTGACAATATTTGCCAATCTTTGGCCTGTTTTAATGGGTGATTTTTGTCTTTCTCTTATAATGCGAAGAATTAATGGTTTTGTATAAATTTCCTGACCATATTTGGAAAAAATTTCGTATAGTTCTTCAAACGGAGCAATATTTATAATTTCTTCAGCAGTTGTGGTTTGAAGTTTTGGGTCCAGTCTCATATCTAGAGACTCAATGTCGTCGAAAGAAAAACCTCTTTGCTGAGATTTTTGTTGATTTCTGCTTAGACCTAAATCAAAAATTATGCCATCAACTTTGTTCTTAATAATATCTTTGGATATTTTTTTTATATCGACGAAATTGGAGTGGACAGGAAAAAAATGATCTTTAAAACCCTCTTTTTCAATTCTTTCTGTAGCTATTTTGAGGTTGTTTGGATCTAAATCAATACCATAGACAATACCGCCTTTTTTCAAAATCTCTAAGGTGTGTCCCCCATTACCTAAAGTGGCATCGATATAAACTTGATTGGGAGTTACATCCAAAAGTTTAATAGTTTCATCGGATAGGACGGAAAAATGATAGTCCATTTATTTTATTGGATAATCACTGACCAGCGGCTTAGTACTACTACTGAAAAGTGAATAAGCCTGTAAACCAAAATTTTTGATTAAAATATAATATCCACTTTTATAAGAACTGGAAAATTTTACATCAAAGTTTTCGGTGCTCAATCCAATTGTGCCACTTTTTTTAAAGTCGTTGGATGATTTAATGGTGAACGGGGTTACAAATTGGGCAGTTTGACCATTTTTATTAATAAAGTTTAGAGATAAGGTACCGCCGGTTATACCATCGTCATATTTATATTTGCAGCCATTAGTACAACTTTCCGTTCCCAAAAGTAAATCTCTTTCATTGCTGGATTTGTCGTTCTGGATAGTGCCACTAACTCCCTTTTCCATTTCTAGTCCACTATCTTTATCTTCTGCTGAATACAATAGTTCATATTCTATTTTGGATACCGAAGCCGGAGCACCTTTTATTTTTAATGTGAGTTGGTGACCATCTGATCGAGGAATTAAACTGATATAAGGTCGTTCGTTTTCATTTATTTCAAATGTTTGATTGGACACTGGGTTTATGGTTTCTATTTTGGCTGGAGTTTTTTTGCCACAAGCAGAGAGCAGTAATGAGGAAAATAAAACTGTACCCAACATTAAAATTAGTTTTGGATTATTTTTCATATATTAATTTAACTTGTTTTGAAGCCAAGTGTCAACTTCATCTGCTTTGATTCTAATTTGCTCCATAGTATCGCGATCTCTAATTGTAACTGTATTGTCCTCTAGAGTTTGATAGTCGACGACTAAACACCATGGTGTACCAATTTCGTCTTGGCGGCGATATTTTTTGCCGATATTGCTGCTGTCATCCCAATCGATTGAGTATTTTTCGTTTAATTTTTGATAAATTGCATCAGCTTTTTCAATTAATTCCGGTTTATTGGCGGCGAGTGGTAAAATTGCCATTTTGTAGGCTGCAATTTTTGGATTAACTTTTAAAAATGTTCTAACTTCGCCTTTTTCGGTTTTTTCTTCGCGATATGCATCAAGAAGCATAAAAAAGAAACTTCTATCAACACCACCGGATGATTCTACGATCCAAGGCATAAATTTTTCGTGAGTTACAGGATCGGTATAACTTAAATCTTCGCCGCTAAACTTACTGTGTTGAGTTAAATCATAGTCTGAACGCCAATGGATACCTTCCATCTCGACCCAGCCCCAAGAAGCTTTGTATTCAATATCAAAAGCCTTTTTGGCGTAGAAAGCTAATTCGTCTGGTTCGTGTTGACGGAACCGTAAACTCTCGACATCATTAAAGATGGATTTATACCAATTAATTCGGTTCTCTTTCCAGTATTCAAACCATTTGTCCATTTCAGCTGGGTGAACAAAATATTGAATGTCCCATTGTTCAAATTCCCGAGTTCGATAGAGAAAGTTTTTGGGAGTAATTTCATTTCTAAAAGCTTTTCCAATTTGAGCAATACCAAAAGGTATTTTTACACGGCTGGAATCGACTACATTTTTAAAATCAAGATAAATGGTTTGGCAGGCTTCACCTCGTAAATAAGCATGCATTTTTTCGCCTTCAATTACACCAACGTCGGTTTCAAAAAGAATATTATATTTTCTACCTTCAGTGAATTGACCACCACACTCAGGACATTTACTTGGGTCTTCCAAAAGATCAGGTCGAAATCTTTTGTGGCACGATTTGCATTCAACCATTAAATCGGAAAAATTTTTGATATGTCCCGATGCTTCCCAGACTTTTGGATGGGTAATTATTGATCCATCAATACCAACAACATCTTTTCTTTTAATTACATTATCGTTCCACCATAGGTTCTTCCAGTTCATTTTCATTTGGGAGCCAACTGGTCCATAATCATAAAAACCTTGAATACCCCCATATATTTCTGAATTTTGAAATATAATTCCTCTTCTTTTACATAAACTGACTATTTTCGATACGAGATCGTTTTGATTGTCGCTTTTCATGGTGTTATTATAAACGAATTTTGCTGATTTATTTAAATAATTTATTACTCTCAAGCGGTTTTTCGATAATTGATTCAAAAAACGTTTTAATAAGTTTTTGAGAAGCCTTATAATCTTTTTGAGAAAAATATTTTTTTATTTCTGGTGGTAGTCCGAAACCCAATATTTCTATAAATTTAATTTCATTTTCAATAAAACGATTGACTAAATTTTTATTGATTGACTCAATTATTTTTTGAGAGATTTCGTAGATGCCTTCTATTTGTTGGTTTTCAGCGATAAGTCTATTGGCTAATTCTAAGAAATAAAAAAGAAGGTTTATTTGAGCCAGAGATTTATAATCTTGGAGAAACTGAACAATTGTCTGTGATTCGGATAACCATAAATAATTATTTTTTTGATAAAGCTGGGCTTTTATTGTATTGCCCAACTGAAGACAGCCAAGCCGACTACTTTTGATATTTTTAGCACCTTTGGCAAGGGCAGTAATTTTACCGTCTCTTGGAGTAAGAAGTGTAACTAGTAGGTCGGCTTCACGGATCGTTTTTTTATTAATTACGATTCCTTGGACGGTTTTATATCTTTCCATTTATAAAGCCAGTTTGATTGTTTTGTCAGCTACCCACTCAAAACTATTTATTTTGTTGCCATTAACATACATTTCGTAGTCAATTGGCTTTGTACCAGGTTGTTTTTGGAGTAATAAAGAATAATTAGCTGAAGGTTTAACACCACTAATATATTGAACGGTTGTCTTTAAACTGGATTCGGCATAAAGTGGATACTTGTCGCCATAAAATCCTTCAAACACCTGCTTATTTAACTCTTCGTAGACTACTGGCTCGACTTCGGTGCCAGTCATTTTGATCAATTGTGAACCTTGAGGGACATAAAACCTAAACCAATTTCTGTATTTAGGAGCATTTAGGCACAGATCCCCTTTTTCTAAATTACAATTGGAAGCTTTGTTGGGATTAGTATAGGTAATCGAAATTTTGTGTTCAACATTTCCATCGTTAACATTTATTTCGTGTTTAATTTTTTGCTGAATGAATAGATTGGACTTGGCACTAGCCATGTTGGAATCATTAAGATGAAAATAATCAGTGTTCTTGTCGGTTTCGTTTATTTTACCCGCAATGTTTATAGTTTCAGCTGATTTTTGTAATTCAGGATCGACGAAGTAAAAAAGAATATGTTTTTGATAAATATCAGTGAGCATTGCTTGGGCTAATGGAGAAATTTTACTTTTTTCTGAGCCCATAGCGTTGGCTAAAAGAGAATGCATAAGAGGACTTAAAAAACCTTTTCTGCCGGTATCAACATAACTTTTGGGTTTATCTGCCATGTATTCTAGTTGATAGATTATTTGAGGACAGCCATTGCAACGAGGGTCAGCATCGGCTGAGAAATTACCCAGTCCAAATACACCTATTTTTCCGAGTACTCTAACCATATTGACCAAAACATCTAAATCAATCCCAATCACTGCGTCAATTTTTTCTTTATCACTTGACAATTGGTTGTAATATTTTAAAAATTCCTCAACGCTAGTAGGATAATCGGGTGAAAGATTCATATCTCTGATATGTAAATTATTTACGTTTATGTGGTAAGCCTTGATTGGTCTGGGGGCAGGAATAGAATTCTTTAATTTAGCATCAAGAGCATACATGTCTTCAGAGACTAAGGGGGTAATTTTACCGTTATCGACTTTGAGAAGACCGTAAGCAGTCCAAAAACCGCCCGTAGGCCTTAATTCAGCGTTGTTTTGAAACATTAAAAGATAGCGCCTTGGTTTGTCTTTACCTAGAAGCCAAGATGTTTTGGCTAAAATGGGTTTTCCGTTTTTAACTAATCTAGAAACTTCAGCTATTGTTTCTTGTGATGTTAATAAAGTTTGTTTAATCTTTATACCTTTTATTTCTTCCGGGTAACGATTTGGATCTATTTGATCTAGTGCAGTGGCAATATTATTTATTTTTGTATCAATGGTGTCGAGGTGAGGGACTAAACCTTCGATTGATTCTGTTAAAAATGTGATTCTATCTTCTGTTGTTTTTGCATTATCGACATTGCCACCTTTTATGCCTAAAAAGTCTTTATAAGGTTCAATAACATCGATAACGATATCACCCGTATCCAATCCTTCTTTGGCAATAAAAATAGCGCTATTACCGTCCTTGTAATAATTTTTTATAAAAGGTAGTTTACTTGCCCAAGAAAAACCTTTGTAGTCAGATTCTATAATTTGAATTTGGCTTTTTAGTTTGGATATGCTTATTTTTGCCGAATCTAAATTTTTATCAGAGATGGCTAATTTCAGATTATCGGTTTCGATTTTAGCTTGATTTACATGGGCAAGCATTTTGTTTGCAGGTACGTAAACAAAAAAGAAGCCGAGGGTGGCAGATATGGTAACGACAATCAAAATTACTGAGAAAAAAGACAATAATATTCTTTTTAGTTTAGGACTCATGGTTATTTTTCTAGGAGTTTTTTTTGGTTCAATTTCATTTACAATAACTTGATTATTTTCTTCCATCTATTTAGTTTAAACTAATAAATTTATTTTTACCAGCGCGATAGCATGGCCATAGGAGTCTTAAAAATAATCAAAATTTCTTGCCTAACCGATCTGTTTCGAATATAGTGAGAGTCAAGTTTGGCCCTTTGTTCGAAGGTTAGTTCGTTCCTTCCTGATGTTTGCCAGGGACCAGTGATACCTGGTTTGGCTGAACGGATATCCTTTATGTAGTTTTTGGTTTGAGGAAATAATTTCTCATACTCCTTTAGCTCTTCTTCTCGGTAGGCTCTTGGACCAATCAAGCTCATATTACCTTTTAAAACATTAAATAACTGAGGAAATTCATCAATAGTTAGTGATCTGATAACCCGGCCGATTGGGGTTATTCTTGGGTCTTCACACATGGGCAATTTCCAACCAGCTTTTTTGTATTTTTCCCACAATTCGGGATAATTTTCTTTGAGTCTTATGTCGTTGTCTCCAATATACATAGATCGAAATTTGTACATCCAGAATTCTTTACTGTTTTTGCCAATTCGCTTTTGTCGAAATAATATTGGTCCTGGAGAAGTAAATTTAATCAATAAAGCAGTAATTAGAATTATTGGAAAAAAAATAATTAATAGGGAGATAGAACTGATAATATCGACGATTCTTTTGAATAAATCAAAAAGCCAGATTCTTTGGTTTAGCAAAAATTTGCTTGATTTTTCATTGATCATTTTGATTAAGAAAATACTTTTCTTGATTTTTATTTTTAACTATTTTGGTGACAATGTCTCTAACATTATAACTGTCTTTTAGATTGCAAATTAGGAGACAGTCAGGGGTGTCGATAATTGCCAAATTGTGGACACCAACTAAACCGATCATTTTGTTTTTACTGCCTGATACTAAACAATTTGACGAGTTTGTTTGCAAATACTGAGTGTCTAAATTTAATTTAGCATGTCCTTGTTTATCTTTGTTGGTATTAATGTAAACAGCTCGCCACTCTCCCACATCACTCCAATCAAACTTAGAAGGAATTAAAATTAAATTTTTGGACTTTTCTGATATAGCGGTATCGATAGCTAAAGAGGGAGAAATTTTATATATATCACTTATATTTTTTTGAGAACTAAAAAGTTTATAAAGTTTAAAATATTTATTTTCGTGAGTTTTAAATTCATTAATGAGAGTGTTGATAGAAAAAATATAAATTCCGGAATTCCAAAGGGATCCCTCTTGAATTAATTTTTGGGCCTGATCTGTGTTTGGTTTTTCAATAAAACTATTGACTGGGAAATATTTTTTTATTTTTTTATCGGGATTAATGTAACCATATGATTGACTGGGATTGTCTGGTTTTATACCAATAGTAATAATGGAGTTTTGAATCTCAGCTAATTTGTAAGCCAGATCTATGGTTTTTTTGAAACCTGATAAGTTCTTTATAAGGTGATCAGAAGGAAGCGTGGCGATCAGAGCATTGGGATTAATTTTGTTAATAATAAATGTTCCATAAAGTATGGCTAAAGCAGTGTTTTTCTTTTCAGGTTCAAAAATTAAATTTTGAGAATTTAAATATTTTTGAGAAATATTTTTGATTTTAACAGAAAATTTATTATTGGATATTAAAAAAACATTGGAAGCTGGAACTGTTTTAATAGCTCGAATAATGGTCTGTTCTAAAAGACTTTCTTTGCCAAAAAGAGACAGGAATTGCTTTGGATTTGATGCTCGGGAAAGCGGCCAAAGCCGTGGACCAGTGCCTCCGCAAAGAATTAAAATGTAGTGATTTTTTTTTGATGTTCCGACCATAACCGATTAATCTTTTGGTTAAAGTTTAACATAAACAATTGGTTGGAATAATGTTGAGCATTTTTAATACAATCTTCTGAATTTAAGCGGATTTTCTTGAATTTAATAATTGCTTGGCTGAGCGACTCAACAGTTTGGTGTTCAAATAAAATTCCGGTTTTTTCATTTATAACTGTTTCCGTTATTCCACCTTGGTTATAGGCAATTACTGGTTTGCCGCAAGCCTGGGCTTCAATTGGAGTTAAACCAAAGTCTTCTTCTTGGGGGCAAATTAGGGCCGAACAATTTTGATAAAGAGTTGTAAGTTTTTTATCAGAAATTTGTCCAACAAATTGAATATTTGGGTCATTTAATTTTTGTTTGAGTTTTATAAATTGTTTTTGATCACGACCAGTGCCTACAATTATAAGTTTACTTTTAGTGGCATGACAGGCGTTTATGGCTAATTCAATTTTTTTATGGGAAACAAGTCGAGAAACTAACAAGAAATAATCATTAAAATCTTGACTTTTTGATGGTTTAAATAAAGTGTTGTCTATACCCGGATAAATAACATCGGCTGGACGACGATAATTCGTTTCGATTTTGTTTTGGACGTTTTTAGAATTACATAAAATATGATCAGGTCGTTGCGAATAAATTTTATCAATTTTTTTATATAAATTTAAAATTGGTGAAAATATTTTGTATGAGGAGGGTGTTTCGTATATATAGCGATTAATATTGTGAAAATAACAAACAAACATAGTATGAGGTTGGGTTAGAAGACAATGACCAACTGTAGATGTGGTTGAGATAACTATGTCGTATGAGGAAAAATTAAATTGTTCCAACGCTAAAGCATAAAAGGGTGTATATATAGGTGAATTTGAACTAGCTAACGGAAGATTATTTAGACAAGAACTAATCACTTTGGTTTTTGGGGGCAACCAGTTGGCTAATTTTTGATCATAAACTAAGGTATAAAGTGGAGCTTCTGGAAAAATTTTAATCAAATCGAGGAGAACTTTTTCGGCTCCTCCCCACTGATTTAGCCAATCATAAAAAAGTGCTACTTTGGGTTGTTTCATTTTAAAATATTTTTGTAGGTATCTAAAGTATTCTGAGCAGTTTTGTTCCAGGAATATTTTTGGAGTTGTTTTTTTCCTAAATTAATTAATTTAGAACGTAATGTTTTGGAGCTTTGAAGTAGCTTAATTTTACTTACTAAATCTGTGGAACTATAGGGATCGAAATAGAGAACTGATTGATCATAAATTTCTGGCAAGCAACTAGAATTGGAAGATATAACCGGACAATTAAGTGCCATTGCTTCAAGACCAGTCAGACTAAACCCTTCCATTAAAGATGGATGAACTAAGGCAATAGCCTTGGAATAAATTTGGGCAAATTTTGCATCGTCAATATAACCTAAAAAAGAAACTCTTTTAATCAATTTTGAATGTTTGATAATTTTTTCTAATCTTTGAGAAAAGACAGTTCGGGCACAAATTATTTTAAGTTGAATATTGGGCATTTTTTTTAGTGCT
This sequence comes from Candidatus Shapirobacteria bacterium, assembly GCA_030698565.1. Lineage (GTDB taxonomy): Bacteria > Patescibacteriota > Microgenomatia > UBA12405 > UBA12405 > JAUYJS01. The sequence continues at coordinate 14,508 of JAUYJS010000005.1, forward strand.
TGAATAACTACCGATATATTTTTGTGAGGATAAAGATTGCCGGTATAAATAATATAATTACTGACTATTAAATTGGGTTTTTGCGAAGTTTTTATAAATTGTGGATCGACAGCTTCGTAAGTTGTTTGAATGTTTTGGGGGTTAATTTTAAATTTTTTAATTATAATTTCTTTCCAATAATTACTGGGTACAATAATGTAACTGGTTTTTATGGCGATCCAACTAACTATCAAATAGCCCAAGTGCTTAATCCAATAAATTCCTGGGTTTTTAGTGGTAGTTTCTTTGCCTTTGAAATAGTGTTTGATTAAATCGTGAACAGTGACAATAGACCTACCAAAATATAATATCGGTTTATTGAAGTGAGTAAAATGAACTAAATCTGGCTTGAGTTTATATAAAATAAATGGGAGTTTAATTTGTTCTTGCCAGGAATAATGAGCAATATTGGTGGAGACATAGCCGAAGTTTTCTTGGAGATCGTTTTTGATTTCAGACTCGATGGATTTGTTAATTATCAAGGTAAATTTGTATTTATTAAAGTCTTTTGTCTGACTTAAAAAAAGGAGTAGGTTCTTGGTATAACGACCGATGCCAGTATTTTTGGGACCATAAAGCCGAGCGTCGATAATGATATGGGGTTTTTTGTTATTTACCATTTATAAATATTTCGCTTTGGAAACTCGATAAAATTCGAGAATTTTTATGCCACTCATGACTAAAGATTTCATGGGAAAAGAATAATCTTTGAGTAAATTTTCTTGATAAAAAATTTTCATGGCTTGTGTACTGGCAAGGGCAACTTTGACTTTAGTTTGTCTTGAAGCCTGGGATATGTTTTTGGATTTACTAATTAAACCTGAAGAAACTCCCTGAAAATGGGTAATTTTACAAAAAGGATAAAAATAAAGGTTGTATCCCCTTTTGAAAAGTTGATAACAAAAATCTAAATCTTCGCCATAGAAAAAATATTTTTCATTCCACCAATTAATTTCTTGACCGACATTTTTTTTCACCATTAAAAAAGCTCCAACACAAGCCTCAATTTTGTGGGTTTTTTGAGTATTTAAATTACCTAAAAAATAGCCATTAAAAAAATTGGTCTTGGGAAAAAGTTTATATAGTCCAGTGAAATAAGAAAAAGAGCGCCAGGGAGTGGGAAAACCGCGATGACATTCTGGTTGTAATTTTCCAGTGATAGCTAATTTGATAAAGCAAGTGGCGGCGTCAACTTTTTCGTTTTTTTCAAAAAAACTAATCATTTTGGCAAAAGTATTTGATTCAACAACGGTATCTGGATTCAAAAAAAGCACGTATTTAGAATCTTTATCTATTACTTTTAATCCTCTATTATTACCTGTGGCAAAACCCAGGTTTTTTTCGATGTGTAAAAACTTAAAAGAAATTTGTTTGTTAGTTGATTTAATGGTTTGGATATTTTGAAAAGATGTGTCTGTAGAAGCGTTGTCGGCGATAATTATTTCTATTTTATATTTATTTATCTTTGATTTATTTATACTCTCGAGACATTTTTGAAGATAAACACCTGAATTATAATTTAGAATTATTATGGAAAGATCTGTCAATTTATTTTTTAACATTAGTAATCTCCTGATAAATTTGATTTAAACCTTGAGCACTTTTTTCATATGAATAATTATTTTTTATTAACAAATTTGTTTGTTTTCCAATTTCTTCTCGTTGAGATTTGTTGTTTAATAATTCAATAGTGTATTTGGCAATTTCATCATAATCACAGACAATGGCATGTTTAAAATTATCAATTTTAATTCCACCCATGCCTTGATGAGTGGTTATAATGGGCAATCTGCAGGCCATAGCCTCAAAAAATTTATTGCGACTACCGCCACCACTGCCAATTGGAGCTACTAAAGTCCAACAGTGATTGTAGTAATATTGGGGATCTTTTGGTTCTCCGTCGCCCTGTGCCTCTTCAATTACAACGTCTTTAGCTCGCCAATGACCATAAGTTTCCGGAGCGTTTCGACCAATTATATATAATTTAGCATCAGGAATTTTTGTCTTAATTTGTGGCCAAATTTCTTGATATAAAAGTTCAGCAGCTTCTCTGTTTTGCATCCACTTCATATTGGAAACACCAAAGAGGACTGATGGGTGTTTGCTTTTTGGTGTTTTGGGAACGGATTCATAAAATCTTTTATCAACTCCATTTTGAAATAATTTAATATCTTTTCTATTGGTTATTTTGGAAATAATGGCTTGGTCTTCGGTAGAAAACGCAGTAACAGTGTGGGTTGTTTTCCAAAAAAATATTTCCCAATATTTTAATTTAATAACGTCAAGCCATAGGAGTGGATATAGAATTTTTTTGAAACCTTTTAGGGTTTCTACATAATGTTGGTAAACAGCATATTCGATGGTTTGGTCAACTAAAACAATAGGTATTCCTGTTTTGGGAATATTGGGCATTAAATAAAAGCACTCACAATGGATTAGATCGTATTTATGATCGTGCAATTCTTTTTCTATTGTTTTTTTTAAGTCTGGAGATATATAGTTGGTAACTAAAAAAGGATAGGTACTAAATCCTGTATAAAGTATTTTTTTAAAATCCCAAGTTTTTCCTCTTTTGACAACTATCACTTTGGAACAAAATTGTTTAATTTCTTCCAAACCTTCTTTGTCGCGACTAAAACTTATAAGAGTTATGTCGTTTTCATTGCTTAGATATTTAATAGAATAATAGGAACTAGTTTGACCACCCGATTGAGATCTTCTGGGTAAATAAGGGGTAATCATTAAGATTTTTCTTTTTGACATATTATTCTTGAGAGAGAGTTTTATAATAAACGCCCATCATGATCCAAAACATATATGCTGTTTTGGAAGCCTCAAAAACATCAATAAAAGTAGCGTTGGCCATCATAGTTACAAGTGCACCAAGGAAGATTAAATTTAAGTTGTCTTGGTATTTTTTATTTTTCTTGAAAATAATTGGAATTGTTCTGATTATAAAATAAAAATTAATACCCATAAAAGTTATAAAACCAAGAACGCCACTTTCTCCTAAAAGTCGCAAATAATCATTGTCAGTAGCCAAAGTGATTGAGCCAAGGCCGGTTCCAGTAATTGGGTTTTTTGTTAGAGCAGTAATGGCTCTGGGCCATTCAACATTAAATCGGATTTCGCCAGATCTAGCTACTCCAATATCACTATCGATTGGTATGAATTCTTCTGTTGGTTCATGTCTAAAAATTGTTGGTGTGGGAATAACAGGTTTGGTGATTGGTTTAATTGCAACAACAGGAGGTTTTTGAGGAGGAATAGTCGGTTCTATTTTTAGAACAGCTGGTGTGGGAGTAACTGTAAAACGTTTTTGGACTATATCGACCGTAGCTAAAAGTCTTTGATTTAAATCTTTAGAATTAAAGATACTAAAAATCATAAGCAAGGACACTGGGATAATCCACAAATATTTTTTTATTAAAATCAAAGTCAAACACATACCAGCCCAGAAGGCAAAAGTAGAAATCCTGGAAGCAGTTAAAGTTAATATAGGGAAGACAGCTAACCAAATAATTAAACCAGTAATTTTTATCCACCATTTTTTACTAAGAAGAGTAACTCCGCCAATTATTACAAGAACAACGCTCATAAATGTAGCTAAATCATAATGACCAGCAAAAGTGGAATTTATCCTGGTCCAAACGTCCATTTGTAGTAATTGGCCTTTGGCAAACTCAGAGTTCATGGTTGAAATTACTGGAAAATTAAAATATTTTTGTCCATAACCATAAAGGGAAACTAAGGTGGTACTTAAAATTAAAAATATATAAGGGAAAGTAAAATCTTTTTTAGTTTTTATAGAATCAACGGTAATAAAAAAGAGAGACATGTATTCAAAACGGCGGAATAGATTAAGCAAAAGAATGTTTAGTGGTTCGGTTTGGTAAATTAGAATTGCCGTAATCATACTAGTGGTAATAGCTAATAAATAAGCTATAAACAACCTGGTTATTTTAATTTTTAAAAAAGGTAATTTGTTGGTAATTTGGTAAATCAGCCAGACTAAAACACAAAGAAGAACTACTATATCGTCTAATCTTATGGCCACATATGTTCCTGAAACAAAGTTAAGGGGAAATTTAGGATACAGCGGGATAAACAAAATTAAAATAGCTACAATGGCTCGGAAAATATTTATATTCTTGAACATGCTTTTAGGTAAAAAGAAGAAGTAACTTTATGACCGGAAATAAAATATATTATACTTCGAAGACAGGTGTTAATTCGAATAAAAAATTTAATTAAAGTGAGTTGCCATGGAGGTTTGTGCTTTTTAAAAAATGAAAGAATACCTAAATATTCATTAATAATCTGGTCGGCTTTGCTGGGAGAAGAGGCGCCACCGTAATGAATGATTTGAGGACCGATAAGATACCATATCTGAGTTAATGGGTTTGCTTTTTTGATCCTGTAACATAGTTCAAGTTCTTCGCCGTACATAAAATAATCTTCATCAAACATGCCAGAATTATCTAGGGCTGACTTTCTAATCAACATAAAAGCGCCTGTTACCCATTCTTGGCAGTGATCGCTTAAGTAAAAATTATCATGAGTATAAAATTGTGGAGTATGGGGGTGAATTGGTTTGATTATTTTATTTACAAACGGCAAGTCGTCAAGACCAAAAGACCAAGTAATCACATTTAAAAGGTTGGGAAAATAACCACCAGATGCTTGAATAGTATTGTCACGGTTTAATAATTGGGCGGTACAAACTGATGCCTCGGGATGAGATGAAAGCCAATTTAAGCTTTGACTTATGGCTGAGTGAAGAATAATAGTGTCGGAATTTAAAAGTAAAACATAATTGCCGCGGGCAATTTTGATTCCTTGATTGTTTGCCTTACCAAAACCAGTGTTTTCTTTATTGGCAATTAACTTAATGTTTTTAATTTTATTTAATTCAGTGACGGAATTATCGGAAGAATTATTGTCGATGACGATGATTTCTGTGGGGATTAAACTTTTTGAATTTATATTATCCAAATCGAAAGATAAATTTTTGTCTTTGAAAACTGAATTAATACAATCAACAGTTAGTTTGGCAGTATTGTAGGAAACAATAATAATGGAAATGGTTGGGTTAAGCATTTTTGTCTTTTTTTAAAAATGATTTATAAATCAAAATTATAGAAATTATAGCGGTTTCAGTAGCGAAAAATGAAGCTAAGCGTTTGGGAATACTGGGTGTGAAAGTTCTAATAGTTATTTTGGCTTTATATGTTTTTCCTTCGTAAATGAGTTTATTTTTGACTCTTTTTTCTGGCTTCGTAAAAACATCATTTTCCCACTCAAAACCATTTATGTATAAAGATTCTTTAAAGGGTAGGTTATATTCTTCAAAATAATAACTTTGAATAGTGTCTTTAATAATTTCTTTGGATTTTTCTGGAGGATAATTAAGACGAATCCTAAAAGGTCCATCAAAATTAGCTTTATAAAAATTCATGACTTCTGTTCGAGTAAGATTGGTGTAGTAAGCAGAAACGTTGGGAATTTGAATGGTGTCGCCAGGCTCGTTTGATTTAAGACTATTGTAAAGATCGGGAATTTTTGGTGTTGGTGTAATTAAATAAACGAGTGCGACTAAATTAAAAATTACAAGAAATATTATGAAAGCTTTTTTAATCATATTTTATTGAAAAAGCATGGGTCGTCCTAGTTTGTAATTTAGATTTTTATTACGATCTCCTATTTTTTTGGCCGGTACTCCACCCCAAATTTCAAATTCTGGTATATCTTTGGTAACTACGGCTCCAGCGGCGACAACCGCTCCTTTGCCGATTGTGATTCCGGGAAGAATAATACTGCGTGGTCCAATAAAGACATAATCCCCAATGGTTACAGGTCCAAAAGAATTGCTGTAGTCTGAGGAATTTATATTGTGTTCATCATTGTAAATCAGCACTTGACTGGCGATGCCAACATGATCACCTATTTTTAAAGGAGCACGACCATCCAAAAAACAATGATCTCCAATTATAGTGTCTTTACCAATAGAAACATTTTTAGGATTAAAAAAATTAGCCCACATATGAATGGTGGAACCAAAGAGAGGAATCTGGACACCAGAAATTATATAAATTATTTTTCTAATCGAATGCAATGGTATGTATCCTACCCAACGAAGAACCATAAGCCAAAATTCTAAAAGAATCGTTTTCAATCGGATTAAAATTTTGTCTAGAATGTCTTGATAAGACAAAGATTTATCTGTACGGTCTTTCATGGTTTTATTATACAAGAGGTTTTATCAAAAGCTTCCATTACTGATTTGGCAGTATTGGCCCAAGTATATTTTTGGGTTTGAATTAAACCCAAGGCAGAATATTTTTTTCTGTTTTTAGAATCAATAATAAGTGTCATTTTTAAACATAGATCTTTCGGATTATTTGGATCTATAAATAAACTACCTTCACCTAATACTTCTTTTAAAGATTCAATATTGCTGGCAATTACGGGTGTTCCTACTCTTAAAGACTCAATGGCCGGAATACCAAAGCCTTCGTAGGTGCTGGGTATTATTAGACTAATAGCATTTTGATAAAGAGTCCATTTTTGGGTTTCATTAATATAATCTGTAAATATTATTTTGTTTTCCAATTTTTCCTCTTTTACCGTTTTAAATATTTCATCAAATAACCAGCCCTTTTTGCCAGCTATCACCAACGTGGTAGAGCTATGTGATTTTAAAAATAGAGAGAATGATTTAATTAAAAAGGGAATATTTTTGTTGGGCTTAAGGGTGCCAACAAAGAGAAAATAAGGTTCTAAAATTTTAAATTTATTTAGAACTTGTTTTTGAATTTTTTGGGAAATTTTGGGCGGTTCGTCAACACCGTTAAAAGCAACTGTAATTTTTTTTGAATTTACATTGTAAATTTTCTCAATTTCTTTTTGGGAAAATTTGGAAACCGTGATTATATGTTTGGCTTTTTTAATTGAATTTTTGGTCCAATTTATTAATTGATATAAATCCTTTTTATTAAATTGATTTTTAAATTGAAGATAGCCTAGATCGTGAATTGTGGGAATGGTTGGACAAGGACAGAATTGAGGTGAATAATGGCTAGGCGAATAAAACAAATTAAGTTTTTCTTTTTGGGTGAAAAGATGAAGTGGTAAAGTAAACTTGGTCCATAGTTTTTGCGGACCAAAAACTTTGTAGGTCCAACCTTCTTTTTCTAGTGGAAGATCGTCTAGTGGTTGGTTTTTTAAATAAATAATATATTTATTTTTAGTATCAATTTTGTATAAATTCCAGAATAAATTAAATGCATATTGTCCGACTCCGACTCTATTTTTTATATTGGCTTCATTGCCATCAATACCGATAATCATTTTATTTTGCACTTTGATACAAATTTAGAGTTTGTTGGGCGGTTTTAGTCCAACTAAAAATTTTAGCTTGTTGAAGTCCCCTTTTAATCATTTTTTTTCGGAGATTGCTCGATCTTGTAATTTTTTTTAAGGCGTTAGCAATATCTTCTGGTGATTCCGGATCAATTAATAAAGCACAACCGTTGGTGATTTCAGGTAAAGAAGAGACATTACTGGTAATTATAGGTGTGCCGACTTTCATAGACTTTACTAATGGTAAACCAAAACCTTCATATAATGAAGGATAAGCTAGACAAATAGCACTGGCATGTAGAGCTACCATGTCTTTTTCGGGAATATACCCTAAAATTTTTACATAGCAATTTTTTAAATGTTTTATATCCTCTCCCCAACCGTATTTGCCAGCAATGGCCAATTCAATTTTTGATTTTGGATAAATTTTTCGAAAAGAATTAAAAGCTTGTATTAACCTTTCTAAATTTTTACGAGGTTCTCTGGTGCCTTGGGCCAATATAAATTTATTGAGTCCATATTGTTTTCTAATAATATCCTTTTTTTGAGATTGAATATCAGTTGATAATTTTAAGAATTTATCGTATTTATTTTCAGCGGCTTCGTAAATAACCGATATCTTGTTGGGATCGATTTTGGGAAAAAGTTTCAGGAGATCATTTTGGGTGTTGCGGGAAACACAGATAATGGAAAAACAACGGCGGGTAGCCCAAAACATTTTCTTGCGGTGGGCTTTAATGACTTTAGGATGATGCCACTTCGGATGTAAGAAAGGAGTTAAATCGTGAACGGTGGTTATTGTTTTGGCAAAAATTGTTGGTGGTTGAGTCCAGTCAGAAGTATGAAAAACATCGCATTTACCAATAAATAATTCAATTGGAAGGATGTGAAGTCGATTCCAAATAAATTCCAGGAAAGTAAGCGGAAACTTAAAATAATAAATCTTAACATTGGGATAATTTTTGAGGGCGTTAATTTCCTTGGGGCATTTTAACCTCAGAGAAGAAAAAAATAATTTATAGGTGTTTTTCTTGTCGACCTTAATTAAGTTATGAACCAAATTTAAAGTGTAATTACTTACACCTGTGCCGTAAGGGATAGAAGTGATATCAATTCCGATGATCATGTATTTGGCTAGATTTTAACATTTTTTGTATCTTTTGGCGTTTATTTAGTGTTGATGGTAAATTAAATATTATTTCAAGTGTGATTAAAGTGAAATCTTTTAGAAAATATAGAAGTGCTTTGTTTCCATAACTTTTTTTTGTTTTTTTAAAAAGATAAGAAATATTTTTTAATCTTTCGATTACTATTTGCGGAAAATTTTTAATTATTTGTTTTAAGGAATAATTTTTTATAATAATATAAATCCAGTTTTTAAGAACCATTTTGCTTCTGAAATTACCCAGAGAATTAGTGGTGCCACCGCCAAGATGATATGAAATAGCTTTGGGGATATATAGAGTTTTATAACCGAGATTGTGGAGCCTTAGCGATATGTCCACATCTTCTTCATAGGCAAAAAAATCATCGTCAAAAAGACCTATTTTTATAAGTATGTCTTTTTTGTAAACTGTAAAAGCAGCAGAAGAACCCCAAGGAAAAATTTTTAATTTTAAATTTTTAATTTTTAAATCGTCATATGGTTGGCCGTCGGAAATGTTTTGACATTTGCCAGAATAATCAAACTCCAGGCCTTGGGATTCAAACTTATCCCCTTCTTTGTTTAAAACAGTGCCAAAAAAGACGGCGGTTTTGAGATCTTTTTCGTCTTGAATAGTTTGGCTTATTAACTTGAACCAGTCAGGATTCATGGTTATATCATTATTTAGTAAAACGACATAATCATATTTAGCTTTTAAAATTCCTTGATTGACAGCTTTTGCAAAACCAAAGTTTTTGTTGTTTAAAATAATACTGGAGTAAAGACAAATTTCAGTGGCGAGCTCGTTGAAAATAGCAACACTATCGTCTTTTGAGTTGTTGTCTACAAGAATAATTTCGAACTCATCTTCGGGATTATTAATTATTGATTGTTTTAAAGAAACTAAACAATAATTTAATAATTTAGCACCATTATAGTTTGGAATAATGATAGAGAATTTAGTCATTTAAATTTGGTAGCTCTATATGGTCTCCGATATGAAGACCTATTTTTTCAGAAATGCCCGGGTTTAGTTCAATAACATATTTGGCAGGCTCTGTATTTTTATAAATTTTTAGTTGATTGTTTGGGGTATTGGGTTCTGGAGAAGCGGTGGCAATATATACAACCTTTCCTTGACTATTAACCCAAATTATATCCAAAGTAATTAATGTGTCTTTCATCCAAAATGATTGGATATCATCTTGGCTGAATAAAAAAATCATACCGCAATTGGAACATAATTCAGTTCTATCACCTAAACCTTTGGCTTTTTGAGTTAATGTTTTGGCAACTTCTAAATTGAAATTTTTGTCTTTTATTTTGATAGAGATTGTCTTTGAGGGAGATCTTTGGGAAAATAAAAAAGAGGCAACGACCGCTAAAATTAGAAAAATTATTGTTGGAAGAATATATTTTGACATAATGTTTTACCTATTTTATCCCAAGTATAATGGTTTTTTACAAATTCAAATCCGTTAAGCCCCAACTGCCTGGATTTAGCCTGGTGATTTAATAGATCACATATTTGGGAAGTTAAATCTTTTTCAGAACCGGTTTTAAAAATAATCCCCCCATTTGTTTTTGTAATTAATTCTTTAAGAGGCGGAATATCAGAAGTGATTACTGGCTTACCACGAGCCATAGCTTCAATTAAGACTAATCCAAAACTTTCTTGCAGAGACGGTAAAACTAGAATCGTTGACTGATCAATTATTTTTTTGAGATCTTTATTTTTAAAATTGTTAATAAGATATATTTTTTTTATAATTTCTGGGTCTAGTTTATTGATAGTATTTTTAATTTTTGAAAAAAAAAGAGTTTCTTGGCCGGCCAATGTAAGTGTTAGTTTTGGAAATTTTTTTGATAATTTAGAAAAGGATTTAATCAATATTTCGAGTCCTTTGTGGGCGGAAAAACTCCCTATAAATAATAAACTTGGAGAATCAGGATAATTTATTTTTGGATTTTTTATGATAAATTTATCGTCTACTCCGTTGCCAATGGCAAAAATTTTATTGGCTGGAATTTTAAAATTATTAATAAAATATTTTTTTTCATAATCTGTTAATGACCAGATATAGTCGGCTTTTTTTAGGCAATTTATTAAGGGTTTTTTAAAAAAATCAATGTCGGTTTGGTGAAAACTGGCGTTAATTAAAATTTGACATGATTTTTTTTGAGTCAGCCTAAGAATATTTTTAATAAAATTGGTATAAATCACACTGGTTGTAGGCAATGGGCCGGTGACCATGAGATCTGGTTGAAACTTTATTATAAAAAATATTGATTTTAAAAATGGAAAAATTTTGAAGACTGGGCCTTTTTGAAAAACCTTAAGCAAATCGGATAAATAAGAATTATTGGGGAGAAATAAGTTTATAAATTTAAGAGGACGACGGAGAAAATTATAGACGGGAAGACGTAAAATAGGCGGGATCGCAATGACGGATGGTCTGCTTTTTTTGTTAACAAAATCATCGGTGCTGGTGCAATTACTGGTTAAAACAAGAATTTCATGTTTTTGTTTTTTAAGATACTCGCCAAATTTATATATAACTTTAGACCCGCCGTCGATTGCTGGGGGAAAAATATGAGTAATCAATAATACTTTCATCTGCTTTAGTATAGAATATAGTGTAAATTATTTAATATGTTTAAAAAAATTGCCTCTTCAAAGTTTCTTAGATTTGGAATTTCGGCAATTTTAGTTTATTTTGCTTTTAGAAATGTAAATGTATCTGTAATTATAAAGGAATTAATTCAAGTTCCCCTTTGGTTTATTTTAGTAAATTTATTATATTCATTACTAATTTCACTTATTGGCTCTTATCGTTGGAGTTTACTTCTATTTGACCGCCCAGGGAAAAGTGAAGTATTCAATTTTCTAAAATCAACTTATTTGGGGGCGTTTTATTCATTAGCATTTCCTACCGGATTAGCTGGTGACCTTTTAAAATGGTTTCCTTTACAAAAGAAATACCCCGAGTTAACCAAAACTAGGCTTTTAAGTTCGGTTTTATTGGATAGATTTATTGGTTTTTCCTCTTTTACTATTTTGGCTTTGATTTCCGTAATAATTGGAAAAATATTAAAAATATCTTTTCCTGATTTTATTTTTTGGTTATTTTTGGGTCTATCTATTGGTGTTGTATTTTTTTATATTGCAATTTTTAGCTTTGATGTGGAAAAAATAATAAAAAAGTATCCCATTTTAGAAAAGTTAAATGAGATTGTAAGTCTTTTGAAAAAGGGAAATAAAAGAAGGATAATTTTAAGTTTATTGGTTTCGTTTTTGAGCGAATTTACCTGGATTATCCAGACATGGTTTGTGTCTGATTTTTTTCATGCAGGGTTTAGTGTTATTTCTGTTTTTGTTTTTGTACCAATAATAGCTTTGGTTTTAGTGTTGCCAATTTCGTTTGCTGGTTTTGGAGCCAGGGAACAATTATATTTATTTTTCTTTTCTCAAATAGGTATTGCTAGCGAAAAAACCCTTTTAGTTTCAACATTTTTAGGAATAACTGGAATTTTGTCTTCGTTAATCGGAGGACTTTTTCTTTTGTTTTAAGTAAGCGATGATAAAATAGGAAAGTTAAAGTTAAAAATTTAAAATTAAAACGAAATGATATTAATTGTTGGTGGGGCGGGATATATTGGTTCACATATAAACAAGGAATTAAATAAGCAAGGATTTGAGACGGTAGTTTTTGATAATTTAGCGTCTGGTCGAAAAGAGCTGGTGAAATGGGGAGAATTGATAATTGGTGATTTGGGTAATATAGAAGAAATTAGAAACGTTTTTAAAAAATACAAAATTGATGCTGTGTTTCATTTTGCGGCTTTTAAGGCAGTTGGTGAATCGGTAACTAATCCTCAAAAATATTATAAAAATAATATCTGTAATACCCTAAACCTATTAGAAGTAATGTTGGAAAACGACGTTAAAAAGTTTATTTTTTCATCATCAGCAGCTGTTTTTGGTAGTCCCCAATACATGCCCATTGACGAGAAACATCCTCAAAATCCAATAAACCCTTATGGTGAAACTAAATTAATTATGGAACATGTTTTGAGGGATTACTCAAAGGCTTATGGTTTGAAGTATGTGTCGTTGCGTTATTTTAATGCTTGTGGAGCTGATTTAGAAAGTGAGGTTGGTGAATGGCCAGGAAGTAGTGCTAACTTAATTCCTATGGTCTTAGACGCGGCTATTGGACGACGTGAAGATATAAAAATTTTTGGAACTGATTATCCAACTAAGGACGGAACATGTATTCGGGATTATATTCATGTAACAGATTTGGCAGTAGCTCATATTTTGGCTTTTGAATATTTAAATAATGGTGGAGAATCAGATTGTTTTAACTTGGGTAATGGGAGAGGTTTTTCAGTAAAAGAAGTGGTTGATATGGCAAAAGAAGTTACTAAAATTGATTTTAAAGTAGTTGAGTCTGACAAAAGAGAGGGTGATCCGGCGGTATTAGTGGCTGATAGTGCCAAGGCTCAAAAAGTATTGGGTTGGAAATCTGAATACGCTGATTTAAAAACTATTATAGAGAGTGCTTGGAGTTGGCATTTGAAGAAGAGTTGATTGCTTATTGTATAAAGTGTAAATTATTTTTAGATATAATAATGTTCATAAATATATGGAAAAAATAAAGCGTTTTATTGAATGCTTAATTCCGATAACTGTCTGCAATTTAAGATGTAGTTATTGCTACGTAGCTCAAGAAAATGGAAAGACAAACAAAATGCCTGAATTTCAATATGGTATAAAAACTATCGCCAAAGCTTTGTCAAAAAAACGTCTTGGTGGGTGTTCGTATATTAGTATTTGTGGGGCAGGAGAAACACTTATGCCATTTGAAATTGTGGGTATTACACATTCACTTTTAGAAAACAGTCATTATGTTAACTTGACTAATAATGGAACTCAAACTGAACGAATTAATCAAATTTTAGATGTTTCTTTAGAATATAGATCGCGTTTACATTTTGCCTTTTCATTTCATTATTTAGAGCTAAAAAAAAATAATTTATTAGATATCTTTTTTGAAAATATTAAAAAAGTGAAAGCTGCCGGATGTTCTTTTTTAGTTCAGTTTAATATGTGCGATGAATATGTTCCTTACCTAGATGAGATGTATGACATTTGTATAAAGGAAGTTGGAGCTCCGCCTCAAATAGCTGTCACTAGAGATGTAACTAATCTAAAGGAAATTAAATTATTAACGGCCCTTTCAAAAGAGGAATATAAAGAACTTGGGCGAAAGTTTGATTCTCCGCTCTTTGATTTTACTCTTCAAAATTTTATGGTAAAAAGGCAAGAGTACTGTTATGCAGGAAAATGGTCTGGCGTTTTAAACTTGGCTACTGGTGAACTACGACGCTGTTATAGTGATCCTTCTCCACAGAATATTTTTGCGGATACTTCAAAGCCGATTGTTTTTCAAGCGATGGGTAAATCTTGTGTTTTAGCTTATTGTATTAACTCTTCACATTTTATGTCATTAGGTGTAATTCCATTTAAAAGAAGTCCTACCTATGCCTCACTTAGGAATAGACAAAGTGCTCAGTGGTATTCCGCAAAGATGCAAAAATTTCTTTCTGGAAAATTAATTTATTCAAATCTTAATCTAAGTTTCTGTTTTGATTTAGTTGCTCAAATAATAAATCGTATTTATAGAAAAAAAAGACTAACTGGATTGCACTAAAATGAAATGTTTTAAGAATTATCCAGTAAAAGTTAATTGTAGAAATTATCTTCCAATAGAAAAATAGTCAAAACCCATTTCTTTCATTTCAGATGGACGATATTGATTGCGACCATCAAAAATTATTGGATTTTTTAGGTGTTTTTTGATTAATTGAAAGTTCGGTTGTTTATAGATGTTCCATTCGGTTAAGAGTGCTAATGCGTCGCAATCTTTTAGACATTCATAGTTGTCGTCAAAATATTCAATACTGGTTTCGATATCTTTAAATAAGCGTTTGGCTTCGTTTTGGGCTTCGGGATCGTGGGCTTTAATTTTTGTTCCACCTTCGACCAACTTTCGAATAATTACTTGAGATGGCGACTCGCGCATATCGTCGGTTTCTGGCTTGAAAGCTAATCCCCAGATAGCAATAGTTTTGCCTTTTAATCCGTCTTTTTTGTTATCAAAATAATTTTGAATTTTGTCGAATAAATGTGCTTTTTGGGTTTCGTTGATAAGTTCTACAGCTTTGAGTAGCTTCATGTCATAACCATATTCATTGCCGGTGTTGATAATAGCTTTGACATCTTTGGGGAAACAGCTACCACCATAACCAATGCCAGGACTGATAAATGAATAGCCGATTCTTTTGTCGGCACCAACACCAAGTCGAACCATTTCTACGTTGGCATCAACCTTTTCACATAAATTTGAAATTTCGTTGATAAAGGAAATCTTGGTAGCCAACATCGAATTTGAGGCATATTTAGTGACCTCTGCCGAACGGACATCCATAAATATGATTCTTGGTTCAGCATCTTTGAATAATCCTGAGTAAAGTTCATTCATTTGTTCTTTGGCCCGAATGCTTTCTGTCCCGATTATGACCCTGTCTGGATTCATGAAGTCCTCGATAGCGTTGCCTTCCCTTAAGAATTCTGGGTTGGAAACAATATCGAAATCTACATTAATTCCTCTTTCCTTAATTTTTTGATCAATAAAATCTCTTAATTGTTTACCTGTACCAACTGGTACGGTTGATTTATTGATAATGAGTTTGTAGTCCTTTAAATTTTTTGCTATTTCTTCGGCGACCGCATAAACGTATTTTAAATCTACTGAACCATCAGGATTAGATGGAGTTCCAACAGCAATAAAAATAAATTGAGACTGGTCAAATCCATCAAGCAAGTTGGTGGAAAAATGAAGTCTGCCTTCTTGAAAATTTTTATTGACTATTGGTTCTAGGCCTTTTTCATAAATAGGGATTATCCCCTGTTTAAGTTTGTCGATTTTTGTTTGGTCGACATCGACACACCAGACCTCGTTGCCTATATCAGCAAAACACGCGCCGGCGACTAATCCAACATATCCTGTACCGATAACGGTAATTTTCATAATTATTGAACGGTTAAATTGTTTTTATTTTACCTCATTTTTAATTATTGAGAAGACCATGTCCTGCTTGTATGTGGTATAAAAATTTAATGAGAATTTTAATTACGGTACCGGTATACAATGAAAAAAATCGGGCGGTTGAGACAATAAATAGTATTTTGGCAATTTCTAATAATAATGTTTTGGTGGTTGATGATGGTTCAATTGATGACACTTGGAAAATACTTAAAAATAATTTTAAAGCTGTTGATAGGGTAAAACTAATTAAACATGTTTTAAATTTGGGTAAGGGAGCTGCAATGAAAACTGGGGCTGAATGGGCTTGGAAAAGTGGTTATGACGCAATAATTTATATAGATGCGGATGGTCAGCATAATCCAAAGCATTTACCACTTTTTGAAGAAGCGATGGAAAATTATAAATTGGTTTTTGGTTATAGGCAACTTGGTAAAGGGGTTCCTTTTATTAGAAAATTTGGAAACATAATATCAGGTAATTTGATAAAAAAATTATTTGGAATTAAAAGAAAGGATGTGTTGTGTGGATTTTTGGGATTTAATAAATCTGTTTATAAAAAGATTGTATGGAATTCGACTAGGTATGGAGTTGAAAGTGAAATGACAGCTAGGGCGGGTAGAAATAAGGTTGAATTTTCGGAGATAAAAATTGATACAATCTATATTGATAAATACAAAGGGGTAACTATTTTTGATGCTATAAAAATTTTATTTAATATTCCCCTTTGGTATTTTTCAAAATGAATATACTTGGAGTACAATTGATACTTTTGTGTTTTGCCTTTTTCATGATTTATGTGTTGTTTTTGCATTGGAAAAAGAAAGAAATTAGTAGCTTTAGTTTTAGTGTGTGGATATTTATATGGACTGTTTTTGTTTTAATTGCAATATTTCCAAAAACTTTAGAAACATTAATTTTGAAACAATTTTTTGTAAGAGTGATGGATTTTGGGATGATTGTAGCTTTTATTATTTTGACTTATTTAACTTTTGAAAATAATGTAAAAATAAAAAAATATGAGAAACAAACAGAAAAATTGATTAGAATTTTGGCTGTGAATAAAAAACAAAAATAATTTATGAATAAAGAAATATTTATAACTGGTAGCAATGGATTTATCGGTCAATATTTGGTCAATTATTTAAGTCAAAAAGGGTTTGTGGTTTATGCTTTATTGAGAAAAAAATCTATTCCTGGTTTTAATTTAAATAAAAATGTTGTGTGTATTATTGGTGATTTGTTGAATAAACCTTCATTAATAACCGGAATACCTAAAAATAGCATAGTTGTTAATCTGGCCGCAAATCCTTATCACCCAAAATTGAGTTATAAAGTAAATGTTGAAGGTACACAAAATTTAATAGATGTGTGTAAAAAAAACAAAGTAAATAGAATTATTCATATTAGTAGTCAGGCAACTAAAATTGAGAATAAAGGTGTCTATGCTAAGACAAAAAATAAAAGTGATGAAATTATTAATAACTCTGGTTTAAATTACGTTATTTTAAAACCAAGTCTGGTTTATGGTGGGGGCGAAAAAGGTTTGTTTAATAAAATTAGAAGCTTGGTTAATAAAATTCCGTTGGTACCTATATTTGGTAGTGGTAAAACAAAGGTTAATCCCGTTTATGTTGAGGATTTATGCAAGTTTATAGAACTAACAGCTTTAAACTCCAAAGATAAAAATTCTATATACGATGTCGGAAGTGTAAAACCGATTACTTACAATCAATTATATCGGGGAATAGTTGTGGGTATAGAAAAAAATATTTGGTTTTTACACATACCAATTTGGGTGGGAATTTTGTTTGGGAAATTATTTGAATTAGCTAAACTAGGAAATCCACCTTTTTTTATTGACAATGTTTTGGGTTCTACACAAGAAACAAACTGTAACCCAGGCCCAATTATAAAAAAATATAAATACGAGCCTTTAAGTTTTATGGAAGGTTTGAAATTGATAAATAAAAAACCTGCTGTTAATGTGGGGATGGTTGGTTTGGGAAAAATGGGATTATTACATTTATCTATTTTGAGTAGTTTTAGGGATGTAGATATAGTTGCTTTAATTGATACAAATAGAAAACTGTTTACCACTATAAAGAGTATGGGAGTAGCGGGAAATTTTTATGAAAATATTGAAGAGGCCTTGAAAAATGAAGAAATTAATGCTGTTTTTGTGTTAACACCAACTTTTACACATTTGCCAATTATTAAAACTTTACTGAAAAAAAATATTAGTATTTTTGTGGAAAAACCAGCTACCTTAAACCAAGGTCAATTAGAAGAAATTACAAAACTTAAAACAAGTTATAAAGGAATATTTAATGTTGGTTATACATTGCTTTTTAAGAGAATTTATCGAGAAATAAAAAATATAATTGATACAAAAAAATATGGGAAAATTAAGTCGTTTGAGATAAATTTCGAACACGGTGAAGTTTTTGGAAAGAGAAATGGTTGGATGTTTAGTAAAGAAAAATCCGGAGGAGGTGTTTTAATGAATCCCGGACCTCATGTATTTTCATTGATAAATTTATTGTTTGGAAAACCGGAAAAAATAAGTGGAGATATATATAAAATATATTCTTTAGAGGTTGATGATGAGGCAAGGTTAAATTTAGACTATAAAGATTTTGAGGGTAAAGCCTTTTTGTCTTGGTCGGTTAAAAATAGAAATATTGCGACAACAACGATTAAAATTAATTTTGAAAAATCAGAACTAAATACTGATGGAAATATAATTGAAATTATCCCAACTAATGGGAAAATGATTAAAATAAGCGAAAAAGACTCACCTGTTTTGCTTGATGGCACCTTGAATATAAATCCCGATGCTAATGGTGAAGCGTATTATATTGAAGATAGATTGTTTGTTGATTCAGTAAAGGATAAAAAGGATGCGAATATAAATAATTTTGAGTTTGCGTATGATACGGAAAGTATGATATTTAAAAGTTATTTGAAATCAAAATGATTCTCGGAAATATAAAAAAAATAGATTTTGATTATGTGAGTTTTGATAAAAAAAATAAGAAAAATAAATTGACAATAATTCCCAATGTTGGCGGAATTGCCAGGGAAATGACTGGTGGTTCACAAATAGGAATTATTTTAAAAAAATTTTTATCTTTAACTCTTAAAAATAAACTTACTCTTTGTTTGAATAATATTTCTTTTTTACCTCAATTAGCTAAAATGGATTATGCAGTGGGCGTAAAGTTGTTGTGTGAATTAGAAATATTGAAAGCCAAGGATGTTAATGTTAAAAAAAATAAATTTATTTTACATAACCAAATGGTAGATATGGCTTTGGCTTTAAATAACAAAAAGGTGTTTATTAATTATTTTTATTTATCTAAAAAATATTGTTTTGATCCTGCTTTAATAACGTACAATATTGGACCATTAATAAAAATGCTTTCATCTCTTCCAAGTATTTCGGAAAATTTAACAATCTATACACCAATAAACAAAGATAATTATTTAATGAATCCGGGTTTAGAAGATGTTTCAGACTATTTAAATAAATCTGGAATTAATTTTATAAATATTTATGAATAAAGAAAATACCATTGATCTTAATAAAATAGGTTTAGATTTTCTACGGTGGAGTAAAAAAAATCCCGTAGGTAAAATTCCACGAGGTGTATCGAAAGAGGGGGCTGGAGAAAACAGAGTACCTTTTGCGCACTTAGCCAATTCGGTTCCGGTGTATTTGACTTTTCGAGAGATCTTGAAATTATCAAAACATGAAAGAGCCTTTGTTTTGGATATTGGCTGCGGTACTGGTAGAAATATTTCTTATGTAAAGGAAAGCGTAAAAAAAACCGAATATGAGTTCTTTGGCGTTGATTATTCAAAATCCTGTATTGACTTTGCACGAAGTCAATATAAAAAACAAGGCGTAACTTTCGTTCAGCATGACGGTAAATATTTACCGTTTCCAGATTCTTGTTTTGATTTTGTAGTATCATCCCATGTGCTAGAGCATATAGATAAAGAGGGTGGTATATTTTACTTTAAAGAAATTTCCCGTATTTTGAAGAAAGGTGGTGTTGCGATAATTGGGACTCCTAACCGTAAACATTGCCAGGATCTATTTGCAATAAATATAAATGATGATAAACAATACAGGTTAATATTGCCGCATTTACACGAATATTATTATGATGAATTAAAAAAAATGGTGATTAACTCTTCTATTTTTTCAAAGGTCTCGGTAGATCAGACAGTTAATCTAGTTAACAGGAAACTAATGGTTGATTCAATTGAAAAAATTAAGCCAAGAGCTGGTTTTCTGAATAAAATTAAGTATACTATATATACCGTTCTAAGAAGTAATATAAGACTGCAAGATTTGATGGCAAGAATTGGAACCGAATATATTCTTAAAAGAATGGGTGTTGGTTATAAGGATCTAATAAAGAGTACTTATTATATAAAAGATGATGGTAAGGGTGATGGTGACAATTTTATAGTTATTGCAGAAAAATAAATCTAGTTTTTTGAAAATAAGATAAAATTGCTTGTTTCTTTAAGAATTCGATATTCCTTGTTGTTTTTAAATTGGTGTATATATCCAAATTGTTCTTTTTCTGTCAAAGGCCAATAATTATTATCTTTACCCAACAACAGATATTTTACCTTGTCATAATAAACTGGAAAAATGTATAAATTTTGTCTGTTAGTTAAATGGCCAGATATATAATCTTGAGTAGACACGGGTGAATTTTCGGGGATTAATTTGATCATGTCGTCCATTTCCCTATCTAATGGAGTGTAAAAACTTTGAAGTAATAGGTGAAAGTTTAATTTTGGAGAAGTAAATTTTTTATAACCCGTATACATAAAAATAACTACTATAAATAGTATTATGAAATTATAATTAATATTAAATATTTTTTTAGAAATTTTACTAAAATTATTAATTCCTAAAATTACTGCATAAATAAAAAAAGGTATACTTAAAGATTCATAGTGCATGGTAGTTGATTTTAAAAGTAAATCGGTGGAGAGAAGATTGGCTGATAAGGCACTAAGACCAACTAAAGTAATCAATGGAGCAAAAAAGAAAAAAGGAAAAATGGGAAAAAATAATTTTGATAAATAACTTATATTTTGACTCGTAAATACACTTTTAAAAAATAAAACAGGATTTTTAATTGAATTTACAATAATATTAAAAATTGAGCTGCCAAGAGGATTGCCATAAATACTCTCAAAAATATAAGTATGATAATTTGAAAGTTGGGGTATAAAAACTTTTATTGTCAAAAAAAAGTAGACCAAACTTATTAGGGCTGTGGTTATCCCCCTTCTTTTGTTTTTTGAGGTCAAAATTAAATATAGACCAAAGAAAAAGGCAGTAATGGCTACATTTTCTTGAACTAGTAGGAAAAGAGCTAGGGAAATATAATAAAACTTTTGATTTAATTTTTCATTTGCATAAATGAGTAATAAACCAAAAAAAATTGACAAGGAAAATGCGTGAAATTCACTAAGTACCGCTGAAACCGAAGTAAAATAAGTGAGAAATAGTGTTTGGATAATTATGGCTATATAAAAGTTTTTTAATTTATCTTTGGCCAATAAAAAAACTATAAATCCACCTAGTGCCGTTAGAAGTGACTGAATTATTAAAAGTGTTTGAGGGACAGGGAAAATATAATAAAAAGGTACAAATAAAAAAATAATCGGATTAAAGTGTATACCGAAAACATTGCTGTTGGTGGGGATCTCCATATTTCTATCCCCCCAAAAATTGTGAATACTGTAATTGAATGTATTTTGCATCGGTCGACCATGCACCGTATTCCACATAGCCTGGGCAAAATTAGTTAAATCTCCCCTGGTCCTGTGGGCATTATATAACTCAATTGATTGAGTAAAATATGCTATAAAAAAAACTAAACACAAACCTAGGCTAATTAAATATAAATAATATTTTTTTTTCATTTTTTATTTTCGTAAATTAAGTAATTTTGATCTTGATAAACCGGTTTAATATTTTTTAATTTTGTTAAAACAAAATCTTGGCAATAATTATTGGATAATTCGATGGGATTGTTGGTGATTATGTAATCAAAACTACTAAGGGTATCACTATAATAGTTGCTGTTGGTTTTAAAAAAATTTTGCCAACCGATCCAATACCAATTACATTGGTGTGTTTGAGCAGAAAAATTGACACGTGGAAGAATATGTTTAGATGCATCTAAAACCTTTTTATGGACATTATTTTGGGTTGATTTATTAATAAAAACAATTGGTCCATTGTCAGCGTTTGGTTGGTTGTAGTATTCTGGTTGAAAAAATTGTTTCGTATATAAAGGGAAAGCTCTGAAATATTTATACGTGTTAAATATGTTGAAAATAATTATGATTGTGGAAAGAGGTATGATATATTTTTGAAATCTAGATAAATTAAGTTTAGAAATGTAAATAACCGTTACTAGCGCCAATATAAATTGATAAGGCCATACGTATCGGTAATATCGAGTCACTATTCCTACGGCAAAGTAGGCAATAAAACTATAAAGAAAAATAATTTGGATTTGCTCAAACTTTTGTCGTTTTACAATTTGGATTGCAAGTTTAACGAGGATTACTAAAAAAATAATCGCAAACAGGATATAGGCTAAGGTGGTATAACCAGGAGTTGCTTCTAAAAATGAACTAGACTTAATGAAAGTTAAGAGTGGGTATGTGACAAAGCCCCCCGTAATCCATTGATATTTATTAAGTGTTGTCTGAATCATAAAATTATTTTCCAAAATATCATTCGGCGCCCAAATTTTTGGAGTTGGAAATAAGTATTGAGCGAAAGGAAAGACGGGACTACCAGTAAAACTGTAAGTTCTAAAAAGCCAAATGGTTAAAGGAAAAAGGAAAATAAAAGAAATTAATGCAAAGTTTTTTAGTGTTAAATGAACTTTTGATAGACAAACTATTATTAGTGGTAAAAAGAAAAAAACCAATGGGAAGTATTTCATGCCCGAGGCAAAACCGAAAAGAAAGGACGAAAAGTAAACCAAATAAATATTTGGTTTTTCTAAATAGAGATAGCAAAAGTAAATAGAGATAAGACAGATTACTAATAAAAGCAAATCATAATATCCATTTGAGGATTGAAAAATAACAATGGGTGTAAGAAGGATGGTGTAAGACAGGACTTGCAGTGAGGTACTCAAATTAAATTTTTTGAATATTTCTTTTAAAAAATAAATAAGTAATATTAATGGAAATACAAAGGAAAATTGAAAACCCCTTAGCCCCCCTATCTGATAAAAGAAACTAAAAAAACCAATTCCGTTTTGAGGAAATAATGAAGAAATACTTTCTAAAATTGGCGCGAAAGAATTGTTGAGTATATACCATTTGGCATTATACAAATTAGCCATAACTGCATCCCAGTGGTATTGAGGTTGAGAACTAATTATAAAACTCAAATTAATTATAAAAAGATCGATAATATTGAGTTTTATAATAAATTGAATTAAGTTTTTATGTATCTGTGTTGGAATCTTTTTATTTAATTTAAATTTGTAGAAGATAGAGATAAATAAAACAGAACAGATAAAAATAAGCGATAGCTTGGGATTTAAAATTAAGCCGGCCACTATATAAACTTCTATGAGTAAAATAAAAAGACCAAATGAAAGTAGTAATTTACTTTTAAAATCGGGAAATATTTTATAAGAAATAAAATTGAGAGTATAAAAGATAAATATTAGAAATAAAGAAAATGAAAATCGAAAATAAACGAAAAACAATAAAAATAAGCAAGTAATAATTACTGTTTTATATTTTTTATGCCAAGAAGCTGTCTTAATTAAAAATAATTCAATAAGAGTAAAAAAGAATGACAGATAAAAAATATATATGACACTATTGGGATGAATTAGTTTTGAAATTAACTGGATCATAATTACTTCTTTGAATATATTCCAAAAAATGTTTCTGGTTTTAAAATATTGTTTTCCAGATAGTACTTATCTAAGTTAACAATAAAGTCGAAGATTGATCGGTCTAGTGCTTGTCTTAGATCAAAATTGGGGCCAAATTTGGTGTCGAAAAATCTGCGACAAAGCGAAAAGGCTGGGATGTAATAAACCTCATTTAAGTGTTTTCTTAGGGACGGAAGTATGGCTTCAGAATTGATACATTCAAATGAATTAATGGAATAATCGACATTCTCATAAGTTTCGGCGTAAACAGGATCGGCGTGTTTAGTATAATCAATTTTAAATTTAGGAGGTAATATTTTCCAGATATTATTAACAACTTTAAATGTTTCGTCCCACATTAAATAACCATTTTTAGTTGGAATGTCTACGGTTACAAAAATACCACCTGGTTTTAAACTTTTATTAATTTCTTTACAGATATGATCAAGTTTAAGAAAGTGATGTAGTGAGGCGTGGGCAAGAATGACATCATATTTATTTTCAGGAAGGGAGATTTTATTTACGTCTTGAGTGATAGCATTAAACTTTATATTTTGTTTTTTAGCTTCGTTTTCGCCTTGTTTTAGGGCTGATTCATTTATATCGACACAAGATAACTCCAGTTCAGTGCCGTTCTTTTTGAGAAGTGGGGCAATTCCTAGAAGTTCTAAACCACATGCTCCTGATCCTAGACCTAATAATTTAATTTTTTTCTTATTTTTTGTGTGTCGACTAATATATTCATTTAGACTTGAAACACCGGTTTTTTTTTTGATATTTTCCACAAAATGGATATCGGTGTCAGTCCAAACTGGTGGAACATCTTGAAATAATTTATCTTTAAAAATATTTTTATAATGTTCTATTTCCCCTTCCATTTTTTGAGAATAATTTTTATTATTCTCTTTTCGCTTTTTATCTGACAATTGGTTGGTTAAGGATTTGAACAATTTTTTCAGACGAGTCACCTGTTCCATAGGGATTGTTTGATTTTGAAATTTTTAAATAATGTTTTTTATTTTCTAAAACATCTTTTATATTTTTATATATTTTATCTTTTTTAGTGCCTACTAAAATTAGTGTCCCTGCCTTAATCCCCTCTTGTCTTTCAGTTTCGTCTCTTAAAACCAGGACTGGTTTGTGAAATGTAGGAGCTTCTTCTTGAAGTCCTCCAGAATCGGTAGCAACCAAGAAGCATTGACTCATTAATTTAACCATATCTGTGTAAATTAATGGCTTAGTTAAATATATTCTATTATGGTTACTTAGTATTTTTTTGGCAATGTCTTGAATAAGTGGATTTAGATGAACGGAAAAAATTACTTGAGTGTCGGGGTAATCAATAATTATATTTTTTATAGCTTGAAAAATATCTTTCATGGGTTTGCCAATAGATTCGCGGCGATGACAAGTTAGGAGAATAGTTTTTTTACTAAAATCTATGGTTTTTAATATTGGTTCTTGATAACCAATATTTTTTTGAGCAATAAATTTAATGGCATCGATGACAGTATTGCCTGTAACAAAAATATTATCCTTTATATTTTCTTTTAATAAGTTATTTTTATTGTTTTGAGTTGGACAAAAATAAATATTGGATAATTTATCTACAAGTTGACGATTAATTTCTTCGGGGAATGGGTTTTGATTGTCGTATGTTCTTAACCCTGCTTCAATATGACCAATGGGGATGTGTAGGTAAAATCCTGCTAAGGCAGAAACAAATGCAGTGGTGGTGTCACCGTGGACTAAAATTAAATCCGGTTTTTCGGTTTCAAATATTTTTTGAATCTTTGATAATACTTTTTGGGTAATATCGAAAAGTGTTTGGTTTTGAGTCATAATATCCAGATCATAATCTGGTTTTATATTAAAAATGTCCAAGACTTGGTCGAGCATTTCTCGGTGTTGGGCGGTAGCAACTACAATTGTTTGAATTTTGGTTTTTCTTAAAGCCATAATAATTGGAGCCATCTTTATAGCTTCGGGTCGAGTACCAAAAACACAGATTATTTTTTTGTATTTCATATTTTTTGATTTCTATAAACATGTGGAATCCAAGTTGTATTCCACTTAGTTTCGAATAACTTTTTGTTGTCATTAAATAATTTTTGATATTCTTCGGTTCGGATTTTTTTGAATGATACTTCGCCATAGTGATGAATAAAAACGTCTTCGGCACATAATATTTCCATCCTCGCTTTTTTGATACGAACACAATAATCATCATCTTCAAACATGCCCCGACCGAATCTTTCGTCTAAATCTCCGATTTTTTTGTAAGTATTTTTGGACATTATCCAACAAAAAGCGGCAAGATTTTCTAGATTCAGAGTTTCACCCCAATGAGATGTGGTGTAGTTTTTGGCTTTAGTTTCCAGATCTTTTATATTTTTTGGATCATAAACAATATCGATCTTAGCTTCGTTGCCGATACTATTGGTTACTGGACCAACCAAGCCGACATTTTGTTTTTGACAGTGAAAAACAAGTCGATTTATCCAACCTGGGGTAACTAAAATGTCGTTGTTTAATAAAATTAAATAATCTCCGGTCGCCTTTTTTAGTCCAATATTGTTGCCTTTGGCAAAGCCGTAATTTTTGTTGTTTAAAATTATTTTTACATTTTTACAATCAGAATAGCTTTTAACAACATCTTTTGTTTCTTCATTAGAATTATTATCGACGATTATTAATTCCATATTGGGATAAAATGACCTGTTTAGGACACTGTCAATTGAATCTTTGGACATTTCTGGGTTGTTATAGATCAATATAATTATGCTAACTTTCGGAAAAATATTTTTTTGGAGACACTGATCTAGTGTTTCTCCTCGATGTTGCCAATCGTTTTCTTTGGCGATGTTGGTTCTTTTTTTAACAAGTGTCTTATCTTTTTCTTTTAAGGCTCGATCAACTTGATCATTGAAGTTATTTTTGTTAGCAAAATACATAATGTCTTTATATTCTTCTATTTCTGGAAGTTTAGTACTTACGACTGGTTTACCTGTAGCAAAAAATTCAAATATTTTTACAGGATGAGTTGCTTTGATTAATTCATTTAATATAAAGGGTATTATGCAGACATCAAATTGTTGCAAATAATTGGGTAAGTCTTGGTATTTCTTTTCTCCAAGAAGATAAATGTTTCTATATTTTAAAGCAAGACTTTGTACCTTATTATTGGTAACTTCACCAATCAAAACTATTGAATATTTTGGATTTGCTTTAGCTACGGCTTCAAGTATTTTAGTATCAAACCATTGGGCAATCGCTCCATAATATCCAATTATTGGATGGGATATATTTTTAATATCTTTGGGTGTTGGTAGTTTTATGGACAATACTTTATTAAAGTGTTTATAATCTCCGGCGTTTTTTAAAATTATATTTCTGCTGCTATATTTTTGGGCTATCTTGAAAAGATAATTAGATGAGACAAAATTAATTAAACTGGTTTTGAATAAAAATTGTTCTTGTTTTGGTAAATTACTTCCTGATTCAGTGAAGCCTTGATGATTGTCCATACAATCATAAAAATATGGAATTTGAAGGTCTTTAATTAAGTAGCTCCAAAAAGGATGGTCTATTTTGGCGATTGGGCTGGAAATGTTGGCTAATTTTAGTAATGTCTTAATGGAGGCTAATATTATCTTAATATCTTTCTTAGTAGGAATATCGTTATAAATAAATAAGTTTTTGTGAGAACTTAAAATTACTTTGTAGATATTAGTCCCTCTTTTTTCAACTCGAATAGGTGCTAACGTTTTTTGATAATTTTTAAAAGTTAGGAATTCGTTTTCAATATAAAAAATTCGGTGGCCTTTTTTAGCCATTTCGGTAGCTAATTGTTGTGGTCGTTGATAACGAAAATCCCAGCAAATAACACTGAAATTTAAAATATCTAGATTAGAATTTTCCGTGTAGTTTTTACTCCAACTATTCCATTCTTTAATAATTTCTGGAGGAACGGAAGTCTTTGGTACTTTTAAAAAAATGTATTGATAAAAAGATAAAACCTTTTTTCTAAACCAAACTGGTGTAACTATTTTTATTGTTTTTATAAAAAATCCAATGACTTTTTTATAAATACTTAACAAGAACCATGTTTTTGAATGGTAAATCTTATTTAACATAAAGAATAATTTATTTATCTCATCGTCTTTGGATTTTATCCTTTCTTTTAAACGACGTATTTGACGATCTTTATTGTTAGCGTTTAATTTAACGCTTTTCATTCTTAATTAAATTAATAAGTCTAATTTTAAATAATGAATATAAATCTTTTAAAATAGAAACGAATGTAGTTTTTGTAACAGTGAGTTGTTGATTTAAAATCAAAACTTTATTTTGTAAATCATTAATTTGTATTTGATATTCTCTATTTTTTGAAACAATCATTTCCCAATCTTTATACCAAAACTCCATCGGTTTTATAATATCTTTATTTTTATATGAAACATAGTTTTTCGGCTTTTGTTTCATCGCACTTATTATGAATTGAAAAACTTTTGAATGCGGTTGATTTAATATATCAATGAGATGTTTATTTTTTTTTTGTTTTTTGTTTAGAAATATTTTTAAAATATCGGTCGGTATGTCCGCAACTGTAAAATCAACTTTATCAATATAGAGGCCAGAATTTTCTACTAAACTTATTGCTCCATTGTAATCAAAAAAGTGGACATGGGTTTTATCTAATAAGCCGCTTTCCTCATAATTCCATTGGCCGTTTATTAATTCTATTAATATTGATTGATGAGTAATGTTTGGCACAGAAATATAGACATGTCCATTTTCTTTTAAAACTGAACAGGAACTAGTTAAAACTTCTTGAGGGTTTCTTAAATGTTCTAAAACATCAGCAAAAATTAAACTATCGAATCTTTTATTTAAAAATGTTTTTTTCCAATTCAAATTTTCTAGGTTACTAATTATCACACGATCTAAGAGCGTTTGAGCTTCTTTGGCGTCATCCTTATTCATTTCAATACCCCAGACCTCAAAATTTTTGTGATCTTTTATAAATTTTCCAAAATATCCGGATGAACAACCTACATCCAATATTGTTTGAGTGTTTACTCCAATCAAATTATTAATTTTATTAAGTGATGAATTAGGATTGTTCAATATTTCTGTTGTAAAACTTTCTGAATATATACTCATAATTTTCGGTATTTAAGTTAAAATAGTATATCGTTTTTTATTATTTATTGGTTGATTAAATTTACCGTTTAGTTAAAGATTAGGTTTTTATAAAACTTATTATCGAGAGTGGAAAATTGTTTGTTTATATCTGTTATATATTTTTTTTCCTTATCTATATTTTTTAAAATCCTTTCGGTTTTATTTTTAAGTTCATTAAAAATGTTTTTGTTATTTAGATTTATACTGTAATCAGAGTACTTTTCGGAATAATAAAAATTTAAAGCACCAATATTTTTTTGTGAGTAATATTCGTCTGAAATGAATGTCATACAGGGGACGTTTTCTGATAATGAGAAGACAATACCGTGATATCTTGATGAAAAAACTAAATCACAAGTGGATGTAAGCGTCTTACTAATCTGAGCTATTTCATAATTTGTTTGCGTATAAAAATTTATATCTAGTCCAAGAACAATAATAGAATTCTTCAATTTTTTTGTAATTTTTGACATATATATTACATCTCCATAACTTTCAAATTCATTTGTCGCTATAATGTGTGGAATCAATAATATTTCTATAGAGTACTTCTTAGATATTTGTTGTATAAGACGTACCAAATTGCTTACTAGAATTTCGTTATAATTTTTCCATTGATGTATACTAATTCCAATTCTGATTTTTGATTGTCGAGCAATATTTATATTTTTATTTTTTATTGTAGGTAAAGAATGGGCTGCGTCAAGTGTTTTTCCTATGTTGGGTAGTATTATTCCATATTTTAATAGAGAATTATTGGGTTCACGAATATTTATTACTTTGACTAAATTTAGGACAAAAAAAGAAATAACCTTATCAGTAAAATTAAAAGGACCAATTGTTTGACTGGTTAGAAATATTTTCTTTCCTAATATTTTAGCTATTACAATTAAAGAATAAGAATAAAAAAGCCATGGTTTAAAAAGACTGGTTAAATTACCACCTCCACAAAAATGAATTATGTCTTGTTCTCTTATAATATTTATAAACTCAAACTCATTTTTTGATAAAAAGTTTGTTTTTGAAAATTTATATAATAAAAATTTTAAAATGAGTTTCAAAAAATATATTCTTGGCTTTTCATTATTGAAATCAAAATTTAATAATTCTGTAACTTTTAAATTTTGATGATTTTTTTTACTAGTAAAGATACTGAGATTTGTACTTTTATGATTTTTTTGATACCAATAGTAGGTTTCCAAAAACATTGCCTCATCACCTATATGATAAAAACCATTGTTGGCTGTTCCAATATTGGCAAAAAGTAATATTTTCATGTTGTATAATAAAAATGATATCAAAAGTATGCTTGAAAATTATACCTTAATAACGAGTTGAATGAAAAAAACTAAAAAATTAATAATGACCTTATTGGTTAGAGATGAAGATGATATTTTAGAAAAAAATATAATATTTCATTTAAATCAAGGAGTTGACCATATTGTTGTTACTGATAATGACTCTGTTGATGGAACCAGGGATATCTTAGAAAAGTATAAGAAGAAGGGTGTGTTGTCTTATGTAATTGAAAGTAAGCATACGTACGAACAAGATGTGTGGGTGTCTAATATGGCTAAAAATGCCATTCGTAACTATGATGCTGATTATGTTTTACATTGTGATGCGGATGAATTTTGGTTATCTGACGTGGGCGATTTAAAAAGTATAATATTTAAAGAAAGTTCTGATATTTTACATGTACCAGTAATTAATTATTTGCCGCCAAAAGACACTAATATAGATGGCTTTAACTTCGATAATTATAATTATATTGTTTCTTTAACAAGAGGTTGTCCTGGAGTACTTAAAGATAGAATCAGTAGTGATTTGTTGTTATACACTTATCCAGAAAAAATAATTACTTCAAAAAAGATAGTAGATATTGGTTACGGTAACGATTCGGCTACATTTAATGGTGAGATAGAAGAAAAACATACCGATAAAATTCATATTCATCATTTTCCAATAAGAAATTGGAATCAGTTTGAAAGAAAAGTCTTTAATGGCGGAAGTTCATATAAAAATAATCCAATAAAAAATCCAAGTATAGGTTGGCATTGGAAATCATGGTTTAGGATATACAAAAATGGTGGGTTATATAAGGAGTATGAAAAGATATCGCTAAAATATGATTTTTCTAATTATCTAGAAAACGGAATAGTAAAATATAGTTCTGTGCCTTTTAAAATTAAATATGCAGATATTTTAAGGAAATTACACTTAACTTTTAAATTCTAGGTATTTTGTTTTTGATATAAATATTTGTTATTTTTTCAGGTTTACCGATTGCTTGGAGTTGTCCATTTTTCAGAAATATGGCTTTTGTACAAAAAGATTTTATTTGTTCTTGCGAGTGGGATACAAATAGAATTGTTACTCCTTGTTGCTTAAACTCTTCCATTTTTTTGAAACATTTTGCTTGAAACGCGGTGTCGCCGACAGCGAGGATTTCGTCGACAATTAATATTTCCGGATTGACGTGGATAGCGACGGCAAAAGCTAAGCGCATATACATGCCAGAAGAATAGTGCTTGACTGGTTGATCGATAAATTCCCATAATTCGGCAAAATCGACAATGCTTTTAAATTTTTCGTCAATTTCTTTTTTCTTTAATCCCAAAATAGCACCATTTAAATACACATTTTCGTAGCCTGTTAATTCTGGATGCATGCCAGCACCTAGCTCGATTAGAGGTGAAATTTTACCTCTAACTATGACCTTGCCTGTTGTGGGCCACATGACACCGGCGACTAACTTTAGAATAGTTGATTTACCTGAACCGTTTGGCCCAATAATACCTAGAGTTTCTCCTTTGTTAACTTTGAAACTGATATTGGATAATGCTTTGAAGGCTTGTTTGGTTTCTTTGCCACTAAATAAGGCCGGTAAAAATTCTTTAAAAGTTTTTTGACTTAGTTTACTGAATTCTTTGGTAACGTTTTGGAATTCGATTATTGGTTCGTTTGACATTGATTTGTTTTATTATATAATTGCTTTATCACGATGAGAGGACTACCAAAGGGCAATCTTATTTCCCGCGGGAATGCCTCTCTTTTTCTTTTTTAATTTGTAACTTTTCTTTGGCAATATTGAGTGGAAAAATATGACTGGCATATTTTCTTAGTAATGATGAATATTTTTGATTTGGAACAATCACTTTCGCTAGTTTATGGTTTTTTTCTAAATATTCAACAAGGCAATAAAAATCACCGTCTCCTGAAACGATTATTGCTTGATTGTAGTGTGGATATTCAATCATGGCATGTAAGACTAATTCAGCATCTACATTGCCTTTGACAGTAGTTTTATCATCTTTTTTAACTTCCAAAACATGCTTAAAAATTAAAATATATCCAACTTCTTGTAAGTAATGATAAAGGCTTGAGTTTCCTTCGATATAACCAATAAAAAGATACGTTTTTTTAACTTTGAATTTATTTAATAAATATGTTCTAAATTTACCAAAATCAAGTTTCCATCCGTTGAGTTGAGTACCTAAATTAAGATTTTGACTGTCGATGAAAGCATATGTAAGAGTATTGGACTTCATTTTTTGTATGTTTTAGACATTATCGGCAAATATTTTTTCTTTATTTTTAAAGTATGCCAGGCCTAAAAATAAAGTTACTAGAGATAAAAGTAAACCGATACCTAGACTATTTATATTTGGTGATCCCCCGCCTAGCACTGTTTGTCGATAGGCGTTAACTATAACACTCATTGGATTTAGCTGGAAGAAAATTTTGAAACGTTCGGGTACAATATCGACTGGATAAATTATGGGGGTTATGTATAACCATAAAGTTAGTAGAAGAGCCAATAGATATTGAATGTCTCGGTATAAAAGATTGGCGGCAGCAAAGAAAAGTGATAAACCCAAAGTAAAAATTTGTTGAATTAAAAATATAGGAATTACCCAAAGAATATTTAGGTTTATAGAAATTTTAAAATAAATCATGTATATAAGTAGAATACTTAAAGCAAATAAAAAATCGATTATTTTTGCAACAACAGTAGAAATTACTAAAATAGTTCTTGGAAAATAAATCTTTGTTATTAAACTAGAAGAACCGACCAAGGCATTGCTGGCAGAGGAAAGTGAGGTGGAGAAAAGATTCCAAGGCAAAAGTGCTACGAAAAGGAAAACAGAATAAGGAATATGGCTACTAGCGTTTGTGGGAATACGTAAGATAACTGAAAAGGCAAAGCTCATTACAAGCATTTGAGCTAAAGGATTTAAAATTACCCAAAAATAACCTAATACAGATTGTTTGTAGCGGGCCTTGACTTCTCTGCCAACCATTTGCCAAAGTAGTTCTTTCCATTTAATTATGTCCCTAATCTCAGTTACTATTTGGAGCATGAGCTTATTATAACTTATTATTGTATAATTCGTTTTATATATGAATAATAAAATGAAAGTTTGTACTATTGGTGGCGGGTCGGGTATGCCGATTGTTAATAAAAGTTTGGTTGATGCTGGTTTTGAAGATATTCATTCTATCGTAACTACATTTGATAGCGGTGGCGATAGTGGCAGAATGAGAACTGATGAAAGAGGTAAAATTTTAGCTTATTCCGATTATTGGCGATCTTTAATTTCTATTTGGAAAGATGGTAAACAAAAAGCCATTTGGGAAGAAATGTTGAGGTATCGTGATGGTCGAGGCAGGAATTTTGGAAATATATTTTTTCAATTTTTAGCGGAAAAAGAAGGAAACTTATCAAAAGTCGATGCGGTTTTTGCCACTTTAATTGATGCTCAGTTTAAAGGAGAAGTTATCCCGGTTTCGTTGTCCCCTGCCGATGTTTGTTTTAGAACAATTACTGGAAAGGAATATTATGGTGAACATAATTTGGATGATCTTAGAATGTCTTTGGACAAAGTAGAAGAGGTTTGGTTAGAACCAAATGTGCAAGCCAATCCTGAGGCAATTGAGACACTAAAAACTGCTAACTTAATAATTTTATGTCCTGGTACTATGTATGGTTCTATTATTCCTAACTTTTTACCAGTCGGAATGAGGGAGGCTTATAATGAAAGCAAGTCAAAAAAGATTTTAATGACCAATATAATGTCTGTGGCAAATGAAGACGAGGGATTTTGTCAGGATGATTACGTAAAGGTTTTTGGTAATTACTTAAGAACTGAAAGACCGTTTGATTATATTTTAATGGCTGATTTAGAAAATCTAGATAAGGATTTATTAAAAAAAGCCTTGCTTTCTTATTCTTTGGAACACTCATCGCCTATTAAATATAATTCAGAAAGTACTGTTGAAACTATCTTGGCTGATATAGCAACGATCGATGAAACTAATTTGAGGTTGAGACATGATAATAATAAGGTTGCCGAGTTTTTTAAATCATTTGAGCCCTAGGTATTTTTGTTAGAATATTTTATGTCTCAGAAAAAAAATAAGGCCTTAAGAAAGCAGCAAAAAATTGAAGTAGCTATTCCGGTTAATGTGGTTGATAATAATCTTGGTTTTTTTAAAAAAATCAAGGATAATTGGAAGTTTTTGGTAGTTTTATGCTTAGGGATTATTGCTTTGTATTGGAACTCATTGCACGGAGCTTTTGTGTCTGATGATTATGCATCGATTCCTCAAAATCCGCTAATAACTAACTTTAGTGTTGGAGTTGGTGGTTTATTGGTTGGAATTTCCAATTGGTTAATTGCTGTCATTTTTGGTACTGTCAATCCTTTTTACTATCATTTGCTTAGTCTTTTATTTTATCTGCTGACTTGTTTGGTGGCTTTTGTACTTGTATCTATTATTTTTAATGAAATTATTGCCAAATATACACTTATTATTTTTGCTGTTTTACCTGTACATGTAGAGGCGGTCACTTGGATTTCGGGTAAACCTTATCTTTTTAACGCTTTTTTTGTTTTACTTTCCTTAACTATTTTTGTTTTATTTTTGAAAACAGACAATAAAAAGTATTTATACTACTTATTAGCTTTATTGCCATTGACTTTTTTTGCGGAAAAAGTCAGATCGACAGCATTGTTATTGTTGGCCTTTTTGTATTTTATATCTTTTGAGACTAACTATAGAAAAAAAATTAGTTTATCAAAATTTTTTATTATTTTTAGTCTTTTGTTAATATTTTCCGGAATTATTTTGAGATCTCAAATAATTAACAGAGTACAAATTGTAAATTCTGGATACAACTTTTCAGGTGATGTTTTTTATAATCCATTTTTTCAGTATCCAACAGCCATAGCAAAATATTTACAATTAATTTTTATTCCAACTGATTTAACTTTGTACCATACCATGTTTGTACTGCCAATATGGTTAAACTGGGCCATTTTAATCAACTATTTAATTTTGGTTGTTTATTTTTATTTTAAAGATAAAAGATACTTTTTTGTACTCGCTTTTATCTTTGTTGCTACCGCTCCGTCAATGGCACCTATAAAAGTTAGTTGGTTAGTGGCCGAAAGGTATGTATTTTTGGGTTCTTTGGGATTTTGTTTGTTACTGGCCTTACTTTTGGATAGTTTTAAAAAAAATAAAACACTACTACTTTCGGTATTTACTATATTTTTATTGTTACCTTATGCAGTATTAACTTTTTTGAGAAACATTGATTGGCAAACTAACCACAATTTATGGGTTAAAACTGTTCAAGTATCGCCAAATAGTCATAACGCTTGGAATAATATTGGTGACGATTACGATAAATTAAAACAATATGATAATGCCATCAAAGGATTTAGCCAATCGACTATTGTTAAGCCAGATTATGCTGATGCCTATCACAACA
This sequence comes from Candidatus Shapirobacteria bacterium, assembly GCA_030698565.1. GTDB lineage: Bacteria > Patescibacteriota > Microgenomatia > UBA12405 > UBA12405 > JAUYJS01. The sequence goes on from JAUYJS010000005.1 coordinate 50,085, forward strand.
GAGCAAACATTTTTTATAAAACAGGAAGGTTGGACTTGGCTATAGATAGCTATGAAACGGCGTTAAAATATTCACCTACCCTTTACCAAACACATACTAGTTTGGTTCAAATAGGGTTGATGATGAAGGATTACAAATTGGCTATTGATCATGCTAAAAAATTGATAGAAATTCAAAATAATAACCCAACATCATATTACATTTATGGAATAGTAATGCTGCAGACCGAACAAATAGATGAAGCCAAAAATGCAATGGAAATGGCATTAAAGATCTACCCTGAGTATAAACAAGCCAAGGATGTTTTAATGCAATTGAAACAATCTACTGTACCGGAAACACAGAGATAACCAAAGTAGGTCCAGAAACTAGAAGTATATAGCTATTTTTTGGATTTCTGACACAAGCAAATTATACTTTGTCCAATAGTCGGTAATATTTTTGGAACGAGTTTTGATTGTATTTTTCCTTGAGGATGGAAATTAATTAAATCCGAAAAAATTTTTATTATATTAAAATTATTTTCTTCGATTAATTTAGAAAGATTTTTGAATGTGAAATAGCGGATATGTCCAGAGCTATCAAGGCGATTAGGTGAAATTTCAATAATAGGATTCATACCAAGGAGTAACATTATACGCCGGGGCAATGAAGCTATGTTTGGCGTACTTAGAACAAGATAGCCATTCGGTTTTAATAAGCGATAAATTTCATTTAAAAATTGATCAGTATCATATATGTGTTCGATAATCTCACCGGCAATAATAATATCAAAGCTTGATGATTTATAGGGAAATTTGTCGTCATTGAAAAAAAATTGAGTTACATTAATCCCCTTTTTTAAACAAGTTTTATAACCAAAATCGCTAGCTTCAACTCCGTAAAGAAAATTATCTGGAGGGAGAGAAGAAAGGAGTGTGCCGTCGAAGCAGCCGATATCAAGTATTTTTTGGTTGACGGGCTTTAAATTTTTGATTGCGTTTATCATTAACTTAACCCGATAGTTATTTTTGATATTTAATTTTTTGTGTCGATAAAGGTGTTTGTAAATATTTTTCATGTCTTTAGTAGTTATAGTGTTTAATTTTAATAATTTGTTTGGAATAGTACCAGGAAAATACGATAGCTGGAATTATCGGTACCATCATCGAATAAATAATATTTGTCAAACTTTGATGATAAAACAAAATCAGGATAGTCTGAGTTAAAACTGTTATACCAGAAACAAAAGCAGAAGACGAATTTTGCTGTGATAAAAGAAATTGAATCAGAAAATAAAAAATAGACAAAAAAAACATAAAAATTGATAGTAATGGCAACATATTTGCTGCAGCAATGAATTTGGTACCAAAAAGAAGACTGAGGATTAATGAAGGGTATAAACTATAGATCAACACAAATCCTGCGCAGACCAGTACAATGAACATCATACCGGTTAATAAAAGTTTATTAAGGTGTCTTTTATTGTCGTTTTGGTTAAATAATGGATAGTATACAATTAGAATTGCGGTTGAAAAAAAGAAAATTATTTTACTTACTAAAGAAATGGCCGCATAGCTACCAGCGGACGATTCAGATAGAAAATATCGAGCAATAATTGTATCTTGATTAATAATAATTGTTAGAAAAAAATTTGTTACAAGGCTAAGAAATGAAAATGAGGCCAATTTTTTTAAGGATACAGAAAATTGTTTGGCTGTATTCTTAGACAATTGTCTGTTGATAATTATTGCTGAGATTATAGCGGTGAAAGCGTAAGATAGGCTGAGCGAAAGATTGGAAACAATGTCTGAAAATCCAAGATGAAAAAAAATAAATATAAAGAATATTTTGGATAAAGAAAAAAAAATGCCCAACAATAGAAAAGTAAATATTTTAAATTGAGCCTGCAAAATAGATTGATAAAAAATCAGATAAAATGATGAGATTATTTGAATAAGAAATAATAGGTAAATAAAAAAATTTTCGTTTTTAAGTATTGAATTAAAAACTGGATACCCGATACTTAATATAAGAGTTAGCACAAAAGACATGGCAATTAGTTTATTTTGAAAAAATAGAATAATGCTGGAAATTTTTTTGGGTGAATTATGTGTGATCTGATTAATTATTACAGGACCAATGGCACCTGTTAAAACACTAGTAATGGCAAATAAGCCAATGAAACTTTCTAACTGTCCAAAATTATTTACGCTAAGAATCTTGCCACTTAGGAAATGGAAAAGGTAATTTAAAATAGCTGCAATCATATTGCCAAATAAAGCTATTAAAGTTAATTTGTTTGTTTTTGAAAATAAATTAAATTTCATAAAATATTCACTAAAGTTCTGTATTCGAGAGCGGCAATGTGTTTCCAGCTATATTTATCTATCATTTTTTTGTCAATGATATTATGGTAGTCACCTGATTTTAGGGTTTTTATTAATACTCTTGCTACTGAATTAGTATCGCCAATTTGAAAGCGGTATATTTCATTATTTTTATAAATATTATTGTAAGCCGGAAGATCGTAGGCAAAAGCTTTTAGTCCACAACAGACAGCTTCAAGAAGGGCGACTCCAAAACTTTCACTTTTGCTTTTACTTAAGAAGATAAATGTTTTAGAGCTTTTAATAAGTTTGAACTTTTCGATACCGTCAATAAATCCAAGTAAAATAATATTTTTAGTTAATCTCATTTGTTTGATCCTATGACGAAATTTTGTTTCCGTAGGCTTATCACCCTTGCCTATAATAGCTAATTTAAATTTTGGGTATTCTATTTTAATCTTACTTACTACATCTAACATATCAAAAATACCTTTGGTTTCGTTGATTCGCCCGATATATATTGAATCATATTTCAAAGTGTTTGGTGCAATTGTTTTTTTAATCAAATCTCCTTCAACGGCGTTTCCAGTGATAGTAACTTTGTTTAGGCTAAATCCGTGGGTTATTAGGTAATTTTTGAGTTCTGGAGAAATAGCAAAAATATTATCGGTTTTTTTTAGTAAGAGTAGACTAATATGAAAAAAAAGCCAGGCCAGAAAACGGATTAATTTAGGTCCTGGGTCATTTAAAGGAACTATGTTGTCGAAGACAGCAACCCATTTAATGTGTTTATCAATAAGTTTTAAAGCGAACGGTAATATACAAAGATCAAGTACGGAAAGGCTGTAAACATAATCATATTTTTGGAATTTAATAGAATTTAATAAACCGATAATCTTGATATTTCTTTTTAATGATTCTTTCAAAAATTCTGTTTTAGTAAATGCTTCCCGAGTATTTTTGATGATCAAGAAATTGAAATTAGAATTTGGGCTTAATCTATTGATCTTATTTTTTACTTTTGTGCTGCTACAAATAACTATTGTTAACCCCTGTTTTTGATAATAAAGGCATTTTAAAATTGTAGGTGTAAGGTTGGCAGATTCCGGGGTGGTTACTAAATTAATTAGTATTTTTTTCATTATTTTTTACACAAACAAATATTAGGTTGTAACCCAATATTGATCCAAAGAAAGGTAATAGTTTGATTAGACCACCAAAACGGTTGGACGAATACTTGATTTTGTTTATTTTAAGTCCAGAGGATTCGATTAGCTTTTTGGCTGTACTGACTGTATAAAGATGCATGTGAGTATTGTCGAGAATTCCACATCGAGTATAATTAAACCGGCCCAATAGTAAATTGATTCTGATTGACAGATGAGCAACATTTGGTAAAGAAATAATTACCTTGCCTCTAGTTTTCAAAGATTTAATTAAAATCTTTAATACTTTTTTAGGAAAATTTAGGTGTTCTAAAATATCAGCAAAAACTAAAATGTCAAAGGATTCTGATGGGAATAATCGGTTTAGCTTGCGAGTATTATTTAGGTTTACGCCTAAATAATTTTTATAACCATTATTTAATACCTTGAGGGCGTATTCGTGGGATTTATCAATGCCGTATAGGATATTTGACTGGTCTAAAAAATTTTTTAAATAACCGTAATTACAACCGATGTCCAGAATTTTTTTATTTTTGGTAATCTCTTCTGCAATCAGACGATGTGTGCCATAAGGTAGGGTGTTTGGTCCGTAATTGGTTTGCATATTATATTGTCTGCTTACCGGCAGCAAAAGATTTAATTGTAGAATAAATATTGGACATAAAAAGGGCGATATTTACTAGTGGTAAAAATATTCTATGTTTATCTTTTATAAGAAATAATCTCCAATTATAGAAAAAAATATATAATATAAATAAAAGAACAGAAAGGGGTCTGGTGTAATAAAAAACAAGTCCTAGTAAAATTACTTCCCTAAAAAAAGATTTATAGATTGGAATGAATGGACCGTGAAGCCTTAATAAGACACCTTTGGTTTCAGCCAATTGCATTTCTTTTTTAAGTAGATTTCTAAACGAAAAATTTTTTTGAGTATTGTGAATATGAATTACTTTTATGCCGCTTTTTATGGATTTAAAACCGTGTTTTTTGCTTTGAATAATCATTTCAATGTCTTCACCAGCAGTACGAAAATGTTTGGTGTCAAACAAGCCGATATTGATTAATTTTTGTCGATTAAAACAATCAAATTTTTGAATCGGTAAACTGTGTATGACATTTACATATCGAGAAAATAAACATTTTTGCCAAAAATTATATTGATTCCAAATCCTTTTTGGGTGCAAAATAGTTGGATACGCACAAAATAGATCTTTATCAGTAAAAATTTTAGCCAGAATTCCAAAGCTATTTTTATTGGTAATTAATATATCTTGATGCATAATAATAACCATCTGGGACTTGGATTTTATTATGGCTTGATTGTAACTTTGTGCCAAACCTTTTGGATACTTGTGTTTTATTACGGATACAGTGTAATTAGATGTTTTTATAAATTCTCGGATATTGTCGACAGAGTTGTCGGTGGAACCATCGTTGATGATAATGATTTGAGAGACCAAGTCTTGATGGGTTTGGTCTTTGAGTGATTCAAGGGTTTTGGTTAAGGTTGATGAGCCGTTGTGTACAGGAATTACTATGGTAAAAAGTCTTTTATGTTCATGCATATGGTAATTAGTATAGCCTATCAATTAACCATTCCACGCCGTTTTTGTATGGGGTATAACAATTAGAACAAATTGGCATTTTATTTAAGAATGTAGGGTTTTCTGGACGAAACACCTTTAAAAATTAAATATATTAAATCTTTAAAATCATTTTTTATTTTATTAAAAGAAGTGAAGTCTTCCAAAATTTTTTTAATAATTATTCGTGGTTGAAAATAAAATTTACGATTAATTTCTTGTAATTGTGAATATACATATTTTTTGCTTAGTCCTTTAGGTATATAAACTGGATAAATTCCCGTATAACCCTCACCTCTTTTTTTAAGTGCATATTGATTAATATATTTTTGGGAAATTACTTTTTCTTTTTTAGCGATATTGTATAAAGGTGACCCTGGAAAAGGAATAGGTATGGATAATCCTAAAACGTTTATTGGAGATTTTAAAATCATTCTTTTAGTATCATCTATTTCCTTCTTGGTCTCCGAGGGGTGTCCAATCATGAAGTAACAAGCAATTTTTATTTTATATTTTTGGCACCACTCAAAAACTTGATAAATAGTTTGATTGGTAAACAAACCTTTGTGAATAATTTCTTGCCTAACTCTTTCATTACCAGATTCAATTCCAAAATTTATTTGTTGACAACCAGCCTGACTCATTATTTTTAATAGCTTCTGATTTACTAGATCAATTCTAGTATTACATTCCCAATATATTTTTATTTTTTCTTTTATTATTTTTTTGCAAAAATTGGTTACTTTTTTTTGATTTAAGGTAAAAGTGTCGTCTTGAAAATTAATTTTGCCGTTACAAAACGAATAACAATATTTAATTTCTTTAATTAAATTAGAAACAGATCGATAACGGACGGCTTTACTTATGGAGGGGCGACTGCAATAGTAACAATTAAAAGGACAACCTCGAGAAAAAAGCATTGATTCTGGTTGGTTGTACAAAGATCTTTTAATTAACTTTTTGTCTGGAATAGGTAATTTATCTAAATCGATTGGAATTTGACTGTTTTGAATTTTAGGAATTTTTTTATTTTTAGATAAACTAATGATTGAATCTAAAAATGTAATTTCTGATTCCCCGGTGATTGCATAATCAAAGAGTTTTGAATGTTTATTTATAAAATCAGGATCAGCACTAATATGAGGACCACCTAAAAAAATAATTGATTTCGGAAAAACATTTTTTATGTTTTGGGCTAATTCAATGGCTCCTTGTAGTTGAGGAGTCATTGAGGAAATACCAATAATAAATGGTTCCTTTTTTTTAATTATTGAGATAATTTCGTTTAAATTGATATTTTCTTTACCTATATCAATGATTTCTGAACGGAATTTTTTTTTAGCGTAATAGTTAATATATGAAGATAGATATAATAAACCAAGTGGTGGGACGGAAACATCTAGGGATTTTGGGACTCCATTTTGAAAAAAAAGTGGAGGATTAAATAATAATATTTTTTTCATTTCTTTTGATAAATTGCATTTAATTGGACACCGGTTGAATTATTATTGATGTCTATTTTTTCTATTTTCCACCATAATTTATTACTAATAATACTTGTTTTTTCTAAAAATAGTTGAAGGAATTTGATTAAATGTCCGTTGTAAAAGTTTGTTTTGAGTTGAAAATTAAATTCTTTTAGAAGTTTGTTTAATTGTTTAATAGAATAATGTCTTTTGTGACCAATTTTAATATCATTAAAATAATAAAATGGCCAAATAAACGGCCATATTTTTAAATATGTATTAGGAACACAAATATATAAAAACTTGTTCTTTTTTAAAATATATTTGATCTGATTTATGGCTTTTTTGTCATCTTCTAAGTGTTCAAGTAATGAAATGGCGGATATGTAATCAAAAATATTTTTTTTGAATGGTAGGTTTTGGGCTGATGATACTACAAAAGCGGTTTTACTACCGACATTTTGAATTTCAGCAAAATGTTGAGATTTAATCATGGCTTCGAGAGAAATATCAACTCCAAAACTTAACCAATTATTTTGTTTGGCGGCCTCAATAACGGTATAGCCTGTGGCTCCACAACCAATATCTAGATAGGTTTTAATTTTTTTTGAAAATTTTTGTTTAAAAATTCGATTCAACATACTTATTCGCCAGTTTTCGAGTTGATTTTTGTCTTTAAATTGAGAATAATGCTTATCAAACCAAATTGTTTGTTTTTTTTCTTGTGGATCAAGATTTTTTTTGTTGATTAATACGGGGATATTATTAATTATTGGATATGATTGAGAGCATTTTGGACAAGTAAGTTTTTTTGGACTAATTAATTTAAGGTCCTGGTTATTGCAATAAGGACAGGCTAAAAATGTTAACAATTTATTTATTTCCATAGGAGTAATTGAATTTAATGTGTTTAAGAGTTTGTGAATAAATATAATTTTTATACCAATCAACTAGTGGAATCAAAATGCTTGGGGGTACGATTATGCAGCCAATGGAAAAAAACCAGAAAGCAGAATTAAATATGTTTTGCCATTTAAATTTAATTAGATACCAAATTTCCCGGAGAAAGTAAGAATACTTGGCGTAATTGCGAAGTTGAACTAATCCTACATAATTTTTGGCAATGAAATCAGCTATTAGGTATTTTTTGATTTTTTCGAATTTTTTTTCTGAGTAAACACTACTAACCATTTCTACCCAGCTTTGCATTGGAGATTTATTGTAAATAGAAGAAAGTTTACGTGTTTGGCTACTACTGATACGTACGGCAATATTGTAGTCTTTTAGAAACACTACCGGGTGCTTTTTGAAGATAGAGGCGAATGGATAAATATGACAAGGGAAAATATCCTGATGGAATGGCATATCCATATATTTTCTCCTGTAAGCCAAGCCAGACAGTTGGTCTAGTGTTTCGAAAACTTTGATGACCTTTTTGGGGTTGTCAGAAATTCTAATGATGGAGTCTTTTTTGGGATTAAGTTGACCCTTGGCTCTAACTGGAACCGTGATATCTTTATCGAACCAAAAGTATGGCCTGGTGACTGCTCCAATATTGTTGGAAATTGAAAAAGCTTTGATGGTATTTAATAAGGTGTCGTTGGCCATGATATCGTCTTGTCCCATTAGATAAATAATGTCGGCAGTTGCTAATTGTCGGCACCTTTCTAGATTGTCGGAATAGCCTAAATTGTTTTTGTAATCATGAATTATAAGGCGCTTATCTTTAATTTTTTTGAGAATAGCTACGGTATTGTCTTTTGAAGCATCGTCACCAACAATTATCCTAAAATTAGGGTAACTTTGAAATAAAATGCTTTTGAGTGTTGGAAAAATATATTTAGAACCGTTGTATGTGGGAATTAGAATATCAATAGTTATTTTTTTATTTTGGTTTATTGTTGCCATTGAGTACGGTTTGTTTGATTAAGTAAACCAAGTTTATACATTAAGCTGCTTTTAGTATATACATATAAAGTGATAAAACAGGCTAATGGATGAAATATCCAGGCGGTGTCGGGTTGGTGAATAAAGCCGATTATTGAATGGTAAACTGCCGGAAAAATTGTTGTTGTATAAAGTGTAAATTTTAAAATTCCAGAACCGTTAGTAGTTTTCCAGTCGTATTGGCGATAATTTTTGTAAAAATAATAATCATTTATCCGTCGATTTTGTTTTTTGATAAATTTAGAAATTGAAGATTCGCAATAGGTGTGAATTATGCCGATTTTTACTTTGGCAAAATATAATTTTACTTGATTTTTTTGTAATGCGTAAGAAATAATGTCGATATCAAAAAGATAATCGGAGTTTATATTTTTACGAATAAAATCGGTTCTAAAAATTGTTCCATTGGCGCCAATTGTTGGAATTGGTTTGCCGGGTTCTAAAAAAAGTTTTAAATATTTTTTATAATTTAAGGTTTTTATTTTAAGCCCGGTCCATTTAAAATTTATATAATTTTTTCTATCATAAACGCCGGATATAAACGCATAGGGATCATTGGCGCCGATAAGGGCAGAGTATCTTTCGATTAATCCAGCTTTTTTTCTGTATGTGAACTTCCAGGGTTCTGCGCCAATCAGGTGCTTATCTTTTTCTAAAACGTTAATCATTGTCGTTAACCAAGAAGAATCAGGTAAAATATTATCTGAATCGATTAGAGCAAGATATTTACCCTGGGCATTTTTGATTCCGATGGCTTTACCTGCTTCAGCAGTTTTTAAGGGGTTAAAAATTATTTTAGCTAAATATTTTTTGGCAATTTCTACAGTTTTGTCAGTCGATCCACCGTCAGCAATGATTATTTCATATTTATTTTTGGGAAAATTTTGTTTAAAAATTGATTTTAGACATATTTCTAAAACTTTTTGAGCGTTGAGAGTGGGAATAATAAAACTAATTTCGATTTGATTTTTTTCAGCCATTCTTTATTGGAAAATCTTGAAGTTTCTGAATATATTTTACAGCATAACGACTAAGAAATTTGATGTCTTTAAATGACCGAATCGATACTATTTTTCTAATTAAAAACTTGGGTGTAATAACGCCTTTAAATAAGCCTTGTACTAGATTAACTTGATCTACACCGGAAATTTTTGATTTAATAATTTGCTGGCGCATGTCATAATCGTCCCAATTTTCAGTTAAAAGTAAATTTTCTTTTTGGCATTCTTTGAAAAGCGGTGTGCCAGGATATGGAATTATTATAGTAGCTTGCATACTATCTGCTAGACCATCTTTGAACAACTCTCTGGCTTCATTTAAAGTTCTGGTGGCATCTTCTTTCGTCTCCCATGGATATCCAATCATAATGGTTAAATGGGGTTCTAATCCAGCTTTTTTTGCCATAATCAAAGTTGATCTACTGTCTTTTACTTTAGTATTTTTTTTGATTTTATCTAAGGTCTCTTGATTGGATGATTCTAATCCGTATAAAATAAATCTAAATCCAGCTTTACCCATTAAATCATACTGTTCTTGGTTTAATGCAGCAAAACGCATATTGCAGCCAAATTTTATTTTTTTATTGTAGCCTCTTTCTATCATGCCCTCGCAGAATTCTTTTAACCAAGGTCCAATAGGAAAAGTGCCGGCATCATCAAAAATTTCTTTGATGTGATATTTTTCAATTAGATTACCAATTTCGTCTAAAGTGTGTTTAACTGAAAAAGCTCGAAAAGTAGTTCCTGGGTGAGTAGTTGTCCAAGAGCAAAAAGTACATTTTCCCCACCAACAATCTCTGCCAGACATCATGTAAGTTCCTGGAACGAACTTGTAATTTGTATTGTTATACGCATAAAGTTTCCATTTGGTTAAATCACGATCAATAATTGGTAGAGAATCTAAATTGTGGTGCTTTAAAGCAAAGGCACCTGTATTTTTATTTACCTTTTTTTCTCTAAACCAAAACCCTGGTTCTAACTTTGTTTTATTGACGAGATGGTCGACAAGATTTAAAAGCATGAAATCAAAATCACCACCAGTTATGACGTAGTCGACTGGGCTATTGTTTAAAGATTCTTCGGGAAGAGCAGTGACATGATCACCTATTAGGACAATTTTTAATTTCCAATTTTTAATTTTTAATGATTCTTGTTTTAATTGTTCTATTATTTGCCAATGAGTTTTAATGACTGGAGTTTTGGATTCCATAACTACAAGATTGGGTTTTCTTTTTAGAATTCTTTTGAGCCATTGCTCGTAACTAATTTTTTCGGCAATAGCATCGTCCCAAAAAACTTTGTAACCCTTTTGTTTTAGAGCAGAAGCGGCATAGGCTGGAATTACGGGGTATATTACATTACCAGTATTGGTCCATTGAAATTGTCTGTTTTGAGCTAAAAAAGGGATACCTTTTTTAGAAATTAGTGGCGGGTAAGAAATGGAAATTGAAATTTTATTTGTTTTCATTAATTTATACTACTATTGTAGTGGTTTATAATCAACCGCCAATATATTCCCCAGTTTTTGTATTAACTTTGTGGGGCTGAAAATCTAAACTATTTTTTGATAATCCCCACAAAAATAAGCTGCCGTAATATATGTGAGTGATTGGGATAGAAATAATAGTAATAATGCTGGTAGGCAAATTAATTTTGTTTAATAAGAATATAAATAAATTATAAAAAAGTAATATTAAATAACAAAATAAAGGGATACTAAATAACCATAAAAATAATTGATTTAGGGGTGAAATAATTGCTGAAGAAAGATTAATAAGTAGAAGAGCAAAAATATATAGGGTAAAAAATGAGGGTAAAAAGTAACCAATTTTAAAACTGGTTTCGGGAAATTTTTTGGCAAAGAAACCGCGATGAATAGCGTATCGAGTAATTTGCTGAAGATGAGGTATCATTACCTCTCGACGATGATGAAATACTTTAATTGAAGGATCATAAACTATTTGTTTTTTTAGTTTCTTGATAATATCTAAACACAAAATAGTATCTTCCCCGGGCCAATACTGATTATTGAAACCTTTAATTTTAAGGAAATCTTTTTTTCTAACGATCAGGTTTACTGTTGGATAATCGGAAACATATCTTTTATCTCTGACACTATTTCTATATACACCGGCTCCCCCGCTACCCATCCAAGTGGACCAAAATAAACCAGAGGCTTGTTGGAGCCAGTTATCTTTTGGAGGAGTGAGACATGGGCCGCAAACAGCGGCTGCGTTTTTTTCCAGTTTAAATATTTTTTGTGCATTTTTGAGCCAATTTAAATCAGGATAAGAATCGTCATCAAGAAAGGCTAAATATTGACCTTTGGCCATTTTTGCACCTAAATTGCGCTTAAAACTTGGTCCAAGATGATGTAAGCTTGCAGACTTGTCAATAGAAATTTTATCTGTAATTACCAATATCTCAAATGATTTTAATGACTGTTTATTAATATGGTTTACAGTTTCTTTTAGGTAATCGTTTGTTTTGCGAACCGGAATAATAATAGAAAAAAGTGGTTTTTTGGTCATATTTTACTGTCCAGTATTGATTCTCATTTCTAAATCAGGATCGTATGTCCATTTACGTTTATTTTTGTCATCATAAAAGTGATGTATTTTTAGGCGATAAAATATGGCTAGTGTATCAATTAGACAATTATAAATGGTTTTAAATCCAGTAGCGTGGGTGATGCTATCAAAACCGTATTTTAATTTTATCGGTGCTTCGTATATTTTGTTAAATCCTAACCTGTTGGCCACCGAAAGAATCTCTATGTCAAATGCGTAGCTTTTAACGAGTAATCGTGGCAAAACTTTTAACAAAACTTCTCTTTTGAAAATTTTTAATCCAGCTTGGGTATCCTTGATATTTAAACCAAGAAGAACTTGAATGATGATTTGAGCAATAAAACTAATAATAACCCTATCGAGAGGATATATTACTTTGGAAGCAGGGTGTCGCTTTGAAGCGACAATAATATCGGCACCGTACCACTCCATGTGTTCTAAAACCATAGATATCCCATTGGGATCTATTTCCATTCCAGCATCAATAAAAGCAACATAATCTCCTTTGGTTTTGGTCATACCATAGCGAACAGCATAACCTTTACCGTGATTATATTTGTAACTAAAAACTTTAACTTTAGATAATTTGCATTTTTTAATTATGTCGTAGGATTTGTCTGTGGAAATGCCGTCTACTACCGCAATAATTTCGTAGTCATATCTAATTTGTTTAAGAGTATTAGCTATATTAATAATATCTTGCTTAATGGTTTTATCTTGTTTATAGATTGGAATTATGACTGATAAAAAATGGCCTTTATTTTTCATATTCTGTGGCCAATCGATAAAGAGCAAGGGTTTGGAGGGCGGTACTTTTCCAAGAAAAAACTTTAGATCTTTCGACACCAAGTTTTGAATATTTTTGTCTTAATTTCACATCCACCCAAAGACTAGTTAATGCATTTTTAATATCTTTTGTGGAATAGGGATCAAAAAAAACTCCATTGTAATCCATAATTTCTGGTAGACTAGTTTCTTTGCTATAAGCAATAGGGCAGCCTGATTGCATGGCTTGAATTAATGGTAACCCAAATCCTTCGGCAAAAGATGGCTGACAATATATTGTGGCTAGATTGTAAAAATAAGGTAAATCATCGTCTGATATAAATCCAGTTAAAATTAATTCATTAGAATTTTTATGTGTTGCAGCGATAGATTGGAGCCAAATTAAATCTTGGTTCCAAGGATGATTTTCAACGTTTAGTCTGGTGGCAGCGGAACCAACAACAACTAAAGGATATTTGAGATGTAAACAAGCTTTTACTAAATTTGGAATATTTTTATTCCAATTAATATCACCTACAAATAAAATAAATTTGTCTGGAAGATTGTATTTTTGTTTGATCAAATTTAGTTTGTTTTTATCCGTGATTTTTTTAAATGATTTATCGGCTGCTTCATGAGTTACAAATATACGATCCTCTGGGTATTTAATAATATTTTTAATTATATATTTTGAATAATGGGAAACGCTAATTATGTAATTAGATTGTAAAAGCCTTAGTTTTTGAATAAACCATATTATTTCGCCTTTAATTCCAACCGGAAACTCTTTTTTAAATTGACGAGGAATAAGGTCGTGAACAGTTACTATGGTTATAGTAGGTGTATTTTTCTTGGCAGGTAGAGTTAGTTTAAATGGATCAAAATAAGGATAGTGGATTAGATTGTAGCTGTTAATTTTAAATTTACTATTTTTGATCAAATCAATTTGCCAATTTTTATATTCAGGATTATTTTTTATTTCTTGTTGGAGGGCGTCAACTAAATGTTTGGTATAGTGACCGACACCACGGACAGAATTACCATCGTATAAAGGCGAAACATCAATTGCAATTTTTATTTTTGCCATCTATTTTTTGTCCCAATCATCAGAAATATTAATGTTTCTTTTTGTCTTATTTAGCTCCCAGTATTTGGTGTAAGCTATGGGAAAGCGAAGGGCAGAATAAAAAGAAAAGACAAAACCAGGAAATCCGTCATAGAAACCCTTGTGTCGGAAGAAGGTTGAGAGGAACCAAGAAACTGGTTTTAAAAAATAATAGTTTAAAAAAGAAAGAAAATTAATTGGTATATGTTTGTCTTGAAATTCTTGAGCAAAAAGAGTTGTATAACGATTATGTCTTAAAAGGTAATGAGAAAATGAAGTGTCGGCATAATGTTCCAAATCATTTTGAAGCCAGCCAATCTTACCTTCAATTTTGGCTTGCTCGTGAACATCTTTACATGGAAGTCTACCTTTCCCTTTTTTGTAAAGTCTAACTGTGGGGTCGGGGTATTGCCCACCTTTTTTTAAAAATGCTCCGATAAAATAATTTTTTCTTTTGATCCAAAATCCATTTTCGGATATATTTTTTATATCTTTTTTTAATAAAGCCATTATTTCATTTTTCAATTCAGCCGTAATTATTTCGTCGGCATCAAGTTGAAGAATCCAGTCGCTTTGACAAGCGTCGATGGCTAAGTTTTTATTGATATGGAACATTGGCTTGTTGGTGGTAGAAATTGTTTTGACTTTTGAATATTTTTTGGCGATCTCTATTGTTTTATCTTGAGATTCACCGTCAACAATTATAATTTCATCTACCCAATCATGAACAGCATCTAGACAACGAGCGATATTTTTTTCTTCATTATAAGTGGCAATGGCTACTGAAATTGTTTGGTTATTTTTTGATTTCATGGTTTTATATATATTTTAAATGCAAAGCTCTTGTTTGGGAAATATATGTTTTTTAAAGGTGTGACAGGAACTGTCTCGTCGCTGGTCACAACCAATGAATTTGAGGGAATTTTATCCCAATCTATTTTTTGAAAATATAAATTACTGAAATGATTAACAGTGGAAAAACCAAATTTGTCCGGTGGTGTCAATTTTATCTCTTTCTGAATTTGAGATGGCGAATACTTGGAATAAAAAAGAAATAAAATATATGGTTGATCATATTTGTCGGTAATATAAACGGAGTTATATTTATCTTTGTTAGCCATTACGTAGGGTACTAATTCATCGAACCCATATTGCCAAGCGAAGGGATATCTTTTGGGATAATGGATGAAATAAGCGTCTAAATAATAAGTAAAAGAATATATAAAAAGAATAGAAGTGATAATTATGAGAGGTATCTTTAGTTTATTAGTTTTTGAAATTTGAAGAAAAAACTGATAAATTCCGATTGATATTAAAACTGAAAGCGGAATAAGCAAGGGCAACGATCTAAGAGCTGAAGGTGCCTGAAAAGTTAACGAAGAAGCTAGTGGTGCGAAAATTAACCAGGAAAAAATAACGGGTTTTAGGGCACTATATTGTTTGAATTTTAAAATAAAAACTAAACCTAATAATAGAAATAGTAGTTCAATTAAATAAAATTGACCCATGTCGGGAACTTTTGAACGGGGGACTTCGTCGCCCGAAATGAATAGATAATTTAGGTCAAAATGGGAAAAATATTTTTCGCCCCAAGAAATTAAATAAAGATTTTTTTGATTGTGAATTATACGATCGGTAATTCTTAAATTTTGCTGATGTTGGTTTAGTAATTCGTTAGCTCGCCAAAGTGGTCCTTGATCGGCAGTCAAACCTACACCGCCAAATCTTGTGGCTCCCCCATTGTTCAAAAAGGAAACTCCAACCGGAATAACCAATAAAACTCCAATTAGTAATGGAAATAAAATTTTGGGAAATTTAGTTAAAATTAATTTTAGATTGGTTAAGATATAGGATAGGGCGATTAAAGGAGCAAAGATTCTGGCTGAATGATAAATATAAAGAGATAGTGCAAAAAAAATAACAAATAGGGAAAAATTCCAAAAGAAGTTTTTAACTTTAGATATATAAAAGAAATAGGTCCCGATAATTATAAAAGAAAGTGCGGCCGATGACTCCCAAGCGCCTCGACTAAAATGGATATGCCACGGAGAAATAGCCAGAATAAGTGCACTTAAAAGCGATAACTCTTTTGATTTTGAGAGAAGAAAGATAAGCTTATATAGAAAATATATGGTGATAATGGATAGAATTAAATTGGGCAATCTAACTGCTAATGGGGTAAGCCCCATTAATTTGACAAAGGGCAAAACTAAATAAAAATAACCACCTGGTTTATAATCGCCAAAAGATTTGAAGTGAAGAGGCCAGGAAATTCCATGCTCGTCTTTGCCCGTTTGAATCAAGGAATAGGCGTCGTATCCAATTGCGGCTTCGTCGGGGTTTAAAGCGGGAGTAACATTGATTTGATAGGCTCGAACAAAAAAAGCCAAAAGTAAAATAACCCAAATTAAATGTTTATTTAGTCGAGTAAGCATAAAAAGTTGAAATATTATTAATTGGACTTAGGGCGGTAAATTGATTTTTATCTAATCCTTGCCTTAAGATTTCATCATTGGAAATGATTATTAAAGTATTTGCTTGTTGTTTGTAGGCGGCAAAATTAATGGGCACGAATTGAATATTGTCGATTTTTTCTACTGTGCCAGTGTCACCTGAAATGTTTTCTGTAAGTTTAGCTTGAGACTGATACTTAAGAGGAGAATATTGACTATAGAAAAGATAAAAAATATAAGGTTGACCATAGAAATCAGTAAAATAAATATGATCGTATTGGTATTGACGGGTAGAGACATAAGTGACTGCTTGCTTATATCCGTAAAGAAAATCAGAAGGAGATTTCTTGACCATGTGGTTGTAGTAAAGATCGCTGTAATAAATAAATGACAGAAGATAGGTCAGAATAATAAAGACTAAGAAGGTTTTGTTTTTTATAAAATTTAAAACGTAGATTGCGCCTTGGGCGGTAAAGTAGATTAATGGTATTGAAAATGACATTGATCGCACCGGTTGAATAATGTCTCGGGTTAAAGCAGCGAGAATCGGAGCTAATAATAACCAAAAAAGAAAAAAAAGATTCATTTTGTCCTGTTTTTTGGCTAAAGAAGTAAAGAAACCGATTACAAGAAATATGATACTAGGATAAAGAAGTACGCCAATATAAGGAGCTGAATGACGGGCATTTTGCCAATCTCCTTCAAACACAAGGAATTTAGTTGAAAAATGATTGAAGTAACGGGTTGAAATTTCTCTTAAATAAAAAATGACTGGATTGTGAAAAATTAAGTAATCGAAGTTGTTTGATTCACTGATTATCTGAGATGTTTCCTGCTGACTTCGAGAATATGAAAAGATACTAACTACTTTTAGTCGATTGGAGTCTTGGGAAAAGAACATACCATAAACGATCGGTAAAGCGAAAATAAACAAAGGAAAGACGAAAAATTTGAAAAAAGATAATTTACGCTTCGCTAGATCCTTCGTTGCACTCAGGATGACAAGAATGACTATTAAAAACAGACTGATCATTTTGCTGGCTTGATATGTGTAAAGGGTAGTGCCAAAAACTAACGCAGAAAGAAATAGCGAGGAATTCTTTTTGGTGTTTATGTATTTAAAGAAATAATAAGACGCCAAAACTAATTCAAAGGTGAGTATATTTGTCTCCCAGGCGGTTTTGGAAAAATGAATATTATAAGGATTAAATGCCAGAAGGATGGTAGCGATGGATGCGAGTTTTATTTTTCTAGGATCTATTTGGCAAATTAGAAAATAAAGCAAAATCGGTGTGAGCGATCCTAAAATTATAGAGGGAAGCCGGATTGAAAGATCATTTAAACCAAGAATATATACAAATGGTATAGCTAAATATGCATAAAGCCCCGGCTTGTAATCACCAAAAGATTTTAAAATCAAAGGTAAAAATTTGCCGTATTCATCGCGACCAGTTTGAAGAATGGAAAAAGCATTATAACCCAAAGCAGCCTCATCCCAGACTAGTGAAGGATAATTCCAAGATAAATAAACTCGAATAATAAACGATATAAAAAAAATTGAAATTAGAAATATTTTGATTTTATTCATAGCTGACAATATCAAACGCCGGTTTATTATCTAAAAATTTAATTGTACTTAGTTTTTTAGAATTTTTTTCGGTGAAATTATTCGGACTGGTAATTAAGAGGTTTTTTTGTTTAGTTGATAATTGACTCGTGTAGGATTTTATTTCCCAATCATTTACAAATTTAAATTTATCAAAAGAATCAACCCAATACCAGTCGGCATGAAAATTCCAAGATTTGTTTTTGTCGTTTTGGTATTTTGCCGGATCCCATGGCCAGTAGAACAAAACAAATTCATGAGGCTCACCATATTTTTTGGTAAAAATAATTTGATCATAATTGTCGTAATTCGCCTTAGCAAAAGTAACGGCTTCTTTGTAACCATATTGCCAGGATTCTGAATAATTAAGAAAATAACTCTTGGTGTAGTTTTGCCAGTAAGAATAAAGTTGAAGTAAACTTATAAAAGTAATAATCAACAAAAATGTTGTTTTAGACGATTGTTTGTGAAGAAGATCGTATACTTTGAAAATTCCTAAGGTAATAGCAATTTGAGGAAGCGGCAAAATGGACATGGCCCGAATTACAGGAAAGTCACCGGCAGTAATTACGGACGGAATTAATCCGACAATATACCAGGCTAATAAAAATAAATAATTTTGGTTTTTATAATTTAATAACAATATTATTAAACCAATATAGAAAAATGGTAGCCAAGAACTAAAAAGAATGCCGGTATTTGGAACATTAAATTGAAAGTTTTTACTACCTTCAAAAAAAATAGTTTTAGGATTGATAAATTCTAAATAATTTCCAAAAACATTAACCGTAAAATAGGTTGGTTTGTTATAAATTATCTTGGCGATTAACGGGTTTCCTTTAAAGTTATTTCTTTGTTGCTCAAGGTAATTTATAGCATTTTCGTTGATGACAAAAACCCAGCGACTTCTAGCTCTTGATTCCGGAGTTAGAAGATTGACGAGTTGAGGAATAGTTATAAATAAAAAAAGAAATAAAGAAATAAAAACAACAGTTTTGTTGGTTTTAAATATCCTTAATAATTGTTGCCTAAAAAACAATATAAATAAAACGAAAAGAAATGGAGCGACTATTCTAGTATTGTGATAAGCATAAGCAGATAAGGCCCAGAAAATCGTTCCTGGAATTAATAGAGTAGCCTTTTTAAGGCCATAAAAGTTGAGAGTAATGCCGAGTAGTAGAAAAAATAAAGCTATTGTTGATTGAAACACGGCCCTAGAAGAAAAGACTGTCCAGGGTGAAATTGCCACTAATAACATAACTATCAGGGCATAATTTTTATTTTTAAAAATAATTTTGCTTAGAAAATATGACAAAGGCACAATCAAAAAGCCTAAAATTGCTGTTGGCAGACGAGTAGATAATTCGTTTAATCCTAAAAATTTAATGAAAGGAATGGTTAGATAGAGATTAGCTACGGTAGGATAATCGCCATAAGCCCTAAAATTAAAAATTGGCCACTGGTTTCCCCATTGATCTTTGCCTGTTTGCAATAGACTGTAAGCATCGTAGCCATGACTAATCTCGTCCCAATTTAGGCTTGGGGGTAATTTAGAAATGTTCCAAAATCTTAGAAAAAAGGCAAGTATTAAAATTAATGTAAAAGATAATTTATGAAGATTTGACATGGTTGCGGTTGATGACAACTAAGGATATCATAAGCCCAAATAAAC
Organism: Candidatus Shapirobacteria bacterium; assembly: GCA_030698565.1. Taxonomy (GTDB): domain Bacteria; phylum Patescibacteriota; class Microgenomatia; order UBA12405; family UBA12405; genus JAUYJS01. Next base: position 69,725 of record JAUYJS010000005.1, read on the forward strand.
TAATTAAGCTTAAGAGATTGGCAATTTTTCTTATGGGGGTGTCAACGAAATTTAGTTCAACTTCATAATCCCCTTTTGGTAAAGTGATCTTTATTAATCCGAGGTTTGGATCGATTTGATAGTCAGAGGGTTTATCATTTATTTTTATTCTCCATTTTGGAAAATAAACTAAAGGAAAAGTAATTTCAGCTGAGCTGGAAATTACTTTTATTTGTGAATTTACATAATTACTTTTTTTGTCAAAGTATATTACTTCAATATTTGAATCTGGATTAGATGTTGGATTTTGTGGGGCAAAATAATCTGGAACTTTTTGGCTAAATTTGGGCCAATAATCTTTTAGTCCGGCACCACTTTGACTTATCAATTGTTCACCTTGGAGTTTTTGACTGTCGGTTAGATTGTTGTACCACAGGTCTTCTTTAAAGTAAGGTAAATTTATTAAAACGACCGAAACAATAAGCATTGATGAAATCAAATATGAATAACGGGTATTTTTGATGATTTTGGGAAAATAACCCACAATAAAAGACAAACCAAAAATAGCTGGACCCAAAAAGCGCCAAGGAAATTGAAAATAAGGCATAAACGGTAGTAATTTCCAAATAAAAGTGGATCGGGAGTGAACTAAAAAAAGTGAAAACAAACTTAGCAAAAGAAAAAAGATAAAAAATACTTTTTGATTTAATTTAATTTTGCGAAAATTTAAAAAAAGATAAATGGTTAGAATAATAGGAATAATCCAATGTAAAATACCTACTTGAAAAGACATACCATCGATAGGTCCCCATAAAGATGCGCCGTATCCCCAAAAATGGGAGAGCAAAAGTTGGTTTAAACCAACGAAGTGGATGGCATAATAAAAATAACCTTGGGTCATAGTGTCGAGAGTTACTAGGTTTTTTTCAAATACAGCAGGAAGTAAAAAGAAACTAGAAAGTAAAAGACTGAAAATAATTGGTGTAAAAGAGATAAATAAGGATTTGAAATTAAATTTCTTATTTAGTAATAGTGTTATAAAAATAAAAATAGTTAATATAATTAGAACAACAAAACTAGTTAAATTGTGGCTCAAAATTAGAAGGGTTAAGAAAAATATAGGTGAAAATATGTTTTTAATATTTAAGTTTTTGGATGTAATTAATTTATAAATTGACCAAAAAACTAGAGGTACTAAACTAAGTGCCAAGAATTCAGCAATAGAACCTCGGACAAAAGAGTCGACTGCCATATAGGGAGAGAAAACGAAAAATATTGAAGAAACGATACCTCCCAAGCTTCCCCAAAATAAACTCGAAAAAAGATACATACCTATTCCGGCTATAACACGAGAAAAAACAAATGTAATTTTGATACTATTAATAAAACTAAAACCTAAGAGATGAAAAATTTCCGATATAAAATAAGGTAGTGGTGAATAATAATTAAATAATGGGTAACCATAGCCCAGGCCGCCATCGGGAATATAACGACAAGGTATTTGAAGATCTTGGACACATTTGTCAAACTGCTCTAGGCGAAATATTTGCATGTCATCTTGCATGGAAAAGTACCCGGTGCGGAAAAGTCTAAAAGAGCTAATTAACGAAAGGCTTAAAACTAGAATTATAGGAATTGTTTTTTTCCAATTTATTTTCATCTTTTAATTAAGGCTAACAAAATAAAATTCTTCTTGATTTAAGTATTTGGTAGAAGTTTTGTTTATAAGTGTTATTTTAATATCTTTTCCGTTGGATTGATTATAATCCCTAATGCCATTTTCCATCCTTTCTTTTTCGTCTTTGGGGATAACAAAGATGCTTCCTGTAATATTGTTCCTATCTCTGGCTAATTTATTCCACTCTAGATGTCCAAAATAATATTTTTGTTCGGTTTGCATACCAGTAAAAAAATCGTTATTATCCCAGATTAAATTTTTGGCCGGAGAGCAAGTATTGTGAGTAGGAAGATATTTTTTGTAAAACAGAAAAAAAGGAATAAAAGACTCATGCTCGTTGCTAAAATAAATTTTTGTGGATGGAGGTAAGGATTCAGAAAATATAATCGTTTCTTTCATGCCGGTGTGCCAATCTCTGGCACTATTTTGAGGATAGTGATATGTATAAAAATGATAAAAATCAAAGAAACAAAAAAGATAAAGACCAAGAGTCAATGTTAAAAAGATTTTGGAAAGTAATGGTTTTATTTTATTAAAATGTTCAAAAATATAATAAATACCAGAAAATGAGAAAAATAGCAGAGGGATAGACATAATAATTAATCTGGTACCATGGGCAGAATTGGAGTCACGAGTGAGAGCAAAAGGTATTGGTGCAAAAAATAGCCAGAGGATCATAAATTCGGAAAATTTAATCAGTAAGGTGCGTTTTGATTTTGGTTTTAATAAAAACTGAAACGACGAGGTAATACCAATGAGTACAAAAATTAAATCAGGATAGAGCAGATAACCTCTTTGACCAAAGCCTTGACGAAGGTTGCTGTCCCCTTTCAAAAACAGAAAGTCAGTTGAAAAAGAAGAAAAATAATTGGTTATAAATTTAGACGAAACTTCAGTTAAATAATTGTGGGAAATTTTTGATAATAATGAAGTTTGAAGGCCGATTTCTCCGTAATGATTTAATATGGCGTCTTCGTAACGAAGATAAGAATTGGTGGTTGGTATCACTGGGTTTCCAAAAATATTTATGTAAGAAAATCTAAAACCGGCTCGGCCACGTAAACTATCAACAATAAAAGGTAATATAAAAATTATAATTAGCAAAAATATTTTTGTTTTATTTTTGATAGAAAATATTTCTTTTGACCAAACTAGGATCATCGATAGAGCAACAAAAACTAAAAATAATTTAGCGGTACTATAAAAATAGATAGAACTTATAAAAAAAAGTGCCGATAAAATCAAATGTAGGTTTTTTTTGCTGTCTAAATATTTTAGCCAATACAAAATTCCCAAAAGAAGAACTAATATCATACCGCTGACTTCAAACCCGGTGCGACTGTAATGAACAATCCAAGGTGAAATAGAAAAAAAGAATATACTTAAAAGTGCCCACCACTTATTATTTAATAGTTTTTTAATAATAAAATAAAAAACTAAAGGTGAGATAAAACCAAAAATAACCGAGGGGAGCCGGACCGATAACTCGTTGGCACCGGTAAACTTTTGAACAAGAGATGTGGAATAAATATATAAAGAAGTGCGCCAGTCGGAAAATGAATGGAAATGGGTGGGAAATTTATTACCAAAATAATCAGAAAAACAATTATTAAAAACAAAAGCTTGGTAACCAGCATCGACTTCGTCAGAAAATAAGGCTGGTGGGAGTTGAGTTAACCGGTATGTTTTAAAAAATCCATTAATAAAAAGTGTCGCTAAAAACAAAAAAATAAAGAATATGTTTTTAAATTTCATTTATATAGCTTATTTTATACTAACGTTAGGTTTTTATTGAGAAATGAATTTTGAACAAAAATAATTTTCTGTTTGCTTTTCCAAAACGAAATCGGATAATTTAAACAATTTATCTTTATTTACTGGGTTTGAATCAGAATTGCGGCAAGTGTGTCCATTATAAATAGAGTACATTTCAATTTGGTCGGTTATTTTATTTATTGATAATTTTGATTGTTGAAAAAAGGCTATCGGAGTGATTTCTTTGTCGACTATTAATGTATATTTCCCTGTTTTAGGTAATTTTTCGCTGTCGTTTGTAAAGTGGATATCATTAAAATCAAATTGAGTTCTATCTTTTTGCTTGTAAAGTTTTTCAATTTTATTAAAATTTGCTTTGGTTAACATGTTTGAATAAAACAAATAGTTGCGGAATAAAGAGTCTGGTTCTTTAGTTAGGATATAAATAGGTTGATTGTTGACTGTTTCGAACTTAATATAATTACTGATTACCCTATAGCTTAAGTTAAATCCTTCAGATTGATAAATTGGATATCGGAAAAAATAAATATCTGAAAAATTTATAAAACTTAAAGTATAAATTAAAGATAAACTGACGAAAATTATTCTTTTAATTATTAATTTATTGGACCAGTTGATAAGTGCCACAAAACCAAGCCCGATCAAGATATAAAAATATGGATACTGGAAACTCGAATGAAAGGCATAAGAGGGAATATCATCTGATCTGATGGCTTCGGGTATGGGTGACAATAATATTAATGATGTAATTAATAGAAATTTTGGTTTACTCTTGGAGTAAAGATAAGCTAGTCCTAAAAGAATAAGAACAAGATCAAAGTAATAAAAGTAACCGTGTTGCCATAAAGAAATTAGGTAGGTGTGGTCGCCATGAAGAAAAAGAATGTCAGTTGAAAAATTATTTATATATTTTTCTAAAAATCTTTTGCTATAAACCGTATATTTATTGACCATGAAATTTTTTAGTGGAGATTGAATAGTTTGGTTTCTTGTGGCTTCGACAATATTGGTAATTTTTATATCGTTAAATGTAGATAGCTCAGAAACACGGCTATTTAATGATTGATGGCGGAGATTGAAAAAGAAATTTAAGATTAAGACTAAAACTAATAAGTTCAGGATTAAGTATTGTTTGGTGTATTTTTTATGATTTAAGTAGATCCAGCAAAATAAGGTGGTGACAATAATAAAGGGAAGGATAAGAATTTTGGTACCAATATAGGTATAGAAAGCAAAAACTATTGGTATAAAGGTAAAAATAATTTTCCACTTTTTTTGAGTAATCAAAAGATAAAACGCTAAAAGGAAAAAGAAAGAGGCAATGGGAGCATCGAATGATGTTCGACTGACAAAAATACTCCAGGGATTTATAGCAGCAGCAAAAGCCGCGAATTGAGCGATTTTAATGTCAAATAGTTTTAATGAAATTAAATATACAAGAATAATTGTGGTGAGACTAAACAAAACATAGGGTAATCGAGCATTGAAGAGACTTAGATTTAAAGGACCAATTATAGGGGCTGTCAATAAAAAGGTAAGTTCTGAACTGGATTCGTTGGGTATAGTCGATAAAGATAATGGGTTCCAATTACCGCTGATATCGGTAAAATTTAAAAAAACAGATTTGGAATTAAGGACAAAATGAAGTTCGTCGTTGGTAATTCCGGTAGGAATACGATCTAAAAATATAAAACGAGCCATAGCAGCGAACAAAAGAATTGCAGTAAGAATCAAAATATTTTTATTTTTTACTATCATTTTTTCTATTTATATTTTATACTGAGCCAATGAGAAAGGGCATGGTTGTTTTGTGTTTGGTAATTTTGGGGATTTGGTGGTGGTTGTCAATTAAAATTAATTATCCTCCATCCGAGGAGCAACTAACTTTTGCAAGAAATGTTTTTGGTTTATGGACTTTGAGGATTATAACTTTTTCAATATTAATTGTTATTTTAAGACTTTGGTATAAATTTTTAGAAGAAAAATTTGATAAAAACTTAGCTAAGATCTTTATTATTGTTTTACTTATTAGTCCGTTGAGTTGGGTATCTTGGTATATTTATCCATTGCTTGTGGTCAAATTAGTTTTTACTTCCTTTTTTGTTTTAAGTTTTTTTAAATTAAAAACAAAAAAAATATTCTTAATTATTGCTTTTATCTTAATTTCGTATGGATTTAACCATTTTTTATTAAAACAAAATTCAGTTGTAATTAATAAAATTTCCCTGAAAGATGCCAAAAATGAAGTAACTACCAGGTTTAATAGAGAAGATTCTTTAAAAGACAAAATTGATTTACCTTTTTTGTTTAGGCGTTTTGTGTACAACAAATATTATTTGGGTTTCAGAGATACTATCAGCGAGATTGTCCCTTATTTTGATTTTGAAACTTGGTTTTTTCAGGAGGTGCATCCTAATCGTCAAAAATCTATGGTTATATTTTTCTGGCCCGAGATATTTTTGTTTTTTTATGGTTTAGTATTTTTGAAAAAAATTAAAGCCGGCAATTTTCTTTTCTTTTTATTTACTTTGTCTTTGATTGATTTTGCAATGACTGACGATTTGATTTTTAAACGTTTTGTTTTAACCATAATTCCATTGTCTTTTGTTGTGTCGATAGGATTTTGGAAATTGGCTGAATTTTATAGGAAAAAATTTTGGGCAGCTAAATTATTTTTACCGTTAGTTACTTTTTTGGTAATATATGGATTTGTGGCTAATGTATCTGATCTAAATTTTCGGCCTGATTTTTGGTTGGATAATCGACCGATGGCATATGGCTATTTTTTTAATGAGATTAAGAAAAGTAATTATTTAGAATTTGAAAAAATAAATGTGACCAATTTAATTGGACCGACAAATAAATATTGTGAGTACTATATTCATAATTGCGATAATTTTGTGTTTGATAGTTTTTATTTTGAATCAAATGAAAAAAAGGAGACTCAGATTTATGCAGGTTTTATAGGAGAATTTTTTAAAAGAGATGAGCGTCGAGATTGGAATAAAACTCAAAAGAACTATGTGGAGTCTAATTTTGGGGTGAGGATTTTGGGAACTAGCGAAATCAGGGATAATATAGCTTCCGGTTTTGGTCAAACCTTAATAGTTGCGGCTAAAAATAAATGAAATTAAATAAAATTATTTTAATTTTGGTCTTGGGAATAAGTCTTTTTTTTAGAATTTATGGCCTAGAAAAGGCACCGGCTTCAATAAATTTTGATGAGGCTTCTTTGGGTTATAATGCCTATTCATTGGCAAATACAGGAAGAGATGAATATGGTAATTTTTTGCCATTCTCTTTGAGGTCGTTTAATGATTTTAAACCGGCTTTATACTCTTATGTTTCGATTCCATTTGTTAAAATATTGGGTTTAAATCAAACTTCAACTAGATTGGCGTCGGCGGTTTTCGGAACTATCTCTTTGTTTTTTTTGTATTTAATTCTAAAAGATTTTATTGCCCAGAAATGGCTTTTACCTATATTTTTTATTTTATCTTTTGAGCCGTGGTCATTACATTATTCCAGAACTGCATTTGAATCAAATTTATCAGCATCATTTTTTTTGATGGGAATGTATGGATGGCTTAATTTTGGTAAAAACAAATTACACAAGTTTTTAACCGTGGTTGGATTTTTACTATCGATTTATTCTTATCATAGTGCCAGGCTCGCTGTGCCTTTGGTTTTACTTTTATCAATTTTTGACCCAATTAAATTAATTAGTGAAAAAAAACTAACTTTTAAATATTTTCTTAACAAGAATGTAATTTCCGGATTGGTAGTTTTGTTGGTTATTTTTGTACTCTCATTACCTATTTTTTTTGAGGGTAAAAATTTAGTCTTAAGAAGATTTGAACAGACTAACGTGTTTAAACAAATGTATCCATTTGCGCCCAACGAATTATTAAATAATATAAAAAATCCATGGTTAAGCTTAAAATCTAATCCGTCTTATTACCTTTTGGGAATATTATCTGGTCATGTATTTTCATATTTTTCACCAAAAAATTTGGGTGGGTTAATTTATGATTGGGTAGAAAATTCGCCGCAGGTTATTAGCGGCATGGGAATGTTTGAGTGGATAGGAGCAATTGTTTTTATTTTTGGATTAATTAATTTGCTATCAAATATTAAAAAGTACTCTAAGTATAGGATAATATTGTATTGGATATTGGCTAGTGCGGCTCCGGCTGTTATTACTTTGAACTGGTATCACCCACTAAGATTTTTAAACGGTTATATGGCATTGGAAATTATTTTGGCCTTGGGGTTGGTGAGTGTTTTTGATTATATTGCTAAAAATATAAAGAATAATTATTTAAAAATTTTGTCATTTTTTCTAATATCGAGTGTCTTTGTTTTGAATATTATTTATATAATTAATAATGAATTGGTTTATAGTGTTTGGGATAATAATGGTCAATATCAACCGGGTGGTTTTAAGGAAGGGGCGATGCTTTTAAAAAGTCTAGAAAAAGACCATAATATAATTTATATAGATTCGCCACATGCGCAAAACTACATTTTCTTTTGGTTTTATCAGCAAAGAGATCCCAGAGAAATACAAAGTTATCAAAATCTTCGGCCAATACCTGGTAAAGACGGAAAATATAATGATGGTAATTTAATTTTCGATTATGGCAAATATGTATACAAGAAATATGATTGGTTAAAAGACAGAAATAAGAATAATTTTATCTATTGGTATACTGGGGATTTTAAAGAAGATGAGATTTTAAGGGAAAAAGGTACTAAAATTTATAAATTACCAAACGCTGTGTATGATAATACAGTCGTAATTATTACTAAAGATTAAAATGAAAAAAATAATATTTCTTGCTGCCTTAATTTTTCTTTTAATAGCGCCATTTACTTATCATCCAGATACAAAATTAACACTTTTTTATCCTTCTTTGAACAATGGAAAGGTGTGGAATATTTATAAATATTTGGAAACCAATCCAACTTTTGCACCAGATTTTCATTATCCCCCATTACATTTTTGGGCATTAAAAGCTCAATATACTGTTTCTAAAATAATAGTGGATAAGGGTTTTGACAAATGGTTGGCCTCTGATAGTACCAGAGCAGTGACAGCTAATAATTTTTTCAAATATAATTTAGCTTCCAAGATACCATTGTTATTGTTGGCAATAGCCTCTGGTTGGGTCATATTTAAATTAACAGGATCTTTGTTGGCTAGTGCTATTTGGTATTTTAACCCAGTGACTTTATATGCCGTGGTTATGATGGGCCAAAATGATATTTTGGCAATCTTTCCTTTCTTATTGGGTTTATTGTTCTATTGGAATATTCCTTGGTTGGCATTTTTAATTTTTGGAGTATCGGCAGGTATTAAAACTTACCCTTTAATTTGGGCAATTATTTTGGGTTTAGGATACCCTACAAAAAACTGGTATAAAAAAATAGGATTAACACTTATTTCTTTTGTTGTTTATTTATTGCCACTTTTACCCTTCTTGAGTGACAAAAGTTTTCTTAATTCTGTTGTATATTCTGGACTAGCTTCGAGAATATTTGCTTCTAGTATTAGTTTGGGGTTTGGAGAAGTAATTTTTATTGTTCCTGTTGCTTTAATTTATTTAACTTTTAAAATAGCAAAAAAAGGCGGGCTTAAAGATATTAGTTTGGTTTCAAAAACACTATTAACGGCAAACCTTTTAATTTTAGGTTTTAGTCATTTTAACCCTCAATGGCTTTTATGGATAATTCCCTTTTTGTCGATGTGGCTGGTATACAGTTTAGATAAAAATAAATGGATATATTCACTTTTTCTTTTATCCTTTTGGGTTTTGGTTATATTACTTTTTGAAGATAAATTTTTATATTGGGGCATATTGGCTCCAATTAATCCAGGTCTTTTAAACCTGCCTTTTTTGAGAGAAATTTTTATGAAATTTGGAGTTCAGCCTGATTTACTAAATAATATGGCTCATAGCGGAATCGCGGCAGTAGCTTTATATTTTCTTTTTAATTATTCAGAAAAAAAATATGGCAAAGTGAAAAATTGGAATCTGAAGCTTTTAAAATTACCGTTAATTTTGAAACCGATTGTGCCAATAATTATTTTGTTAATTGTTTTATTTGGAATAAATTTATTTCCGTCTATAAAAAACACTAATAATGAAGTTAAATCTGGAGAAGACACAACTTATATAAATTTGAATGAATTAGCAAATAGTTCTGTTTTGTTTAAATCTAAAAAAAATAACTTATACAGGATAGAACTATCTATGAAAAATTCAAACAATAAAAGTGGTGATTTTGCGGTGAAAGTAATTGATGAAAATAAAAACATATTGGCTTCACAAAATTTTACTGATTTAAATATTGGTGATCAAGGTAAGGCTCGACTTGATTTTGCAACAATAGTTGATTCAGAAAATAAAAATTATTTTGTGGAGATCAATTCCTCGGACAAAAAGGATACCGGTTTTGAAGTAGAATCTTTTGATAAAAATAAAATTGAAGTTAACTCTTTTTATAAAGATTATATAAATATAAAATCGGCTTGGTTTAGTTCTTGGTCGAGCTTGCTTACTTTGTCTTTTAATTATCCGCTTTGGCTATTAAGTGTTTTGGTGATAGCCTTCTTGACTCTTTGAAATTTTTGACCTGACCAAATAATTAAATTTATTAGATAGTGATTAAATTTGCCATGATAAATCTTGCTACTGGGAATTAGGCGACGCCATTGGTTTGCTGATGAAGCCAAATTGATACCACTAGCTCCATGACGATGAATTACTTTACACTTGGGATAATAGTAAATTGTTTTATTAATTTGACGAATTTGACGACACAAATCCATGTCCTCGAAGTAGAAAAAATATTTTTCATTCCAGCCACCAATTTCTTTAAATACATCATGATTAATTAAAAGAGCGCCGCCGGAAATATTACTGACTTCTGCAGGACTATTACTATCTGGAATATATTTGGAATAAGCGCTTGGAATAGATAACCAGAACTCCTTAAATGCATTAATGGCTGTCTGGGGTGGAAAGACAGAGGCTTGAGGTGAAAGATCTATATTTAAGAACATAGGACCAATGGCTCCGACATTATTCTTTTCTGCAAACAAAACCATGTCATTTAAAGTATTGTCGAGTAATTCCATGTCGGAATTTAAAAACAAAAGCCATTCCCCTTTTGCTTGTTTTACACCAACATTATTGGCTTTTGAAAAACCTAAATTTGAACCATTCTCGATTAAGGTTACATTTTTTATTTTTTTAAACTTTTCAACCGTATCATCAGAAGAGCCGTTATCAACGACAACAATCTCATAATCAACATCTTTTAAATTACTAAAAATTGTTTGAACACATTTAATAGTAATATCGGCAGTATTCCATGTAGGAATTATGATTGATAGTTTCATTTGTTAATTAACGAGGTAAGTCTTGTTTTAGTAAATAAAACAAATACTAGAATTGATATGAATACGCTAAACAAAGATAAAATAAGATAGAAATTAAATAAACTATTTTGATATATAAAAACTACTTTATTTTTGCCTGGTTCTAGTTTAACTGATTTAAACGTTTCTTCAAATGGAATGATCTTACTTTGTTTATCATTAACAAAAACTTTCCAATTCGGATCAGTGTTCTCCAATAAAATAAGTGTTCCTTCTTGAGGATTGTCCAACTTAAATTCCCAATAGGTTTCTTCCTTTTTAATAAATTTAACTAAATTCGTATAATCTATATTTTTGTCATCTTTGAAGTAGTATGGTGGTGAGAAATTATTATTTTCAAATATCATTACGGCACCTTCTTCATAAACCTTATTCCATTTTTTATAATTAAGCCATTTTGGTGGTAGACCATAAGGGTTGGGTTTATCGTCTTTACCTCTTTTTAGAGTCAGAAAGTATTTCACACCCAAACCTGAAATATTGTCTATAAAATTGTTCTCCCATTCGACGTATCTAGAAGGATGTTCAATAATTTTATTTTTAATTAAATAATTAGCGTAGGTCTGCGGGAGAATTGGATCATATCCGGATGTGCTTGAAAACCCATATATTTGCCACATATTTGGTGGCATTAGTTCGGCTTTTTCACGCTCAATTCTAAAGGGGTATGGACTTGTATGGTACTTTTCTTCGATAAAGTTAATAGCGTCAGTTTTTGGAAAGTATAAATTTTTATCAGTGAAAGGAGTATATTTCCAACCATAATAAAAACCTTCAAAGATTGCTAAAACTATAAACAAACTTATAAAAAACTTATTATTTTTTTTAATTTTTATAATTAATAAAATAATTAGAATGGTTACCACTGATACTCCTAATGGAATAGCAGTATTTCTAAACGCAATATTTAAATTATTAATAAACTCAAAAGGAAGAGGATTATAATATTTTGATAAGAAGATTACCCCTAATAGTATTGAGACAAATGAAGTGAAGATAATTGAAACCCATTTTAGAGAAAATTTGTTTTCCTTTGAATTTAAAATAAGTTTTTTAATAGCCAAGGAGGCCAATATTGACCCAGAAAAACCAACTAAAATCATGGCTCTGGCAGCTGACGAAGTCGAAAGCAGTGGTAATTTAAATTTATATATTAAAAAACCGATTGGATATTTAGTGCTTAGTAGTAACCCTAAAAAAAATGTAATCAATAAAAATAAATCTACATGTTTAATTTTTTTGTTTTTGAGTAACGAAATTAAATAAAATATAGATAAAATTAATGAAGTAGTCCCGAACCAAACAAGCTTTTCCTGATAATTTGAATCACCTCCCCAGTAATTATTGGTACTTGGACTGCCAAAAAAATTTGGAGCGAATAAGGTGATTATGTTTTTGCCTATCGGAATAAAACCAGATCCATAAGCTTGAATATAGTTTTCAGTATTTCTTATTGAAGCTTGTAAAATTTGGAGGCTGGGTATTGTTGTGAATAATGTCGATAAAATACAGAGAAGAAAAATTATAAAAATTGGAAAAAGTTTTTTGTATTGTTTTTTATTTAATAAATAAAATGTGAACAAATATATAAAAATAATTATTAAAACGTATAAAAATGTTTGAGGATGACCTCCAAGGAGACTAAATATAAGTGAAGTATAAAGAAACAAACAATTTGTAAATGTAATTTTTTGATAAAGTAATTTATGGATAAATAAAATTGTTAATGGCAAAAAAGCCAGTGTCCAACTAATCGTTCCCCAGGTAATCCAACCAATAAAAAATGAAGAAAAAGAAAACGATATTGATCCAAAAATAGCGGCTAAATCAGAAGTGGTGAATAGTTTAATTAATAAGTAAGTAGCGATTAGTGAAATAATTAACTGAGATATAACTATTAATGCCATTGAGGTGGTGGTATTAAAAAAAAGATAGAAAATATTGGCTGGTGAAAATAGAATAGTGTGAAACCAAGGTGACATTGAATATCCAGATAATGAGTAAGGATTCCAAAATGTAACTTGGTGGTTTTTTAAATTATTTACTCCCCAATTTCTCCAGATCCAGAATTGAGAAACGGTATCGGTAAGTATGGGATTTTTTACAGGTACTCTTACTGGATAACCGTAATTATGATTGATCCAAGGATAATACATTCCAGTGGTAATGTCTGACGGAATTGGAATTAAACCTTTTAAAAAAAACTTATAAAAAAAACAAACACCGATGATGGTTAGAAAAATAATCGATATCAGAACCGACTTATTTTTCATTTAAATAGTTCGAAAATCTGCTGATCTGTTAGTTTTGGAAACACAATTGGGGCGGGAGAATTTTTAATTTGACGCTTGGCAGCACGGATAATTTTTATATAATTTGGACCAAATAAAACACGAGTTATTAACGCTAAACGGTTGGATTTAAGCATATTGGGGTCGGTTATGTTGCGCCAGACATTTAAAAGACGATTTCTTTCTTTGACATAATTTAAAAGACTTTTAGGAAATTTAGAAATTGTTGATTCGTGGCGATGCTCAACTACACTTTTTGGTTCCCAAAGTAGAGTATAACCAGATTTCCAAGCCCTAAAGCCTAAGTCTAAGTCTTCAGAATAAAAAGGTGAATAGACTTTATCAAAACCACCCAATTTCTGAAATAAGTCTTTTCTAATAATTGAGCTGCCGCCAGAGACCCAGCCACTGATATGAGTTTGGGAAATATCAGTTCCGGGTTCGTGCTGTAAATAACCATCTTTCCAAAATATTTTAGCCCAATTTTCATGACCTAATTCAGCAAAACTGACACCAAAAATATTTTTATTTTCAAAATGATGAAGACTGTTTTTAATATAATCTGGATGAGGATAAATATCGTTATTTAGAAGGACCACTAAATCACCTTGGCTTTGTTTTACGGCATCATTGGAATTACCACCAAAACCTAAATTTTTCGGGTGGGCTACTATTTTAATTTTAGGATATTTTTTTTGTAATTCCGATATATATTTAACACTAGTATCTTCTGAGGCGTCGTCGGCAAATATTATCTCTTGGGCTTCCGGTGACATTAATATTGTTCTTTCAAAATTTTTTTTGAGCAAGGCTGATCCGTTCCAATTAGTAACTATGACTGAAATTTTCATTTATAGTATCAAATTTAATAAATGATTTTCAAAATTTTCTTTAGAAAATTTTTGACAAGCTAGTAAAGAATTAGCTTTTATTTTTTCAATTAAATCTGGAGAATTAATTAAACTAACTGTTTTTAGAACTAATTCATCTGTTGTAGTCCAGAGGAACCCAGTGTCTCCTTCGTTGACAATTTCCGGAATACCACCTTTTGAAATGACGACAGGAACTGCTCCCGATGCCATAGCTTCAACAATAGAAATACCAAAATGTTCGGTGTTTTGTGGTTGTAAATTTTGATCAACTCCAAATCCAGCCGCATGCCAATATATTTTGGATCTGGAATACATCTCTTTTAGACTATTAAAGTCGGGGTTGATTAGAAACTCGACAGGAAGAGCAGAAGAATTTTCTTTTAAAAGCTGAAGATAAGAATTCTTAGATGGATCATCAATACTTCCACCAGCCAAAACTAACTTCCAGTTGGAAATATTAAAATTTTTGATCAAAGAGCTAAAAGCATCTATAAGAATATCCTGTTTTTTGGCATTTAAAATATTATCAAATCTACCGACAGATAAAATTATATTTTCTTTGGGCCCAGGGCTAAATTTGTTAACGTCTACTGGCGGGTAAAGGGTTTTAATTTTATCTTGGAAACTGGGATCGATGAAACTGGCTGTAAATTGAGAGTTGCAGACAATGGTATCCAAAAATTTATATTTAAATAAGTTGGAAAATTTTTGAGTTCCGTTTGTCTTAGTCTCAAATGGAACTTGAATATGAAGTATGTTTTTTTTAGAAAAAAGGAAGGGTATGCTGCCATCACCTAGAAAGAAAAACATATCGTACTTTTTTGTTTCAATAATTTTTTTATAAAAATCTTTGACTTTTAATAAAGGCTGGGTTCTTTTTTTTAAATTCTGAGCTAAACAATTTAAAAGACCGTCACAGCTTTCTACCATATATAATCTTTGAGGTTTTATTTCAAAAACATCAGGTTCTAAAATTATGTTTTCTAAGTTTAATGAGAATCTTTGTTCTGCTTTTTTTATTATATCTGGATTGCCCGACCAATATAAATGAACTTCATAGTTATTCTTTATAAGAATTTCCGCTACTGTTAGGCAATATCTTTCACCTCCTCCCAAAGTATCTAAGTATGGGTCGTAAATTGCTACTTTATTTAACATTTTAATTTATATTAAACTATTTTTTAATAATTTTCATTTGTTGTAATTCCCACAAACGAGCATATATCAGAAAGGTATCGAAGGTTTCAAATATAAGGGATATCCAACCAACCGTACCATCTTTCCAGATTTTCTGTTTTATTAATCTTTCGTATATTTTTGTAGCCATCATTCTGAGAAAGCGCCACCATACTATGGGTGGGTGGTTGGTTTTAAATAAAGCTTGGGCTTCCATGTCAGTCCAGACAATACTTTTTTGAAGCATGGATTTTAGGTCACGGTGAGTGAAATGAAGTAAGTCCAATCTTAAATATCCAAGTCGACCTTCAATTACTGGTTCTTCATGAAGGTAACCTTTGTAACCCTTGAATTTATTTTTTTTATATAATCTTTTGACATAGTCTGGATATGAGCCGCCATATTGTACCCTGTGCCCGAGATAGTGATTGGCTCGGGGAATTACATAATATGTAATTTGTTCATTATTTTTTGTAGAAATAACATTGATAATTTCAGTTTTTAACTGAGGAGTAATTCTTTCGTCTGAATCAATATACAAAATCCAATCAGTATCTATATTTTCAAAACCAATATTTCTCCATTTAGAAAAATTTTTGTTGTATTCGTCATCAGTTTTTATTATTTTGATTTTGGGAATAGTATCTTGGGCAATTTTTACAGTATTGTCTGAAGAATTAGCCGCAACTAAAACGATCAGATCTACCCATTGGCACGACAACAAACAATCTTTTATCATGGCTTCTTCGTTCCCGGCGATAATTACAACTCCAAGACTATTTTTTTTTGTCATTGCCAACTGCCCTTATTTAATTTATTTAGATAAAAATCTTTAACTGCAGTTTTTTTCCAGGCAGATTTAGAAAAAAAATAGAATTTAATTGATTCTCTAAATAAAGCAAACTTAGTTCTAAAAGATGCATATTTAAATCCAAAAAGAAGGCGATTTCTGGTAATAAAATAATCATGCAATGGGCTGCCGCTAGAAGATGAGCCGGCATTTATATGCCAGATTACTGAGCCAGGGATATAAGCTAGTTTATAATTATTTTTTTTGGCTCTTTGGCAAATTTCCATATCTTCTAGATACATAAAATAGTCTTCATTTAAAAGCCCTATTTTTTGAAAAACTTCTTTTTTGATCAACATACAACAGCCACTTATGAAGTCGGGGTCATAAGTTTCTTGATCGTATTGACCTTGATCATAATCATCAATTCCAACATTGCTACCAAGAACATTTTTCCAATCGATAGCCCCACCTGCTGACCAAATTATTTTTCCTATTTGTTTTTTGGTATATCTGTCTTTGTGAAATTCATGTCCTGGTGCAAAATAAATTTTTGGGCCTAATATGCCTATACTTTTATCTTTTACAGAAGCTTTGTTTAATATTTCTAAAAAATTTGGGTCGACTAGAACATCGTTATTTATTAAGAGATATGAATCAAAACCGGACTTTAAAGCAAACACTATACCTGCATTGTTACCGCCAACGTAACCAAGATTTTTTTTGGTTTCGACTAATTTTATTTTCTTGTTTGATTTGTATTTATTTTTAAAAATTTCTACAGAATTATCGGGTGATCCATTGTCAACTAAAAATATTTTATAGCTAAAACTTTTATGATTTATCTTTAATAAAGAATCGATAGTATCAATAGTTAGTTGGGGTTTTTTCCAATTAAGTACAATAATGGCAATTTGACTCATTGATTAGAGGTTTTTGGTTAAATAATCAAAAATATGCCTAATTTTTATAAGACCTATTTTGAAAGGATTGGGAGAATATTCTTCCCGAAAATATTTGGTAAACCAATAGCTGTACTCATAAGTTGCTTCTTGGCTAGCGGAAACAAAGGATTCTTTTAATATAGCTTTATCGGAAACACCCTGTTTTTCCCAAAGTCTAATATAAATTAAGGCAATAGCAAATGCTTGAAGAACCGAAAAAACTAAGCCATGAAATCCGTCTTTGTAACCTTCGGCAAAAAAGAAACGACTATTAAACTCTTGGACTGGTTTTAAAATAAAATCACTGGTTTTTATTTTATAATCTTCTGCTTTTAGCTCATCTGCTTGAACACCACTGTATCTCATGGCTCGGATAATAAATTGAGAAACAGTTGAATAATTATTGTGTCTTATGGCTAATTTTTCTGAATCTAAGAGGGTTAATCCGTTTCCTTTGGTCATTGGTTGACTGTGAATTTCTTTTTTCCAAGTAACACTTCCTTTTTTAAAGAACCTAATTAAATAATCTGGCCAACAATTGGAGTGCCGCATCCATTTCCCAAAAATAATATTTTTTCGCGGAATTTTAACGAAATCAACACTTGTTCTTTTGGTAATTGAAAGAAGCTCTCTTTTGAGTGATTTGTTTAAAAATTCATCTGGATCAAGTAAAAGTATCCATTTACCTGTTGCTTTAGAAATGGCGAAATTTCTGGCTGGCTCAACATATTTCATGGCACGGTATTGATAAAGTTTGGCACCAAAATTTTTGGAAACCTTGTCACTGCCGTCAGTTGAATGCATGTCAACTATAATTATTTCGTCGGCAAAATTTTTAATTGACCTTAGACATTTAGTTAACGCCTCTGCTTCATTTCTGACATTGATTACCACAGAAATCAACGGTTTGTTTTTCATAAATTAAATATAGTTTATCATTTTTCAACTTTAAAGATTTTGACCAGACCGTTATCAAAAATTTTGTCAACAAAAATATCGGTGGTTTGAAAAACAAAATTTTGAGCATCAACTAGGTAAATATAATCTATTTTGTTGTTGAGCAAGAAGCCTCGACCGAAAAATTTATCGGTGGAATTAAAGAATTTTAAAGATTCATTTCGTCTAATTTTCCAGTCTAAACCGGTTATGTCAGTATTCATTTCATCCTCTAAATAACTCTGATTTTCAGTGAAAGCCGAGACATAAGCAGTTGTTTCATATAAATATAAAGGAATGGGAGTTTTAAGTTTTAATTCTTCTTTTTTATATTGATCATAAGGATAAGTTAAAACAATACCCTTTTTTTGATTTTTAAGGAAATTTAGAGCGACAATTTCATTTCGAGGTAGGGCGGCTGGGGGTGGATTGCCCAAATAATCTTTGATGGTGGCAATTGAGCCAATAATTGAAATGATAATTAGAAGTGATGTGACGAGATAATTTTTTAGGTTGTGTTTTTGAAAAATATTGGTAATAAATTGAGCCAAAAAAAAGTTGGAAAAGAATAAAAAGTAATAAAAAAATTGTATGGTATTCCAAGCAGTACCCTTTTGAATAAAAATATGGGGTATCAATAACGAAAAAAACATGGAAGTAATTAGTAAAATTTCAAAATCGTTTAATTTATTTTTGATAATTTTTTGAAATATGGTCCAAAATCCCAAAATTCTGACACCCATATTACCCAAAAGAAAAATAAAAAATAGTGAAGCTTCTATGGCTAATAATATTGGTAACTTGATGAAAACAATATTTGAGGCTAAAGTTGTCCTCAAAGAGGATAGTTTGGGTAGATAAAGTTTATCTAGGGATTCAATCATTGAATGTTCAAACCAGAAAGGTTTAAATTCGAGCAAGGTTGAATTCCTAAGTGCACCTAAAAAATATAAAAGTAGAAATGATGTTAAAGCAAAAGATATCCATAAAGACAAATTAAAAACAGATATTTTTTTTGTTTGAAGATACTTGAATGTGAAATATAAAACAAAAGCTATTCCTATTGGTATGGTTGCATAGATTTTAACAATCGAAATAAGTCCAAAAAAAACGCCGGTTAGTACGCCAATAAAAAATTTGTTCGAGTTTTTATTTTTGATCCAAAAAATAAATCCAATTAATAAAAGAATAAGAGATAGCGCGTATGGTGGATTGAGAAGTGTCGAGGCCGATTGCATTGACCAAAAGAGCGACTCTCCGCCCATTTTACCTTCGCGGATCAAGGTGATTATCCAACCAAAAGATCCGGCAAAATAATTAAAAAGAGTAAAAAGCAGTGCGGTTAAATTATTTTTAGTTACTAACTTGACCAAGTAAAATGAAAGTATTCCAATACTTAAGGCAAAAATTATTGGTAAAAGTTTAAAGTAGACAAAGATGGGACTAAGAAAAAAAAGCTTGCTAATTATGGCAGCAAAAAAATCAAAGCCCCAATGGTAATTAGTTAATATTTGGCCGCTATAAATTGGATTGAGTGGAGGAATTTGTTTTTTTAATTGATTAATTAAGCTTAAATGCCAGATAGCATCGTGGCCATTTGGTCCCCAAAAACCTATACCAAAATCATAAAGCGAGCCACTTCGGATCATGGTGAGAGACAAAATTACTGTTCCAAAAATAATTGTTAATAATATGAGTAGTTTAGCTTTTAACATTTTTGAGATTTTTAATTTGTTGAAAAAACCACGAGATTTCTTTTTTTGAAAAAATATAATTATAAATTGCATATACAGACATACCTATGACTATTTTTCCAGATAATAGAATGAATGGTTTGTCGGTAGTGAGTTGAAATAAATAAGCCAAAATAAAAATGATTAAAGTGGCTATTAGTGGGTGAATTACAGTTTTAAAAACATTAATTCCTAAAATATTCTTGGCTGTTATCCAAACTATAATTGAGCTTAGCCCGACAATTAGGGCAGCTATTGATGTACCTAGGTAACCGTATTTATAACTAAGAAGAGGGTAAAAAAACCAGGTCAAAATAGTCCACATGATCATAAATCTAGTAGTAATGCTTATTTTGCCAATTGCATTAAAAGCATTGGTCAAGGGGGTGGTTACGGCAGCTATGGCAGCACTAGCAGCATAGAAGTACAGAGGAATAATTGCTGGTGCCCATTTGGTGTATTTGGGAATTATATTGATAATATCGGGTGCAATAAGAGAAATACCCATGAGACATGGGAAAACAAAAAGGGCGATGAAATAAATACTTTTTTCTAATGATTTTTTTAAAATTTCTTTATGGTCTTGTAGCCTAGAGAAAGTAGGGAAAGTAACTCTCATAATAGCATCCATCATACTTAGTGGCATCCGGGGTCCTTTTTGAGCCCAGGAGAGTATGCCAAAAGATTCGGCACCGATTATACGAGCGACCAATAAATAAGAGAGCCTGTCTTTGGCCATAGCGATAAACGAGTTGAATTGGAAGGGAATACCGTATTTAAACAAGGATTTGACGGCATTGATGGAAAATGAAAATCCAATTGACCAGGGGTTAAAAAAGTAAATAATTGTCAATCCTAAAATACTCCTAAAAAAAGTAGCGTAGACATAGGAATATGCACCAAAACCTAAGTAGGCAAAAATAACTGCAACAAGATAAAAACTAATATTTTCAATAATATCGACTGTTGAAATTAAACGAAAGTTTAGATTTCTTTCCAATAGAACAGAAGGAATAGTTTTTAGGGATGCGGCGATAAAAGAAAAACATAATGAAATTAATATCCACTTTTCTTTGTCACCAAAATTTAAGTTGTGACTGACACTGGGATATAAAATTGCGAGAACTGTAAGAGATGATAAAACCAAAAGTTGCTGGATAAAAAAGGTGGTGCGAAGCTCTTCTGTGGTAACTTTTCCCTTTTTTTGGATAAGAGCACCAGCCAGACCTATGTCTGAAAAATACCCTAAAATGCCTATTGATTCAGCAACAATCGCGAAAAGTCCAACCTCAGCCCTACCAAGTAAAAGCGTCAAAAGAAAGAAACCTAAAAACGAAACACCCTGAATGCCAAAATTTCTTAAAGTTAAAAACAGAAGATTGTGAGTGGTTTTCTTTTTTATTTCTTGTAAATCGATTTGATCCATAAGCCTCTAGAAATATAAATTAAAACAAAAACCCAAGTGGCAAGTGATAAGTAATTCGAGATAGTTCTAACAGGTGTATTATGGAGCTTTACATAAATTTGATGATCTCCAGTCTTTAGGCTTAATACAATTCTACCCAATTCGGGTTCGATAGAATAAGTTATAAGTTGGCCATTGTCGTAAACCATGAAATTAGGAAATGCTAATTGAGAAATAAAAACTTGGCTGTCTTTATTTAAAGATAAATTAAAGAACATCCAGTCGGTTCCCTTTTTTTGGCCCCAAATTGAAGTAATAGTGTCCTCTGGTTCGGTTTTGTCGATATAATCCTTGGCTGGGTAAGAGGCTGCTTTTTGAGCGGTTTTAGGTAAATAATCATAAATACCTGAAGTAATTTGATTCCTCCAAGCTAATCCAGAAAATTTTTGTTCATCGGATAATGGACCAGATTGGAGTGGACGAAAATAAATTGTATTTAGGACAACAACAGAGATAATTAACAAAATAGAAACAAATATTGAAACTTTGTTTTTAAATAATTTGTGGATAATATAGGGAAAAATTCCAGCCGATAAAGATAATAAGAAAGAAGCGTGGCTTAGGAATCTCCATGGAAATTGAATTTTTTGAACCAATGGAATGGCATTCCAAATAAAAGTAGATTTGTTATGGGTCATAAAGACGGAAAACATACCAAGAAAGAAAATCATCACAGGTAAGGTTAACTTGCGGTCTATTTTTTTATTCTTTATTGAATTTAAAATGAAATAGAAAAAGATTATTAAAGGAATTAGCCAATGTAGAAATCCAATGGAATAGGACATGCCATCGTAGGGACCCCAGACGGATGGTCCGTCTCCCCAAAAACTGCTTAAAAATAGTTGAGAAACAGAGATAAAATGAACGGAAAAATAGTAGTAATTAGTAAACATGGACTCGATTTGGACGAATTTACTTTCTAATAAAACGGGAAGAGTAAAAAAGGCAGATAGAAATACAGCTAAAATACCAGAAAATAAGAGTTTTGAGTAAATATTTTTATTTTTTAGCAGATTCAAAATATTTTTAAATCCATATGTGTCAGCAAGCCAATAAGTGCACCAAATTAAAAAGAAAGGAGCAAAGGTTAGAGCCATGGGGTTGTGAGAAAGTAATAATCCTGTCCAAGATAATGAGAGTCCAATTATAAATCTAAATTCTTTGGTTTTGATTAATTTATATGCAAAATAAAATATTAAGGGGAAGAAAACGGATGCCCAGGCCTCGTTCATGGCTCCCCTAATATAAATATTTACAGCATGATAAGGACTTAATGTGTAAAAAAGGGCTGAGATAAGTCCCCCTAAATTGCCAAAAATGGCAGAAGCCAATATAAACATAAAAATGGCGGATAGAACAATTTGAACTAAGGCCGTAATTTTTATGGTAGTGACAAAAGAAACGCCAGTGATTCTAATCACTTCTCCAACAAAGTACGGAAGTGGTGGATAAAAATTAAATAAAGGGTAGCCATAACCAAAACCAAGGTCTGGAGTCCAGCGGCAGGGTATTTGTCCGTCTAAAAGACATTTTTCCATCTCGAGTTGACGAACCATCTGCATATCATCGTGCATGTTGAAATAATCATGGTTTAGAAAAAAAACAAAAGTTGGAGCAATTATTAGAATTAATAAAATAATCCAAAGTAGTTTGCTTTTCAAAAAGGAAATCATTGTTTTATTTTAGCTGAAGAAGAAGTAATTTGTCGTTTAATGGTTTAGGATACTCGGCGATTAAATTCAATTTTCTAAATTCGACGTCTGTGAGTAATAAACGAGATTTATTCATTAAAATATAAACATCGTCACCATGCTGCCGAGCATCTATTAATTTATAAGGTATCTGTTTAAAATCTAGACCAACTCCAAATACTGTCAAATGGTCTATTTGGTTGGTGTAAATCTGTAATCCGTCGGGCAGGGTACCAAAAGCGCCTTCAGTGCCAACAATTACATTGGCTGTTTGTGATTTTTGAATTAAATATTGACTGGCCTCTTTTATTCCCCATCCAGAAGTCCAGTCGGAGGTATACCCTGTTTCTGTAGACGGCAATTTTACTAAAAATGGATTAGTGGAAATTTTATATATCCAAATGAAATTAAATGATGATATAAAAAGAAGAAAAAATATATAAAATAAATAATTTTTAAAGAACTTTTTTAGAGAAAACAATCCAAAGGAAATCAAAATTATAAGTGATGGTATGGTGTAAAGTATGTATCTGGCAGTAAAAACTTTTGCCATAGCAGCGTTGCTTAAGATAGGCAAAAAACACCAGAAAAAGACAATTAAAAGAGATATATAATTTTTATGTTTATTATTGAAAATGTATACAATAAAACCAAATATTGCAGAAATCAAAATTGGAAGACTAATATACGCAAAATATATTTGAAAAGTGTCTTTTAGGTGGGGTGTGAGGGGGTCTAGGGGATGTTTGATTATTTCAGATAGTGACCAAATATAATCTTTATTGCGAATAGCGATCATGTGAAATTGAGGGCCAAGTCTTAAAATATTGTAAATGGCAAAGGCCAAAAGGGCGGAAATAGTTGGATAAAGTAAAAACTTGTAATTTATTTTTTTGATATTGATAAGAAAAAAGGTTAGATAAGAAAGTGCTATGAAATAAATTGCTGGGGATTTTGTTAACCAAGAAATTCCCAATATTCCACCTAAAACAAGAGAAATATCTAGTCTGGGAAAGTATGCGAGAAGGACAGAAAAAAACAAAGAAAGAATGCTAAAAAAAGAAAGAAGGTTGTCGGGAAGCGACATCCTGTCGAAAAAGAATGTGAATGGAAAAGAAAGATATAAAAAACAATTTAAAAATCCAAAATGATAATTTTTATATATGTTTTCTTGGATAAACAGAAGAGGATTTTTGTTCTTTTTTTCTGTCGGAAACAAAATAACAGAGAGAAAAAATATGCCAACAAGTGATCCAAAACCTGCAAAAACAGAAACCATTCTGCCGGCAATTAGTGGATCGTTGAAGAATTGAAAAATACCAGCAGTTAGCCACATGAAAAGAGGTTGTTTGCCGTCGGTTTGAGGGATAAATCTAAGTGTTTCAATGTTTTTAATTATTTGTGACCAGCGAATATAAATAGCTTCATCTCCAAACACCGGTACGGAAGTCAGGTTTTGCAAACGAGAGAAGAAATATATAAAAATAAATAGTAATGAAAGTAAACCAATTATCAGGTTCTTATTCTTGGTCATATATACCTTTTAGGTTGTTGGTTTTAACCCGCCAAATTTCTTGAAGCATAGAAATTGATTCTTTTTTAAATCGAGAAAGGTCGTCGCCTTTGGTAGTGCTAGTATCTTCCTGGTTCCAATTAACCTGAACTTCTTTTATTTTATATCCCCATTTTTGGGCCATAAATAATAATTCAACGTCAAAAGCTGAAACGCGCCAACCTTTTTTAATTCTTTTTTCTTTAAAAAATTGAAGGTGCGGAAATATTTTTTTTGCTACATCGGTTTTAAAAGCCTTGAAGCCGCATTGGGTGTCGACAATCTTTGGTAATAAAATTAATCTTCGGCCAAAAAGAAAGGCGTGGGACATTATTAATCTTAAAAAAGAATTGCCTTCTCTGGCTGAACCCCTGGATCCAATAACTACATCATAATCTTGATCAAAAAAAGGGAGAAGTTTGTTTAGTTCCAATAAAGGGGTTGACTGATCCATGTCTGTAAATAAAATTAAAGGGTATTTGGCTGCTTGTATCCCTCCCCACACAGCTGAGGGTTTACCTCCGTGGGGAAGTTCTAAAACTCGAAAATTCTTGTGATTATTAACAAAATCTTTTATTAAATGTAGACTACTATCGGTGGATTCATCGTTGGCTATAATTACTTCCCAGTTATATTTTTGTTTGGATAAAAAGTCATATACATCATTTAATACTCCCCTTTTTAGGTTATTTTCTTCATTGTAACAGGGGATAATGATAGAAATTTCAGTCATAGATTTGATTATACAATTATTATATTTTTAAATATTTTATTTCTTCCCGGTTTCGTTGGCCACTAGTTTAAAAATTTTAATTCCATTAAAATCCCATTCTTGATCTATTTTTGACCAGCCAAAGGCGGCAATTTCCCATAAAGGATTATTGATAGGTTGACAATCAATTTGCCATGGTTCGCAAATTACAAAAAGTTGATCGGTTATTTTGCTGTGTAAATCGACGATCGGAGAGTTTTTTTGATAAAAGAAATAGCGGTAGGCAGCGTCGGTATTTGATTTGGCGATTAAAGCTAAATTAAATGGCTGATTGCCGGTTTTACTGTTTATGAAATTTACTATTTCTTGAGTATTACCTATTTGCTTATTTGGAGAATATTGAAAAGGATTTTCTTTTAGAGAAAAGTAAGCAAAAGAGATTATTAAAGATAAACCAATTAATTTACCGAGTTTTGGAATTAAAGATAAAGTGTAAATTGTATAGCTGGTGAGAATAAAGACTACTGGGAAAAGGAAGCCAAAATAATGATCGTAGATATGTTGTTTATATAAACCGAGACCAATTAACCCGAGTAGATACCAAAGAGAGCAGATAATAAAGTATTTATATGATTTATTTTTTTTGTTAATTAAAAAGGAAAATAAGATTCCTAGAACCAAAATAATGCTAGCCGTAATTCCAAAAATTATATTTTTTCCGGCAATTAAACTGGTGTTTATTTGATTAAATAATGGGGCTAATAAGGGTATGGATTTATAGGGCTTTATATTTACGGTTGTTTGTCGTTCAGAAAAAAATTTGATGAAGGCACCTGTGTTTTGACCGTTGTGCTTGATGTCAAAAAGGATTAAGGGGGTTAATGAAACTATAAATAAAACAATGGCCCAAATTGAATATTTTATAAATTCAGGCAATTTTTTGTCTTGCTTTTTTATTAAAAAATATAAGTGAATGAGCCAGAATAATCCGGCGAGTGGTAATAAAATTAAAGCTAAAAAATGTGAATTTATGGCAAAGACAAACGAAAGAGATGCAAAAATTAAACTTTTATATTTTCGGTCATATAAAGCATTAAAGATGAAATATGTGAATAGTAATGCAAAAAAAGGCATGATGTTGGGATTCCAAGAAAAGCTAGAGTATTTAATGGCAACAGGAGAAATAGCATAAAGAAATGATGAGATAATGGCTACTGGTTTGCTAAACCATTTGTTGGCCACAAAATATATTAAAAAAGCGGTAGCGACACCTAAAAGGGCAATAAAAATGGCCGGTCCAACCGGATTAAAGTTGGATAATAACAAGGAAGGAGCAATTAGGTAATAATAAAATGGCCCAAGATACATGTTGCCGATACTAGTTTGAGGTCCTATAAAAAATAACTCACCGTGTTTAAGAAAATCTCTGACAATAATTACATCTCTACCCTGATCTCCTAAAAACTCTGCATAATCATATATACGATATAGTCGTAAAAAAGCAGCTAATAGTATTATAAAAATAAGAAAATAATTCTTCTTTAAAAATTTCATCTATTAAAATTTATTTTAAAGAAAAGACCGAGAAGGTCTTTGAATCCGGCAATAATTACATTTAATTTAGCTCCAGTAGCTTCACCTTCTTGACGACTAAAATGGGTGACGCCGATTTCAACGATTTTAAATTTAAGTTTTTTGGCTTTAATAAGAAGTTCACTGGAAATGAATGGGCCCCTTTCGGCTTCAAGCCGGGGAATCGTATCTATTACCCTTTTGTTAATTAGTTTAAAAGCACAGTCAATATCTTTTACTTTTAAACCAAAAAGGACAAACACGGCTAACTGCCAGAGGTAAGATCCCCAGATTCGATAAAAAGGTACTTTTCGATTGATATAAAAGCCTATAACCATATCGGCTTTAGTTTGTTTTTGTTTATCAATAAATTTATTTATTTCAGAAAAATCAAATTGACCGTCTGAATCTGTAAAAACAATCCATTGGTATTTAGAATTATAAAAACCGCTTTTTAGAGCGGCACCATAACCTCTGTTGGGGTTGTGGGTAATAATTTTTATCTTGTCGGAGTATTTTTTTTGTAATTCTAGAGCAATATCTTTGGTTTTATCTTTTGAGCCATCGTTGACAATAATAATTTCCCATTTCTTGGCTATTTTATCGAGTATTGATATAGATTTACTTACCGTCTGAGAAATATTTTTTTCTTCGTTATAACAAGGGAAGAATACAGATAATTCATCTATTTTTGACTCGGTCATACAAATTAGTATAGCAATATTGATAGGTTTGACAAGGTTATGCTCGGTGATTGACATTATAATAATTTGTATTATAATATCCTGTAATTATATTTATTTAACATGCAGGTGGAACACAAAATTATTTCTATTGGTTTTATAACGGTCGCTATGGCAATTTTATTATTGTCACTAATGAGGCCTTTTGGTGTCCGTGCTCAATATTATCAGCCAGGTGCTGCTAGTAAATCTATTGTGGTTGATAAAAAAGTAAGAGCCGTAAACCAAACTAATTATTTTGATAATTTAACTAGTAGTCAAAAGTTATTTTTTGACAACGATTTGATTGAATTTAGTATTACTATTCAAAATGGTGGTCAAGAAACCCTTCGAAATATTGATGTCAAAGATTTTTTACCAAAAAACTTAAGGTTGATCTTTAATCCTGGCACGTTTAATGCGAATGGAAATACTGTTGAATGGAAGATTGATCAACTAAATCCAGGGGAAAGTAAAAACTATTTGATTAGAGCTAAAATTATCGGAGTTGCTAATTTAAAACTTACTTCTAATTTGCAATTAACCAATACTGCATCGGCAAACGTTGATAATATTTCAGATCAAGATAGATCAAGCTATTTTATTGGTGTTCAGACTATCCCTAAGACTGGAAATAATGACATATTGGTTAAAACAATTTTAATTTTGAGTGTTGCTGGTGGAAGTGTTTACTTGAGAAAAGTGGCCAGAGGATATTAAAATTAATTTACCCTAACTCTGTCAACTTTGTAGATTGCGGAAAGAGAGTACTTGGACGTAAAGGGAATATCGCGTCCGTTCTCCACATAAGGATCGTTCATAATATATTTTCCATTTTCTTTTGATTTTATTACTACAAAGTGCTCTCCATTATTCATTCTTATTCCAACGATAACTGGGTTATTAGAGTTTAATTCGGAATCGATACTCGATAATGAGCTCCCAATTCTAGTACGAGTGATATGAATGTCATTTACACTGAATGATCCTTGTAGTAAGTAGGCGGTTCTTCCAAAAAAAGCATTGGAACTACCAGCAATATCTGAAGGTTTTATATTTTTACCATAATGAGATGCCACCATCGCTGTTGAAGTGATTAAACAGCCATATTCGGCAATAGAGTCAGATGAAAGGCCTATTGGGTAATTGCCCCATTGGGAATCTCGTTGATTATAATAACAGCCCCAGCTATTACATAAAGTTTGGTTATTTAAGAGAGAAGCGCCTCCTTGAGATGTAATAAAGCTTCCAAAAGAAGCTAACTGTTGTTTAGCATCAGCCAACAACTGTTCATATTTTTTCTCATCATTTTTTGTTACCTCTAGAAGGTTATTTTTAGTAGCTTTTTGATTATTGAGATTGTTTTTTTGGCTAGCTAGAGTCTTTTGAAGTGTTTCTAGTTCTTGTTGTTTTTTGGTTTTTTCTTGTTTTTGAAGATCGTAATTAGTCCGAGTGGTTTCTAAATTAATAAGACTATCTTGACTACTTTTTTGAATCATTGAAACATATTTATATTGTTGTAAGAACATATTCAGATCTGAAGTTAAAAACAAAGAAATAAGCGGAACTCGTTTTTGAAGTTTATAGTTTTGAGTTATTTGATGGATATAAGCAGATGAAAGTTGGTTTAAATAAGAATCTAAACCGTTAATTTTGGCGGTAAGCAGGTCAATATCTTTTTCCAACGTATTTACGGAGTTTTCTGTCTGGTTTATTTTTAGAATATTTAGTTGTATTTGAGAGTCCAATATTTTTATTTGATTAGCGAGGGTGTCTTTGGATTTTCCCAGTTCATTTAACTTTTGGGTGTATTCATTAATTTGATTTTGAATTTGACCAGTGTCAATATTTTCGGCGACTAGAATTTTGGAGAAAATAAAAAAACTGGCTAGCAAGAGAAGTAGGGTTACGAATGATTTTTTAATCATTCCTTAGTATTTAATATATCTTTTAACACCAATAAAACTAGCAAAATAACCAATGGCTGTTCCGATTAATACCTGGCTAAAAAAGACAATTAAATAGAAATTAATATCGTTGTTGATAAAAGTTATTGGTTGAAAAAAGAAATTGATTCTTTTTTGAAAATAAAAAGCCAAGGT
Organism: Candidatus Shapirobacteria bacterium; assembly: GCA_030698565.1. Taxonomy (GTDB): domain Bacteria; phylum Patescibacteriota; class Microgenomatia; order UBA12405; family UBA12405; genus JAUYJS01. Next base: position 99,163 of record JAUYJS010000005.1, read on the forward strand.
GAAACTTAAAAATGAGCCTAAAAAGCTGCCAATAAGTCCGTAAATGACACCTTCTATTAAAAAAGGTTTTTTTACATAAAACTTAGAAGCACCTAAAAGCCGACTGATTCTAATTTCTTCTTTGCGATTGGTTATTTTCATACCAATAATCACGAATGTAATTAAAAACGAGGTTAGTGTTGTTACAGAAACTATAGAAAGACCTGTTTTTCTGGTTATATTAGTAAAATTCAAAATAGATTTGATTATGTCTTTTTGATAAATTATTTCATCAACAATATTGGTTTTGGTAGAAAATTCTTTGTCTATTTGGTCTAAAACCTTGGGGTCAGATACTGAAACTTCAAATGAAGCGGGGAGGATACTGGCTGTGACCATTTCGGTTAACATGGGATTGTCTTTGTTTTGTTCTTTATAAATATTTAAGGCTTTGTCTTTGGAAATATATTTGACTTCACGAACATTGGGATATTGGGATAAATTTTGATTAATTTCATTGATGTTTTTTTGATCTAAACCGTCTTTTAAAAAAATAGTAATTTCCGGTTTGGTTTCAAAAAAATGAAGCACTGATGATAACCCAGAACTAATGATTAGGAAGACTGAGAGGGTGAAGAAACATATTGTCATCAAGAGAACAGCTATAAAACTTTGAAATGGTGACCTCCGAATGTGGTGCCAGGTGGTATTGATCATGTTTTTTCTGAATAATTATGGGTTTTTTGAGGAGTGTCGTTGACAATTGTGCCATTTTTGAGCCATATAGTTCGATTATTTAATGACTCGATTACGTCTTGGTTATGAGTCGTCATTATAATTGTAGTCTTATATTTTTCGTTAATTTCTTTGAGGAGTCTGATTAGATTCCATGAGTTTTCCACATCAAGGTTGCCTGTGGGTTCATCGGCCAAAATGAGTCCGGGTTCTACGGCCAAAGCTCTGGCTAAAGAGGTGCGTTGAAGTTCTCCACCAGATAGTTGGGAGGGAAAAAGAAAACGGCGGTTAATAAGACCGACCCTTTTTAAGACGTCGTCTATTTTTGAGATTATTTTTGCTTGAGGGTAAGTGACAATATCGAGTGCTAGGGCGATATTTTCTTCAATAGTTTTGTCGGGTATTAGTTGAAAGTCTTGAAAAATTACGCCAATTTTTTGTCTGATTTTGTCTGTTTGGTTTTTTTTGGTATCAGTTAAATTAATATCATCAATTAATATTTCACCTGAACTAGCCTTTACTTGATTAAGAATTAATTTTAGTAGGGTTGACTTCCCAGCTCCAGAAGGACCAACAATAAAGACAAACTCGCCATTTTTAACCGTAAAATTTATGCTTTTTAGAGCACTTATCGCACCAAAACTCTTGTTGACATTATTGAACGCTATTTTCATCTTTATGTTTATTCGAGTCTTTTAATACTACCAATATCCATTAACCAGCCTGTTTTGGTGGAGGCATTAGTTTGACCTTTTACTTCTACTTTTAATCCAACAAATAAGTCTAAATCAACAGCTGAAGAGGTTAGTGATACTCTTTGACTAATTCCGCCGTCTCGATTCAAAATATGTGTACCCTCGCCGTTTATATTACCTTTTTCGATTGTTCCCGAGGCAGTATCTTGAAATGCCTTGCTAGAGTCTCCGTATATTTTCCCAACTTGAACATCATCTTTGTTTTTTAAACTATCTGCAGAAGCTGCGGTGTTCTTTTCAGAATTAGTATTGGAAACAGGTGAGGTAGATTTTTGAGAAGGAAAATAGCGTGATAACCAAAAACCACTGGTTACAGCCAGGACAGCAATTATTAGAATAACAGGCAATAAAGATTTTTTTTGAGAAACTTGATTAATATTACTGGCAGATAGATTTGGTATATCCATATTAAAAATTAAATTTTAATAATTCAGTATAGCAAAAAGTTGCTTTGAAAAAACTGATGAAAGTTTTTATATTCTTTGTCGGCAGGAATAAACACCCATTGCTTATTTATAAAATTTTCTGGATGATAAATTTGTCCTTCTTTTTCATTGCTTCCAATAGTTAATTCAATTTTTGTCAGTGAAATATTTTTAATTTGTTTTTGAAGAATAATTCCGATACTTGTTAAATTTTTGTCGGTTAAGTTGGTGTTTATTTGGTTGTGCCAAAAATTATATAATTTAATTAAATTGGAATAGTCTATTATAAATTCTTTGGTTTTAATTTTTTTGATAATAGCGTCAATCAGTGATTGTTGTCGTTCAATACGACCAATATCAGTTCCACCACCAATAGCAGTTTCGGCACTTTTTCGAGACCGAACAAACTCGGTAATATTTGATTCAGATAGATGGTTCCAACCAGCGTCAAAAGATATGGTTTTGTATATTGGCGCCTTGGGGTTGGTTATATATTCGGGATTGGGATATTTATTGTCCATAAATACTTTGTCTAAAAAGACATCAACTCCGCCAATAATTTCGACAAAGTCAATTAAATTTTGAGTGGTAAAAATAATAGTTTTTTCGATTGGAATTCCAGTTAGGCGGGAGAAATTAGTTTGGAGGAAATCAAAAGGTTGCTTATTACTTAAAGATAGTGGATAGATGTTGTTAATTTTGGTATTGAGTTGATAATCCCAGAGATCTCTAGGGATAGAAGTAATTTTAATTTGACCATTATTTAGATTTAAAAAAGCGATCATAATAGTGTCAGTTGTTTCGGTCTTTTCTAGTCTATCGTCGCGTTTGTCTAGTCCTAATATTAGAAAATTAATTGATTTTTGATTTTTAAATTCATTATTTTTAAGGGTTTGGTATGGTGTATTTAGTAAATATGAAACTGGTTGATTAATCTTTTTGGACAAAAATATTAAAGCCGCAGTGACTATAATCATTACCAAAAGTATTGCTGAAGTAAGTAATATTGAAAATATTTTTAGAATTTTTTTGAAATTTATAAGATTCATATTTTTAGTTCAGCCTCAATAAACGCATCTAAGTCCCCATCTAAAACACCATTTGTGTCTGATGTTTCATATCTGGTTCTTAAATCTTTGACCATTTTATAGGGATGAAGTACATAAGATCGGATTTGGTGACCCCAGCCAGCAATCACATTTTCTCCTTTCACGTCTTTCTTCTCCTGGCTTTGTCTTTCTTCTTCGATTGCCCACAGCTTAGAGGAGAGCATTTGCATGGCTAACACTCTATTTTGTTCTTGAGATCTTTGGCTTTGACAGGAAACGGCGATGCCTGAAGGTTTATGAACGATTCTGACCGCAGTACTTACTTTGTTCACATTTTGACCGCCATGACCACCGGCCCTATATGCGGAAAATTCTATATCCGCTGGATTAATTTTGACTTCAGTATCATTTTCAAAAAGCGGGGCAACTTCGACTTTGGCAAAAGATGTTTGACGAAGTTGGTCGGCATTAAAAGGCGAAAGTCGAACTAATCTGTGAGTACCAGTTTCGCCACGAAGATAGCCATAAGCATATCGATGATTCACTTTAAAATATACAGATTTAATACCAGCTTCTTCACCTGGAACAAAATCTAAAACTTCAAATTTCCAACCTTTTTTTTCAAAATATTTCATGTACATGCGGTGCAACATTGAAGCCCAATCCATGGCTTCGGTACCACCTTGGCCAGAGTGGACAGATAAAATAGCTGAATACGAATCATATTTACCTGAAAGGTAGGTTTTTAATTCAATTTCAGCTATTCTTTTTTCTATTTGATCAACATCATTTTCCAACTCTGTTGACATGGATTCTTCCGGATCATTTTTGAGAAGCTGAAACATTTCGACAGCGTTGGATATTTCTGTTTCGATTGATTCAATTTCTTGTGTAAGTTTTTGAAGTTCAGAAACCTTTTGGAGAAGATCTTGGGCTTGAGTGGGATTTTGCCATAAATCAGTTTTTTCTGATTCTAGTTTTAGAGTATTATATTCAGATTTAACTTGATCGTAATTTAATTTACTTTTTAATTGTTCAAATTTAGTTTTTATTTCGTTAATTCGATCCATTTTTGTTTTCAATATTTTTAATCAGGTTGTCGTATATATTTTTGACAATCATTTTTTCGATATCGATTATTTGTTTTTGGGGAAAACCATTGGTTTGACCTTTTAGATATGTTATTTGGTTTTGTAGGTTTATTATAACTGAATTTTGGTTTAAAGTTTCCAGTGTTTGCCGACTTTTCGGTGGTATTAAATTATAAAGTGAATAAAAGGTGTTTTGGAAATAATCGGGTATTTGAACATCAACGGTCTCATCAAAAGAGAGTGTAGAGTCGGACATTGATTTGGTTTGGGGTTTTGAGAAATATGAAATTAAGAAATAAAAAAAAACAAAAAATAAAATCAACCTCAAAAATGTCTGAAAGGTGAATTTGAAATTATCTTTTTTCTTTTTATGGAGCACTATTTATTCTAACATCAACTATCTTTTAGTTATTTGTTGTTGAATGTAGTCGATTATAGGTGTGTCGCCAGAAATACAGGTATTGTCGATGTTGGAAAACGCTAGCGGCACCCCGCCTTTTTCATCGGCAGTTAAGGTGGTACATTTTTTTGTTATTTCGGTAAAATCCATCTGGTTTTGTTTATTGTAGAACACCTCTTTTTGTTTTATGGCTAATTTAGAATCAATTTTATTGTCGATTATGTATTTTTTAACCTTTTCACAATGAACACAGCCGTTGCCCCAAAAAAGAATAATATCTGCTTTGTCGTCGGCCAAACTGCTATTGATGTTTGGTTTATAGGAAACTAATTTATAGACTGCAAATACGACCAAGGCAATAATAAAGGCATAAATTATTTTTTTCATTTTATTTTTGGATAATTTTAATTATTTTATCATAGATAATTATCTTTTGAACGTTGTCGAAGCCAGAAATTACCTCGCCAAAATTCACATAATCCCCCGTGAGTTGACTACAGGCTTCTGTAGTAAGACAGATAAAAAATTGACTATCATTGGATATGTCTTTATTGGCTGGGGTTCGAGCTAATCCAAGAGAACCTTTTTGAAATGGAATTGAATTTAATTCAGATTTAATGGAGCCACCGCCAGTACCAGTACCCAACGGATCACCACCTTGAACTACAAAACCGGGTTCGACTCGGTGAAAAGTTAAATTATTATAAAAACCACTATTGGCTTTATTGATAAAATTAGCCACAGTATTGGGAGTTTCATTTTGATACAGTTTTATCAAAATATCGCCATATTTAGTTGTTAAATTAACAAGAGTATCTTTGTTTGGTTGGAGTGTGGGTGTGGTATTTATATTCAAAGTTGGATCGGGAATAATTGTGGGTGTAATTTGTTTGGTTGCTTGATTGCTAACTATATTAATATTTGTATCAGAGTTTTTGGGTGAACCGCAAGCGCTTAAAACAAAAGATGACAAAACTAATATAGAAATAAATAGGGCTGTTTTTTTAAATTTATTCATTTTTTATTTTAGCAGAACCAACATATTTCTTGGTCCGGAATCAATATCTTCTTTAATATCACTTTTAGGGAAATCATGATTACTTTCTAATAAAAGATTATAGGAATATTTAAAATAGGCACCAAATTGAGTGCCAACATCATGAACAATGAATTTCTGGATATTATCGTTATAACCCAAGATGACAACGCTGTGATAATAAGGGCCGCCTGATTTAAAGTAACGATTTTCTTTATATAAAGTTTTCCCGTTTGCCGGAACAATAACTGGAATATTTTGAGAAATATATTTTTTAATTTCTTCAATTGTTGGATTAGTAACTATGTTGGTTTTATAATTTAAATAGTTGGAAGATAAAATGGCCATTTGAGTAGTATTAATATCTTTGGCCCATCCCTGACTTTTTTCAAAATCTATCATTTTCAAAATATCGGTTTTGGTTTGGTCTAATGATGGCTGTTGATTTTTATAGTAATAATCTACAGTTAAAAGTGCAGCTTCTTCGCAGGAATCTTGCCAAGGTTGATCCCAGTTTTTCTCGGGTGCTTGGGGAACAAAAACGGTGGAAATTAAATGTTTGTTGGGTAAACCATCGGGTAAGATTTTTGTAGGTTGAGGTAATAATATTTCTCCAATTTCTTCTGTTTTCTGAGTTAAATAAAATGTTTTGTTGTTTATTTTTTCTTGATTTTTTTTATTGAAAATAAAGAAAGTAAATATTAATAGAAAAATAAAACCAAAAAGATAAAATATTTTTTTGACCATTTAAATAGTTTACTTTATTTAAATCTCTTGAGTTTGACTGTGGGAACTCTAAATTTACGATTTTCCCGATAATGCATTAATCCATAGATGCCTAATCGAATGCCTTCGGGTACAAAAAAGAAGGCAAGCCTTATTACTGCTTTTATGTCCCACTTGTCGCTCATGGCTCTGGTTTGGCCGGTAAGAATCGCCTCTTTTAGATCTTTGGCAGTTTTCCCTTCAAACATGGTGTAACCCTTGCCAATTCCTTTTAGAATATGGGCATCACTAGCACCTATTTCGGATTTAAAAAGAAGAGTGTGATTGATAAATTGAGCCATGTTGTTTTCCTTGACCATCATTACAGGAGTGCCGTTAATAACCTCGATTCCATGATAAAGATCTTTTTCTTTTATGGTGGCAATAATACCGACACCACCCATGGTATTTTTGTTTTTGTCCAACATTTTTGTCTGATAAAAAGGGTGGGCAAGAATGGCAATTCCGCCTTGTTTTTTTATATTGAGAAGTGTGTCGTGGGCTGAAAGCCCAGGTGAGATTCTTTTTTTAATAAAAAGAGCAACGATATGACCTTCGATACTAGAAACCTCTTCTCCAATAATTATTTCAAATCTAAATTTTCTTTTCTTGGCTATTTTTCGGGCTTTAAGTGCGCCTTTAATTGTGTCGTGATCAGTAATGGCTATAATATCTAATTCTGTTTTATTTTCTACATAATCAAGAATTTTCTCTATTGATGGTTGGCCATCGGAAAAATTGCTGTGCATGTGTACATCGGCCTTGCCGAGTTTCTTGATATTCTCGTCGATTATCGTTTCCATCAGATTCTTATTATACATTTAAATGTAAATTCATTGTAATTGTAATAATTACATCTTGTAGTACAATATACGGATGCAAAAATACCAAGATATCCGAAATATAGCCGTAATCGCCCATGTTGATCATGGCAAAACTACCTTGGTTGATGCTTTATTGAAACAAACACACACTTTTAGGGAAAATCAGGAAGAAATGAATATTGACCGGATTATGGACAGTAATGATTTGGAAAGAGAAAAAGGTATAACTATTTTGTCAAAGAATACTTCGGTAATGTACAAGAATACAAAAATTAATATTATCGATACTCCAGGGCATGCTGATTTTGGTGGAGAAGTAGAAAGAGTCTTGAATATGGCTGACGGTGCTTTGTTGATTGTCGATGCGGCTGAAGGTCCTTTGTCACAAACAAAATTTGTTTTAAAAAGAGCTTTGGATTATGGTTTGAAAGTAATTTTGGTTGTCAATAAAATTGATAGAAAAGATGCGAGAACTAAAGAAGTAATAATGGATACTGAAAATTTGTTTTTATCTTTGGCTGATGATCCGGAACTTTTAGATTTCCCAATTATTTATGCTATTGGTCGTGAAGGAAAGACTTTTTATAAAATGCCTGATTCTTTGGAAGAAATAGGCGATACTTCTCCCCTTTTTGAAACTATTTTAAAAGCTATTCCTTCGGCTGTTAAAAATGAAGATAAGCCATTCCAAATGTTAGTTTCTTCTTTTGAAAAGAACGAATACTTGGGTAGATTATCAGTAGGTAGAATCAATCAAGGAAAAATCAATAAAAATGACACTATTTCTTTGGTAAGGCCGAGCAATGAAGTAATTGGAAATTTTAAAATTGAAAAAATGTATGTCAACGAAGGTATCAGTAAAGTGGAAACTGATAGCGCTGGCAGTGGTGAAGTTGTTTATTTGGCTGGAATTTCGGCAATAGAAATTGGACAAACACTAACCAGTACTGATTCTCAAGTAGCATTGCCAAATATTGAAGTAAGTGAGCCAACATTAAAAGCTAGTTTTGGACCAAATACTTCTATTTATGCTCGAGATGAGTCAAAATATTTAACTAGCCGGGAATTGAAAGAAAGACTTTTCCAAGAAGCTGAGACTAACTTGGGATTGAAAGTTGAAGATGATCCTGAAGATAGTATTCGTGTTTTGGTTTCAGGCCGAGGTGAATTACATTTGGCTATTTTGATTGAAAAATTACGTCGCGAAGGTTATGCCATGGAAGTGGGGAAACCTGAAGTAATTTTGAAAACTATTGATGGAAAAGTTTGTGAACCATTCAACGAACTAATTATTTTGTCTCCCGAAGAATATATGGGAACAATTACATCTGAATTAGGTAAAAGAAAAGCAGAAATGCAAGATATGCAAACAGATGGAAAAGGCGGAATAAAGATGACTTACAAAATAAGCGAAAGAAATGCTTTGGGTTTGAGAAGTGTGTTAATGACAGAAACAAAGGGAACCATATCTTTAAATTTCTTATTTTTGGGATATGAATTAAAACAACCAGAAACTAATAAGACCAGAAATGGTGTATTGATTGCTTCGGAATCAGGTAAAGCATTGTCGTTCGGATTGGATTTAGCTCAAAAAAGAGGTATTACTTTCATCGAACCAACCGCTGGTGTTTACGAAGGACAAATTGTGGGTTTTAGACCAATGATTGGGGATTTGGAAATTAATATTTGTAAAGGAAAGCAACTAACAAATATGAGATCTTCGGGTAACGATGATTCGATTATGTTGGCGCCGCCAGTCAAATACAGTATTGAAGAGTCTTTGGATTTTATAAACAGTGATGAGTTAATCGACGTAACCCCAAAACAGATTAGATTAAGAAAGAAACAATTAAGCAAGGTCGACAGAATCAGATCCGAAAGAAAACAAAAAGTAAGCTAATTTTATTTTAGGGTTTTTGTGTGGGAATTATTTGCTCCCAATTAATTTGTGATGTGAGGTTTTGCACCCAAGTATTTAAAGAATTGGTAAAATTGATTTGAGATAGAAAATATATAATTGCTGCCGCAACTACGACTGTACCAAAAAGGGAACCGAGAGAATGAAAAATTCCGGCAATAAAGTTGTAAAACGCAAATTTCCAAGGATTAGCAGTATAGACCATAAAATTACCTTTGGCACCAATCATGTCAATTCTTTTGTTGAGCTTTTTTAATTCAAGAACTACTTTTTGGCTGGATTTCATTTATTTAAAAAATTAATAATTTTTTGGCTAATTTCGGTCATTTCATGTGGAGTATATTTTTCGTGATGAGAAAGATCTAATCCATTTTGATGAATATTGTTTAAAAATCTAGGGATGATGCGAATATGGGCATGGGGGACTTCGTAGCCAATAGTTAAAAAGGAAACGGAATCGGCATTAAGGGCTTTTATTGAAGCTTCGGCTATTTTCTTGGAAGCTTCCCAGTAAAGACCAAATTCGGGAACATCATAGACCCAACGATAATGAATTTTTGGAATTAACAAAGAATTGCCCATACTTAGGGGATTAATATCTAAAAATCCAATAAAATTATCGTCTTCGTAAATTTGATATTTGGGTATTTTACCTGCGACTATTTTGCAAAATATACAATCGTCCATATTTTTAAATTAAATATTACTTAAATTTTACCAAGTTCTGGATAAATCGTAGCAATTGTTTTGAGTAAATATTTTTTTGCTTCATCAAGTGGCTTGCTTATAAGGGCACCGGCGGCTGCTTTGTGACCACCACCTGTTCCAAGGGCTTGGGCTATTTTGGAGACATCATAGACGTCTGGTTTACGAGTTCTAAAACTAACTTTAACTTTTTCTGGTTGATATTCAATTAAACTAATACCGATATCCCAACCGACGACGGATTTTAACATATTGGCAACATTGAGACTTTCGGATGCCTGTAAATTCAAATGGCTATCTTGGAGGATTTTTTGAGACACGGAGGCGATAGCGACTTGATCTTTAAAATAATTTTCTATGGAACTTAAATATAGAGCCAACATTTTGAGTTTGTCGGGCGATTCGTTATTTTCAATTTCAAAAATGGTTTTTGGGAAATTGTCGTTGATTTTTGCGAGTTCGGCACAAATTTCAAATGTTTTACTGGTAGTACGGGGATATTTGAAACCGCCACTATCGGTGTACATACCCGTAAATAGACATAAAGCCATGTTTTCGTCGATTTTAATATTCCCCTGTTTATAAACCTCGTAAAGAATTTGGCAGGTGGCTGGAGAGTCTTTGTCGACTAAATTAATTTGAGCAAAGTTTAGATTGGTGTCGTGGTGGTCAATAATTATTGTTTTTAAATTTGAGGGAAATTTAATTTCACCCAAATTGGATATTAGATTTGGAGCGCTGGCATCTAAGATTAAAAATAAATCAAATTTTTTGAGATCGATTTGAAATAAATTTTTATTTAAAATTTTGTCGGTGCCGGGTAAAGATAAGAGATTGGGAGGTAAACTAGAATCACCGGAAATTAAGGTAACATTTTTTTTGAGATGTTTGAGAGCAAACATAAAAGACAAGGCACTACCGACGCTGTCACCATCGGGCCCTGGATGGAGATGAAGAAGAATATTTTTGGAATTATGGATAATATCCCAAATTTTGATTATTTTTTGTGTATTGGTTTTCATTAATTTATTTTACCCGAACTTGGGATAACAACATTTTTTTGAAATGACACAGGAAATGTAGACTGTTTAGATTTATCATTTCAAAAAGTTTTTTATTAGAAATTATTATTATCTTTAATTTTGTTTAATATTGATAAGGTGGCTTTTATGGAGGAATTATCTATGTTGCGTAGTTGAATCCGTTTACTAAATTGTTTACTAAGTGGAGTTAAAAATTCATCAGCCCATGATGGAGTTAAAACTATAACACCTTCAAAGTCGATAATAACTTCTTCATTTTTATTAATTTGATTAAGCATTGGTCTGAAAGCTAATAAAGCCTCTTTTCCAGAAGGTCTTGATACTAAAGTAGTTCCAAATTTTTTAAGTTGTATAATCATTGTGTTTTTTCAATTTTTATTACAGCAAAACATCTCTGGTTTCGCAATAAATTTGGGGATCTAATTCAAATCCGTTCTGAGATTGAACCCATTCAATCGCCATATTGCGGTAATTTGTTGCTGAATTCAATTTAGCTTCAACATCTGAAAATTTATAAAATCGATGTCCATGTGGACCGGTCCTAACTGATGAAAACTTGCCTAATCTATCCCATCTTCTGAGAGTGTCTATAGAAATACCTAATAACTCAGAAACCTCTCCTATTTTTATTAATTTGGAACTCATAATTTTATTAATCTGTATAAATTTTATCAATCTATTCAAATCTGTGCAAGTTTACTATTAATCTATATAAATCTATGCAAAATATATTAAAACTATGCAAATCTATGCAAAATTTAGACTTTTTTTAAAAGTTGGAAATGTAAAGTTCGGGTATAAATGGGTTAAACTTCATAAATATTACTCATCTTATCTTTAATAAAGATATAATAAATTATGAAAATATTAGTAATAGTTCATCCAAATTCAAAAAATCCAAGAGTTGAGAAAGATTTAGTAGAGATGTTGCATATTTATGTAAGTGCACCACCGTTGGAAGGAAAAGCTAACAAGGCTACAATCGAATCACTGGCTAAATTCTTGAAAGTTAAAAAATCGAAGATAATTTTAATACGAGGAGAAAAATCAAAGAATAAGGTATTTGAAATTGGTTGATTTTATAAAATTACTTGCTTTGTTGAAAGGATTTAGAACTAATTAATGTCATTTAAACTTTTAACAATATCTAAATCGTTTTTACCTCGTTTTTCTTTTCTGTAACCATCTTTAGAACTGAAAGTGTAGGCATTAATAAAAGCTTGTTTATTCAGTGTTTTAATTAATATTCCTTCTTTGTGATGTATTTGAATATCCTTTTTTGGATCACAAATATTGTCCTTAATAAGAATACTTTTTTTAGTAAAAGCAATTTTTAAATCCTGTTTATTTATAAATTCATGTTCTTTGCTGTCAATTAATTCAAAACCATTATTTTTCATAATTTTAATCAGATCTAACCATTTATCGCTTAAATAAACATCCTCAACAAGAAGATCTATATCATCAAAATTTTTAAAATTACCAAGATAAATTGAAACTCCTAATGAACCATACAAAATTGAATCTATTTTATTTTCTAATAAAAAATTATTTACTTTCTGATAGTTTTTTAAATCAACAGCCATGAGTGGATTATACAAGAGTTTGATTTCATTCTGAGGATAATCGTTTTGTTTACTTTGAATAAATTATTATTACGCTCTATTTTATCCAAGTTTGGGATAACAACACTTTTTATATTTTTTACCGGAACCGCAGGGACATGGATCATTGCGGCCGATGATTGATTTGTTTACTGGTGTCGTACTTTTCTTAGATATGCTTGTTTGATTTTCAGATTGATTAGCATCATTTATGTCTCCCCTGCCCTCAACTATTGTTTCCGGAATTACATCGGTAGGCATTGAGATTGGTTCCAATCTAAATATTTTTCTGGCTAAATTATATTCAAATTGACGCATCAATTTTTGGAACATTTCATAACCTTCTTTTCTATATTCGATTAATGGATCTTTTTGAGCGTAACCTCGCAATCTGACACCGCTTCTTAAATCATCTAAAGCTGTTAAATGTTCCACCCAGAGTGGATCAAGAGTAGTAATAACTGCATAAGTTAAAATACTATTGGCAATATCTTTGCCAAAATAAGAAAGCCGTTGTTCCCATTGGTCTTTTATTGTTTTAGTCAAAAACTCATTAGGGTTTGGTTCATTTTGAAGTTGTTTTTTAATTTTTTGACGTTGATCGTCGTCCATGGGAAATATTTCAGAAAATTCCAAGGCTACTTTTTCAAAATTGATTGTGCCATCGGTATCTTCGAGACCGCTTTTCATTATGAAGTTAATTTCGGAAGAAAGATATTTACTAACTTCTTTCCAATTATTGTCGACCGAAAACTGACCATTATATAAAGACAAATCCCTTAGGGAATAAATTATTTTTCTTTGTTTATTGATAACATCGTCGTATTCGACCAAATTTTTACGGGCATCAAAATTAAAACCTTCGACTTTGACTTGAATTTGTTCGATGATTTTGGAAACTAGCGGATGAGTTAATGGAGCATCATCGGGCATATTGAACCGAGTCATCAGACCACTAATCTTTTCGCCACCAAAAATTCTCATTAAATCATCGTCAAGAGCGACATAGAATTGGGAAACACCCGGATCGCCTTGGCGGCCAGCACGACCTCTTAGTTGATTATCAATTCTTCGAGATTCATGTCTTTCGGTACCAATTACATATAAACCACCTAAAGAAATTATTTTATCGTGATCTTTTTGCCACTCCTTTAGATCTACTCCATCTTTTGGTCCGCCTAAAATAATGTCAACGCCTCTACCGGCCATATTTGTGGCCACTGTTATGGCGCCAAATTTACCTGCTTTGGAAATTATTTTGGCTTCTGCTTGGTGATTTTTAGCGTTTAAAACTTGATAAGGCAGACCTTTTTTTGCTAACAAAGAAGATATTGTTTCGTTTTTTTGAATAGAAGTAGTACCAATCAGTACTGGTTGGCCTAATTTGTGTAATTGTTCAATTTGACTAACTATTGCCGTGTATTTGGCTCTTTGACTTTTGAAAATTAAGTCTTGAAAATCATTTCTCTGAATTAATCGTTGAGTAGGAATAGTAATTACATCAAGATTGTATATTTTTTTAAATTCTTCGGCTTCGGTCGCGGCAGTACCGGTCATGCCCGCTAATTTTTTATAAAGACGGAAATAATTTTGAAAAGTAATTGTGGCCCAAGTTTGAGATTCTCTTTGAACGGTAACATTTTCTTTGGCTTCAACTGCTTGATGAAGACCATCGGACCAGCGACGACCGTTCATAAGACGACCAGTGAATTCATCGACAATAATTATTTCATTGTCTTTGACAACATAATCTCTGTCTTTATGAAATAAAGCCGTAGCTTTGATAGCATTTTCAACATAATGGATTGTCTCAAAAGATTCTTCGTATAGGTTTTTAACTCCTAAAATTCTTTCGATTTTCCTGATGCCATATTCAGAAAGAGTAGCTGATTTAGTTTTTTCATCAATTATATAATCAGTGGGCTGAAGTTGAGCCGCAATTTGGGCAAATTTATAATATTTATCGACTGGCTGATTGTTGGGTGAGGAAATAATTAATGGTGTTCTGGCTTCATCAATTAATACAAAATCGACCTCATCGACAACAGCAAAATTGTGGGGTCGCTGAACCATTTGATTAAAATCGGGCACCATGTGGTCGCGTAAATAATCAAAACCAAATTCATTGTTCGTACCATAAGTAATGTCAGTTTGATAAGCCTCTTTGCGAGAAACCGGCCTTAGGTGGGCCAAACGATCATCGATTGTTTCGTTTGGATCAGTGAAATTGGGATCATAGATAAAAGATCCTTCGTGGATGATACAAGAAGTGCTAATTCCTAATTTCTGGAGTGCCTTTGGATACCAACCAGCACCGACTCGGGTTAAATAATCATTTGGGGTAACAATGTGAACTCCCTGCCCAGAAAGCGAATTAAGATAAGCCGCAAAAACAACAGAATGAGTTTTACCTTCTCCGGTTCTTTGCTCGGAAATTGCTCCTTGGTGAAGTGAAATGGCCGACATCAATTGAACATCGTAAGCTCGTTCACCAATAGTTCTTTTAATGGTTTCACGGACAACAGCATAAGCTTCTGGAAGAATATCATCTAGGGTTTTGCCGTTATTTAATTGTTTTTTAAATTGGGTAGTTTTTTCGGAAAGTTTTTCATCACTTAAAGAAGAAAAATTTTTCTCTAAGCTATTTATTTTGTCGATAATCGCCTTATATGAGCTAATTCTTTTTCGATTTTCATCAAATAAATTTTTTACGAAATTTAGCATATTGATAATTATACCCTATTAAAATAGCCAGTCCCGACGGGCTCATTTGATTGAACCGAGTCGGGACGGGTGGCTCCTCTAACAAATTAAGTGGTTTCGATAATATCGAAACTGGTAAATGGTTGTAAGACTTTGGGAATACAAATACTGCCGTCTTTTTGTTGGTGATTTTCAATAATGGCGATTACTGCCCTGTCGGTAATTACTGTGGCATTGAGGATATGAACATATTCATTTTTACCTTCGATTTTGGTTTTTATGTTTAGTCTTCTAGCTTGATAATCACCGCAGTTACTGCACGATTGAGTTTCTCTAAATGTATCTTGTCCGGGAAACCAAGAATTGATGTCGTACATGCGTCGGTTGGGTTGGGGTAAGTCTCCGGTGCATGCTTTGACGACTTGATAGGGAATTTCCAAAGATTGCATTATTTCTTCTTCAATAGAAAGTAATTCCAAACACATGGCGTCAGAAATTTTATAATCAGGAGTAGAAAAAACATTCATTTCAACTTTATTGAAAGAATGAACTCTAAAAACTCCTCGAGTATCTTTACCATAAGTGCCGGCTTCTCGCCTAAAACAAGTAGAATAATTTACATATTTAATTGGTAAATTTTTGGAGTCTAAAATTTCGTCCATATGGTATGGCACAACAGAATGCTCGGAACTACTGATAAAAATTAAATCATCTTCGGGGAAAGAATAATAAGCATTGTCTAGATTTTTGTTGCTAGTATAGCCCATTTTTTCTTCTGATTCTATTTTGACCATGGCGGGTGGAATCATGCCAACAAAACCTTTTTGGATAAGTTTTTGGAAGGCAAAATTCATGACAGCCATTTCTAAAACTGCGCCTTTGCCCTTGAAATAACCAAATCGAGAACCGGAAACTTTGGCGGCTCTTTTGACATCAATAATGTCGAGTTTTTCCCCTAAATCAATATGGTCGAGTGGTTTGAAATCAAATTTTGTTGGTTGACTAAACTCGTGAAATAAAACATTTTCTGAATCGTCTTTACCAACAGGAACATCGGAGGCAACCATGTTGGGAAGTTCTTTTAGAATATTATTTTGTTTTTCTTCAAGTTCTTTTAATTCAGTTTCTTGGACTTTTAATTTTCCTTTTAAATCGGTTGCTTCTTTTAATTGATCATCGGTGGGCTTGCCTTTGAAATTTTTGGCTAATAAATTTTGTTGAGATCTAAGTTCTTCGACTTGAGTCAAAACCGATCTCCTTAATTTATCGATTTCTAAAATTTGATCTACTAATTTAGGACTCCGTTGACGGTTTATTAAGTTCTGCTTAACTAATTCGGGTTGTTGTCTAATTAAATTTATGTCGATCATGAAACTAAGATAGTTTATCAGAATTTATGCAAAAAATTACCGTAAAATAAACGTAACTCGAAGTGTTTTATCGGTATCTTTTGTTTAGATATTTTTGTACATCAAAATACTATCGACAAATTTGTTTCTATGTTTTATGCCTTTTGGTAAGATGCCGTATTCCTTAAAACCGTTTTTTAAATATAATTTTTGAGCAATCGGATTGTTACTAAATACACTCAAAACTACTATTTTTAAGTTTATTAATTTTGCTTTGGCTTCTTTAAGTACGGTTTTTAGTAAAATGTTGCCAATACCCTCTCCACGACAACTTTTTGAAACTATAATTCCAAAACTTCCCACATGACTGGAAACATTGCCATCCATGTCGATACTACTGCTACCAACAATTTTATTGTCAATTAAAGCAAGTAAAAAAATAGACTTGTTGTTTAATATACCCTCGACTTTTGAATCAACATATTTTTGTTCTTCTTCTAAAGTCAACTGTTCTCCCTGAAAAATAACATATGTTTTTTCTTGAGAAATTAGATTAATAAAATTTAGCTGATTTTCAGCATCTTTTTTATTTATATATCTGATGACTAAATCGTTTCCCTTTTTGGTTTTGCCTTGGTATAGAATTTGTTCTGATATTTGTTTCATATAATTATTTATAGTCCTAAATAGTGTTGGAGTTTAAGACTTTGCATTAATAAATATTCGGCTTTAACATTGGCTGTATCTGTGTTGTTTTTAAGATATTCGATATCTACAATTTCTGAAATTTTAGGATCAATTTTTGTTAATTTTGGAAAATTATTTAAAATATTTTGAATAAAAACACAATTTTTTGGATTATTATCCTGGCTTCTGACCAAAAACATAACTGATCTTTTTAAATCAGCGGAAATATTTAATAATTCTAGTTTTGATTTATCCATAAATAAATTCTGGAAAATATTTTTTAACTATACTTGTAAACTTTTCTCTAATTACCGGATCAAGTATTTCAGTGCTCGGATTTGAATCTGGTCTAATATTGGCAACGGCAGAGCATTCTATAATTTTAGAAACTAAATCGATTCCTCCTCCCCAAATATTTTTTTGCAGTGATCCAGAATCAATTAGTATTTTTTCAATATCAGCATGAAGTCGCGAGCCGCCATACAAAATTTCTTTATCAATATCTGCGACCAATTTTATATATCCATCGAATTCTTCGGTTAGTTTTTTTAGTTCGTTTGGAGTTGGTGAATGGTTGATTTTTAAAATAGCCATTACGTTGATTATAATCCAATTTCTAGATTTATTTTATGTTTCGTCTTTTAAGACTCATCAGTATAGACAAAAATCTATAAACATAAATTACCAAACTCTGAAGGGACCTACTAGTCAATACTCCGCATTGGAGTTAGCTAATAGATCCCTTATCGAGTTTGATTGTTAACTACCGGAAAGGTGAGCGGTAAATTTTTCGCCAAGTGAAGTCGATCTGGAGCACTTCAAACCACAAGGTTATCCCTGCGATTTGATAAACACCTTTTTTGGGTTTGTTGTCGGCAATGATAATTAACAGGATAGGGTCTCGTGCGCTACCCGCCCACAGTACTTTCTTCCTTGATCCAAACTTCTCTTTCGATACAAGACGAAGTGTCTGTGTAAAATGTGGCAACCGATGCAGAAAGGTGGACTTGAAAATCCAATAATATTCTCCATTTCCTATGGGCATAACCAGAAGCTCATCACCAGGTCTAGGTTCTTTAAGTATCTCAAAGGATATGTCGTTAATTCTGTTTAAAGCTACATAGTTCTGTATCTTTATTTCCTGCTCATCATTAGGAAAAACAATAATGGTACCACCGAGACCAGATATCCAATTAACAACTCTCGCACTTCTCCAATCCAAATCACGCAACAAAAACACCTCCATAAAAATAAACTTTACCGTGAAAGTACAATAAAGTTTATCACACTAATTTCAATAATACAATTATATAGGATATATTTTATAGCCCAATTTCTAGAGCGATTTGTTGCATTGAGGTCAGACAAATTTCGATGAATTTTTCGAGGGGAATGTTTAGGCCGGTTTCTAGTTCGCACATTTTGACTTCACCGCGACGGGTGCCGGCGGCAAATTTGGGTTCTTTTAAAAATCTTTTTAGAACTGACGAAGTTTTTACTTCGGCTAATTTCTTACTTGGATAAATCAAGGCGACGGCGGTAATGAGTCCAGTTAAACTATCGGCGCAAAAAATAGACCATTGGGCTAAATTTTCGGCTTTTACTCCAGTTAATTCTGGTGCATGAGCCTTGATAATAGAATCAACAGTGTCGTCAATTTCTAATCCATATTTTGCCAATACTTCTTTAGTTTTATTGGGATGATCATTTTTTGTATCGCCTGAATAATCGATATCATGGATTAATCCGGATAATAACCAGTCTTCTTTTGATGTTTCATTGTTGTCTAGTCGATTATTTTCTTTTAAATAATCATATAAACCACCCATACAGGCTTCCACCGACAAGGAGTGATAAAAAATATTTTTTTCGAGATTTGATTTAACTGCGTTTTGATAAGTTGTGCGATCGTAGGTCATAAAACTATTCTTCATTCCTCATGGCAGGAAAAAAAATAACATCTTTGATGGTTGCTTGGTCAGTTAGAAGTTGAGTAAATCGATCAATACCCATGCCCCAACCAGCTGTGGGCGGCATACCATACTCCAAAGCTCTAATATAATCCTTGTCTAGTTGCATGGCTGTTTCGTCGCCTTTTTTGGCTAAAGCTTCTTCTTCTATCCAACGGTCGTATTGGTCTTTTGGATCATTTAGTTCGTTATACGCCTTCATGAATTCCGCGCCACACACAAGAAGTTGAAACGAAGCAATCTTTTCAGGGTTATTTTCTTTTCTTTTGGCTAAGGCGATCATACAGGCCGGATAATCAGTCACAAAGGTTGGTTGAACAATAAATGGACGAACAAATTCCTTGTAAAGTGCATCAAAATAAGCACCTAAACCATAGGTTTTTTTGAGATCTAATTTTAAATTATTTTGTTTTAGAACCGACTTGAAACCTTCTTCTGTTCTAATAGTATCGATATCAATTCCGATTTTCTCAAAAATAATATCTCTAAAGGTTACCCGTTTAAATGGTAGATCAAAATTAAGTTCCGTGCCTTGATAAGAAAGCTTAAGGCCACCTTTGATTAATTTAATAATATGAGTAACTAGTTTTTCGGTAAATTTCATTAAAACATCGTAATCTACATAAGCCCAATAAAATTCAATTTGAGTAAATTCAGGATTGTGAAATTTGGAAACACCTTCGTTTCGAAAATCTTTGCTGACTTCGTATACTTTCTCTAATCCACCGACAATCAATCTTTTAAGATAAAGCTCATTGGAAATCCTAAGATACATATCCATGTCTAAAGTATTGTGATAAGTTTTAAAAGGCTTAGCTGAAGCACCGCCATACAAAGGCTGTAATATTGGTGTCTCAACTTCCAAAAAACCATGATCGTCTAAAAATCGACGCATTTCGCGCAGTATCTTGGTTCTAGTTTCAAAAACTTGACGAACTTCTGGATTAACAATCAAATCAACATACCTTTGACGATATCTTTCTTCAATATCGGTCAGTCCATGAAATTTTTCAGGAAGTGCTCTAATATTTTTAGCTAGAATCTGAAAGGATTCAACATTTATGGTTATTTCGCCGGCTTGAGTTTTAAATACTTTTCCTTGAATAGAGATAATGTCGCCCAGATCTAATAATTTGGTAAATTCCATATTTTTTCCAAGAATACTTCCCTGAAAAAAAAGTTGTATTTTTCCTGTTCTGTCGTGTAAATCAGCAAATAAAATTTTGCCATGACCGCGGAGAGACATAATTCTGCCAGCAACTAAAACCGATTTGTCAATCATCTCCAAAACTTGGGCACAGGTTTGTTTGTCTTCTAGATTTGGTTGAGGATAGGGATTCAAACCAAGATTTTTAATCTTATCGAGTTTTTCTAACCTCTGTTTAGTGAGATCGTTTATTTTTGTATCCAACATAGAAGGATTTTACAATCTTTAGCAGAATATTGAAACTATTTTGTAGGTAATTTTGCCAACAGGTGCCTGAACTTCAATTTCATCATTAACTTTCTTACCCATTAAGGCTTTACCAAGAGGAGATTGATCAGAAATTTTATTTTGAGTAGGATCGGTCTCTAATTGATTGACTATATTGAAAACTTTCTCGGATTTACCTGATATTTTTACTTTAACTTTACAACCGACTTGAACAGTGTCTAATGTTTTATTATCGTTAGTAATTATTTGCGAAACCTCAATAACTTCTTCAATATTGTCTATTTTTTCATTAACTAATTCCAATTCTTCTTTGAGTTGAGTAGCTAAACCGTCCTCTCCAGACTCGTCGGGTTGGGCCACATCTTCTATTTTAGTGACTAAATGATCTTGTTTTAATTTTAGTTCATGGAGTTCATCTACTAGCTTGCGATAACCTTCTTTAGTTAGTAAAGTTTTATTATTCATATATATAAATCTAAAGAGGAGGATGCTTTTACATTTGTTAAAATAGAAATAGTAAAAGTAAGTCTCTTAAAATATCGTGTTTAATAATAAGATATAAAGGTTTTTTTGTCAATTAATTCACCAAGGTATGATTGAGTTTTTTAAAATTACACCCAAAAAGAGAAAAGTAAAAATTAAATCTGGTTCAGGTATTATTTATAGTAATCCTTCTGGTTTTAAAAGATTTTTATTTTATTTTGGAAATTGTTTATTTGTTTTATCTTTTATTTACTTTGTGTATTTATACTGGCCTTTGAGTGTTTCTTTGGTCAAATATAAGTTAGCCTTAAATTCTTTTAATCCTCAAAAAGCAGAAACGGTGATTTATTCGGCACCAATTATTGATTCAAAAGTTTTTAATATTCAAATTCCAAAAATTTTGGCAACAGCCGATGTTGTGCCTAACGTATCCCCTTTTGATCAGAATGAATACATGAATGTTTTAAAAAATAATGTTGTAGCCCATGCCAAGTCAACCGCTTTTCCGGGAGATGGAAAAGGGAAATCAATCTATATTTTTGCCCACTCATCGGGTCAAGGTGTTGGAGGAGCCAGAAATAATCCGGTGTTTTATCTTCTGGGGCAACTCAAAAATGATGACGAAGTATTTGTTAACTTCAAAGGTCAAGTGTTTACTTATCGAGTGTATGAACAGAAGATAGCCAAGCCAAGCGATATTGAATATCTGGCTTATAAAGATAATGAAAAAGAAGTTTTAATTTTACAAACATGCTGGCCGATTGGGACAGATTGGAACAGGCTTTTAGTATTTACCCAAAGGGTTAAATAAGCAATTGATATTGTTATAATACATTTATGGAAAATTCCAAATTATCAATAGACCAAAAGATTGAATTAATTAGTAGGAATTGTCAGGAAGTTTTAACTCCTAAAGATCTGAGATATCTATTGGAAAGCAACACTCCACTTAATCACTACATTGGTTTTGAAATTTCGGGAATGGTGCATTTGGGAACTGGTTTAATTTCAATGGGAAAGATTGCTGATTTTTTGCAAGCAGGAGTTAGTTGTCAAGTTTTTTTGGCTGATTTTCATTCTTATTTGAATAATAAGTTGGGTGGAGATTGGGATAAAATTCGATGGGCAACCGAGAATTATTTTAAACAAGCTTTAATCGCTTCTTTAAAATGTTTTAACGTCGATGAAGCGCAAGTCAAGTTTGTGATGGGAAAAGATTTATATGAAACTAACTTAGTCCATTGGGAAACATTTATGGAAGTGGGTAAAAATGTAACTTTATCTAGGAATTTAAGGTCAATTTCGATAATGGGGAAAAAGAAGGGTGCTGATATTGATATGTCTACTTTGTTTTACCCCCCACTTCAAGTAGCTGACATTTTTACATTAAAGGTTAATCTAGTTCAAGCAGGCATGGATCAGAGAAAAGCACATGTCGTGGCTAGGCAAGTTGCTGAAAAATTAACGATCAATCCTCTCAGGGACAGTAAGGGTAATAAAATTGCACCAGTGGCTGTTCATCAAAATTTAATCGCAGGACTTTCAGGTCCAGAAGCGGTTGATTTGGGACAAAATAGTGAAGATGTTCAAATAGATTTAAAAATGAGTAAATCAAAACCAAACTCAGCAGTTTTTGTGCACGATACTCCTGACGAAATTAGAAATAAGGTGCGGAAGGCTTATGGTCCACCTAAAATTACAGAATATAATCCATTAATTAACTGGGTGCAGACATTAATTTTCTGGGGTCAAGAACAGGGCGAGTTTACAATAAATAGACCGGATAGATTTGGGGGTAACGTTACTTATAATAGTGTCTCTGGACTAATAAAAGATTACCAAGATGAAAAACTTTATCCAACTGATTTGAAAAATGCTATTTCTGATTGGTTGATTGAAAAGCTAGAACCAGCTAGAAAACATTTCGAAAATCCAATAGCAAAAGAAGGGTTGGAAAAAATGAAGGAGCTGATAAACATAAAATAATATGGTTGAATCTATAAGAAATGATGCTGGAGTAATTGTTGGACAAATATATAATGGTGAATCAGAGGAATATTTAACTACAAAAGAAGCTTTGAGGGGAGGTTATGAATTAGATGATGATGATAATAAGATTAAAACAGAAGATAATTATCCTGGTGCGGAAGTTATAGTCAAAAAAAGAAAAGTCGAAACTATTTCAGATGAAGATAATATTAGAATAGCGAATGAAATAGTCAGGGAGTTAAGGCTAGAGAAAGTAGGTATAAACCCAAAGATTGTAAGGGTTAAAACTGGAGCAAAAGTAATATTAGGCGGAAAAGAATGGTTTTTGCAAAAAAGTTTTAATGCGTTAAGACTGGACGTGAGTCTCATTGATGATCCGCATGCAAAAAAGTATCGTTACTATTCGGTTGAAAATATAAGTAGAAGTAATTTTTATAAAAATGATAGTACTTCCGAGAAAGATTTGTTGCCTGGAAAAAGATTTTCTGTAAATACTTGTTTTTTAAGAAAACCCTCTCTTGACGCTTTAAATTTACAAATAAAACTTCCTATTTAAGTGATCTTTTAATTAATTCTTGACGATAGTGATTGGCAAAGCGATGGGCTTCGTCGCGGAGACGCTGAAGTAGACGAAGTGCTTCAGAATTTTTGGGTAAATTAACTTCTACCCAGTTTAGGGGTGTTTTGATTACAATTGTTTCTTCTCTTTTGGCTAATCCAATTAGGGCGACGTCGGTAATATTTAAAATTGAAAAGAGTTTGTAAACAGAAGACACTTGAGGTTTACCACCATCAACAAGAATGATATTTGGTAAAGTCCATTCTGGATGCTTAAATCTTCGCCAGACAACTTCTTTGATCATAAATTGATCATCTTGCATTACCTTAGTATATATTTTAAATTTTCGATATTCATTTTTTTCTATTCTTCCATTTTGATAAACAACCATCGATCCGACAAAATATTTACTTCCCAAGTTAGATATATCGTATGCTTCCATCCTATCGATATTGGTCAATTTGTTAAAATAAGGACCAAGAATTGTTTTAAGTTGATTTTCTGCTTTACTAATTTGATCTTCTTGTAATTCAATTTGATCAAATAAATGATTTAAATTGTTCCAACCGGAGATTATATATTTAAGAGAAGCTAGTTGGTCGCGCTTGATAGTTGCTTGTTCATATTTTTCTGCTTTTGAACATTGATCCATTTCTTTATTAATTGATCTTATTAGGCCGCCTATTTTGCCGTTTAATATACTTTTAATTCGAGAAATATTTACTTTATATTCATGATTATCTATATATGGTCCTGGGCATAATCCCAAATGACAATACAAACATTTTTTAGTTGGATGATGGGGCCCTGAGTAAAATGGAAAAATTCTTCTAATTGTTTTTAGCAGACTCTTTACAGCAGAGCTGTTGGGAAACGGTCCATAAAAATAAGAGTTGGGGTTGAGAGTAGATTTGAAAGCCGGTGAGACTATAGGAAATTTATCCTTACTAATGGTTATATATATATAACTTCGGTCATCTTTTAATTGAGAATTATATTTGGGTTTATGTTTTTTAATTAAACTGGCTTCTAAAATTAAGGCTTCAATTTCAGAACCTACTAACTTCCAATCTATACTATCGATTTGAGATACTAATTGTTCTGTTTTTGGACCAAGAGCATCGTTACTTTGAAAATATTGAGCGACTCTTCTTTTTAGATTAATTGCTTTGCCAACATAAATAATCTCATTTAAAGAATTTTTATAAATATATACTCCAGGTGTCGTTGGTAGTTTCTTAACGATTTTTGGCAGTTGATTGTTCATAAACAGCTTTTTTTAGATATTGGCCAGTATAACTTTTGGAGCAATCGATAATGTCTTGGACAGTACCAATAGCAACAACTTGGCCACCTTTTTCGCCACCTTCTGGACCCATATCGATAATCCAATCAGAATTTCTAATTACATCTAAATTATGTTCGATAACTACAACAGTATTACCTTTTTCAACTAATTGTTTTAATACTTTAATTAATTTATCGACGTCATAAAAATGAAGACCAGTGGTGGGTTCGTCTAATATATAAAGTGTGTGATTTTTTGTGGTTTTAACTAATTCTCGACTTATTTTTAATCTTTGCGATTCACCGCCTGATAAGGTGTTTGATGATTGGCCTAATTCCAAATAACCCAAACCGACTTCTTGAATTGTTTCTAGTTTCCTTTTTAATTTAGGAATGTTCTTGAAGAACTCGGCAGCTTCATCTATGGTTAATTTTAAAATTTCAGCAATATTTTTATCTTTATATTCGACTTCCAATGTTTCATCTTTGAATCTAGTGCCATGACACTCGTCACAGGTAACATAGATATCTGATAAAAATTGCATTTCGATTTTAATTTGACCCTGGCCTTGGCAGACTTCGCAGCGGCCATTTTTGACATTAAAAGAAAACCTTCCTGCATCGTAACCTCGTATTTGGGCTTCGGTGGTTTTGGCAATTAGAGTTCTTATATCATCAAAAACTTTTGTATAAGTAGCTGGGTTACTTCTTGGTGTTCGTCCGATTGGTGATTGGTCGACAAGCAGTATATCGGATACAGATTGACAACCGTCGATACTATCATATTCCCCTATTGTTCCATAATAGCTACCTAATATACTTTTTCGAACACCTCCGTAAAGTGTGTCGTGAATCAAAGTAGATTTACCAGAACCAGATACGCCGGTTACAGAAATTAAATTATTTAAAGGGAATTCAACATTAATATCTTTGAGATTCCATTGACGACAACCTTTTATAACTATTTTTTTATTATCGATATTTAACTTTTTAACATGAGAGTCTAAAACTGACATTTTACCTGACATATATTTGCCGGTTAATGATTTTGGATTCTTTATTATTTCTTCAAGAGTGCCTTCGGCAACAATTTCACCTCCGTTTTTACCAGCATATGGCCCAAAATCGACAATATGATCGGCATTCTTTATAACATCTTCGTCGTGCTCAACTACAACCACAGTGTTGCCTAGGTGTTTTAATTTTCTGAGAGTTTGAATCAATCTGTCGTTATCGCGTGAATGTAAGCCAATTGTTGGTTCATCTAAGATATATAAAACACCCGTAAGACCGGTTCCGATTTGACTGGCCAATCTAATTCTTTGGGATTCACCACTCGAAAGAGTACTGGCTTCCCTACCTAAACTTAGATAATCTAAACCAACAGCCAAAAGGAATTCAATTCTGGAATTAAGTTCTCTTTTTATGGGATTTAAAATTTCTTTCTCTTTGTCGCTACTTAAATTATCATTTAATGAACCGATCCAACTGTTTAATTTATCAATTGGTAATTTACAAACATAAGAAATATTTTTGCCTAAAATAGTAATTGATAATGCGTCTGAATTTAATCTAGTTCCTTTGCAGGTAGGACAGCTTTTTTTGATCATGAATTTTTCTAATTCTTCCCGAACACCATCTGAAGGAGAGTTAACATATTTACTTTCGAGCATCCTGGCTTTCCACTCTGGAAATTTGCTTCGATCGATTTGAAATTTCGAACCTAGACCTTTACATTCTGGACAAGCTCCTTGTGGTGAATTAAATGAAAATAATCGGGGTTCAATTTCTGGTAACGAAATATTGCAGATAGGACAGGCATAATTTTCCGAATAAAGCACGTCTTTCATAATCTCCGGATTATCGGGGAAATTAAAGGATTGATCTTCCACCTCTGAGGCAATTACTAAACCATTGGATAGTTTCATGGCTTGTTCAACATCGTCAATTAAACGAGTATAAATATCTTCTTTCTTTTTTAAAACTTCTTTGGAGACCGAAACACGATCGATGATAGCGTCAATATTGTGTTTGTTGGTTTTAAAAATGGTGTATTCGGAGTAAAGATCAATAACCCGATTGTCGACTCGGATCCATTTATAACCCTGTTTGCGTAAATTTTCAGTTAAACCTTTGAAATCACCTTTTTTGTCCCTCACGACTGGCGACATAATAAAGAATCTATAATTAATAGACACGAGCGCACGTTCTTCGGCTTGATTAATTATTTGAGTAACTATTTGTTTACTAGTTTGAGGCGCGACTTCGCGGCCACAATTGGGACAACTAGGGTGACCGACTCTGGCAAATAACAGTCTTAAATAATCGTAAATTTCGGTTATGGTACCAATAGTTGACCTGGGATTGTGCGATATAGCTTTTTGGTTTATCGCAATAGATGGAGATAAACCTTCGATTAAATCGACGTCTGGTCGCTTCATATTTCCTAAAAATTGACGGGCATAGGAAGAAAGACTCTCGACATATCGACGCTGACCTTCGGCAAAAAGAGTATCGAAAGCCATAGAGGATTTACCTGAACCCGATACACCAGTAAAAACTATTAGTTGGTTTTTATCGAACTCAAAGGAAACATTTTTTAAGTTGTTTTCCCTGGCTCCTCTAACTACTATTTTTCCGTTATTAAATTGTTCCATTTTATTTTTTATTCAAATTTTTTTATTTTATTTCTAATTTTAATAGCTGCTTCGAAATTTAAATCAGAAGCGAATAAACGCATTTGTTTTTTGAGTTTAGTAATATGTTTTTTACGTTGCACTGGGGTTAATTCTAGTGGATCGGTTTCCATTATATCCTGATTTTTACTGGCATCCTCCAATATCTCTATGATTTTTGGACGAATTGATTTGGTTATAGTTTGAGGAATAATATTGTGAGTTCGATTATATTTCAACTGAATTTTCCGACGACGATTAACTTCTTGAATTGCGCCGACCATAGCCGGAGAAATACTGTCTGCATACAAAAAGACTTCACCGGATATGTGCCTTGAGGCTCGACCCATGATTTGAATTAATGAAGTTTTGGATCTTAAAAAACCTTGTTGATCGGCGTCTAAAACGGCGACCAAACTAACTTCAGGTAAGTCTAAACCTTCTCTCAAAAGATTGATACCAACTAAGACGTCGTAATCACCAGATCGAAGACTATCCAAAATTGTTGATCTTTCTAGGGTAGCGATATCAGAATGTAGATAAGCAACTTTTAGCGGTATTTCGGTATTATTTATATCGGAAAGATAAATAGACAGATCTTCGGCCATACGTTTTGTTATAGTAATTAACAAAGTTCTTTCTTTTTTGGCGACTCTTTTTTTAATTTCTGCAATTAGATCGGGAATTTGATTGTGACTACTTTTAACTTTAACAATGGGATCGATTAATCCAGTTGGTCTAATAATTTGTTCAATTACATTTTCCCCAGATTCTTTAATTTCGTATGGAGCTGGGGTGGCTGATACATAAATAGTTTTAGAAACACGAGAGTTAAATTCCTCGGCTTTAAGTGGTCGATTGTCTAGGGCCGATGGGAGTCTGAATCCAAAATCAATTAAAGTCTTTTTTCTAGCTTGATCACCAAAATACATGCCACCTATTTGGGGCATGGTGGCGTGTGATTCATCGATTACCGTCAAAAAATTATTACCCCAAATATGCTTAAAATAATCTACCATCGTGTAGGGTGGATCGCCTGGTTTGCGATTTTTTTCAAAATAAATAGAATAATTTTCAATACCATTAACGTAATTTACTTCCTGCAGCATCTCCAAATCGTACTCAACTCTTTGTTGAATCCGATGAGCTTCTAAAATTTTATTTTGTGATTTAAAAAATTCGACTTGTTTTTGACAATCAGATCTTATTTTTTTCAAAATTTCTTTATTATCAATTCCAGAGGCACCGACATATTGCTTGGCAGCATAAAGACGAAATGATTCTAAATTAAACTCATGACCGGAAAATGGATGTCGCTGAATTATTTTGGTTAATTTTTGATTATCAAATTCTAAAGCGATTATCCAATCCTGATATGAAGGCCAAATTTCAATTACTTCACCCCTAACTCGAAAGGTTGATCGTTTAAATTCTAATTCATTACGTGTATAAAAAAGAGAAATAAAACTTTCAAATAATTGACGACGAGGCCATTCTTGGCCAATTTTGAAGTCGATTACATGGCCACCAAATTCAATAGGATCACCAATGTTATAGATACAACTAACCGAGGCGACCACGATATTGTCGTTGCCGGAAAATAAATTTGACGTAGCTTCTAGTCTTAGTTTGTCTATTAGATCATTTATTTCTACTTCTTTGGCAATATAGGTATCAGTCGAAGGAATATAAGCTTCTGGCTGATAATAATCATAATAAGAAACGAAATATGAAACTTTATTATTGGGAAAAAGTTCTTTAAACTCTTGATATAGTTGACCTGCCAAAGTTTTATTATGGGAGATTACTAGGGTTGGCAACTGAGTCTTTTCGATAACATTGGCGATAGTAAAAGTTTTACCAGAACCAGTCACACCCAAAAGGGTTTGTTTGTCGACACCACGATTTAAATTAGAGACCAGTTTATCTATAGCCTGGGGCTGATCACCTGCCGGTAAAAATGATGAATTTATCTTAAATGGCACAGCTTATATTTTATCAAAGTTTATCTCTTACTTGTGGCAAAAATTATATCAACAGCAGTACCTTTGACTCCAATCCCAGCATGATCCCATCTTTGAGCTAATTGATTGTCATCGTGGGGTTTGTCGCCAGCAAAAACCCATTCAATTAAATGGACTCCAAAAACTTTATATCCAAAAGAAGAATTTTCTCCTAGCCAGTTGTAACCAAGCTTATTATAGCCATCTTGATTTTCAATAAAATCTAGGAAGCCTTTGTGAGCATCAGTTTTGTTTACTAAAAAAAAGTAATCCGCACGGGATTGGGCATAATCAGCTAATGTGTTGTCCCAAACTAATAATTGGGAACCTTGTCTTTGTCGATATTCATTGAGTGCAACCAATATTTCAGACGGAGTAGCCATGCGTGTATCGTTAGCAATTTTCATAGTCCAAGTATATTCACCAATTTGTTTGGCTACACCCCAAGGTTCTGTGTCTGGGGTAACTTTTGGGATTAATTTTGGTTTATCTATGGTTTGAACGGGAGTTGGTTCTATTATTAGTGGTTTTGTGTCTTGAAAAATGGGTATAATTTCCTCGAAAATATCGCTTTTTATTTTATTAATATCCGAATCTTTTAATAAGCCGGGGTTTAAGAAAAGAAAACCGATTAGACAAGAAAGTATAACTATAAGTCGAATCATTGCTCAATTTTATCACTATATTTTTGAATAATAGTTAAATTAGGACTAAATTAATACTGTATTATATATCACTATATGTTAAATTTGATATGTGTTAACAAAGATTTTCAGCGTGGCAAGTATTGGACTAAAAGCGATTGATATCGATGTGGAAGTAAATGTGGCAGAAATGGGTTTTCCGGGATTTGGGATTGTTGGTTTAGCTAGTAAAGCGGTTGAAGAATCGAAAGAAAGAATTAAAACTGCGATCGTAAATTCGGATATTGAGTTTCCAAATAAAAAAATTACGATTAATTTGGCTCCAGCTGACATACCAAAAGAAGGCTCTTGCTATGATTTGCCCATGGCTATAGGAGTAATAGCGTCTACGGGTGAGGTTAGATTGCCAAGTGAAAAATCATATTTTTATGGAGAACTTTCTTTGGATGGAGGTCTAAGACACACCAAGGGCGTATTTTTGTTAGCAATTTTAGCCAAAGAACAGGGAATTAAAAATATATTTGTACCTCGTCTTTGCGCAAATGAAGCAAGTGTAATTGAAGGTATAAAAGTATTCCCGGTTGACAGTTTAAAAAGTCTTATTAGACATTTAAATGGCGATAAATTAATTCAACCACTAATCACAATTGATAAAGAAGAGTTGATTTTTGAAGCCGAACCAGAATTTGATTTTAGTGAAATTTTGGGGCAAGAACAGGCAAAAAGAGCATTGGAAATTGCGGCGGCTGGAGGACATAACATTTTTATGATGGGGCCACCTGGATCAGGAAAAACAATGCTTTCCCGAGCATTACCAGGTATTTTACCTATACTAACCGAAAAAGAAAGTTTGGAAGTTACTAAAATTTATTCTATTTCTGGAAACATTCCTCCAGGCGGTTCTCTGGTTCGTCGAAGACCGTTTAGATCACCCCATCATACAACTTCACAAATTGGATTAATTGGCGGTGGGAGTAACCCCAGACCTGGTGAAGTGTCTTTGGCTCACAGAGGCGTACTTTTTTTGGACGAATTTCCTGAGTTTAATCGGCATACTATCGAGGCTTTGAGACAGCCAATTGAAGATGGCAATATAAATATTTCCCGGGCTAGTGGATCGGTAAATTATCCAGCCCAATTTATGTTGGTAGCTTCGGCAAATCCTTGCCAGTGTGGGTTTTTGGGCGATACCAAAAAGGAATGCAAATGTAATGTTCACCAGATTCTAAATTATCAAAGAAAACTATCTGGACCAATTATGGACAGAATTGATTTGCATTTGAATGTACCAGCTGTAGATATAAATAAATTAATGATATTGCCGGATAAGAATGAAAATAGATCGGCTAAATCAAGTGATATTCGAAAAAAAGTGATGGATGCTCGTGAAATTCAAACACAAAGATTTAAAAATACTAATAATCTTTACAGCAATTCTGATATGAAAAATATTCACTTAAAAGAATTTGCCAATATGACCAACGAAGCCAATTTATTATTAAAACAGGCAGTTAATAAATTTTCTCTGTCAGCCCGAGCTTATTTTAGATTGATAAAAGTGTCGCGAACTATTGCTGATTTGTCGGCTAGTGAAGCTATTTTAGATAAGCATGTGGCCGAAGCACTTCAATATAGAATCAGATCAGAAAGCGTATGAAACAACTTAATTATTTAAAAGGTAAAAATGGTGAGTTAATTGCCAAAAACTATCTTTTGGAAAAAGATTATAAATTTGTAGAGCAGAATTACAAAAATTATTTGGGCGAAATTGATTTGATTATGAGTTTTAGAGATATTTTAGTTTTTGTAGAAGTTAAATTAAAAGTCGGCAATAGATTTGGTTTACCAGAGGAAATGATTAACAGAAACAAAATTAGTAGAGTCAAAAGAGTGGCTGAAAGTTATTTGGTGTTGAATCCAATAATATCTCAAAATTATAAAAAATACAGATTGGATGCGATTTGTGTGGTGGTCAATGAATTGAATTGTATCAAAAGAATTAATCACTACAAAAATATTGAATTTTAATATGAGATATTGGAAAAAATGGCCTATTAACCAGATCAATGTAGATGATGAAAGATTTCCGAAATATTTAAAATCGATTAAAACATGTCCTAAAAAATTATTTTTTAGAGGTAATTGGAACTCAAATATTTTTGAAAAAACTATTGGCGTGGTTGGCAGTAGACGAATTACCAGATATGGCCGTGATGTAATTGCAAAATTTGTACCAACTTTTGTCGGTAATAAAATTACAATAATTTCTGGATTCATGTATGGAGTCGACAGTGAAGCTCATAAAACATGTGTTGAAAACGGTGGAAAAACGATAGCTGTTTTAGGCGGTGGACTTAATTATATTTATCCTCCGGAAAATGATAATTTATATTCTTTGATTTTAGAAAACGGCGGATTAGTATTGTCTGAATACGAAGCTGATTTTAAACCAACTTTATGGAGTTTTCCTCAAAGAAATAGAATTGTATCGGCCTTATCGACCATAGGAATTCTGGTTATTGAAGCTGGTTTAAATTCAGGCAGTTTAATTACGGCAAAAATTGCCAAAAAGCAGGGTAAAAAAATATTTTCAATTCCGGGTCAAATTAATTCTTCAACGTCTACTGGAACTAATTGGTTAATTAAAAATTATAATGGGATTCTGGTGAGCAGTCCTGATGATATTTTGGAGAGTAGTTTTAAAATTAACGCTACTCAAATTGATTTGTTTGAGCCGGATTTAAGTGAGATTGAAAGAAAAATAATCGGTTTATTGAAGAGTGAAGAATTAAGCGTCGACGAATTGTCGATTAAATTAAATTTAGCAATTGCTGATATTTCAATTAATTTATCAATGTTATTAATGAAGAATTTGATTGAGGAAGAAGCGGGGAAAGTTTATTTAAAAAATTAATTAAAGATACGGTGCCCAATTAGCGATCGGGGCGACATTGCCAACAACAAAGTTGATGGCATATAGAATAATGGCTGGCAAAAGTAATAGAAAGACGACCTTGAAATATGTTTTGGTTAATGGGTTTTTGTAAGCTAAAAATAAGAAAGGGTAAACCGGAGCAATGTAGCGACTAATATCGCGATGAGCTACTAATAAAGTAGCAAAAGTAAAGACGACCGGATAAACGGCGATTATATCGAATTTATACTTTTTGATTAATCGATAGACACCATAAAGCGCCAAAAGATAAATATAAACTACATCCTCTAACCAAATAGTATTTATCCAAGATTTGGTGCTGATAAAAACTAAATATGGCAATTTGTTTAAATGAAAATTATCGCCACTATGAAAATAAGCCCAGAAGTCACCTGTTTCTAATTTGTAAAAGTAAAATATGCCAAGAACAGTCAATGGCATTAGAACGAACGCCCAATATTTTTTCAAGACCTGTGCAAGGTTTTTGGTTTTAATAAGTTCATAAATAGCTAAAATGCCATACGATATTAAAAGAAGGATTCCAGGACTTTTGAATAATTGACTCATGGCAGCAAAAACCGCCGCGAGAAAATATTTTTTATTTTTAAAATAGATGATCGAGGCTAAGGTACTAAATATAAACCAGCTTTCGGGAGCGCCGATTTGACGTAGGACAAATAATCTGGCGGGGAAGAAAATCAAAAGTGCGGCAAGCCAGAAAGCTTTTGATTCTTTCATAAACATTTTGAAAAATTCAAAACTGACCAATGAGAGAATGATAGAACCCAAAAGAGAAGAAAATAACATGGCTTTGGGGCCGGTGGTAAAGAGATTAAGGGCACTGATCAACAAGGGGAACCCGGGTAAATGGGCTGGGTAATATTCAAGAGGTTGGGGTAAAGAAAAATTTGGCCCGATACAGTTCTTGTCATAGCCGCACTTGGAAATGACCATGTAGTTGGGACCATCGTAATTAGCAAAGACAGTTTCCAAAGTAACATTGGGAAAACCAATTTTGGAAGGAATGTTTTTGTAGAAGATAAACCAGAATAAAAGTGTCGAAGTAAGAGTAATTAAGGCTAAGACATAATATTTTGAAAATTTGGTAAAATGCATCTATCTGATTGTACAATATCTGGCCCCATCGTCTAGTGGTTCGGACACCAGGTTCTCATCCTGGTAACCGGAGTTCAATTCTCCGTGGGGTCACACTTTTTTTTATAGGTCAAAAACGTGAAGATACCCTATATTTTGCTTATTTTCACGGTTATGTTGACAAAATCGTGAATAATCTCTATAATTTGAGCATATGACTAAAATATCTAATGTTTTTAATAAAATAAATTCGCTTCGTCAAAGATATTATCAAGCTTTTAATGGTAAAGATGCCCTTATTCAGCTTATTAGCGAGTCGGAAGTGGCTGAACAAGTTTATAATTCTAATGCTATTGAAAATAGTACTCTGACTCTTGAAGAAACTGAAAAAATTCTTTTACAGATTGATTTGGACAGGTATATTACTGAACGGGAAATTTTTGAAGCTAAGAATTTGGCTCGAGTGGTTATTTATATAGATAAGAAAGCTAAAGAACAAGAACTTAATTTGGAGATGATTTTATCGCTTCATAAAATGCTGATTTCTAATATTCGAGATGATATTGCTGGAAGATTTAGAAAAGAAAATGAATTTGTTCGAGTCGGTAGTTATATTGCTCCAAACCCAAAAGAAGTGATTGAGAGGCTTGAAAAAATGTTATCTGAATATAATGCCAGTAATAATGAAAATATTATTAAGCGTATTGCTCGTTTACATTTAACATTTGAATGTACTCATCCTTTTATTGATGGTAATGGTCGAATTGGTAGAGTTATTAATAACTATTTATTAATAAGGGAGGGATTTGTACCTATAAATATAAAGTTTATTAATCGACAAAAATATTATGATGCTTTTAAGGAGTTTGAAGAAAAACAGACAACAACAATTATGGAAGATATAGTAGGAAAAGCATTAACTAATAGTTATTATAAAAGATTAGCTTATTTAGAAGGTAAAAAAATCATCACTTTAATCGATTATGCTAATAATAATAAACTTTCACACTCAAACCTTTTAAATAAGGCTGGTAGACAAACTATTGAAGCTTTTTTAGAAAAAAATGTTTGGAAAATTGGGGTTGATCAGTAAAAACTTGTCCATTTTTCTGTATAAATTATATATACAATATTTTCGTTAATAAAATAAATAATTTCAAAATTAAATATTAGAGTTCGATTCTCCGTGGGGTCACACATTGGGACTAAGGTACTACTAAATGGTGGTTTTATTCCTAAATATGGGGCTAATTTTGGAGTTCCAGAAGTTAAATCTGAGTATGTAGGTGGACTATCAAAGATAAGACCAAAGAAGGCAGCTCTTTTAAGTAGCTGTTTTAAATTCGTTTAAGATGGTTTCCCTAACCATTTTTGAATTTTCATTATCAGCACCTAAATGTGCTTGGTTATGCATAGAAAAAACCTTGTTCAAAATTCCACTTTTACGGTTTTTATTGGTGGTCCTTCTTAAATCACCGGGGAGTATTTGTCTTCCTCTCTTAACGAAATATCTAACCATTTTTAGAACTTCTTGGTCTTTATAATTTATTAAAATTGTTTTAATAACTCTTTCGATTTCGGCCGGTTCTCCTGTTCCTTTTGATCTTTGAATTTCCATGAAAGCCGTACTAATTAAAAGTTCAACAATGTCGATTGCCTTTTGTTCTCTTTCAATAATTTTCTTTACCCTACCTTTGGCAATATCTATCTCTCCAACCTTTAATGTTATGTTTTCGGCTTCCATTTCTAATTTAAAAGCTTTTTCTTTCTTTACAATTTCAACCATTTGTTGATGCAAGGAATCTGTTCTTCTTTCTGACGGAGTAAGAATTATATCGGGAATATTTAGAACTGGATTTGAAACTTTCACTGCTTCTATTTCGGGGTGTTCTGAATCAGGTGTTGTCTTTATTGTTTCAGCATTTTGAAACATAACATCGCCTACGATGTCTCCTATTGGTCCAAATTGTTGGTGAACTGAGTCTATATATTTTGTTTCCTCTGCAAGCGCCTGAAATCTATCTATCGCTTGTAATTTGGATGATCCAATTTTGTTTGCTGCAAAAATATCGGCAATAGCAATTCCTTTTGTGAGTATTTCAGGTTTTTTAATTACTATACCGTCTTTATATGGACCGTAATATTCGGATAGCCCGAGCCTTTCCACATTTACAGCAATTTCTTCTGGTGTGCCGCGTCGTCTCATAGGTTCTGCATGAAACACAAACCCTAATAATTTACCAAAATGATTTTTAGCCATACTTATAAAATCCTGTACATAATGATCGTCCCATTGTCTTAGGATCCTATCACCCCAAACATCTATTTTATCTATAAAACTAGAATGCATGTCGTAGACCAACTCGCCGTTTATGGTTTTCAGCTTTCCACCGTAAACTCCAACTGTGCTCTCATAATCACT
Organism: Candidatus Shapirobacteria bacterium; assembly: GCA_030698565.1. Lineage (GTDB taxonomy): Bacteria > Patescibacteriota > Microgenomatia > UBA12405 > UBA12405 > JAUYJS01. The sequence continues at coordinate 135,728 of JAUYJS010000005.1, forward strand.
CGACGGAAGTGAATTTTTCATTAATTTATTTGATGCTTCTGAAATTCCTCTAGCTATTCTTTCTGCCATATGATAGGTATTATACGATATAAAAATTAATTATCAAAATTAAATTTATTTATCTCTTCTTACTCGTTAGATATTTAATATCTATTTTATGTTTATCAACTCAACTTCGAATATTAGAGTGGCTTTGGGTGGAATTGCACCTGGGATACCGTTGTCTCCGTAGGCTAAATCAGAAGGGATGGTTAGTTTTCTTTTGCCACCAATCTTCATACCAGGAACACCCTGATCCCAACCCTTAATTACTCGCCCAACTCCGATTTCAGTTTCAAAAGGTTGATTTCGGTCGTAAGAACTGTCAAATTTTTGGCCATTTTCCAGAGTACCGCTGTAATGCATAACTACTGTATCACCTGATTCAACTTCTTGTCCCTCTCCGATTTTAATGTCTTCTATTTTTAATTGATCCATATTTGTTTTAGTGGTTGGTGTAATTTGTAATTGTAAATTGTCTTTTTGAATTGTTTGGGGCTTGTTTGATAGTAATTTAAATAAGCTAGATAAAACTATTATAACGATAATTAATGCAATAATCTTTTTGGTCATATATTAAGTTTTATTTAAATAACAATTTAATATATTATCATTTTATTTTTTTCTTACCAACTTAATTTGATTTGGTTTTTTTTAGCCAAGAAATGTACTCGAACGAGATATTGTTTTTTTGATTCAAATATGGACCGTCTTTGTTTACAATTTTCCAGTTTTTGTTGTTAATATCGGGAAAAAAGGTGTCACCCTCAAAAGTAGCGTCGATTTTTGTAATATAAATTTTATCAGCGAAATTTATTGCTTGACTATATATTTCGCCGCCACCGGCTACAAATATTTCTTCACTATTAGTATCTATTAAATTCATTATCTCGTTCCATGAATGACAAACTGCCGCGTTTGTTGCTTTATAATTTTTATTTCTAGTTAGAACTATTATTTTTCTATCTGGTAAATCATTTTTTAGGGTTTCAAAAGTCTTCCTCCCCATAACTACAAAATGACCGGTTGTTTGTTTTTTGAAATGTATTCTGTCTTCAACGATATTCCAAGGAATTTTATTATTGAACCCAATGACATTGTTTTTTGAAACGGCGGCAATCAATGAAATCATTTCTGCTTTAAAATATTTAGAAATTCAGAAATCATGTATAAAGAGCCAGTGACCAAAATACCACAATCTTGACTTTTTTTACACAATTGCTGGGCTCTTTGATAAGCTTTTTTTAGATCTAATTCAATTATAAAATCTGATTCATTTATGATATTTTTATCTTCTGGATTATAGGTTTTATCCCAACCAAGATCACTACTTTTTTTGGATCCAGTGATTATGATTTTTTGACTAATTGATTTTAGAATGCTTAAACTTTGATTAATATCCTCTCTTTTTTTATATCTAAAAATTATAATAAATTTTTTGTCTGGATAATAATTTTTAATAGAATCAACAAGAGCTTCGAATTTATCTGGATTGTGAGCCCCATCAATAATACCCGGTGGCTTATCAGAAAATAATTGAAAACGGCCGGGAATTTTTGTTTTATTAATCCCTGACCTAATTACTTCATTTGAAATTTTTGGAAATTCTAATTTCATATTTAACGCCATAGCAATAGCTAAGGAAGAGTTGTTTATTTGAAATAAACCAGATAATTGAGTAGTAATACCTGTGAGTCGATTTGCGTCTAAGTCAAAATCAAACTTAGTAGGTAATATTTGTATATGTTTAATATAAAAATCACGATTTAATAAAAATAATTTGGATTTATTTGCTTCTATTTTTTTGTTCAATATATTGACAAGATCCGGTTCTTGTATCCCTGAAACTACAATAGAATTCGGTTTAATTATTTCCTGTTTATCTTGCAAAATTAATTCTTTGGTTCCGCCCAATATTCTAGTATGATCAAGACCAATGTTAGTAATAATTTGATAGTTGGATTTAATGATATTTGTTCCATCTAACTTACCCCCTAATCCAACTTCTAAAACTACGACATCACATTTTTCTTCAAAAAAATAGACAAAGGCTAATGCTAGTAAAATTTCATAATAAGAAGGTGGAACACCGTACTTTTCTTCAACTTTTTGAAAATTAGGTTGAATTTGTTTGTATATTTCTTTAAATCTTTTTGGTGAAATGTTGATACCGTTTATCTGAGCTCTTTCCCGAATAGTTATCACGTCTGGAGACAAATGAAGACCTGTTTTATAACCGGATTCTTTGAGAATTGAAGCTAAAAATGTTGATGTTGATCCTTTGCCGCTAGTTCCACCAACATGAACAAACTTTAAATTATTTTGTGGATTACCTAAAATATCCATTAAGTATTTAAACCTGGATAAACCAATATTTTTATTCCATTTTCTATCGCCATGAGGAATAAATGTTTTTAGATACTTAACTATTGAGCTATATTTCATTTTTAGACAGTAAATTGGCCATCTTTATATATAATTATTGTTTCTTTATTATTTAAAGTGGCTGTAACCACCCTGTTTTTCGTAGAAATAATATCGGTATGTATGACTGAGTCGTTATAGCCCATAGATGTCCATTCTTTTTTGGAAACCTTAGTTAAGTCCCCAGTGTAAGATTCTTTATATGCCATGCCGAGCGCAATATGGGTATTACCAAACTCTCCCCCAAAGTTTTCATCAAAAAGTGTTTCGGCCATAAATTTATATATGTGAGACATCCTTTTGTCGGTCAAAGAAAATTCACCTATTTTGTTGGCATTCTTAACTTTAACCATTTCTTCAATTATTTTTTGGCCTTGCTTGGCTTCGACTTTAATTACTATTCCTTTTTTAAATTCCAACTTAATATCCTTAATTATATTTCCATAACGATAAAGCGGCATGTCAAATGAAATTTGACCTTCGGTTCGGCGCCAATCGGGCGATATAAATACTTCAAAGCTAGGAATATTAAGGCCGTCACCACCAATCCAAGATCTATTTTTATCAACTCCAATAATTAAATCGGTTCCATTTGACTCAATATGTAAGTGGTCTATGTCTAAAGAATTAAGGCTTTTTTTGATGCGATTAATTTCATTTTTAGTATCCTGCCATTTTTTAATTGGATTTGAATCGTCTAAATAGCATGCTTTTATAATCTGCTGCCAACATTCTTTGAGTGATAAGCCAGCTTCTTGGGCCATAGCTTCGGTAGCATATAGACCCAAAGTCCAAGTAAATTTATTTTCAAGTTCTTTTTTGTTACGCCAATCCATATATGGCTTGAGAGATCTGTTTCTCTCCATTATTTTTCTTGGGTCAATTCCCTCTAATTCATGTTTATTGGTCTCGGCTATTATTGAAATAAAATGATCAGCCTCTTTTATTTTTCCTTTTAAAAAAAAAGATGGGAAAAAAGCGATTTGATCGTCGCTAGCCAAATCAAAAAAATCCTTCATTAATTCATCTGGAATGTACTGAATAATTGGATGGGCTTCTGCTTTTAATACCGCTTTTTGAAGTGCAATTAATAATGGTTTAGCTGTCTCTGGAACCTGTAAAAAGACTGTTTCGTTTTTCTTTATACCAGCACCACTGTTTAAAGCATAGTTAACCAAAATATTGGCATAATTATTTAAAATGTTTTCACTCGGTTGATAAGACATGGCTATATTATAAGTGAAAACTGAATCAAGATAAGCAGTTAAGCTATATTTAATATAAAATAGTTTTATATTTATGCAAAACTTAGACGAATTCTTTATTAAAATTAAATTAAATCCAGAACAGTCCACTGCCGTTAGAGAATTTATTATTGACTTACTGGTTGATAATTTAAAATTAATGAAAGAAGAATATAACGGTGAAATTGATCGAGCTATTAAAGGTTTATTAGAAGCAAAGTAGCTTAGAAAATTTTATTCGCGTTAATCTAAACTTTCGACATTTACCCCATAACCCCAATCCACTTCCGGAAATGAGTGTAATAATTTATGGATATAATTTTTTAGTTCGTTGTATTTTGTTTGATTACTTGATTCAAATTTTATAGTGAGATATGGACCATTTTGAGAATATCTGATTACAAACATAGAATCGGACATATCTAATCTAACTCCGTCACCAGCCCTTTCATCATCAATAATTTTTGCATCAGGATAATCTTGCTTTAGTATTTGACTTACCTTTTCTGTTAGCGCAACTTTTTTGTCATCAGCACAGCCAACTTTAATTTCTGGGCTAGAAATATATTTGGGTAAGGAGTTGACTGCTTGAGATAAAGTTTGATTGGTTCTAGATAAAAAATCCAGTAATCTCATGGTTGAATAAATACCATCGTCATGGTTATAAAAATCGGCAGAAAAGAAAAAGTGACCAGATAGTTCACCAATAAAAGCAGCTTTAACTTCTTGGTTTTTTTTCTTCAAAAAAGAATGGCCAGTTCTCCACATAAATGGAACGCCACCGTGCTTGATGATTGTGTCTTCAACTACTTTTGAACACAAAGTGTTGTACATAATTTTGTCACCGGCATGATGATCCAAAACATCACTGGCGAATAAAGCAACTAAAACATCATTCCAAATAATGCCGCCTTTTTCATCGACGATACCAATACGGTCACCATCGGCATCGTAGGTAAAACCAATATCAGCGCCGCTTTCTAAAACTTCTTGCGAAATTCTTTTAGCAACTTGAGATTCAGTAGGATCTGGGGTTCCTAGAGGAAACGACGAATCAATATTGCAATTTTTTTCGATAACTTCAAAACCGGCTTTTTTTAGAATTATAGGGACAAGTGCGCCGGCAGTAGTACAACTAGGATCAACCAAAACCTTCATAGATTTAAAATTAGAAAATCTTTTTAAAATGTCATCAAAATAAGCTTCGTTTATTTCCTGAAAAGTAACGTTACCGATTTTCTCTCCCGCCAAATAATCTTCTGATTCGACTAAACTATAAATTTCTTGGATACCGTCACTAACCAGCGTTTCTGAAAAATCAGCCGCTAATTTAAAACCGTTATATTCTGCTGGATTATGGGAAGCGGTAATAAATGCTCCACCCTTTCTGTTTAAATAATATTGAGCCCAATAAAAAGTTCCGACCATAGTCAAACCAATATTAATTACGTCTATTCCTGTCCAGTTAAGTCCTTTTATAAATGCATCTGAATATTCTTTGCTACTAGCCCGACAATCATAGCCAACAACGGCCTCGAAAATACCTCTTTTTTTTAGATATGTTCCGTGGGCTCTACCAATATGCTCCGCAATTTCTGAATTCAAATCTTGATTAACAATTCCTCGAATATCATAACCACGAAAAATACTTTTATTTACTTGCATGATTTTTTTTAACTATTTAATGTTGGTATTTTAAAATATATCACAAAAAAATATGGGTTGCTTATTTTTGGGGCAATTTTGTTAAAATCAGTCATGGAACAAATAGATTATGCCGATTTTGCCAAAGTTGAGTTTCAAATTGGTCAAATAATTGAGGCAGAGAAACTAGAAGCATCAGAAAAATTAGTTAAAATGAAGGTTGATTTTGGTGAAGCCGGAATTAAAACAGTATTCTCGGGAATTTATAAATGGTATAAACCGGAAGATTTATTGAATAAAAAATCTGTTTTCGTGGTCAATATTAAACCTTTAAAAATTGTGGGCGAATTGTCAGAAGCCATGATTTTTGCCGCTTCAGGTGAAGATGAAAGTGTCAGCTTATTACTTCTTGATAAAGATTTACCTATTGGTTCAAAGGTATTTTAATATGAACAATATTGTAAAGATAATATCTGATGACATATTCAAAGTTTGTGCAGAGTTAGGTATAAAAGTTAATAAAGGTGAAATAAAATTAGAACATCCTGCTGATACTCAATTTGGAGATTATGCTACTAGTTTGCCTATGGGATTGGCTAAATCGGAACACAAAAGTCCAAACGAAATTGCTGGTAGTATAAAGGCGAGACTGGATAAAATTATTGATAAAGAAATAATTGAAAAAGTTGAAATTGCTGGGGCGGGATTTATAAATTTTTATTTGAAAAAAGAATTTTTAATCAAAGAGGCAGAAGTCTTAAATTATGAATTGGAATTCAAAAATAAGTTATCAGAAGTAGGACATGGAAAAACACTGGTTATTGATTACTCGGCACCAAATATTGCTAAGCCTTTTGGAATTGGTCATTTGAGATCGACTAATATTGGTCAATCTTTATATAACTTATATAAAATACTGGGTTGGAACACTATCGGAGATAATCATATCGGTGACTGGGGAACACAATTTGGAAAATTAATTGTAGCCATTAAAAGATTGGGTTCTGCAAAGCAGAATTTAGATGATTTGACAATTGAGGATTTAGAAAAGCTTTATGTTAAATTTCACAAAGAAGCAGAAACTAATCCAGAATTAGTTGATGAAGGTAGAGACTGGTTTTCCAAACTGGAAAATGGCGACAAAGAAGCAAAAGAAAATTGGCAAAAATGTATTGATATTTCTTTTAAGGAATATGATCAAGTCTATGAATTGTTAGATGTAAAAATTGACGAGATTCACGGAGAATCGTTTTATGCCAATATGCTACCTGAAATAATTGATGGGATTACTAAAAAGGGTATTACTAAAATAAGCGACGGGGCACTTATTATTGAATTTGATGATATGCCGCCGGCCATGCTTAGAAAATCAAACGGAACAACTACGTATCTTACCCGTGATATGGCGACAATTAAATATCGAAAAGAAATATGGAACCCAGATATGGTAATTTATGAAGTTGGAGCTGACCAGCAATTGCATTTTAGACAAGTATTTAAAATAGCCGAACTTATGGGTTGGATGCCAAAAGAGGGTTTAGTACACGTGGCTCATGGATTAATTAGATGGCCAACTGGTAAATTTTCTACTAGAAAAGGTGACACTATTCATTTGTCCGATGTAATTGATAGGGCGATGGAAAAGGCAGAAGAAATTGCGAATAAAAGCCAAGTGAGTAAAGACTTATCGACAGAGGAAAAAAAGGAAATGATTAAAAATGTAGCCATCGGGGCGATTAAGTTTAATGATTTGTCGTCAGACCCAAAAAGAGATATTGTTTTTGATTGGGATCAGGTAATGAGTCTAGAGGGAGATTCTGGCCCATACCTTCAATATACTTACGCTCGGTGTTGCAGTGTCCTTGATAAAACTAAAATTAAAGAACAGAAAAATATTAATAATTCAGCTGAAAACTTAAACCCAGAAGAATTGGCTTTGTTAAAAGAGTTTTATAAATTTGAAGAAAAAATAATTGAGGCGGCCACTCGATTCTCGCCTTCTGTTGTTGCTGAATATTTAATTAATGTTGCCAGAAAATATAATGAATTTTATGGGAAACATAGAATATTAGATCAGCCCGAGGAAAATTTTCGAATATTTTTAACTAAAACAACTTCTAGTATCTTGGAAATCGGCTTGAAACTTTTGGGAATCAAACCGATTGAAAAAATGTAATTAGTTTAATGTCGGAGCCGCAAATAGTTGGCTGTATATTTCGTTATAATGTTCGACGGGAATAAATTTGATCCCATTTCTAACTTCCTTAGGTATTTCAACTAAAGATTTTTTATTATCTTTTGGTATAAAAATAGTTTTTAAACCAGCTCTGTGAGCAGCAATAGATTTTTCTTTTAATCCGCCGATTTCTAGGATATTACCCCGGATAGTTATTTCCCCTGTCATTCCAACATCTTTTGGTATGGTAGTTCCTTTTAGGGCTGAAATTAAAGAGGTGGTAATAGCTCCACCGGCTGATGGGCCATCTTTTGGAGTAGCGCCTTCGGGTACATGAATATGAATATCTATCTTGTGGAAATCTTGATTAATACCAAAATTTTTAGCTTGACTACGGACATAAGACAGGGCGGCTTGACAGGATTCTTTCATAACAGAGCCAAGTTTTCCAGTCAAAATTAATTGTCCTTTGCCGGGCATAATGTTTACCTCTATAAATAGAATATCGCCACCGACTGAAGTCCAGGCGAGACCAGTGGAAATACCGATTTCGTCCTTTTTACCCTTTAGTTGGGAAGAGAACTTTTCCGGGCCCAAAAACTTTTTAATAGTTTTAATATTATTTAAGTCAACTTTTTTCGTGTTGGTAGTTACTATTTTTTTGGCTACTTTTCTAAAAAGAGTAGCTATGGTTCTTTCTAAACTTCGGACACCGGCTTCTCTTGTATATTTATCTATGATGAACCTCAAGGTGTTGTCTTTGATTTCATCTATATTTTTTTCATACAAACCATTGGCTTTTAATTCTTTTTTGATTAAATATTTTTTGGCAATATGGAACTTTTCGTCCTGAGTGTAACCAGAAAAATTAATAATTTCCAAACGATCACGTAATGGACCAGGAATAGTACTAATTTCATTGCCAGTTAGAATAAAAAATACTTTAGATAAATCGATAGGAAAATCTAGATAATGATCAGCAAAATCCCGGTTTTGTTCTGGATCTAAGGTTTCCAAAAGAGCGGCCGATGGATCTCCTCGATAATCAGCACCAATTTTATCAATTTCATCTAACATAAAAACAGGATTCATACTTTTAGCATCTTTTAGACCTTTAACAATACGGCCGGGCATGGCACCGACATAGGTTCTTCGGTGACCCCTGATTTCTGCTTCATCGCGGATACCACCAAGAGATGCACGGACAAATTCTCTACCAAGTGCACTGGCAATAGATTTACCCAAAGAAGTTTTACCAACACCCGGAGGGCCAATGAAACACAAAATATTGGCGACGGAATGAAGTTCATCCTTGTCTTTTTTATTTTTATTTTTTAGAGTTAACACGGCTAAATATTCAAGGATTCTTTCTTTGACATCTTTTAAACCGTAATGATCGTCGTCTAATATTTGAGCAGCTTTAGAAAGCTTAATATCGAAATTGGAGTATTTACCCCAAGGCATCTCAATAACAGTTTCTAGATAAGTTCTAATATAACTAGACTCTGGTGCCATGGCACCCATCTCAGTAAGACGGTTAAGTTCTTTTAACATTTTCTTTTTTATATCCTTGGGCATAGCTGATTTACGAATCTTGTTTTCCAAATCGCCAAACTCACTACTATCACTTCCATGACCAAGTCTTTTTAACTCTTTTTCGATTTGTCTTTTTCTTTCTTCAAGCACATTTCTTTTCATGCCAGTATTAAATTTCTCTTGAGTTTTTTCTTCGATCGACCGTTCTAGCTCAGCAATTTTCATTTCTTTAACTAAGTATTCAGTAGCTGATTTAAGTCTAAAGCTAACGAGCAAAGTTTCTAAAAGAATTTGTTTTTCGGCAATTTTGGCTTCAATTGAAAAACAAACTTGATCAGCTAAATCACTACTCGATACACCAGTGCTTAACTGCATCATGGCTGGCAGATCAAATTGTCGACCCATAGCAAATGCTTTTTTTAGTTGGCTTAATAAGGCCTCAGCTGATTGTTGTATATCAGAAACTGGTTCGTTTATTAGTGGTAGGTCGACATATTCGACTAAAAAATGTGGTTCCGATTGAACTAATTTAACAATGTTTACGCGAGAAATTCCTTTGACAATAGCATGTAAACTACCGTCAGTTTGCAAAATATGTTCAATTTTTGCTAAAACCCCAACGGTATAAATATCGTCCATTTGGGGTTTTTCTGTTTTAGCATTTTGCTGGGTAGCAATTATTACCAATTTATTGGTATTATCGTAGGCGTAAAGAAGAGAGTTCATGGATTCTTTACGACCGAAAAATAATGAGGTTTCTACTGAAGGAAACAAGACCAAATTGCGAAGAGGAATTAAAGGTAAAACCTTTCTAACTGGTTGGAGTGTTTTTGGATTATTTTTCATATTGAGAGTATATTTAGCAGTCTAGCATTTTGTTTGCTAAGTGTCAATTATAATTTTTAAATTAAGTTAAAATACCAGATATGAATATAACAGAAAATATGCAAATTAAATTTGGTCGAGTGGTTTTAATGGGACGACCAAACACTGGCAAGTCAACTATATTGAATGCCATATTAAAACAAAAGGTAGCCATCACTTCCCCACTGCCACAGACAACCAGGAGAAATATGAGGGTAGTTTACTCCGATTCTAGGGGTAAAATAGTTTTTTCAGATACTCCAGGAATTATTAATAAGGTGGACGATCTGATTGGCAAACAAGTTAATACTGAAGCACCAAAAGAAGTGGGTAGGGCTGATGTTGTTGTGTGCCTAGTGGATATATCGAGACCAAAAAGCGAAGAAGAAAATAAGGTATTAGGTCTAATTAGAAAGACAAACGCTAAAAAGGTTTTGGTGTACAACAAAATGGATAAGGCTAGGGGTAGTAAAGATCATTTGGCTGAATATAAATATCTGGAAGATGAGTTTGATGATTTTATTGAAACAAGTGCTTTGAAAGAAAAAAATGTAGGTGGATTGTTGAATATAATTTTTGATTTATTACCAATTGGAGATCCAAAGGAAATTGAAAAGGACGTTGAAGTGTTGGAATCAAAGGGCGGTCCGTTAATTAGTATGGGTTCTAAGGAGTTTGTGGCGGAAATAATTAGAGAAAAAACTTACTTGTTTTTGAGAGAAGAGCTCCCATATACTATTTTTGTGGCAGTTGATGAAATAAAAGATAAAAGAAAGTTAATTTTAATTAAAGCGTCTATTTATACTAGTGGCGATAGATATAAAAAAATGATTATCGGAACTGCGGGTAAAAAAATAAAAGAAATCGGCTATAACGCTCGTAAAGAATTAGAATTAATGTCGCAAAGAAAAGTCTTCTTGGAACTAACAGTAAAAGTAGATAAACACTGGCAAGAAACAGAAACCTTGAACTATTGACAAGGGTTTGGTTTTAAACTAGACTTATTTTATATGTCATCAAATTCATCAGGAAAATTTTTTGTAGCTGGTATTATTGGTGCTTTGGCCGGCGCGATTGGAGGCTTACTGTTGGCTCCTAAATCAGGTAAAGAAACTAGAAAAGAAATTACAAAATATGCTGAAAAATTAGCTAAATTGGTTAAAACAGAAACTGAAGAGACTGAAGATAGAGTTAAAGAAGTGTTTGGAAAGGTTACAGATACTTACCAAGAAAAATACAATGAGATTAAGTCAACTGTAACCCAAAAAATTGCTTCTTTAAAAACAGCTGGTAATGAAATTGATAAAGAAAAATATTTTTCGATCGTAGAATCGGTGGTTAGTGATTTTAAAGATGATCTAAAATCAGGTAAAAACGGAGCCATCAAAATGAGTAGTCAGCTTAAAAAAGACTGGGAAAAATTCAAAAAAGCTTTAGCTTAAGTTCTTGGTAATTAAATCACTCAATTTTTTGATACTGTCACTATCTATTATAGAAACAAAGGCTTGGGGATTTAATTCTTTTTGAATTTTTTCTGCTGCACCTTCAGGCAATAAATCAGACTTAGTTATAATTAAAATTTCTTTTTTTTCGGCTAATGTTGAAGAGTAATTTTCCATTTCAGTTCTGACAATTTTGTAATCTGTTTTAAAATCAAAAGATTCGGCAGACAGACAGTGAACTATTATTTTTGTTTTTTCAATATGTTTTAGAAATTTATAGCCCAAACCTTTTCCCTCAGAAGCACCTTCAATTAAACCGGGAATATCGGCAATTATTTGTCCACCCTTGGTTACGCCTAAATTTGGTTCCAGTGTGGTGAAAGGATAATTGGCGATTTTAGCATCAGCAGATGTAAATTCATTTAAAAGACTGGTTTTCCCGGCATTGGGCAAACCAATTAAACCAACTTGAGCAATTAGTTTTAGTTTTAAAAATAAATTTTTGGCGAGAGGTTTTTGACCGGGAGTTGATTCTAAAGGTGTCTGATTAGTTGAAGAACGATAATGGTGGTTACCATAACCACCTCGACCACCCTTGGCGATCATTTCGATTTGGCCAAGCTCAGTTAATTCAATCGAAGTACCGTTGTCAAAATTGATTATAGTGCCTACTGGTGCTTTTAAAATAAGATCTTCGCCATTGGCACCCCTTCGATTATTGCGAGCGCCAGGAACGCCATTTGGTGCGGAAAATACCTTGGGAAAACGGAATTGATTTAATTTACTAATATCAGAAACGGCTTCAAAAAAAACAGATCCACCTTTACCACCGTCACCGCCGTCAGGACCACCCTTGGGCCGATGTTTGTCATGGTAAAAATGGACAACGCCATTGCCACCTTCTCCGGATTTGACTGTAATATAAACTTCATCAACTAACATATTCGAGTATTATATATTATTCTGGATAACTAATTGTCCACAGGCAGCATTTAATTCTTGACCAAAGGAGCGCCGAACAGAAAAGGGCATTCTTCTGCGGGTTAATTCTGATTCAAATTCTTTAAATTTTTGTTCAGAACTGGGTTCCATTCCGTCTTTGACTGGATTTAAGGGAATTAAATTAAGATAAAAAAGTTTATTGGATCCAATGAACTCAGATACTAGATCTATGTCTTTTGGTGAGTCATTGATACCCTTCATAAGGGCATATTCAAAAAATATTTGCCGGTTTGTTTTTTGAGTATAAATCTCGCAGGCTTTTTTTAACTCGTCTAGAGAAAACATCTTGGCAACCGGCATTATTGACTCTCTTGTTTTTTGATTTGCAGAGTGAAGAGAAACAGCTAGATTAATCTGAGTGTCTAAATTAGCAAAATCGATGATTTTATCGGCGATGCCTGAAGTTGATACACTTATTTTTCTGGCACCTAAATTTAGACCTTCGGGTGAATTTATAATTTGTAAAGCTTCAATTAAATTATCCCAATTTAAAAACGGTTCACCCATACCCATAACTACAACACGACCAACGTACGGGATTGCTTCGTCACTTTGCTCCTCGCAATGACGCTTAAATAAAACATTGTTCCAAAATAAGACCTGATCGACAATTTCTTCGGCAGTTAAGTTTCTTTTTAAACCCATTTTGCCAGTGGCACAAAAACTACAATTCATGGGACAGCCGACCTGACTAGAAACACAAACTGTTAACCAATCGTCGTAATCCATTAAAACTGTTTCTATTTTTTGACCGTCTTTTAATTCCAACAATGCTTTTTGAGTGTATTGATCAGAAACAACTTTATTCTGTTTTACTGAATAAAGAGATAAATTTTTATCTAAATATTCCCGTAATTGTTTGGGCAAATCGGTCATGGAATCGAACGAGCCAAATATTCCTTTAAAGTAATTTTTTAGAATCTGATTAAAGCGAAATTTAGGTTGATTAAAATCGTCTAAGGTTTTCTGAAGAAGGTTTATATCCATTAGCAATTATTTGTTGACGGCGTTGACATAGTCCTGTTTTTGGCGAAAACCGACAAGTGTGTCTACAATTTGACCATTGTCAAATAATATGACGGTAGGGATGGAGGTAATACTGTATTTAATAGAAATATCATTTTCTTCATCAACATTGACTTTGACAACTTTTACTTTATCTTTCAGTTCTTCACTAACTTCTTCAATAATTGGTCCGAGCATTTGGCAAGGTCCACACCAGGGCGCCCAAAAATCAACTAAAACTTTACCCTTATAATCTAATACTTCACTTTGGAATGATTGAGTAGTTACATCTGTGTTTGCCATTTGTTATTTAATTTATAAATTAGTTTTATTTGGTTTTAACCAATTTTGCTGTGTAGATTATCTGTCTTAGAATACCGTCTGGGCCTTCAATTTGATTGGTTCCAGATAGTGCAACATATTGAGCTAAATAATCGGATAAAGCTGTTTTGAGTTCTTTCATTTGATATTGATGTTCTTTAATTTTTTCCATTAACTGAACATTTTCCGGTTGTTTGACAAGTCTTTCTTTGGCAACACTTTTATTTTTAGCTGTTTTTTTACATTCCTTTAGGGCTTCTTGGTATTCGTCATCGTTTTCCAATACGGAATTAATCATTTCTTTGTATTCTCTTAGTTCTTTTTGAATTTCTTCAACGCGAACAGTTGAGGTGTTGATTAATGATTCAACGTTTAAAAGATTTAAGGCTTGGTTTTGATCAGACATAAGTTTAACTTTAGCAATTTAAAAATTCGCATTCAAGACTCAAAAGTTCATCAACAGATTTTAGCCTGATTAAATCTGCTCGAAGATGCTTGGCGTTGGTTAATCCGCTAGTATACAAAAGGAAATGTTTTCGAAGACTATCAAAACAGCGTTTTGGAAAAACATCGGAATATGTTTGAGTGTGCAACAACATAGCAGAAAATCTTTCCTGGGGCAAAGCAGTGTAATTAGTAAACACCCATGGATTGCCCATGGCGGCTCGACCGATCAATACTCCATTAACTCCGTATTTTTGGGCCATTTCTATGGCTTGAGATTTTGATTGAATATCGCCATTTCCCCAAATTAGAGTTTTAGTATTTTTGGCTAATTTAACAGCTAAGGCAATATTGTCCCAATCAGCGATACCAGAGTAACCTTGTTTTAAGGTACGACCATGTAGAGTAATAAAATCTAAGTCATGCGACAAAAGGTGAGGGAACCAGGACTCAACTGTGGGCTTATCGACTCCCAATCTGGTTTTTACTGATATGGTGGGTATAATTTTTTCTCGATCTGATTTTAGACCAGTATATTTAAGGTTTCTCTCAATTACTTTTAATGTTTTTAAATTTAAGTCAATATCTTTTATTGTAATTTTATTTTCTAACCAATCAGAAACTGCTTTTTGAACAGATTTGATAATTTTTGAGGCTAATTCTGGCTGGTTTATTAGAGCGGCGCCACTTCCGTTTTGAGTGACAGTTTTGGCTGGGCAGCCCATGTTGACATCAACACCATCAAAACCCAAATGACATAAAACTAAAGCAGCCTTATAAAAACCTTCGGGATCCTTGCCAAATAGTTGCCCAATGATCGGCCTTTCTTCAGTTTTATACAGAAGAATGTCGTAAAGTTTTACTCCACCACGAGTTAATCCCTCGGCACTAGCAAATTCAGTGAAAGTAACATCGGGCTTGGCGATTTTGGTTTGGACCAAACGAAAAGGTTCGTCGGTTATACCATCCATTGGTGAGAGGCCAACAATAAAATTATCTTTAATAAATTCTTTAAAACTTTTCATTTATAAAAATTATTTCTTCTTTTTAAATCTTGTTTTACTGGCAAACTTGGCACCGATTTTGGAACCGAAATGACGAGTGACATATACGGTCTGACGCACATGCTTGGCGGAAAAATTTTTGTCAACGGGTTTGTTTTTTTTGTCACCAGAAGACTTCTCTTTATTGAATCCAAAACGCGGTTTATAGTCTTCTTTGGGCCGATCTGGGTTTTGAGCCAGACCACTTTCCGAACTAAAACTACTTTTGTGTTTTGTTTTTTTGTAGCGTTTCTGAACAGCTTCTTCATGACGCAACCTACCCTCTTCAGTTAAATAAGGATCGGGTTGAGCGTAGTCCACAATGATATTGAGATCACCTATTCTGGTATGATGATATTTTTCTTTGGCTCTGATGGCATCGTCTAAATTTTCATATTCAACGTAGCCCATTCCCCGACTTCTACCCCAGCGATTTTTGATGATTTGCACAGAAATCACCTTACCTTCGGTAATAAATAACGAAAGAAGTTCTCCTTCTGTGGTTTTATAAGGGATACTACCTATAAATAATCTTTTTTGTGGTGTGTTATTGCTCATTAAGTTGATGTATTTTACTAAAAATATTGTAATTTTGCTTGCTACAATAAATTTGTGGTTAATTTTATCAAATTAATTTTAGGATCACTGCAAACTAATTGTTATCTTCTTTTTGATGATGGGACAAAAAAATGCTTTATTATCGACCCGGCAAACGAGTCGGATCTTATTAGTGAAACAATAGAATTAAAGAAATTAAAACCTGTTGGGGTTTTGCTGACACATGGTCATTTTGATCATGCGATGGCGGCAATGGATCTAAAATTAATGTATAAAATTCCTATATACGCAAATGAAAAAGATTTGTTTTTGTTAAAAAGAATTAAAAAAACGGCTGAGTTTTTTTTGAAAATGCCGGTTGAGGTTTTGGATGTTGAAAAAGTAGATATTGATTTGGAAAAATTAAGCGAAATAAATTTGGGAGAAGAAAAAATTGAAGTAATTAAAACTCCGGGTCATACATCTGGTAGTGTTTGTTTTTATTCTGCAAAGCAGAATATTTTATTTTCAGGTGATACATTATTTGCTGAAGGTTTAAGAGGTGGAACGGATCACCAATATTCATCTACAAAAGATATTTATAAAAGTATTTATAAATTAATGCAATTGCCACGAGGCACAACTGTACTGTCTGGTCACGGAGAGGAGACAACTATTGGTTCCGAATCGGAAAGGTACGTGTTTAAGGATGAGAATAAAGAAAATTAACGATTTTTTTCAATTTGATTGTAATTGAGATATAATTTTGATATTCTTGCTCGGTTAAATAGTTACCAATACTCTATTGTCCCAAAAGAACACAAGCTTTGGTAATTATCCCCGTCGTCCCGCCAGGACTAGGGGTTTTGACAATTTAATACCCCGTCGTCTAACGGTAGGACAGCTGGCTCTGAACCAGCTAATTGTGGTTCGAATCCATACGGGGTAACAACATTTTAATGTTTTAATAATTTTTAGGTAAAATGAATATATGTATAAAATATCCGTAAAAGTATCACCGTCAAGTATCGAAGGGGAAGGTGTATTTACTAATGAAGACATACCTAAAAATAATATTGTTTGGATATATAAATCAGGATATGACTTAATAATGTCAAAAGAAGATTTTAAAAAATTACCTTCCGAAGAAAAGTCTCGGATAGAAAAAATCGGATACCTTTCACCTTGGTCTAATAGATGGGTTTTCCCTCCTGAAAATGATGCTGCACAATTTACTAATCACAGTAGAAAAAATAATTTATCAACAGTTTATAATAAAAAAATTTCTGAAGAACCCTATTTTATCGCTAATAGGGATATAAGAGCAGATGAGGAACTGACTAATAATTATTACGAGTTTGATTTATTAATTCAAAAAACCAAGCCTGATTGGGCATAAATAGTTCTAATGAACTAACCATTCGACTCCAAATTTTATATTTTAATTTGAATCTCCTCTTGCGAGAATTTCCGAAACTCTACTGAGTTTTTTCCTACATACGGGGTAACTATTTTAATAAAACTCAAATTAAATATGGTAAAATCCGAACAATATGAGTAATTTGAGGGAATATGTGAATTGGTTGCCCTTACAAGCAACAGAATATATTCCATATATAAAACCAAATGCTGGAATCCCAATAGACAACCAAAGAATTAACTTGTCTTTACTTTGCGGAAACGAAAGAAAGATATTAAAGACTCCAGTGGATGGTGATTATAGTTTGGTTTTACAATATAAAAGTAAAGAAGGAGCTGTGGTTAGTTTTAGTACAACAGAACCGGAAAACTTGTCGGTTCTACAAATACAAGGAGCGAGAAGTAAAGAAAGTTATAGAGTTTCAATTTGTATTTTATGGATCGAACTTTTTAGTAACCAAGTAGAAAAAATGGTCACCCATGAATTAAGTCCGTTTACAAGAATTACTATGCCTAAACTTGAAGAAATCAGTGGGTTGTATGAGACGGGAACAGAAGCGGCAATTAAAAGATACCAATACTTTGCTGATATACTTAAGTTAAGATATTCACAAAGTGAGCGTCGATATATGAAAGAATTAAAAACACCAGATATTGTGATTCCAGTTACGAACTGGAAGTAATAAACTATAATACTTTTATATGGAACTTAAAAACAAAGTCGCCTTAATAACCGGTGCTTCTAAGGGAATGGGGCAATCAATAGCTGTGGCGTTAGCTAAAGAGGGGTGCTCGGTGATTATTAATTTTAAATCGGATTCTGTTTCTGCTCGGGCAGTTTTAGAAGAATGTAACAAATACTCGAATGGTAATTTAGTTTTGCAAGCTGATGTATCTAACGAAATTGAAGTCAAAACAATGTTTGAAAAAATTAAAAAGACATTCAAACATTTGGATATATTAATAAATAACGCTGGAATTTTTGACGATAACGATTCTCCTAGTAATATTGATGCTTTTGAAAACATTTATAGAAATAATTTTTTAAGCAGCATTATCGTTACAAAATACGCCTTGAAATTATTGAAAATAGGGAAAATTGTCAATATGTCTTCAATCCATGGTCGGCTCGGATACGGAAGACCAACGGCTATCAGTTATTCTGCCTTTAAAGCAGCTCTTGAAAATTACACTAAAAATTTAGCTAAAGCCCTTGCTCCTAAAATATTAGTTAATGCGATTGCTCCCGGGAGGGTAATGACTTCTATGTGGGGAAAATTAAATAACAAAGAACAGCAAGAACTAGGAAAGGCACATTTAATTAAAAGAATGATTAAGCCAGACGAAATATCGAATGGTGTTGTTTTTATATTAAAGAATGATGCGATTTGTGGAGAAATTTTGACCATAGACGGTGGATATAGTTTGCTAACATTAGATTAGGTCTGTTTAAATAATATGAAAATAAACGATAAAATTTATGGTGATATCGAGATAAAGAGCAAGGTAATAATTGATTTAATAAACACTCCAGCATTCCAAAGATTGAAAAAAATTAGCCAAGACGGCGCACCGCATTATATTCAGCCAGTAAGAAATGTCTCGAGGTACGAACACTCAATTGGAGTATGGTATTTATCATTCTTATATAAAAGACCAATAGAAGAGCAAATTGCTTGCCTGCTGCATGACTTGTCACACACTGCTTTTTCACATGTAATAGATTTTGTGGTTAAAAACGAAAAATATGAATTTGCTGACAGTAAATTAAAAGAGATAATTAATAAATCAGATATTCCCCAAATAATTAAAAATGGTGGTTATAATTTAGAAAAAATACTGGATAAAACAAATTTTCCTTTGCTTAATAATTATTTGCCCAATGTATCTGTGGATAGGTGGGACTATTTTATGAGAGATGGTTTTGCGATAGGTTTCTTGCCTAAGTCACTCATCGACACTTTTTTGAATGAAATATTTGAAAAAGAAGACGTTTTTTATTTTAAGGATATTAGACTCGCGTCAACTTTTGCTATTTTATTTCTAAGTTTTTCCCGTTTGATTTGGTTAGATCCGACAGCGCATGGTGCATTTTTTTTGATGGCAGAAGCTATTAAAATCGCACTTGAAGATAAATTAATTACGGAAGAAGATTTTTTTACTGATGATGAGGTTTTATTTGCCAAACTTAAATCTAGTCCGAATACTAAAATCCAACAATTATTAAATAGATTGTGTCCCGGAAATGAATTTATATATGAAGATGAAAGTAAAGCTGAATTTTTTGGACAAAACAAACCAAGATTTGTCGACCCGCTTGTTGAAAATTATGGAAAACTAATTAGAGTTTCAGAGTTGACACCCAGTTTGAAATATTATTTTGAGGAATTTAGCCAAAAATATAAAAAAACTGGAGTCTGCCAATTAAAGAGGTAATATTAGAAGTGGAATTTACTGTTTATATTTTACGAACTTCGGCCAACACACTTTATATTGGCCAAACAAGTAATTTAGTTAGAAGACTAAAAGAACACAACAGTAAAAATGGCCGAGGAGCAAAATATACCCGGTGTTTTGAGTCGTGTTCCTTGGTTTATTCTGAAATTTATCCAAGCAGATCCGAGGCTATGAAAAGAGAATTTGAGTTGAAAAAATTAACGAGATTAAAAAAAGAAGAGTTGATAAAAACTAAGTCAAAAGATTAATTAGGAAATTGCGAGTAATTGGGTGAAGAAGCTGGATTGTTTATAAAATTTTGAACTTCGGTCCAATTATTATCCCCTGCTTTAGGTAAAAGAACATACTGACCATCGGCGCTTTTACCTTGTTCCAAAACATTCTTATCGGTTAATGCAATTGATTCAATTTTATATTGACTTAATTCTGACGCGTTGTTTATAAATTCGTGCATTTTGTTGAAATCCATGTCGGTTTTAAGATTAGCCGATATGGTATTTATAAAAGGAATTATTTTGGGAATAAAATTTGAGTTAATGATTTTATTCTTGATACTAGTAATTACTAATTTCTGGCGCAAAGATCTTCCAAAATCACCATCGTCCTGAAGAGAGTGGCGGGAGCGAACAAATTTTAAGGCTGTCTGCCCATCCATGGTTTGTGAACCAGCATCGAAATGTAAATGTTCGTAACGACAAGTGAAGGATTCCTCTAATTTGCTAGCAGAAATGGTGGCGGTCAAAGCTTTGATTTCTTCATCGGATTTGCCACAGGTATCTTTTTCTTTGTCCCCTATGGGATAGAGATAATCATCAAACGTGGTTTGAATAGGAACATTTATGCCGCCCAAAATATCGACTGTTTTAGTAAAACCTTGAAAATCGAGAGCCGCAAAATAATCGATATTGAAACCGACAATCCGACCAACCACATATTTGGCCAATTCTCCCCCACCGGCTGCACCAGTAAATTCAACTTTTTTTTGAGGGTATCTTTTGTTGTCGTTGCCAATAGAATAGGCGGCGTTAACTTTGAAATTTTTATCTTCTGTAGCTGTAATTGGAATCGGAACCCAA
Source organism: Candidatus Shapirobacteria bacterium (assembly GCA_030698565.1). Lineage (GTDB taxonomy): Bacteria > Patescibacteriota > Microgenomatia > UBA12405 > UBA12405 > JAUYJS01. The sequence continues at coordinate 156,401 of JAUYJS010000005.1, forward strand.
AGATCGCGAGGAACGGAAATTAGAGTAATTTTTTTATTTTTTGGTTCAACACGAGCAACTATTATGGAGTCGGTTAAATAAGTACCGTCGTGTGTGCCACCGCCATATCCCAAAAGGAGAATAGAATAAGGTCGTAATGGATCGAGAGTCGGAGTTGGCTGGATAGAGACGATGGGTTGATTTGGCTTAACAACAATTTTTTTATAGTTTATATACCCATAGATACCAGCAAAAATGATTAGAGATATGTTAAACAAACTAACACCGATAAGAATTTTTTTTATCACGGTTAAATTTTATTATATCTCACTACTACTTCGTAGCGTTGGATTGTTGGAGTTTTGATGTTCCCCGCCTTAGAACAAATTTGGACGGAAGTTGTGGGGTTTTAGTTTAATAACCATTCATATAAGGGTACAACTTCAATCTTTATCCCCTCTCTGTCTACTGTCTGTTTATCACTCTCAGTGATCAGGCGACTGCTAGTAACTCCTTTGTGTTCTTGGACAGCAGCGACGATAGCCCTTAGTTCCCTTTCCTGTGTTTCGGGGAGATCAAAGTATTGGGAGACTTGAATAAATGAGTTTATCTTAGGTAAAAAGAAATCAACTTCATAATTTTGAGCTGTTTTGTAATAATAAATATCTTGATATTCTCTTCTTAATTTTAAATAAACAACATTTTCCATTAATTTTCCTGAGTTCTCAGAAAAATTAAAACCGACTGATACGGCCAAACCAGTATCAATCCCATAAACCTTTTTAGCCGCAATTTGTTGTTCTTTGACCGAGTAAGCATATTTATTAACCACAAAAAATAGCCAACTATTTTCTAGATAATCAATATAGCTTTTGATAGTATTAACACTCCCCAATTTAAGAAGTTCTTTAAGTTTATTAAAAGAAATAAGAGTAGAGATATTACTGACCAAATAAAAAGTTAATTCTTTTAAACTTTTAACATTATCCAATTTGTAACGAGTGGCAATGTCACGATATAAAACATCATCGTAAAGTGTTTTGTGAATTTTTAATTCTGGATATTTAAGCGAATCCGGAATACCACCAGAGACTACATAATCTTTAGTTAACCCAACCAGTTGTCCTTTTTCCTTAGTAGTTAATACTTTCAAATCAGGCACTTTGACATTTTTAAATAATAAAAACTCTTTAAATGAAAATGGGAATAGTTCTACCCGTAAGTAACGACCAGTCAATCTATTACCCAACTCTTGACTTAATAGAGAAGCATTAGAGCCAGTAACAATAAATTTATAGCCTTGGTCGTGAAGACGACGAACAAACCGTTCCCATTCTGGGACGTTTTGGATTTCGTCAAATAGAAATGTATGTTTTTCCCCAAACAAACTGATTAAAGTTTCGTGAAGCAAATCAAAATCTTTCACCTCAAAATTTAACAACCGTTCATCTTCAAAATTGACGAAGTAATAATCATCTTTGAGATATTTATTGGCTATTTGAGCCAATAAGGTAGACTTCCCTACTCGACGTAAACCACTAATAACTGTAATTTGAGGCGCACTAATAATTTGACCCAACTTATCTAAAATTTCTCTTTTTACACCCAAATCACGACCAATAAACGATTGTTGTTGTTCTTTTAAAGCTGAAGCCAAAATATCTCTATTCATAATTCAACTATAATACATATTGTTTTCACTGTCAATGAAAACAATATCAGGTTTGTTTTCAACCTAAAATATATTTCATCCACTTAGGCTCCACGCCTTAGAGTCCCTACTATTTATAGTCTGCAATCTTCATTTACGGTGTGTGTGTGTTATTTTATTTGATGGTATGATTTACTTAAATGAAAAAACTTAACGAAATAAAAATAACTGCAAAGCAATTTTTAATTATTTCGGTCATTAGTTTTCTCCTTTCATTTATTGCCTTTGAGGGACCGCTCTTCTTAATATCAATATTATCGCTTGGAATATCAATTTATACTCTTGGTGTTAATAAAAACAATATTATAATCAAAATAATTGGCGGACTAATCATCGCCTGGATTCTTTATATTTTCTTGTTTAGTAAACCGGTTTAGATTCAATTTGAGGAATATTATCTTATTTATTTTAATTGGAAAGACAAATTAATCGGTCCACTCTTTTATGGCTCTTTCGTAATTTTCTGGTGTTGAAATCTCGAACCAACTACCGTCATATGAAAAACCGCACATTTTTTCTTCTTGGGCTAATTTAGTAAAAACTTCATCTATTGTTACTAGGCCATGAGAAGGAATATAACGTAAAATCTCAGGACTAAAAAGATAGACTCCGGCGTTAATTAATTGAGTTGGTTTAGAGTGATCGTGTTCTATAAATTTAACGATTTTTTCGCCTCTTAATTGGACGGTGCCGTATCCTTTGGTATTGGCTGAATTTGATAGGGCAATTTGAGCCACATATTTTTCTGGCTGATAGTAGCTAATAAATTCCATTAAATCAATTTTGGTTAGTACATCGCCATTGACTACTAAAAATGGTTTATCTTGAAGTAAAGTAGAAGCGTTACGAATGGCACCGGCACTACCAAGTGGTTTTGATTCATGACTATAGGAAATTTTTACACCATATTTTTGACCGTTGCCCACATATTCTTTGATTTTATCTCCAAGATGACCAGTGGCAATAATTATTTCTTTAATGCCAACTTCCCGAAGCATAGGGATAATATAATCAATCAACGGACGGCCGTGAACTGGGATCAAAGGCTTTGGAACCTCGTAAGTTAGCGGCCTCATTTTTACTCCACTACCGCCAGCTAAGATTATGGCTTGACCTACTTTGGGAACAAGAACTTGGGACAAAAAATATTCGATAGCATGGGAGCGATTGCGAAGATTAAAACCGTCTATCGCTGCATCAAGGGATTTGATAATATCGTTTTTAATGGTAATAGTTAGTCGTTGCCTGTCCATAAGTTAATATATTATACAACGAAGTAATCCAGCTATTATTTACGGTTGCTTAATAGATATAAAATAGATATAAATGAGCTATGAATAAAAAAACTAAAATTGTCGCTACTATTGGACCCGCCTCGGAAAACGGGGAGGTAATTGAAAAATTAATTTTGGCTGGTGTGAATTTGTTTAGGTTTAATTTAAAACACAATGATTTTGATTGGCATCAAAATACTATAAAAAAAGTTAGGGAAATAGCTAGAAAACTGGATTACAATATTGGTACGATTGCTGATTTACAAGGTCCAGAAGTTAGAATAGAAACTTTTGAGGGCAAGGAAGTTGAAATTAAAGAGGATGAAAGTCTTTTTATTGGACCGACTACTAACAGTAATAAGACCATTACTCTTAATCCAAAAGAAGTAATTTCTAGTTTAGAAGTTGGCGATACGGCTTTTATAGATGACGGGGATTTGGAATTACAAATAATAGGTAGCAAAAATGGAGTCGTGGAGGCAAAAGTTGAGATAGATTACATAATTAAAAATAGAAAAAGTTTAAATATACTAAAGAAAACAATTGATTTACCTCTTTTGTCGGAACGTGATCTTGTAGCTTTGGAAATGATCCCTAAAATTGACCCAGATTATATTGCTTTATCGTTTGTTAGAACTAAAGAAGATATCGAAACTCTAAGATCAAAATTAAAAGAAATTGGAGCAACTTCTAAAATAATAGCTAAAATTGAAAATTCATCGGCTATCAATAACCTTGAAGAAATAATTAAGGTTACTGATGCTGTAATGGTAGCTCGAGGAGATTTGGGAGTAGAAGTGGCAATGGGAGAATTGGCTTTTTGGCAAAAAAGAATAATTGATTTAAGTAGAAAATATAATAAGCCAGTAATTGTTGCTACACAAATGATGCAATCGATGGTCCATAATTATCATCCAACTAGGGCTGAAGCGACTGATGTAGCCAATGCTATTTTTGATGGTACAGATGCTTTGATGTTGTCAGAAGAAACTGCCACTGGGGATCATCCATTTAAGGTAATTAAAGAAATGAATAAGATTGCAGAATTTTGTGAAAAAAATGGTGTGGCAAAATCAATTGAACTTAAATTAGACAGTACGACGGAAGTTTTGGTGAGGGCTGCGGCTAATATTATAAAAAACTCAGGTCAATTTCCGATAAAAGCCATAATCGTCTTCACTGAATCGGGGAATACAGCAAGAATTTTATCTAAATATAGATTTAAAATTCCTATTGTTGCTGTTACAAACAATTCTGATACGGTTAGATCATTGGCACTTTCTTATGGAGTAATGCCGTTAATACAGGAATTTCCAGAAAATCAATTTAGAATGGAAGATCCAATTTTCAAAAAACTTATAAACTTTGAGTTTATTGAAAAAGACGATAATGTTTTGGTGATTCACGGCAATAACTGGATGACAGCGGGCCAAACCAGTGATATTAGCTTGATTAAGGTCTAATTTTTTATTTTTGCAATTCTTTTAACGATTCTTGGTGTTTTTGAGCCATAATATTTTGGACTCTTAAAAGAGAATCGAATGTACCGGCGTCTTCCCATAAACCCTTAAAAATATTTACAGTTAGCTCACCATTTTTTAGATAAATATTATTAAGGTCAGTAATTTCAATTTCACCTCGAGCAGATGGCTGCAAATTTTCAGCGTATTTAACAACACGATTATCATAAGTATATAAACCGACGACAGCATAATTACTTTTGGGAATTTTTGGTTTTTCTTCGATTGAAAGCGCTGTCATATTTTGGTCAAATTCAACGACACCAAAACGCTCAGGGTCGGTTACTTGTTTGGCATAAACTGTGGCTCCGCCTTTGAATGAACTCACTTTTTTGGAGAAATCTTCATCAAAAATATTGTCACCTAAAATCATGGTGACGTCGTCGTTGCCGATAAAATTTTTACCAATACGAAAAGCGTCGGCCAAACCTTTTGGTTCTTCTTGTATCTCGTAAGTAAACCTGGCACCAAATTCTACACCAGAACCGAGGAGATTTAAAAATTGTCCAGCATAATCAGGGGCAATAATTATTAAAATGTCAGTAATTCCAGCTTTAATCAAAGTATCTATTGGGTAATAGATCATCGGTTTGTTGTAAACCGGTAAAAGTTGCTTGGATGTGATCTTAGTTAATGGTCGTAAACGGGTCGCCCTACCGCCTGCAAGAATAATTCCTTTCATTGTTTATTTAAATTCTAATATCAGCATTGTACTACAATTACTGGTCGATTCAAATTTATTTTTTTTTCCAAATAACTTTATTATAAATAAACCAATTTAATGGAATAGTGATTGTAAAAATAGCTATAACTTGATAAAGAAAAAGCCTGTCCCCAAAGAGATAAGTCAACGTAGCCACAACGACTGAAGGAAATAAAATACCTGAAATAACAGAGGATAAATTAAAAGTTAAAAATTTAGTTACAAACTTCAACATGTTCGTTATCTTTTCTTTGGAAAATGTCCATGTATTATTAAAAATAAAATTTGAAATAATTGCTATTTCGGCTGCCATAGCATTGGCCAAACCATTTAATAGACTAAGATTGGATTCGGGTGTTATTAAAATTGATTTAAAAAATCTAGCACCTGCAGTGTTTATTATAAAACCAACCCCGCCAACAATTCCAAATTTTAAAAATTTTCTAGTTTGTTCATCATGTAAACGCAATAAAAAAGCAACCCTAAAAATATCTTTGGCAGTATTCGTCTCAATTTTTGATTCGCCCGCATTGCGTACATGGAAATTAAGAGGAATTTCCTTGTATTTAGCCCCCAATCTTAGAGTTTCAAAAAGTAATTGAAGTTTATATCCAAAACTTTTAGTATATAAATGATCAAAATCCATGTCTAATTTGTCAGCAAAACCGTTGACCCTAGTAACCTTGAGACCCGTAGTGGGATCGGTAACCCGCCAAAAATTTTTAAAGGGAAAAAACATGATAAATCGAGCAACTAGACCGCCAATTTCACTGTAGAAAAGTCTTTTAAATCCCCAGCCTTTTGGATTCGAACCACCTTTAATTTTCCTCGAACCAATGACGTAGTCATAGCCATTTTCAACCTCTCTAAGCATTAGTGGAATTGTTTCTGGCGGGTGTTGGAAGTCACCATCAAATTCAAAAATAAAATCGGCTTTTAAGTTGTCCATGGCATACTTAAAACCCTTGAGATAGGCAGCTCCAATTCCATCTTTACTCGTCTCGGAATATAAAAAAACATTTGAATATTTTTTGGATTTTTCTTCAACTACTTTTCCAGTTCCATCAGGAGAGTTGCCATCAACGACTAAAATTTTCATATCCCAATTTCTAATAAGTCCGCTTGTTTTATTTTTAATATCCAAAAAGGTTTTGTCGTTTAAAAAATCGATCATTTCACCAATATTGTCGGCTTCGTTGTAAGTAGGAATGACTATAACAGCTATTGGATTCGACTTATTATTTACTTTCATAAATTGAGTATAACAGAGATTTTATTGTTAAAATAAGGCATGAAAATAGACATTATTACTCTTTTTCCACAAATGTTTGAGTCGCCATTCTCAGCAAGCATACTTAAGAGGGCGATCAATAAGGGGTTAATAAATATTGAAATGCATAACCTAAGAAATTGGGCATTGGATAAGTATGGTTCAATAGATAATAGGCCCTTTGGCGGTGATATTGGTATGTTGATGCGTCCTGAGCCGGTGTACCAGGCATTGGAGTATGTTAAGGGACAGAAAGGGTTTAATAATAAATCAAAAAAAATTATTTTAATGTCAGCTTCGGGTAAAAAATTTACTCAGAGTATGGCAGAAAAACTTAGTAAACTAGACAACTTAGTGGTAATTGCTGGGCATTATGAAGGGTTTGATCAAAGGATTGTAGATAATATGGTAGACGAAGAAATCTCTATTGGTGACTTTGTTTTGACCGGAGGTGAGTTGCCTGCCATGGTAATTGTAGATGCTGTTTGTAGATTAATTCCTGGAGTATTGGGAAAAGATGAATCAAATAAAAATGAAAGCTTTTCTGAAATTGAAATCGATGGTAAAAAAATAAGAGCTCCTGAATACCCCCAATACACACGCCCAAGAGAATTTATGGGACATAAGGTTCCCGATGTATTACTTTCGGGAAATCCTAAAAAAATTAAAGAATGGCAGATTGAACAGATTAAAAAGCGATTAAAATAACGGCCAACAAAGCAAACAAAAAATATTCGATAATAATAGAGAGGTGCAAATCCCCTTTTTTGTAATGATGAAATAGACTCCAAAAAAAATAGGATGAAACTACCCCGTAAATTACACGGTGTCGCAATAATTCATTGTAACGAAATTGGAAAAAAAGTATGGCGCCGACGAAAAGAATTATAAATAATATAAAATGTTCACCTGGTTTTTCTTTAATTTCTTTAATGATCATTTTTAGAAAATTTTGCCTTGTTGGCTATATATTAAAAATATAAATATAATTAAAAGAAAACCTAAATGGCCAGCTGAGGAACCAGATATTCGATGCGTACCATTTCTTAAAGTTATATAAGCATCGACTAAAAGAGCAAAGATTAAAATTAAAAACATGAGAGATCCGAGGAGTTTGCTGATAAATAACGGACTAATTGCTAATCGAGTGGATGTTTGGGCTAAAACTTGTGATTCATTACTTAAACCAAAAGGATGAGAGTTTAATTCGATTTCTTCCGTGGTATTGTTGGCAATAATTCCGTCAACTGGAGTACCAAAATGTTGAGCCACCAATGTTGTTTTGATACCACTTATGACTCCGTCGGCCACGCCGATACCGATTTCTTTATATTTAGGGTTGACGATATTTTCTTTGTGTGTTGGCGATTGCATCCAAGCAGTCATCATGGATTCGGTATCATAATAATCTTTGGCGAGGTTTTCCCCTGCGACCGTATATTCATAATTTTGAGACTTAAAAAAATCCCAAGGAGTTTTGCCTTCTGGTGAAGTGTGGGCCCAATAATTATGAGTAAACATATCTTGAGTCTTATTTTTAGCGGAATTTGCTAATAAAGACCTAAAGTGTAGTGGTGGTAATCCATTTTTTTGCCTTTCTAAATTAGTTGAATAAAATACTTTAGCTGCGGTAATTTCGGATGAATAACCTAGAACACCAGGCTTAACTATAGTAAAAGATTTAATAAGTGTTTGATTGAAAAGATAGAAAATAATCAAAAAACTTAAAAAATGCGGACGCAAGATACTGGCGCGATGGCTATTTCTTTCCTGGGGTACAAATAAACTTGATAGCAAGTGCTTCACAAATTTAGTATAGATTAATTAAATACCTTTGCCAAGATAAAATAAATTAAAATTACTGCACCAACACCAAAAACTATTTTTAGAGAAAAGAAATGTTTTATTCGATCAAATAGATTTGGGGAAGAGGTAGTACCTAGTACCTCAGCACAATCAAACTTATAATTTAAGTCAAAATTAGTGGTTAAGTTTTGAAAATCGTTCCCAGTGTTTGAATTTAAACTAGCCGACCAGTCAATGGTTTCAGATTCATTAGGTTTGATGGTATTTAATGTAATATTTTTCTGAGTCAATATGTCACTCAATCGACCAGAAAATAAAATATTACTGGTTGATAATATTTTCATCTCGATTGATTTGGATAATTTGTCGTTCCATCTTTTTCCTTTCACGATTTCTAAATTTAATTTGCATTGACTTGATTGAAGATTAATTATCTTTAAATGACTAGTAACCTTAAATCCTGGATAAATATTATCTTGAGAAAATAAGGGTAGATTTGAAGGACTCGAACACTCACCTTCTGATTGGCAAATTATATTTATATCGTTAGCATAAGCAAACGGAGTAAAAAGTAAAAATATAAATATAAAGATAATTAATTTCATAAATTAAAAATTTTACTGAGAACTTGGGTACTGCCAATGTCTAAAATCTGAGTTAAATTAACAACGGCGGTTTGACCTATGTCTAAGTCGGGGGTACAAGTTCCTCCCGTCGAACATGTGCCTAAAAACAACTCTCTGTCTGTTTTGGAATTTTCGATACTTTGCTTTTTAATTTCACCATAAATTCCTTTTTCTAACCCGAGGCTTGAATAAATAATTTCATAAGTTAAGTGATCAACATTTGCCGGAATATTGGAAACCGTAAAAGTAATTTTTTTTGAAGACGAGTTGTAGTTGAGCTGAGTGTCGATCGAATTTTTGGTATAACTCCAAGTACCAACTCCGTCGGGAGTTCTTTGCCAATCAGAATTGTCGTTATTATCAACATAAGTAGTCGAATCAATAATATTATTTTCTTTTATTAACGAAATTGTGTCATGATCAGAATCAAAGAGAAAATCAAATTCGGATAGACTAAATAAATAAGCACTGGTTGGACCAACATTAATATTGGTTAAGGTTTGTGTTTGGCCAGATATATTTTTTATAAAATAGTCGTCAAGAAAAAAATCATTAGAGGTATTGTTGAATAGTTCTATCCCTGGTGAATTAAAAAATATATGGTTTAAAACAACTTCCGGTTGAACTATTATTTCAATTTGATTATTTTTCTCTTCATTGCCAGCCAAATCGGTAGAGTTAAAATTTAACAGGTTATCCCCAATTATTAAATCTGGAATGATGGATGTATCAAATACTCCACTACCTAAATCTTGGGCAATTAGTTGGATGGTAGAAGTTTCTCCAATACGTAAATCAGTGGTCGATATTTTTATATCATCTATGTCGGTCCAAGCGTATCCAGAAGAACCGACATTGTTAACTCCAAAAAATAATTTTAATGGTTGGTCGTAATAGTAATTTGATAGTGGTTTACTAATGGAGCACCAACCTGAGTCGACTGGGTCACTAAAACTTCGGCCAAAATTAATTATATTTTCTAATAACTGATCATTTTGACCTAAAATTTGAACATTAAAATTACTAAAATCATAAGTGTCGCTATTAAAAGATCTAAATGAGAAAGAGACTGTGGGGCGAAGGTTTTGGGGTAAGGAAAAGATTTGATAGATTCCGTCTTGGACAGGTTGATCGGTGGTTGGTTCTTTAAAACCCAAAGAAAACATTTCTGAGCCAGTAGTGGGTAAAACCGTTTCTCCTACCCCTGAATCTGATGAAATTACATGGTGGTCTCCGACTGAACTTGATATGTTCCAACCCAATAACCCTGATTCAAAACTACCATTTTCTAATAAATTTTGACCGGACCAGTTCTTAATTGAAAAAGAGGTAGAGTCGATAAAGGTAGTAGGTGGTTTGGTGTCTATTTGAACTAAATATTTTTTTCCTTCAGAGTCAATATCCGTTTCGTGTCTACCGTCTAGGGTGTGGGCAACTGTATAAAAAGTATATAAACCGTCTTCGTCGGCATTAAAATTAAAACTACCACTTTTATTTCTAAAATCTAGATTGTCTGGACAAATAAAATTTGAATCCAGATTTATAGAATAACAAAGTTGAACATAGTCCAAATTTGCCACAGAATTTAATGTGTAACCGATATTGAGATTGTTTGTATTTACAACCGAATCTTCATTAGTAATTGAAGAAAAAACAGAAACCCAAAAACCAGTTGAAAAAGAGTTGTTTTCTATTGATGAGGTATTAGAAAAAAATGATTCGGTGTTCGGTATTTGACCAAAAGTAAATGATAAAAAAGGTATAAATATAATTAAAAGATTCAAACTACTTTTCTTGGGTTTATTTTTTTTCTTTATTTTGTATTTTTTAATTACCTCTTCTTCAATTGCTTTTTTTAATTGAAATAATTGGTTGATAAAAACATAAATTGTAGGTAATAAAATCAAAAACATAAATCCTTTTGGGGTACGCACCCAGAGAGATAAATAACCCAAAAAAGGAAAGTCAAAAATTACCTTGCCCTTAATTTGTTCGATTTTAATTGGCTCTAAATCTGGGGAACTGTTGGCGTCGCCTTTGGTTCTGAAAACCATATTTGATTCGTTTTTATCGACACTAATTACTCGATGGGTAATTAGTAGGTCTGGTTGGGTAATTGAGCTAAAAGTAACAACATCTCCCTCTTGTGTATTTTCTGTTTTATCGGCCGAAACAAATATTAATGATCCAGTTTTTATGGTTGGTTCCATAGAACCAGACATGACACGAAAAATGTAAAACTTCTTTGTGGGAGTGAAAGTAGTTAATATTATTATTAACAATGCCGATATTAAAACTAAATTTAAAATAAAGTTAATGGTTCGTAAACTTATTTGAACAAAGTGCCTAAAAATTTTTATTATCACGAATGTTATTAAAACGTCATTGTTGGGTCGCCGTCTAGCTGAACACCAGCCCCTGATTGGACTGTGTGAAATATTAAATTTGAACTGTCGATTTTTCCTTGAAGATCATTGTTGACTGATGATTTTAGAAGAGCGTCAATTCGATAATTTTTAGTTGTTCCTGGGTCAACTTGAGCCATGAGTTCCGACCAATTTGTTAGGAAAAACTTATAATCCTGCCAATCTATTATTGTTTCGTTCGAATCCTTATCGAAAACTGATAGCTCTAAATAGCTTTCGTCTAATTCTGAATTATAAAATGGACTATTTATTAAAAATTGATTAGATATTCCAAAATATAAATCGGCATTTATAGTACCATCATATTTAATTGATATGTCTTGTGATTGTGGTTCACCGGGAAGTAGGTTTTCAAAATTTATAGGTGAAGTTAAAGATGAATCAAGCTTGACACTCCCTGTTGTGAAAGTATTGCCGGAAATTATTTTAGTATCACTAAAATAAGCGATAACTGCCCCGGTGGTACCAATTAAAAGGAGTATTAAAACAAGAAAACTGACAAATATTTTTTTATTCATAATGTAATATAAATTACATTATATATATGAAAAAAAGTCAATGGGTCAGTTTTATAATTTCTCGAATTATCAAGCTACCTATCAATATTCCCACTAAATCAATAAAGGTGTCGCTTATTTTACCTTCCCTTCCAGGAACAAATTGTTGATGAAATTCATCTGAGAGTGAGTAAATATAAGCAATCAAAATTGAATATTGATATTTTTTAAAGGCTGAATATAAAAAAATACCCAATATGGCATATTCAATTAAATGCAAACTCTTGAAAAATAAAAGACTTTGGACTTGGCCGTTAATAATACCCGTGGTAGAACGGGAAGAGAAATAAAATATTACAGCCATCCATAAAACTGAAGGTAAAAATCGGATTAAATTTTTAAAATTTAATTTCATGTGTCAGATTTTTTTAGAAATAACGGTATTAAAAGTAGAATACCACCCGAAATTATAAAAATCATTGGTAAGTAATTTGATTTCTTTTCGTTTTGATTTTTTATTATATTTACTGGGGTTGGGCTAATTTCAGAAACAACGGTCTCACCTAAAACATATTCGCTTGTTGGAGTAATCAAATCAGAACTCGAAGTTGCCTCTGGACTTGTTGGTGTTGGTGACGGTGATATTGGACTTAGGGTTGGTGTGGGTGTTTTTGTTGGTGTGAATGTTGGTGACGGAACATTAGTTGGTTGTGGAGTATTAGTGGGAGTATTGGTGGGTGTGGGTGAAGGAGGCGGATTGGAAATATTTAAATAAACAGAATTACTTAAAATAGCATTACCAGAACTGGTGTATTTGGCTGATTCAATTATTTTGCAAGTTATTTTGCAACTGCCATTAGCAGATGAGAACTTAACTCGAATAGTGATATTTTGACTAATGTTTCCAGAAGAATCTGTTGAAAATTTTGGCATATTTTGCCAACTGCCGTTATACCCATTAAGCCAATTAGAATCATTTTGTACCTCGACGGAATAATTATCACTACCAACTCCTCCGTAACATTTAAAATAATAGTCGGTATCGTTTTTCCCATGAGAAAAAATAAAATTTAATAAAAAAGACTGCTCCTTAAATTCATCGCTCGAGTTTAAGCTTACTACCAAGGAAACAGCTGTGCTGCCAATTGTCGGCGTTGGAGCGATTGTAATTGTGGGTGTATTTGTAGAAGTTGGAGTCAATGTTGGAATATCAGTCACAGTTTGACCAAATATTGGAACAGGAAATATTATTCGTAATAAATATAACAATAAAACAAACACAAACTAGTTTAGCAAATCGATGGCGAGATTTATTTTTCTCAATGTGGCCTCTTTGCCAATGATCGGTAGACAGTCAACGACTGGTGGGGTCGAAACTGAACCGCAAATTGCCACTCTAAAAACCATAAAGAATTGCCCAGTGTTCCAGTTATTTGATTTAATTTGGTCTAACAAATTAGTTTGTAGAGTTAAAAAGTCAAAAGTTTTTAAGTTTAAAATTAATTCTTTTGTTTTATTTAACATATCATGGGCTAATTCGGGAGTAATATTTTTTTGAAGCAATAAGGTTTTATCGTAGCTTACATCTTCAAATAAAAATTTAGTTAAATTGGCAGCGTCCTTGAGAGTCGTGATTCTTTCCTTTATTAGGGGAATAATTTGCATTAAAATTTCAAAACTGACTTCCGGAATAAATGGCTTAAGAAGTTCGACGAGTTCACTGTCTGTTTTTTGACGAATGTAGACACCATTTATATAATCTAACTTTTTACGATCAAAAGCAGGGGCCTTTTTATTTAATTTTTCAATACTAAATTGTTTGACAAAATCGCTTAAGGTAAATATTTCTTGTTCAGTTCCCGGATTCCAACCCAAAAGCATGAGAAAATTTAAAACAGCTTCGGGTAAATAGCCGTTTTCCAGAAAAATTCGGGCGTGTACGGATCCGTGCCTTTTACTCATCTTGCCTTTGTGGTCTGGGTCAAGTAATACAGTAAGATGGGCTGTTTTTGGCATGTCCCAACCGAAATATTTGTACAAAAGTACGTGTTTTGGGGTTGATGAAAGCCATTCTTCAGCCCTTAAAACATGGGTAATATTCATTAACTGATCGTCAACCACAACAGCGAAATGATAAGTTGGGATGCCATTTGATTTAATTAAAACTTGATCATCAATGTCGTTGGTATTGAATTTTATTTTTCCCCGAATCAAATCTTCAAAAACAACTGTTTCATTTTTGGGAATTACCATCCGAATAGTGTATGAAACTTTAGAGTCTAGATTTTTTTGAATTTCTTCTTTGGATAAATGTAGACAGTGCTGGTCGTATTTGGGTAATTTTTTTTGAGATCTTTGCTCTTCACGCAAATTATTCAGACGCTCTTGGGTACAAAAACAATAATAAGCTAGACCTTTGTTTAATAATATTTGGATGTATTTTTTATAAATATCTAGGCGTTCTGTTTGAATATAAGGACCGTAGGATCCGCCAATATCGGGGCCTTCGTCCCAAGATAGATTGTAATCTTTGATTACCTGCATGATTCTTTCCTGTGATCCTGGGATAAAACGCTTTTGGTCGGTGTCTTCAATCCTTAAAATAAATTGACCTTTATATTTTCTGGCTAAGGCATAGTCATAAAGTAGGGTTCTAAGGCCACCAATGTGAAGTTCTCCCGTAGGGCTAGGAGCTATTCGCGTACGCACAAGAGTTGGATTATCCATGGCTTATTTTAGCATCATAAAAATTAAAATTTATTATGTTTGTTTTTTTATGTAAAATAAGGTATGTCTTCATTAACCCATACGGCCTACATGAGTAGAAAAATAATTAGTTTTGGTAGTGTGGGCTTAGTTGCTTTTCTAGTTCTTTGGTCAGTCTTAACAAGTGCAATAAAATCATATAATACTGCCTATCCTGCCGTTATACCACCAACTGTAAGATATGGCAGGTTACCTAAAATTGTTTTTCCAGAAAAGCAATTTAATAAAAAGACTTTTAGTCTAGAACTACCCAACGATACTTTTCCTAAAATTAGTGAACAGGCAAAAGTATATGTGATTTACCGGCCAGATAGTCTATTTTCTGCATTAGAAGATGATTCAAAAACTGCCGCTCAACTCGCTTTTAATAGTAAACCAATAGAAATGAGGGTTGGTTTGTATCAATTCCAAAACCCTGAATCTAGTAATACATTGATTATGAATGTTTTTGATGGCAGTTTCAAATTAGAGTACCCTTATTTAAACGATCAACTGCTTTTGACTCCAGAAAGGGTTCCAGATAAAAATGAAGCTATAGATATCGCTTCCGATTTTTTAGGATCAGGAGACAAACTTACAGATGATTTGGCTAATGGTGAAAAAAATGTAAGTTATTGGAAAATAGAAATGGGCGCTTTGAAACAAGCCAATTCCCAATCGGAGGCTCATATTGCTCGGGTGGATTTTTTCAGAAAAAATATTGATGATAACCTAAAAATAGTAACTAATGAGCCCGAAAAAGCGGCAATATCGATATTGGTTAGTGGTTCTAGTGTTAGCGACAAAAGAATCGTTGAGGTTAATTATAAATATGCCAACATCGACCGTGAGTCTTTTTCAACATATCCAATTAAATCTACAGAGTCTGCCTGGAAAGAGCTGCAAAGTGGTAATTATTGGCCAGTTTCTGACACTGAAACTAGTTCTGTAGTAATACGAAGAATTTACTTGGCATATTTTGAACCAGTGACCTTAACAAATTACATGCAACCAGTCTTTGTGTTTGAAGGTGATAATAATTTTATTGCCTATGTTCCGGCTGTGACTGATGATTATACTCAAAAATAAAGTGATTAAGGGGAATATGGTTGCCAGACAATATTTTGTTTGGCCCAGTCAATAATTTTTCTAGTATCAGAAAAACGTTCGGGACTTTGAGCGACAACACTAATTAAATAGTGACCGTCAATATTGATTAAACTCACAAAGCAGCCTCCCGCTTCTGGCGTCCAACCGGTTTTGAGACCTTCTATTTCAGAGACAACGTCTAAAAGTTCATTAGTGGAATCCAGGATTCTGATTTCTTTGTTGTCCACATCAGCAATAGTAATTTTTTTGCTTTTAACCGTACTTTTTATAATAGGATTTTTGATGGCTATTCTAGATAATTCCGCTAAATCATAAACGGTCGAATAGTGTTCGGAGTTGTGGATACCATCAAAGTTAATAAACTTGGTACCAATTAGACCGTATTTTTGGGTCATTGAATTCATTTGACTAATAAATCCAACAATTCCTTGGGGATGGTGCTCGGCTAAATTAAACGCAGCATCGTTGGCTGAATGAACCAAAAGTGCGGAAATTAAAGATCTGACTGTTATATTTTCTCCTACTTTTAGATCTATTATTTGACCTTCAGTATAAGTTTGTTTAACAGTAACCACTTCGTCTAATGGGTAAATATTTAAAGCTGTCAGAGCAGTAGCTAATTTGGTGATTGATGCAGGATAAACCTTGTCGTGAGGATTTTTAGACAATAAAATTGTATTTGTATCGTTGTCGATCAATATATAATTTTGCGCCTGTATTTCAGGATTTTTGTCTGGTTTTACCACCGGAATTAGAGGGTGTTGGTATTGACCTAATTTTTCCTCACTACTACCTAAAACACTTGAATTTTGTGGGTAGATTAGCCAAAAACTAGATGATGGTAATAAAAATAAATTTAAAACCATCAAAAGGGCAATGATTAAAAAATCGAGTTTAAATTTCATCCTTTTTATTGTTGTGCGTAACTCCCCTGGCTGGGATTAAGCAATTTAACAAAATCACTAGCTTTCATAATTACCGAATTTGTTTTTGAACCAGCATTAAAGGCGATTTCTTTATTTTGCAACAAGTTCGTATCAACATAAACTGAAGTATTAAATAAATTACCAAAGGGTGGGACTCCCCCAATTTCAGTTCCGGTAATTTTCTTTACTTCTTCGGGATTAGCCATGCGCAAATCTTTGAAACCAAATTGTTTTTTGAATTCATTATTGTTTAGTTTATCGGAGGCAGATAGAACCGCCAGAATTGGGTTGTTGTCAGCAAACATCACTAAGGCTTTGGCTCCTTGATTAATATTGGTTCCACGAACTTTAGCGGCCTCTTCAGATGTGCTTGTGGCAATATGAGTTAGCTCCTTAAAATTAACTTGTTTTTCTTTTAGGTAATTAATTAATTTTTCATGAAGATCAATATTATTATTAATATTTTTTCTACCAGTTAATGACAGACGACTATCTATACGCTCCATATCTCGAGGAAAAAGACTGGCTTGACGAACATTGTCGAGCTTTAAGATATTTTGAGTAATACGTTCTAAACCAATAGCAAAACCACCTTCTGGGGGCATGCCATATTTAAAGGCTTGGCCGTAAGGTGTTTCAAAATCTTTTGGATCTTGACCACGTGATTTTATTTTGGCTTGTAATTCATTGTAATCATGAATTCTTTGGCCACCACTAATCCATTCAACCCCCCGACCGATTAAATCAAAAGTCAATGTTTCTTCTGGATTTTCTGGGTTAGAGTAAGAATACCAGGCGCGCTTTTTGGTGTAAAAATGGGTAATAAATACAAGATCACTGCCAAACTCTTCTAGAGACCAACGACAAATTTCTCTTTCGCCTTCAGGGTCCATGTCGAGTTCGTTTCGAACGTCACGGCCAGAACGCTTGTAAATTAATTCAAGAGCGTCTTTGAGTTTAATAATAGGAGTAGTCTCGACTGTTTTGGGAATAGTAACACCGTACTCATCTAGAATATTTTGATGTTTTTCGGAAATAGCTTTAAACACGACCTTGACTACGCTGTCAGCCATTTTCATTAGCTCGGTCCAATTGTCTATAAAACCCATTTCCATGTCTAAACTAACGTACTCCGTTAAATGTCGAGTTGTTACTGATGGTTCGGCTCTGTATGCATGAGCGACAGTAAATACACGTTCAAAAATTGATGTTAAAACTTGCTTATATAGTTGAGGACTTTGGGCTAAGTAAGCCTTGTAGTCAAAATAATCGACAGAAAATACCTCGGAACCACCTTCGGTTGACCCAGCAACTAAAGTTGGAACAAATATCTCAATAAAATCATTTTTGGTTAAATAATTTCTAAAAGCTTCTACAATTGTGGCTTGAATTTTAAAAACGTCTTGAACTTTTTGGTTGCGTAACGAAGCCGAACGATGATCCAATAAAACCGGGAGTGTTACATTTAAGTCTGGCTGATGAATATCAAAAGGTAAATCGTGAGATTCAGATAAAATTTTTAGATCTTCAACTTCAATTTCAATTTTTCCAGAAATAATTTTATCGTTAAAATACTTAGAGTCGCGATCACGAACCGTGCCAGTTATTTCCACAACAAATTCTTCCTTAAGAGAGCCAATATTTTTATCACCGACTACCTGGACAATTCCTGAGCGGTCGCGAATGTCAGCAAAAACTAATTTGCCGTAACTTCGGACGCTATTTACCCATCCTTTAATAGTAATTTCTTTGCCAACACATGCTGGCGTTTCTCTTATAAGTGTTCTTTGCATATGTTTATTTTATATATAAATAACAAAAAAATCCCGACACGGTGCCAGGATACGAAAAATAAATCTATTTTTCGTGCTCCGTTTTCCTCCCAGCCATAGCCGGATTTGTGACACACGTTGGCGCAATTACGGGCGCTTCCCGAAGGGTTCTAATCATCGACTGTCGTCAACTTTCTTCCCTTAGCATCGGCAGTGTTGACTGCGTCATCGCTTTTGAATTACTTTATTTTACTTCAGTTTGATAAATTGTCAAACAGAATTTCTTTGATTATCAACTGTGGGGTTTTGACACCATTCCAGACATTAATGTCTAATCTGGCGACAATATTGACTTGGGAGCCAATTTTTATTTGGGAATCAAGGTCTCCTTTTTTAAAGGCGATGGCCTCTGTTGGTTGAGTGCGACCATAAGAGTCGCCTAATTTTAATTTTAAATGATCACTATTGGCACCAATTAAACGTTTTTGAATTACAGACAAATTTTTAAAGATAAATATAGGCTCTTGGTTATCGAAACCAAATGGTTCTAACTTTTTAATTACTTTATAGTTTTTGGTGTTTACGGCTGATAACTTCATTTCGGCGTCAACGTTTAAAATAGGTTGAAGCTTTAATGTTTTTAATTTTTCGTTAATTATCTGAGTAATGGTCTTTTTGAATTTACTGATTTTTTTGGTTTCAATGGAAAAACCGGCAGCTTCTGAATGACCGCCGACATCGACAAGTAAATTTGAACATTGCCGAAGAGCATCGATAATATTTAATTCTTTAATCGACCGACAAGATCCTTTGGATATTTCTGGAGTAACACCAATAACAATCGACGGTAAATAATATTTTTCGGTTAAACGACCGGCGATTAAACCAATAATTCCTGGCTGAAAAGATTCGTCTTTTACAAAAATTAGCTTATCTTTATTGTCTAGAACTAGCTTTTGAGCAGTATCGATACCGTTTTGTTGGAGCAGTTGTCGATTTTGGTTGTGTTCATTAGAAATTTGAGCGTATTTCGAAGCTTGGATAGCATTGCTGCTGCACAATAACCTGAGGGCGTCAGTAGGATTTGACATACGACCAACAGCATTGATCCTAGGACCTAAAACAAACCCTAAATCAAAAGCAGACAAGAGGTCTTGTTTTAGACTATTTATTTCCATTAATTTTTTGAGACCGGGGTTGGGATTTAACCTGAGATTTAAAAGTCCATGGACAACCAAGTTTCGATTAATGTCAACTAAAGGCATACAGTCAGTAACTGTGCCTAGCGCAGCTAAACCGATATCGGCATTGTCATCAAATTTCGAAGCTAGAAGCCAGGAAATAGCCGAGCCGGATATTTTAGTGGAGTGGACAATGGCAATTGCATTTGGAGGTTCTGTCAAAGGTAAGTGGTGGTCGGTAATAATCACATCTATATTTTTTCTATTTAATTTGTCAATTTCTGAGTGGGCAACAATGCCGTTATCAACCGTAATAATTAAATTAAAATCCGTTTTCTTTTCGCTTTGAAAATTATAGACAGATTTAGCTTTGATGCCATATCCATCTTTTTCCCTGTCTGGAACAAAAGGCAATACTTTTGCACCAATTTTGGTGAGTGATTGCCAAAGAATCGCCGTGGCAGTAATACCATCAGCATCATAATCACCATAAATTAGGATATTTTCATTCTTGAGAACCGCATCTTTGATTCTTTTTACTGCTTTATCTAGATTGGATGTTGAGACAGAAAAATCCTGATTTTTCAACTCTTTTGGATGAACTGGATTTAAAAAAATATCCACATCTTTGTTTTTTATTTGCCGATTATTCAAAAGTAATTCTAAGAATTCTATTGGGTTTGTTTGATTATCAACAATAGTAGCTGATTTAATTTTTATTTTGGGAACCATAACTTGTTATATTTTACATAAAATTGGTTTTTTAGGTGCGATTTTGTTATAATTGCCAGTGGTTGGGGTAAGTAACGCCAACTAGCCCGGCTAGGATAATATCCTATTAATTTAGTTAGGTAAAAGGAGTCTTAAAAGACAAATATGGCAAAAAAATTATTCATAGGTAATCTGGATTTCACGGTGACAGATGAGCAGTTAACGAGTTTATTTTCCGTTTACGGCCAAGTCGTATCGGTAAATATTGTTCAAGATAAATTCACTCACAGAAGCAAAGGATTTGCTTTTGTAGAATTTGCCAATGAAGAGGATGCCGTCAAAGCTATGTCCGAATTAGACGGAACTGAACAATCGGGAAGGAACATTAATGTCAAAGAGGCATTGCCTCGTCCTGAAAGACCTGATCAAGGGTAATTAATACTTGAATTTGGTACAAACCTCCCGGTAATCCGGGAGGTTTTTGGTTTACAATACTTTTATGAACAAAAATATTTCGATCCCCAAAGAGGTGATCAATATAATTAATAAATTCCAAAAGAATGGAACGGAGATTTATATCGTCGGAGGAGCTAGTCGAGATCTTATCATGGACAGAAAAGTAAATGATTGGGATTTTACCACCAATATAACTCCTGAAGAAGTTAAAAAAATATTTCCAAATACTTTTTATAATAATAATTTTGGCACGACTAGTATCGTAAATAAGGATAAAGAGATTTTTGAAGTAACTACTTTTAGAACTGAAAGGGGTTATTCTGATAGCCGGCACCCAGATGAAATTAAATGGGGTAAAACTTTGGAAGAAGATTTACAAAGAAGAGATTTTACTATTAATGCCATTGCTATAAAAATAAATTCAAATAATCAAGATGTTGAAATAATTGATTTGTTTGGTGGCCAAAAGGATATAGAACAAAAAAAAATTAGAACTGTCGGTAATCCAGATGAGAGGTTTTCGGAAGATGCTTTAAGACTGATGCGGGCAGTTAGAATCGCGACTCAAATTGGATTTAATTTAGAAAAAGAGACACTGGAATCAATTAAAAGAAACTCTTCTTTAATTAATAAAGTGGCTGGTGAAAGAATTAGAGATGAATTGTTTAAGATTCTTTTGGCAGAAAAACCTAGTCGAGGTATTGAGTTATTGCGAGATTCGGAACTTTTGAAAGAAATAATACCAGAACTTTTGTTGGGGATAGATTTTGCCCAAAAGGGCCACCATATAGATGATGTTTGGACACATAATCTGAAAACATTAGATAATTGTTTAAGTTCAAATCCAATTACCCGGTTGGCTTGTTTACTGCACGATGTGGCTAAACCCATTGTGGCAATGGGAAGCGGTGAAGCCAGAACATTTCATAATCATGAAATTGTTGGGTCAAGAATTGCTACAAGGTTTGGCAAAAGATTGAGATTATCTAACAAAGAACTGGATTTACTTTTTATATTAGTTCGCCGACATATGTTTACCTCAGAAGAAGGTCAAACAGACAAGGCAGTTAGAAGATTTATAAAAAATGTTACGCCTGAATACATAGATGAAATGCTTAGTTTAAGACGAGCAGACAGGGTTGGCAGTGGAGCCAGGGAAACTAGCTGGAGATTGGAACTATTTAAAAATAGAGTCGTTGAAGTGCAAAAGCAACCATTTTCGATCAAAGATTTGAAAGTTGATGGTAAAGATGTCATGGAAATACTGGATATTAAACCTAGTCGAAAAGTAGGCGAAGTTTTAGAAAATATTTTCAAAGAAGTTGAAGATAATCCAGAACTAAATCAGAGAGAAATTCTGCTAGAAAAAATAAAAGGATTTAAGTAAATTTATTTACTGAGTTTTTGAAGTTTGTTTTTTAAAAAACAGGACTAAGGGAATAGCAACACCAGTAGAAGAATATGTACCACAAACGACACCGATCAAAAGGGCGGCGGCAAACCACCGAGTAGCTTCACCACCCAATAGAACTAAGGCGAACAACATGAAAATAACGGTCATAGAATTATTAACAGAACGGTTTATGGTTTCAGTGACTGCTGTGTTGGCCATATCCACCCAATTAAATTTACTATTTTGGCGTTTGAGTTCACGAATACGATCAAAAATAACCACTGTGTCGTGGACCGAAGCTGAAAGTGTAGTCAATAGGGCAGTAACAAAAAGTGAATCCAACTCAGCTCCAAAAAAATGACCTAGCAAGGAAAAACTACCAATTAAAATAAAGGTATCATGAAACATAGCGATAACTGCCGATGCACCAAAGGTAAAATCATTAAAACGACTACCAATAAATATAGCTAAAACAAGTGATGACAAAACAATTGCATATATTGTTTTTTTGAGTAATTCTTTGCCGAGACTTGGACCTAGAGTCTCAAATTTAAGTTCCTTGAAATCAATATCAATGGCCTTAAACGAAGTATCCAACTTGTTTTTCTGGTCAGTATTTATATTCTCGAATTTCAAACTAAATACTTGACTATCACCTTTGGTAATAGAAGCAAGTGAAACATTGGCGTCCTTGAATATGTTTTCTATTTTGGAATTTTCAGAAACATCAGGAAGGATAATTTGCCAAGCAGATCCGCCAGAAAAGTCGATTGATTTTTTAAAATTCCATCTGAAGATAGAGTAAACAGAAACTAAGATTAAAGTTAGAGATATTATAAAAAATAGTGGACGAAATTTCATTATATTCATATTTATTTGTCGTGATGGGCTAAAACCCGTAGTAAATTTCTAGTAACAAAGACTCCAGTAAAAATACTTAATAAAATACCTAAAATTAGGGTAATAGCAAAACCACGAACCATACCTGATGTATTTAAAAATGACCAATTTAGGGGATTAAAAAGAATTAAGCCCGTGATAATTGTACAAGCATTAGCATCTTTGATTGAATCCCAAGCCCGACCAAAACCTAACTCCATGGCTGTATTCCAGCTCTTCCCTTTTCTAATTTCTTCACGCATACGCTCAAAAATTAGGATATTACTATCAACGGCCATACCAACTGATAAAATAAAACCGACTATTCCGGGAAATGTGAGAGTGACAGGAATTAAACGATAAAGACTGAGTGCAAGTAAACCATAGATAATTAAACCGATATTGGCAATGAAACCTAAATAACCATAATTACCTATCATAAAAAGCGAGACTATAATTAGGCCGACTGAGCCGGCAAAAATACCCTGATTGATTGAGTCTTTTCCTAGAGTCGCTCCGATCCGAGTTTGTTGAATTAATTTAATAGGTAATGGAAGTGCACCAGCATTTAATTGAGCTGTAAGTGTTTTGGCAGTTTTATAATCAAATTCCCCACTAATTACGGCATTTCCATCGGTAATTGCACTGTTAACTGTGGGAGCACTAATTATAGAATCGTCTAAAAATATGGCGATTCTTTTGTCGAGATATTCTTTGGTGGCTTTTTCAAATAATTTAGCTCCTTCAGGATTGAATTCGATTGCGACTTCTGGCTTGCCTGTTTGAGGATTCGTTGTAACCGCAGCTTTGGTTAAATGTGATCCGTTAATACCGATGTCTTTTGAAAAAAGATCGTAAATAGTAGCAGAAGCTGTTGCTTCTGGAGCGATTGTAGCTTCACCCATAAATCTAAGCTGAGCGGTTTTACCAATAAATGAAATTGCTTGATCAAAATCTTCAATACCTGGTAATTCTATGGTCAGTCGGTGTCTGTCGACTTCGTTGGAAATCTGAACATTGGCTTCACTTAAACCAAAAAGGTTGACTCTTCTTTCGATATTGCCTTTTAGAGATTCGATTGCCTGAGGAATGTCTTCTTTTTTTACACTTGAAGTATCGACATCAAAATTTAAAGAGGCTCCACCGGCTAAATCTAGGCCGTATTTTAAATCTATATTTTTGCTAAAATTGCCTATTTTAAGCTCTGGTCGATAAAACGTGTGTTCCCAATTAACCTTACCTAGGTGTATGTTTACAGGTAAAGATGAGGGCATGTTTAAAATTAGAGCAACAAAGGTTATTCCTAAGATAATCCAAAATGTTCGAAGAATGCGTTCAGGGATTTTTGAAGCCATATTTAATGTTTGTTAATTAAAGATAATTGACGAGGGTGTCCGGTAAAAACATAGGTAATCGAGGCTTTGGAACTGTTAATTTTAATTTGGGCTAAATCCCCTTCTTTTATACCAAAGTCTTTAATATTTTTAGAAGGGATTGTGATCGCCAAGCTATTACCAGTCTTAATTACTTTTCTTGTTTTTGCCATTTATATATTTATAATTTCTCGCGGATTTCCAATTATAACAAGTGGTGAACTTAGAAAAAAATCAACAATGAATTGATCTCTTTTTTGCTTCCGTAATTGAAACTCGCCTTTATCCATAATCATGTAGTTTATTTCGCGACCTCTCTTTTCTTCCTCTAATTTGATGGCACTTTCCACTTCTTTAAGCAATACGTTGCCTACAATTACTAAATCAATGGCACCTTCCTTGTTTTCACCAGATACCAACTTGTAATTATAGAAAAGTAGTTTTATTTTACCCGATAATTCGGTTTTATTCTGTAGGACTAAACCTAAACCGGCGTTTTTATTGGCGAGTGTTAATAAGTCTAAAAATAATGAAGATTCGCGATTAGCCCAATAATACAGACGATTCCCACGCCACTCTGATTTAACAATGTCAGCCTTCTTGAGATTGTCCAATTCCCGACGGACAGAATTAATTTCTTCTTCAGTGATTCTAACAAGCTGTCTGACATAGTAGATCTCTTGAGGAAAGTAAAAAAGTGTATTGATTAATTTAACCCTAGTTTGAGAAATAAACAAATGCTTAAGACTGTTTTGTATCTTCATATCTGACCACTGAACTTGTAGGTAAAATTTCTATCCAAATTTGACCGGGAACAAATTTAACTTCTTTGCCAGCACTGTCTTTGAAAACAGTTCGGCTTGTTCGGTTCTTTTTGGTCCAGGTAATATCTGTTTTATTGCCATTTTCAAATAAATAGCCGGTACCGTTACCTATAACACCATAAAGAAGGTGACCGTGTTCATCGATGGAACGAGTTTCTTTGACATATTCGACAACTACATTTTTTGTGGAAATTTGTTTTTGAGTGTTGAAGTCGATATGTGGTTGCCCACCATTTGAACGAAGATATGAGTTGGAGTTTTTGTCATAATTCCAAGTTACGGAATATTCTTTGTACCCTGTCCAAAAATCAAACGAGAAAGTAGGTGTGCTTGGATTTGCAGAGACGGAATCCGCCTGACTAAAGTTCCATGATTGATAATTTTTGTCCCATGATTGGTTATTAATTTGAGTTAGATTAGTCAATCCTCTATTGGCAGCTGTATTCCAAAGTTCCTTAGTGGAACAATACATGGTATGTTCTGTGGCCCGAGTGTCGCCCAAACGATCTGGTTCTCGTCGACAAACTTTGTAGGATAAGGAAAATTGGCTTAGATCACCCCAAGTTCCTTTATTGTTCCAACCATAATTAGAAATTTGTTCAATTGCTTGGGCTTTTTTGTTGGTAGTACAAGGACCAGATTGTTTGCCAGTTACGGGGTCTTTGGGAGCACTACAATTGGCACCACCAACATGAGCATAAAGAGGATAATCACTGTATTCAGAAGCCAAATCTAGAAAATAAGTTCGGGCAGATCTGACCGGACCGATATCGTAAGTATTGGTTGAACCATCAACAATACCACAATAAAATACTCCCATAAATCGGGTAATTCCGCCTTCGGCGATAGCTTCATAAACAATATCGGCATTTTGTAATCCTGATTGAGGACGGGCTTCAGCGTGGTTTTCGATCATAACAGCAAGTGGCCTTCGGGCTGACCAAATTTTTTCTTCATCAGTTGTATATTTAAGTCCGTTTAAAGGACAACTTTGAGTTTTTGGACCACTAAAATTAATTACACCTGTTTGTTTGTTATCCTTTTTTTCTGCAACATTATTATTATCTGAAGGAGAATTAGTAGAGAGATTGAAAGAATTCGCTGGAGTTAACTTGTCGAAGGTTAGGTAGGATATGCCACCAATGACTAAAAACAGACCCAAAAAGCTTAAATTTTTAAATTTATTTGCCATTATTTTTTTAACCTTTAATAGTTTTAAATATAGCTGATTTTTCTTCTTTTGACAAAGAAATGTTTTGACCTTCACCGTTTTTGATCGGTTTGGCATAGAGCCGGGTATTGTCTCTGTTGTGCAAAGATGTGACCACTACCCCGGAATTGTTTTGATCTAATAAACATAAAACAAAGCTTTGGTCGCCACCAAGATCGTCAAAGGGATTGAATCTGTTTAAATTTATTTTAACACTGGCGGGGATATTGTTTATTGCCACTTTATTTTTGTAGCTATTTTTTTTATAAACTATATAAGTCAAATAGCTTAATCCAAGTAAATTACAAATTGATACAAAGAGTAAAACGAAAATCATTACTCAACAATTGTATCAAAATATTGTGCTATACTGGCGATAGAAATGAAGGGAAATGAATTTATAAAAAGGGATTTATTGAAAAGTTTCACACTTAGCTTGTTGTCGATTTTAGCCATTATTGTTATATATTATTTTAAGAAGAGTCGTTAAACATTATTATTTTAAGGAGGTGAATATAGATGGCAACTATTAAATTTTATTCCGTAAAATCGAGAAAGTCAGTTGAAGTAGACGTAGGCAATGTTCAAAAAGTTATGCTAAAGAACGGTAGACCAGCTGCTAAAACAGTTGATCCAGAAACAGGTACAAATATGTTTAAGATTCTGTCTGCTGCTGATGCTGCTTTGCTTAAATAAATATTGTAAAATACAATTAACTCAAAGAAATCGAAGGATCTAACTCCGATTTATCGGGGAGGAAAGTCCGGACCGCAAAAAGCACAGAATTCTGCAGAGCAGAACAAGATGTAAGTTTTGGGCAATGCTACAGTGACGAATAGTCCCGATACCTAAAAGGGTCGGGGTGAAGTGAAACGAGCATCCTTCTGGCGGAAATCTCAAGTAGGGGCGTTTGTATCTAGCTTTTGAGAGCCTCAGGTAGAGAGAATAGATTGATGGTCCTTAAACAGAATCCGGCTTATCGATTTCTTTGGGTTTTTGTTTTGTTATTTTTCTGATTTATCAGTAAGAACCGTAAATATTGTTTCAATGGTAATATAAATTGGTATTGCTAAAATTGCACCAACTATTCCGCCAAGCTTGGCTCCAGTTATAAGTAAAAATATTGTAATCAAGGGACTTATTCCAACTGTTTCTTTCATAACCTTCGGTACAATAATGTGGTTTTCTAATTGCTGAATTAAAACTCCCCAACCAACAGCCAAAAGTGCTGTTATTGGTGAAATTGTTAAGCCAACAAGAGCAGCAAGGGCAGTAGCAATAATTGGTCCCACATTTGGAACAACTTCAAGTAACCCAGCAATTATGGCTAATGGAACGGCATACTTTAATCCTAAAAGTGAAAAACCAATATAAGACAAAACGCCAATTGTGGTCATAAGAATAATTTCAGCATGCACCCAATATCCTAATTTCTTTTCGAGAAGATTGAATATCTTTCTTATTTGAGCATCAACTTTGCTGCTTAGAAAACTAAAACCGTATTTATTTAAATTTTTCCTTTCCAAAAGCATGTAGAAAGTAACTACAAATATTATTAGAGTGGAAACGACGTCGGCTACAACTGAAAAGGCGGTCCTGGCTATATCACCAGGCAAGGTTTCTAATATTTTAAATTGAGAAGAAATGTCTGAGGCGGAAGCACCAAAAAAACTAGTGTTGGCTAGGTCTTGGGGCAAGGTATTAATTAAACCAGTGGTTTGTTCTATTAATAATGGGATTATTCCGGCAAAAGCAAAAGAAATAATAGAAAGAATCGTGATGTAAATTAAAACTATTGACAAGGGCCTAGGCAGTTTATATTTTTCTAGTCGAGTAACTAACGGATTTAAGGCTTCCATGAAAATAAAACAAATGAAAAACAAAACTAAAATTTCTTTTAAAAACCAAACTAAAAATATACCTAATATAAGCATGACTGTAAATATTATGGTTCTGTAGGATATTTCAACCCGTTGTGATTTCATTCTGTATTGTACCATTTCGTGATTGTATATAAAATATTTTTATAACAACCAGTTGAGGTTATATTAAAAATATGAATATTGGGTTGGTTTTTGAACCAGGTTTTTTGACGCCTAGCTAGAGCATGCTCGTTATATTTCCATTGTTGAACGCATTGATTCAATATTAAGTCCTCGTTTATTGGTTTATTGTTTTTGAGACGCACGCGGTGCGTCTCTACAAATAATGTTTTAAATTCTTTGTAGGCCAATGTGTTTAATCCAGGATCAGACCATTTATATTTTTTTAATAATTTTTCAATTTCTTTTATTAAACCGTCTTTTATCCTGTTTTCTACCCGTTTATCAATTTGTTGATAAAGATAGGGATTGGGAGCGGTGAGGGAGATATGAAGAGGATTTATTTTTATTTTGGTTGTAGAACGGACACGAAGGTCCGTTCGTACATGTAATTTTATTTCGATTTTGCGAATGAGACGATGGGGGTTGTGTTTTTCGGAATTATTTAAACCATCAAAAGCTTTTTTATCTAAAATTGAATAAATTTTTTGGAGCCACTTTGTTGAAAGACGATTTAAAAAGAATCTTAGTATCGGCATGGGCTTAATATGATAGGTTTGGTTTTGGGAATCGATTAGTGAATTAATATATAGGCCCGTACCTCCAACCACGATTGGCAATTTTCCTTTTTTATAAATTTCTTCAATTATACTTTTGGCTAATTTTTGATATTCGACTACTGAAAATGTTTGATTGGGATTTATGACATCAATAAGATGAATTGGGATATTTTTGGGATGATCCTTGCCTGTACCAATATCCATTCCTTTATATATTTGCCTTGAGTCGGCAGAGATTAGTTCGCCGTTAAATTTTTTGGCCAAAGCGATGGCTAATTTAGTTTTGCCAGTTGAGGTTGGGCCAGAAATTATTAAAAGTTTGTTCATATTAATAATGTATTTTATCTAAGTTCATGGTAAAAATTGTTATGTATTTAGATGTAAATAAAATTAAGGATATCTTGCTGGAAAAAGAACATTTTAGAATTGTTTTTTTAGGAGATTCGATTACTTCGGCTGAATGGGTTCATCCGAATTGGCGTGAGATAGTAGAATATGTTTTAAAAGATGAGCTTGAAAATATAATTCCAGATTGGAAAATACCGTCTTGGAAAATAAGAGGGATCAATTGCGGATTTGATGGGTCGACCAGCCTGGATCACTTGGAAAGATTGGAATCTGAGGTTTTGAATTATAAACCTGATTTAATAATAAGCTTGTTTGGCGGTAATGATTTGTATTTTGGAATTTCTCCCAAAGAGCATAAAGAAAATATAATTAAATTGATAAATAAAATTAAAACAGAGGTCCCCTATTTAATTTTCTGCTCCTCAATTGCATGTGGAAAAAACGAAACAGTAAAAAATAAAGAATATCCTAAATATGTTGATGAATTAAAAAATATTTTTCCAGTTAATGATGTTTTGTATATAGATATGTATGAAAAATACGCCAAATTTGATTTGAATAAATTTTATACTTTTGTTTCTGAAGGCAACGAGGTGGTTGGTATAAAACCAGGAGATATTGATTTTTTACATCCGAATCAATTAGGAAACGCATATATAGCAAAGATAATTTTGAAAGATGGTTTTGGAATTGAATTTGACCCGGAAAAATATATTCGAGAGACAGTGGAAGGAAAAATGTTTCCGGGGTATTGATTAAACGTTAAAACGGAATTCGACGATATCGTCGGGATGCATGACGTATTCTTTGCCTTCGTGGCGCAATTTACCGGCGGTTTTGGCGCCTTCCCAGCCATTGTATTGTATAAAATCATTATAATAGACAATTTCGGCCATGATAAATCCCCTTTCAAAATCCGTATGAATTACACCAGCAGCTTGCGGTGCAGTGTCTCCTTGATGAATTGTCCACGCCCTGGCTTCTGTAACTCCAGCGGTGTAATAAGATTGGAGTCCTAGGGTGTCATAGGCTTTTTGAATCACCCTTTCTAAGCCAGATTTTCTTACACCCAATTCTTTTAGATAGGCTAGTCTTTCTTCTGGACTTAATTCTGATAAATCAAATTCTATTTTGGCACAAACAGGCACAACTTTTTCAAAATTTTCTATTTTTAATTTCCAATTTTCAATATTGGAATAAGTGTTTTCATCAACATTGGCAACAATAAAATAAGGCTTATTGGTCAATAAAAATAAATCTTTAATTAATCCTTTCTCTTCATCATTCAGTTGAATATTGATAGCCAAGATTCCTTTTTCCATTTCAGCTTTTAATTTTTGAGTGGCAATAAATTTTTTATTTTTATTTTCTTTGGGATTATTTTTATTGGCACTTAAATATCTATCTACTGTTTCCAAATCTTTAATTATTAGCTCAGCACAAATTACTTCAAAATCGCCTTGAGGATCTACTGAACCTTCTTTGATAATATTTTCGTCAGAAAAGGATCGGACCACATGACAAATAGCATCACAATCACGAATGTTGGTTAGAAATTTATTTCCCAACCCTTCTCCTTGGGCTGCACCTTTGACTAATCCGGCAATATCAACAAATTCTACGATTGCTGGAACGACTTTTTTGGTCTTTACAATATCGGCTAAAATAGGTAATTTTTCATCAGGTACTTCGACTACGCCGACGTTTGGATCGATTGTACAAAAAGGGTAATTACTAGCATCGGCAACGCGTTTGCCCAGTAACGCATTAAATAAGGTTGATTTACCTACGTTGGGAAGACCGACAATTGCGATACTTAATTTAGACATGAGGTATTTTACCAACAAATGCCTGTTTGTGCCGGACTATTTAAACAGAAACCCGGCCGAAGCCGGGTTTCTTTAAAAAATATCAAATAAAATTATTTGACCATTTTTTTGATTTTAGTTCCTGGAATGTATCTTGGCATTCTTCGGGCGACAATCTTTTTGGATTCTTTAGAACCAATAGCTTTAATAGTTTTGGCTTTGAACATTTTGGTTTTGAAAGTTCCAAAACCGGAAAGCTTTACTGTTTCACCATTTGAAAGAGCTTTCATAATTTCATTTAGGAAAGTCTCAACTGCTTGCTTAGAAGCTTTTTTACTTAGTTTGGCTTTTTGAGAAACAACTTCAATAAGATCTTTTTTAGTCATTGTTTTTTTTAAATATATAATTAATATTAATTCTATCGGAATATCGGCAAAATGCAAGTATTATGCGTTATTTTTTACCGCATTTTTATTGAGTTTACTGCCAACAACGACACTACTAGTTCTCAATTCTCTAATAACAGTAACTTTAATTTGCCCTGCCCACTTGGCCTCTTCTTCTAATTTTTCGGCAATATTTTGACTAAGAACTTCGGCCTCAGAATCGGACACTTGACTGGGTTCGACTATGACAACAACTTCTCGCCCGGCCTGATATGCCGCAACACTGATAACACCCGGAAAACCTTTGGCGACTTCCTCAATGTTTTTCATTCTTTTTAAATATTCCTCGTGGACTTCGTATCTGGCTCCTGGACGAGCACCCGAGGCAGCATCACCGATATAGACGATTATAGATTCGACTGAGGAAAATTCTTTATCTTCATGATGTTCGGCGACACAATTTATTACCGACTCCGGTATTTTATATTTTCTTAATAGGTCGACGCCTAGGTCTACATGAGTACCCTCTTGGTCGGTTACGACCTTGCCTATGTCGTGAAGTAACGCGCCCATTCGGACCACATTGACATCAGCCTTTAACTCATAAGCAATTGCCGTTGCAATTTTAGTAGCTTCAATAGAATGCTTAGCTAAATTTTGACCATACGAATATCTGAATTTATATTTACCTATTTCCCTAATGAGATCTAATGGTAAATTAAATACACCAACTTCCTGGCAAATTCTTTTACCTTCATTAATTAAGATCTTTTCCATTTCTGTTTTTGTTTGAGCAACGATCTGCTCAATTTTAACTGGTTGGATTCGACCATCTTTAATTAATTTTTCTAAAGAGATTTTGGCAATTTCTCTTCTAGTTGAATCAAAAGAAGAAATTCGGATATCATTGGTTTCGTCTAATTCTAATTCGACACCAGTAACTTTTTCGAAGGCTCTGATGTTTCGACCTTCACGTCCAATAATTTTTCCCTTAATGGTTTCGTCTGGTAAGCTAATAGTGGAAACAGTATATTCGGCCACATAGTCAGTAACTCCGTGACGGATATTGTCTACTAATATTTCTTTGGCTAATTCTTCACTTTTTTGTCTAATTTCTTCCTTAGCTTCTTCAATTTTTTTGGCAACCCAATTAACCATCTTCTTTTCCGTACTACTAATTATGAGCTGCTTGGCCCTTTCAAGATCTAAGCCAGAAATATTTTCCAGTTTTTCTAATTGTTTTCTGTATAAGTCATCGACACTAGTCAATTTAGTTCTAATTTCTGAACTTTGACTATCAAGAGCTTTTTCTTTTTGGAAAAAATATTTTTCCTTTTCATCCAAAGTAGCTAGTCTTTGAAAAATTTCTTGTTCTTTTACTTTTGCTGCTGCTTCAATTCTTTTGGCATTATCTAATGCAACTTTGGCAGCAAAACTAACCTCTGGAGCTGAAACTGTGACTGGTGTCGGGGTAACTGGTTCCTGAGTTTTTTCTTTTGGAGAAAAAACTACCCTGTTTTTTACCGGAACTGTTTTTTTGTCGTCTTGAACTTTAATAACCGGAGCAGAAATAGAAGTGGACTTATTGGGTGTACCAAACAACCCTTTAACTTTAGATAAAAATGATTCGAGCATATTGCCTCCATAATTACTTTGAATCCCAAAAATCCGCAACCGTACTTACTCTTTGATCAATTTAAAGTTAAAAGTATGATTAAATATTTTTAACATTGTTGGCTGTTTAGGATAAAAAGTAAAAAATAACTAATAAAATTTAAAAAATAAGATTCTATTATTTTACCTGGAATTTATTAAATCGTCAATCGTAAATTTTACGTTATCATAGGAAAAACCTTTACGAATTAGGTAGGCGGTTACTTTTTTTCTGTTGTTAAAGTCTATTAAATCACTAGAATTATGTATTTTTTTGATAATTAAATTTTTTATTTTGTCCTTATCTCCTTCGTTATTTAATTTTTCTGGGGGAATTATACTTGTGTCTATTCCGTTCTTTTTTAATAAAAATATTATTTCTTGACGCGATTTTCGACTATTTTTCTTTATAAAAAAGTTAATATACTCCTCGTCATTTATGAGTCCTTTTTCTTTTAGTTTTAAAATATTGCTTTCGATTAACTCTCTTTTTTCCGACTCAGATAAGGCCAATTGATATTTTTTCGTCAATCTTCTAAGATATAAACTTAATTTAAAAGTTAAAATCCTGGTGGTTTTTGGAGAAATAGCTATTTGCCTCAGGGAATAATCTTTTAGAAGATAAGTTAAAGCAATATTTACTATTTTTTTGAATATTAATTCATCTAGATCCATCCCTGAATGGAGAGAATGAATCACCACATCATCGATAAAGAACGGCAAGTACTTACCATCAGAAAAACGAAGGTATACCCTGTTGGGAATTCGGCTAGCCTTGATTGATTCAAGATTCATTTTTTAAATTTATTCTTTTGCTTCTTCAACTGATGCTGGAGTGGTATTTTTGGAAACTTCCCAAATCTTGGTTTTTAAATCTTTAGCGATTTCTGGATGTTCTTTGAGATATTTTTTGGCAGCTTCCCGACCTTGAACATTTTGATCGCCAATTTTGTAAAAAGCTCCAGCCTTGGTAATTAAATTAAATTGCGTCGCAATGTCAACTAAACCACCAAAGATAGATATACCTTCGG
The DNA here is from genome assembly GCA_030698565.1 of Candidatus Shapirobacteria bacterium. Lineage (GTDB taxonomy): Bacteria > Patescibacteriota > Microgenomatia > UBA12405 > UBA12405 > JAUYJS01. Next base: position 190,621 of record JAUYJS010000005.1, read on the forward strand.
TGTTTAATATATCAAACTCGGCTTCTTTAAAAGGAGGTGCCACTTTGTTCTTAATAATACGAGCACGATGCTGAGAGCCAATGGATTCACCTGATGGAGTTTTTATGTTGGCAATTTTTCGTAAATCTATTCTGACAGAGGCATAAAATTTTAGAGCCAAACCACCGGGAGTGGTTTCGGGGTTACCGAACATGATACCGATCTTTTGTCTTATTTGATTGGTAAATATGACTACGGTTTTGGATTTGGAAATAGCTCCGGTAAGTTTTCTAAGAGCTTGTGACATAAGTCGAGCTTGAACACCCATCATTGAATCGCCCATCTCGCCTTCTATTTCGGCTTTTGGTACTAGTGCAGCAACTGAATCAATGACTATGACATCAACGGCATTGGATCTGACCAATGTTTCTACTATTTCTAGGGCTTGTTCACCATTGTCTGGCTGAGAAATCAACATATTGTCTATGTCCACTCCTACAGCAGCAGCTCGAGTTGGATCGAGAGCGTGCTCTACGTCTATAAATGCTGCAGTGCCTCCTAGTTTTTGAGCTTCAGCAATTAAATGTAAACAAACGGTGGTTTTTCCAGACGCTTCTGGTCCGAAAATTTCAGTGACACGACCTCGAGGTAAGCCGCCAATACCCAATGCCATATCTAAAGGAATACAACCTGTGGGAATGGCTTCTACTGACATGTCGGCTTTTCTTTCACCCATTTTCATAATGGCACCATCACCATAAGTTTTGGTAATTTGTTCCATGGCAATTCGGACCGCTTCGAGCTTGTTACCTTGAATATTTGTGACTGTTTTCTTTGTTTTTTTCATTGTGTAATTTTTGGTTAAATATTAATATATAGTATATTGATACCAATATGTTTTGGTCAAGTCAATAAGCAAAACCGAAGAAAAACCGAAACCTAAAATTCGTCATTATAATATAAATAATCGATGTTAAAATACTTAATACTTGATACTTTTTTACCCTAGACTCAAGTTGTAAAACGGGGATTGGCGCAATTGGCTAGCGCGCACGTATGGGGTGCGTGAGGTTGCTGGTTCGAATCCAGTATCCCCGACAAAACTTTACAACCCTACTTTTTAACATAGTAGCGAATGGCTCTTTTAACGTAAAGTTAGTTACTTTCTTTTCATCAATAGTAAAGTTCAAGAATATTTCTCGGCAAATTATATCTTTTCCTCTAGTATCTGCCGATTCAACAATAACTGCCGCATTTTTAGATAAGTTCAAGAATTGTTCTATTGTTAAGGGGTCTGTTTCTGAATTATTTAAATCATTTTCAAGTTTACTAATGTTGTTGGTTAATTGTGTTTCTTGAGCCTCCATTTTTTCTATTTCATCCGAGTTTATTTTCCAAATGGTTGAACCTATCTTATAATTGATAATTTCCAGACTTCTGTCTTTAATATCTTTTTTAATTTGTTTTAACACTCCTCTAATATTATTTAATTCTTGTTTTATTTTTTGCTTCTTAGCATCTGATAGTTTTATAAGATTATCTTGATAATTCTCATAATCTTTTTCGGTAAAATTTAACCCGGTTGTTAAAAATTCATATACAAAGTTAAAAATAACTTTAGAACGTATAGATTTATTTTTACGAATACATAAAGGATTATCACAACGAATATAAAGATATTTTGTTTTCTTACGGCTTCCAGAGGTAGTTGGTGCTATAACCATTCTACCTCCACAATAATGACAGTAAACCATCCCTCTTAAGGGAAAAAAGGATACTTTGTAGTTTATATTTGGTTTCATCTTCTTTAAATTAAATCTTTGTATAGCCATAAAGTCTTCTTCACTGACTGCCGGTTTAAAAATTGAAGTTAGATTCTCTCTAAGATCTACTGTATCGTTTGCTTGTATTATTTTTCCATAATAAAAAGAGTCGTGAAACATGACACTTAATCTCTGTTTACTTATTAGTATTTCTTTTTTAGATTCATTTTTTAATACTCGCGAATAACCATTTTTGTCTAGATATTTTTTAATTTCTTCTATTGAATCCCCCTCTTTTCTCATCTGCCAAGCTGTACAAATTAAATCAAAATTTTTTCCGTCTGGTTTATAAATTCCATTTTCATTTATATAACCATGTTTAGGAATATGGGTTCTACCGCCTTCTGAAAACTTATGTCTAGTTCCCCGTGTTACTTTTTGCGATAGATCATCTGAATACTGTTTTGATAACACAAACGCCATTCCTAAAAGCATTTTCCCGTTGGCATCTTTTGTAAAATAATGGGTTTTAAATTTTAGGTCTTTAATTATTGCTTCATCAATAAGGTTAATTATTTCTCCCCCTTCTAACATGTTACGAGCCAATCTGTCAGGGTTCCAAGAAATAATTCCATCATAAAGACCTTTTTTAATATCCTTAATCATTTGGTTATACAATGGTCTTTGACCGGGTTTCTTAGCTGATTGTTTTTCTGAAATAGTTTCTACAATATTTATATTTAAATCTGAGGCTAGTCGCCTACAATCTAATATTTGATCATTGATAGAACGTATTTGTCTTGATTCATCAGTTGTGGATTTACGAGCGTAAAGAACATATTTTAATTTCTTGATATCTAATTCTTGTTCTTCTAAAATAGAATTCATTTGTATTATTGATTAATTGTTTTATACCATCCTCTCGCAAGACGTTTATTTATTTCTATAAGTTGTTCTTTTACTAATTTATCATCTGTTTCATCTTTTAGGTCTTTAGGCTCTCTTTTACCAAATTCGTCTGTATATACACGTTCTAAATACCAGGCAGCTGCCTGCCAAGACTTGTTTGAAGCTTCAAAAATTCTACTAATTAATAATAATTTCCTTTCCATTTCTGCCTTTTTTATGGTGTCGGAAAACTCCGGTTTTTCTTTTTGCCATTCGTAAAAAGTACTTTCTGATATTCCCATACAAAAAGAGGCGTCTCTATTTGACAATCCTTTTTTAATCAGTTCACAAATTTTTTCTAATAAATCTTTTGAGTATTTAGCCACACACTATTTTACATTTATTCTACCGATTAATCATTTATTATCAGTAAAAATGCTAATGACATTAGCCATTTCTAGTTTGAATTATTTTTAACTATTATTCTGATTACAATTTAATACCAGTTATTTGAGGTTTGTTGATTTCATCATTCATAATAGCAACCCACATACACCGACAACCATCGTGAATAGGTGGTTTGTATTTATAATAAGCTGGGTCGTCTTTAGCAATTACACTTCCGTCTAATTTTGCACAAGTAGGACATGTTTTATCATCTAAAATAGCAGAATACTCAAAAGCATAAATATCCTTGGCGTATTCAGTTAGTAGTATATCTATATTTTCACTTGAGGCATGTATATTTGCAGATTCAACATTATTTGACTTGTTATTTACTTGTTTTGAAGTAGAGAATATTTTTATAAATATATCTATTAAGTTGTTAATTATCATCACATTTATTAGCTATTATTTTCTAAGCGAATTTATTATTTCATTATCAACATTACTAAGGGTTTCCATTGCATTGGTAATTTGGTCAATTAACTGTTTATTGGCGTAGTTTAAATACAAATTTGTTTTATTTAAATTAAACAAAAATATTACTGAAATAATTAGTCCAACAATAGACAATCTTAAGATCCACAATTCTGTTTTAGATATATTAGTTTTCATATTTTAAGTTAATTATTACCAAATAATAACATAACTTTCCATATATGGAATGGTGTTATATGGCAAGTTCCCCAATAATGAGCTTGTTGTATGCAAGGCTATAAAAAAGACAACCCATATCAAAGAGAACGTAAGGTCTTAGGACAAACGATTAAAAGATTAAGGGAGAATGTTGGAATAACTCAAGAAGATTTAGCGGACAAGGCACATGTTAACGTATCTTATCTAGCAAAGATTGAGACAGGTTATGTAAATACTACCGTTAGATATTTGATTAAGATTGCTAGAGGGTTAGGAGTAAGTGTAAAAGAATTGTTTGAATTTTAACTCAAAAAAAACTAATTATCGGATTGGGGATCTTTCCAATTATCTGGAATCTTGATAGTTGCTTTTATTCCTGCGTGGTTTTCAAGTAAATAAAGTAAATTGGTTCCACTAAGTAATTCCAATGGTTTACCTGCAGCAAAATCAAAAGCAGCCTTACCATAGCCACTTGTAGTAACTAATATACCTTTAGATGCTCCTTCATTTTGGACCGTACCAAATAAATCCCTTACAGCACTAACACCGACTGTATTTTTGTATCGTTTTGCTTGAATAACGACCTTACCACCAAATATGGGGCGAGGATCATAAGCGACACAATCAACCCCTCCGTCACGTGATGCTTGGGTTAAACGTGTTTCAAGACCCATCTTCTCAAAAAGATTAGTTATAAGTGACTCAAACTCACCAGGAGTTAAATCCATTAAATTTGGTCTTTGATCTAATTCAGATAAAACATCTGATGCTTCAATAAATCTAGAATCAACCATGTTGAATTCCAACACTGGTCTTACAGGGGCTAATTCTGATGGATTTTTTGAAAAAGATGCGTCAAGTGTTTTTAAACAAGAAATTGGATCAATTCGTGAAAGATCAATATCTTTAAAAACAGAGTCTGTTGTTCTAATTGTAATAATACAAGGCCGAATATCTTTACCCGTTCCGCTATTTATTGAATTAACATATCCGTTAAAAACCAAGCTTTCAACTAAATTTTCTTTATCTATAGAAAAAATTATATTTAAAATACGAAGCGATTCTTGTGCAATAAAAGACGTGTATAAATTTTTACGAAAAGTAATTGATGCTGGAATAGATAAAATTTTGTCTGATGATTTTATATATTTACAAGAGGACTCAAGAGGAATAATTTCAAATGGTGGTAAATCATATTCTATAACGAGTTGTTTTGACTCTGGTATATATGCGAGTTTTGTATTGGATGGAAATTCAGTGGGAAGTTCAAAAAATTCTAATGCCCAAGAAAAAAATTCTACTACTGCTTGTGGTTGCTTTTTTGTAAAATTATCTTTTAACTTAAAAATCTCATTATTTTTTTCTTTTGTCTCTTTAATTATTTTTTCTACCTCTTTATTATAATTTTTTTTAGCTTCTAATAACATCTCTTTCCTCTTTTTTTCTTGTATTTTATACAATTCAACGTCTTTATTATAATTAATTTCAGCTTCTTCAGTTCTTTTTTTATGTATATTTTTTACTCCTGGAATTAATTTTAACAATCCAAGTTCTTTAGGAAGATAATCCTCAAGTTCAGGCTCATTTTCAGTAATATTTAATTTTCCGGGATTAAATGGTTTTATGTCAGGTTCTTTTATAAATTTATCAAGTGAAAAATTATATGATTTTAAAAGTGAGTTTTTAAGTCTATCGGATAATTGCTTTATTTGATTAGACAAATCAACTTTTAAAGCTTCTGTTTGTCCTAGTTGAGATTGTAAATATTGGCGAGCTTTTTCTTTTTCGTCCAGAATTTTCGCACGTAACATTTGTTTGCGATGTGCTTCTTCCTCTCTTAGGACACGTTTTTGATAGGCGAGATTTAATCTTGCTTGTCTATTTGCCTCACGTGCAGACGCACGTATCATTTTTACTAAAAGTCCCATAATTTAAGTCAAATAAGTTACAATTTATTTATACCATTTATCAAAACGTTCTGGAATAACTTTAATTATATATCCGCTTTTCGTTAAAAGAGTATCAAAACCCTCTCCACGGAGTGTATTAAAAATACTAATATGTTTTGTTCCGCAGATAAAAACGACATTTTTATCTTTTATTTTATCTACAATTTTTTTTAACCAAATTTTTTCTCTTTTTTCATACTCTTTCCACATTTCACAATCAATTATCATTCTTTGTTCTGGAGTTAATAGACCTATCCAACCATGTTCTTTTTTTAAATCATTCTCATCTTTAATGTTTTCGTTTATTCTTTCATGCAATTCTGGATCACAATAACTATGGTCTATATTATTTTTTAATTCTTTTTTCATTTTATCAACCAAACGTTTTATTGTAGAGCTTTTGACTTTCCATATTTTATTAACATCAACACTCCATTCTTCAAACACAAATCTAATATCAAAATCTAAAATTAAATTTTCTAATGTATTTAAAAACTGTTTTGATAAATTACAATCTTTATTTAACTGAATATCATGGTTAATGCCAATTAAGTAGACCACTTCTTTAGACACTTGGTTCATACAACTTCTTTTTAAAAAAATTATGATATTTTGCCAATGAACAATCAATTATTTTATATTGTTTAAGTTTACTTGCAAAATAAAGATAAAAAGTGAAGGAACTCTTTAAAACGAGGTCAATATTATTAGGATTTTTATCAAGTATCAACATGTCTCCTTTATCATTATTAATCCAAAAGTGCTGAATACCTCTCATTGAAAGATGAACATATTCCGAAAGGTGCTTATAAGCTAATAGATAGGTATGTTCAACTCCTCCAGACTTATCTTTTTGTTTTGTTTTTAATTTTTGGTCTATTCCAATAGCCCTATCTAAAAGACTTCCCCATTCCTTATCAAATTCCTTCTTTTTCTTGAACGAGATGCCCAGTTTTGATTTGTAGTATGCAAGTTCATCAGAAGGCACTTTAGACATATCTCTTAATTTTTGCCTAGTGAATATTTTTTTTCTTTGTTTCGGATACCTTGTGTAGTAATCTTGTAATAATTGGACTAGCGATTTTCTATAATAACTATCTTCAATTGCAAAAAGATACAATAATCTGTCATTGGGATGACCTAGAACATACATTGAGTTAATCCATGCTTCCACAATGCTTCTTAAGATAACTATTGCTGCCTCTGGTCTACTTTGTTTACATAGTTCAAATATCGCTTCTGTATATGAGTTAACAGCGGCAAACATTGATACTAATAATATCTGTTTTAAATTTAATTTATTTTTATAAATAGGTTTTCTTGTAAATTCATCTTTCGTATAATTAACCATTTCCGATAGCTTTTCTAGTATTTCCTGATTTTTGGGTTTTATTTTTGGTAAAATATCCATCTGTTGTTTTACCTTTTATAACACAAACCTCATGTACATATATTAGATCTTAATACTTCTACTAATTTACTTATTAAGTTCAATAATACTTTTCTTAATTAGTTTTCGGATCATCATCTAACTTAATACGTTTTCCATCTGAGTCTTTTATGCTTGTTGCATTGGCTTTTGCTTCTTCTGAATTTACATCAACAGATTTCATTGTATTAATTAGCAGATCAAGTGATGTTGGTTGTGTAGATGTGTTTTTTTGATTTTCGTCAATACTCATAAGGAGAATTATAGCTATTTTGTGGGTATTTTAAAAGTAAATATTCAGATAGTTTTTCTTTGTTGTTGTTATAATCCCAATTATTAACAAGCGATTCAAATAGGGGTTTAAAAAGTTCAATGCTTATCGCTTCATCCCGACAATACCTTTTTTCTCTTCCCATGCCTCAATTTGCTCATCAGCAAATTTGTCAACTTGGGTGACGTAAACATTGCTATCTATCACTTTAGTGTTTTTATCTCGCCATTACTGTTTTTGTACGTTTAAGGCGACTTGGTGACATAATGTCTCACAGACAAACTGCCCTATTATCGGCTATGTTCTGTAATTTGGATTATGGGAAGTTGAGTCACCAAACTTACATCAAAAAGGTGACGTTTGTATACCTAAAAAAACCTGAAATAATTTAGCTTACCGAAAAAAATAATTTATTTTTTTGGTTGTATAGCCACTTCCTGCTCATTAAAGATAGCCTTCACTGGTTTACCAGTTTCTGCTGTAATTTTTTGCATCGTATCGAGTAAACCGTCTCTTGAGCAACCAGGCAAAACTTCTACATCAACCTGTTCATTTCCAACACTTATTCCGCCAATAAAAACCTGTACTTTATGACCCTTAACTTTCTTTAAACCACGCATCGAATACTTTTCAGTTAAGGTCTGGGGGGCTAGGTTTCGATTAACTTCTTTCATAATTTTATCTTCTAAGTTTAGAATTTCATCTATATTGTAACATACATAGTTGTTCCTAAAATTTATAGATATTTGTCATTTTTTTGGATTTAAAATCGCGCGCGCAAAGAATAATTTTCAATCGAGCCCCGCTTTTTACGCCGTGCCCCCGCCCACGGCGTGCGGGGAAGTGTTATAATTTCATGAATACAGTTCGAATTTTTCAGTACAATGCCGACTTAGTTTAAACGCATTCACATAATCGCTTGTTCGAAGAAATGAAAGTAAGAGTTTGTGGATCTAATAAAAAGCTTAACGCTTTAATTCTGAAATAGCTTCGCCTTCTTCTTGATAAGTCTTGGAAGACTCTTCAATCATGCTGTATGCGTCTTCTAAACTTCTCCAACCTTTGATAACAACGTCTTTTTCTTCAAGTCTTTTATATTCACTAAAAAAATGAACGATTGATTTTAAAAGGTGGGGTGAGACATCGTTTACATCTTTGATATGAGCGAAGTTTGGATTCTTGGCTGGGACAGCTAAAACTTTTTCATCATCACCCTTTTCGTCGGCCATAATAAAAAGACCGATGGGGCGAGCTTCCATAAGACAACCTGGGAAAACAGGAGAGTCGGTAATAACCATTATATCCATATGATCACCGTCGGCGGCTCTAGTTTCTGGAATAAAACCATAATCAACCGGATAAAAGAATGGTGAATGAAGTACTCGGTCGAGTTTTATGACATTTAATTCTTCATCAAATTCGTATTTGTTATGGGAACCTTGGGGAATTTCTATGATAGCGTTGACTATCTGAGGAGATTTTTTGTTATTTGGCACTAGTTGAATCATAATGATATGATACTAGCATATGGAAAGTAGAAATAAAAGCGAAAATATTAAAGACAATTTGATTTTTAAAATTGAAACAGAGGATACGGATAAGATCCTAAATAAGAGAATTAAAATTATAAAACGAGCCTATGCAAGTTTGCGTAGATCGGCTTGGGAAAAATTGAAAGGTAAGTTGGGTGAGTGCTAATGGTCGAGTAGATTAATAAAAAGTAAAAATAGAAGTATTAGTATCACAACGATTATAATTCCGATTGTAAATTTTGATATGGGCTTTTTAGTTTGTTTTATATTATTTTCAGCTAGATACTTTAGATTTTGATAAATAGAATAAATAAAAACACTTCCGATTGATCCCCAAATAGTAGCTACTATAAAATTGGTTCCAAAAATAATTATGCCCGATAAATTGAATAATTTAATTAAGAAATTTGTTAAAAATGAAATTATAAAAAACAAGACGCCCATTAAAAAGAATCTACTAAATAAATCTGGCCACCAGCCACCAACATAACCTTTGCTATCAATTATTGAATCGATAATATTATTATTCTTCTTTTCCACTATTGTATACGGAGCCATTAAATACCAAAAAGAGAACATTATAGATGGTATAAAAAGCAATCCAAAAACAATGATGGGGGTAAACAGTGCGCTTATATTGACAGATGTTCTAAGACTAAAGTAAGTTAGATACGCAACGATTAAAAGGACCGTTGCAAGCAACACATTGACCACTGCTGAAAGTAAAGCTATTTTAGGAATATTTTTTAATATATTTCGTAAGGTTTCCTTTAAATCCAACTTGTCACTTGACCTTTTCAATATTAAAAATACAGTTATGTTCTTTAAGTTTAAAAATATATTTAATAGTATTATGTTAATAACGCCAAAAACTATTAATATTGGCGGAAGTGATCGGGTTGTATAACTCTTGACCAGTTCCATAAATGCTGTCCTGGGTATGAAAAGTAATATGATAGACAATAATCCTTCGTACAATAGCGAAAAAAATAATATTGACAGAGACAAACTTATAAAGTTACTTTTGTATAAATTAATAGATCTTTTTAAAAGGTCGCCAAAACTTAGAATTCCAGTATATATTTCCTGTTCTGATGAATTTTCTAAACCAATAGAATGAACTTCCGGGACAACATTTACTCTCAACTTTTCGAACGCTTCGTTTATGTCCTGTTCGGACCAACCAGCCTGAAGCAAATTGATTTTTATTGTTTCCTCAGATAACTTTTTATCAAGACAAATCTTAACGTAATCAAGTAATTGTTGTGTAACCATACCCTAAGTTTATATTTATTTTATATAAAATAAAGGTATGAAAAAGTAGATATTTTACTAAGGCTAAAAACTATTGATTACTTTTTCTTTTTCAATATTATTTTCAAAAAATTGTTTTACGTTTTTATAAAGAACGAACGAGTAGATTAATATCAGTGGATTGTACAAAATTTGAAAAAGCCAAGAGGTTACTGTAAATATTGGTTGATGTTGCTGCCTAAAGAAGAACAAGACTAGTGCGTTTAAAATAGGCAGTGTCCAAATTCTGGCGAAAATTGAGAAAAAAGCGCTTTTGACATATTTTTTGCTGATATTAATTGCTTGCAATATACTTGTATTTTGGTCAATTAAAATATAGGGGGCAAAATAAAACCACGTACTTAAAATAGCTAACGGAAAGACAAATAATAAGAAACCTCCTAAATTAATAGCAATCAAAAGGAGTGATAAAAACATATAAGGCAACGATCTTTTGTGAGCCATTCTGAGCATTTCATTAAAATCGATTTTATTCGAATTACTTTTAGAAATTAAAATAGTAGCTATTCTGTAAGTAGATAAATACAAATACATGATTAATATTAATAAAAAGACTAATAGATAAATTATAATAGTTGACCAAATGTTAAAACCAATTAATTTGACAATAGGCCGACCGTAAATCTCTATAAGATCTGGTCCGGAAATATAAAATATATGACCCCACAGAGAAAATTTAAGTATATTAAAAAGATTTTTTTTGTAAATAAATAAAGATTTTTTAATTAAATCGTTTATTTCTAGTAAAGCGCTAGTATCCTTTTTATTTTGTAAATTAAAATTATTTATCACGAGTAAGTTTTGCGGTTATATTCATTACTTTATAATTTATTTCTTATAAGAATTTATATTATTTTTACATAAAAGTAAACAAAAAGACTCCCGGATGGGAGTCTTTGAAATTCCAATAAAAATAGATTAACGCTTTGGAGATTGCTTTTGGCGTCGGGCTTTACCACCAGTACCAACCATTCTTCTTTCTCTAACTCTAGAATCTACAGTCAAAAGCCCGGCAGCACGAAGAAGTGGTCCGAAATCGGCTTCATCCTTCTTTAAAGCTCGGGCAACAGCCAAAACTAAAGCTTCAAGCTGGCCATTTTTACCACCACCACTGATTTTAGCAGTGAAGTGATATTTATCCATGGTTTTTGTAGTAGAAAAAGGTTTATCTAAATTAATTTTAAGGGTAGAACCGGGAAAATACTTATCAGCAACTAGATCGTTGACCAGTGATTCGCCTTTACCTTTGTATAATTTAATAGTGGCAACAGCAGATTTGCGTCTACCAATGGCATAAATGTAAATATTTGGTGTTTTTTTAACCATATTATTTTTTAGTTAGTTTGTCAGCGTAATCATGTTCGCTGCCTACAAAAATTTTTAACCGAGTCATTCTTCTGTCTCTTAACTTATTTTTTGGAAGCATGCCATGTACACCATGCTCAATTACTTTACGTGGATCTTTTTTGAGAAGTTCTGCAAAAGTTAATTCTTTTAAATGGCCAGCCCAAGCAGTGTGATGATAATAAATTTTATCAGTAGCTTTCTTGCCAGTTACTTGAATCTCAGCAGCATTGATAGCGATTACATAATCACCATCATCGCGATGATACGAAAAATCAAGCTTGTCTTTACCCATTAATAATTGGGCAATTTGAGTACAGACACGACCTAAGGTTTGACCTTTTAGGTCAATTAAATGCCAAGCTCTTTGGACTTCGCTTCCTTTTTTAACGGTTGTTTTAAATTTCATTTTTTCTCCTTTTTGATCTTCTTAACCTTAGTTGCAACCTTGGCTTTAACTGTTTTTTTCTTTGGTTCTTCGACTACTTTTTTGATAATTTTGAAGTCAACTGGTTTAATAAAAGCGAGTTTGACAATTAAGGAATCGTCCCCCATTCTTCTTTTAATTTTGATTACTTTGGTAAAGTTAGATGTTTGGCCTTCAAAAACAGATTTGAAAGATGAGACGACAGTATTGACCCAGGTTTGATCCTGAAGATGGCGGAAAAGTTCCCTTTTGGCTGTTAGTTCTGGTTTACTCATGATTGTCGAGGACAATCTCTCAATTAGAGGAATAACCGCTTTGGCCTTAGCTTCGGTAGTTTCAATACCACCATGAGTAAATATATTCCTGGTTAAAGAACGAAGAAGAGCTTGGCGTTCATGATGATTGCGGCTTAATTTTTTGCCGAAAATACGATGATTCATAATTTATTTCCAAGTAAAGCCCTTCTCTTTGAGCCAAGAATCAATAATCTTTAATGATTTTTCACCGACATTTTTAGCTTTACTAACTTCCAATCTACCAGCTTTAATTAAAGCGTCGATGGTAGGATAACCGGCTTTTTTGAGTGCATTGGTGACTCGTAGGGGTAATTCAATTTCTTCAATTGAAATATCGGTACCAGGAGCAGTTGGATTGGAGTCGATAGTGATTACTTCAGAATCAAACTCTTTAGGATCAACTATTTGACCGAAAGAAAAAATTAAATCTTTGGCAGCCATCTTGAGGGCTGTTAATGGTTCGACTGAACCATCGGTCCAAATATCTAAAGTCAATTTGTCATAATTAGATTTTTTACCTAAACGAGTTGGTTCAACAACATAGTTAACTTTGGTGACTGGAGTAAAAGTAGCATCTAAAATGATTTCACCGACTACATCTGTTTTTTGCTCCTTGGCCATGGTGTAACCAACTCCCCTTTCGACGATTATGTCCATATCAATGGATGATTTGGAATCGCTTAGGGTAGCAATGTGCTGTTCTGGATTAGCAACTTTACAAAGTGCACTGTTTTCAATATCGGCAGCAGTAACTTCACCTGATCCTTTTTTCCCTAAATGGATAGTCAAAGGTTCATCTCTATTATAAATAAATTTAATTTTCTTTAAATTTAAGGAAATCTCGACGAGATCTTCTTTGACACCCGGAAGAGTAGTGAAAAGATGATTGGCGCCGTCAACTCTGATACGAGTGATAGCTGCACCGGGAATTGTAATCAAAAGAACTCGACGAAGACTGTTGCCGAGTGTGTGACCAAAACCGCCAACTAACGGGCTTAATTCGAATTTGCCGTAAGCATTAGTAGATTTTACTGTTTTGACATTAAATTTGCTTGTGTCTATCATAGTTAGTCTCCTTTTTATCTTGAATAATATTCAATAATTAAATTTAAATCTATACCATTGTTGACTTCATCCTTGTTTGGTAATGAAATAACAGTGGCAGTGTAATTTTGTTTGTTGAGATCTAGCCAAGTAGCGGCTTTAAAGTCTTTTTCAGCCATAGGCATTTTGTCTTGATATTGAGTTAATGCTTTTGATTTTAAAGAAACAACGTCGCCGACCTTAATTTCATAGGAAGGAATATTGATTAGTTTTCCGTTTACTAAAATGTGTTTGTGGCTAATGATTTGCTTAGCTGCTGACCTGGAAGAGACCAAGCCAGATATATAAACTATATTATCCAATCTTCTTTCCAAAAGAACAATCAAATTATCACCAACTAAACCTTTTATTTTTTTAGCTTTAGTATAGTAATTTTTGAATTGAGTTTCCTGTACACCATAAATTCTTTTGGCTTTTTGCTTGGCACGAAGCTGGATGCCGTAATCGGTTGGCTTGGAGGAAGATTTAATACCGTGCATACCGGGCTTTACTGCGCCTTTCTTTTCGATCGGGCATTTGGCAGATAAACATCTGGCACCTTTAAGATAAAGTTTAGTGCCTTCTGTTCGGCATAATCTACATTTTGAATGAAGTGTAATTCTGGACATATGTTTTTATACTCTTCTTTGTTTTGGAGGTCGGGGACCATTGTGAGGTACTGGAGTGATGTCTGAAATCATGTCGACATCGAAATCTCTTTTAATCCTCAAAAAGCGGAGAGCGGCATCACGGCCAACCCCTGGACCTTTTATATAAACAGCTAACTTTTTAACACCATGTTTTTTGGATTCATCTAAAGCTTTCTCTATGGCAGTTGTAGCTGCAAATGGAGTAGATTTACGTGCTCCTTTGAAACCGCAATTACCAGAACTGGACCAGGCAAGAACGTTGCCTTTGACATCAGTAACAGTAACAATAGTATTGTTGAATGTAGATTTTATGTAAAGCCGGGCTTCAGCCAAGTTTTTGAAAATTTTCTTTTTTATTACTTTAGTTGTAGTAGTTTCGTTCATAATTTATGTTTAATTTATTTATTTTCAGTATTACTAGCAGCCTTTTGCTGAGCTTCAATTTTTGCCCAAGCTTCCTTGGTAAGTGAACCGATTGTTTTTCTTTTACCTTTTCTAGTACGAGAATTAGTTTTGGTTCTTTGACCTCTGGCTGGCAGACCGACTATGTGGCGGATACCACGATAACTTTTAATAGCTTTTAAACGTTCAATATTTTCTCTAATTTCTCTTTTAAGATCGCCTTCTATTTTAAAAGTTTCTAGGGCTTTCATTATATTTCCGATGTCATCGCGAGAAAGATCTTTGATTCTAGTGTCTAAATTAACATTGGCTAATTTGGCCAAACTTTTGACATTGGTTTTGCCAATACCGAAAATTCGGGTTAACCCGATTTCAGATCTTTCATTGTCAGGAATTTCTATACCTATAATTCTCATGATTTTAACCCTGTTTTTGGGTGTGTCTTTTAGTAGAACAAATAACTCTCTTGACACCCTTTCGGATGACGATTTTACAATTTTTACATCGACGTTTAACGCTAGATTTTACTTTCATAGGAATGCTTGGATATTGTAACCTAAAATTGTTTCAATATCAAAGACCAAATTTCGATTAAGTTCTATAGACAATACGACCTTTGTCTCCTTCTGGACTTAGTACCATAGAAACAGAGTCTCCTGCCATAACCCGAATATGGTTCATTCTCAATTTTCCGGCTAAATGGGCAATTATTACTTTTTCGTTTTCTAATTTTACCCGAAAAAGATAATTGGGTAAGACTTCTGTCACCAGACCTCTATGTGTTGGCTCGTTCTGCATTAATTGTTTAATTGATTAATTAATAATGGTGATTTTACAGTTTCCTTTATGTTTTGGCAAATGTCATTAAAAATTAGTTCTGTTGGCTGATTGCCATCGATAGTAATTAGTAGTTTTTCTTGATTAAAATAATCTAATATTGGTTCAATGGTTGCTTGATAAGATTTAAACCTTTGGGCAATAGCTTCTTCTGTTTCGTCGGTCCGACCATGATCAGAAAAAGTTTGTCCGACTTTCTTTTTTAACTGGCGTCTTTTGATTATTTCTTCAGGATCAATGTCGATATGGAAAAGTGCTGAAATTTTTTGATCCTTAGATTCCAGATACTTTTGAATAATAATCCCCTGCTCTAAAACTCTAGGGAAACCATCGACAACAAAATTAAAATTATTTATTTGATCTAGTTTTTTTGTAAGAATATTAATGGCGACTTTGTTTGGTACCCAAGTGCCTTTATCGATATAGGGTTTGGCCATTTGACCAAGTCGGGTGTTGATAGCAATTTCATCTCGTAAAAGTTGCCCCATAGAAATATGAATTAAATTGTATTTCTCAGACAACATTCTACCTTGAGTACTTTTGCCACAACCAGAGGGGCCAATAATAAATAGGTTTAATTTCATATTAATAAGTCAATTTTTCGTAATTATAGGTTTGAACGACGTTTTCTATTTTTCTAGTTAATTCAATAACAACAGAAACGACAATTAAGACACTGGTTCCACCAATAGTTAATGTGGTGACACCTGTAATTTTTTCGACAACGGAAGGCATAACTGCTATGGCTCCCAAGAATACAGCTCCAATGAAAACTACTCTGTTTATCAAATACTGAAGGCGTTTTTCAGTAGCAATTCCTGGGCGGATACCGGGCACAAATCCACCAGATTTTCTTAATTCATTAGCAACATCTTTGGGCTTGAAGATTACTGAGGTGTAAAAAAAGGTAAAACCAAGAACCATAAGAAAATAAAAAATCATATAAAAGTAGCTGTCAGTTCTAAACCATCTGGATAAATTTAGAGCAACAGAAGAAATTATGGGATTGCTGACACTACTTAGAGATTGACCTAAAATTGAGGGAATGGTGACCAAGGAAACAGCAAAAATGATTGGCATAACACCGGCAGTATTTACTTTGATAGGCAAATAGGTAGTTTGGCCACGATTGGCGTAGTTAATAGGAATGCGTAAAACAGCTTCTTCGACTAATACTATACCTAATATGAGGAAAAAAGCTAAAACCATAAAAATAACTATATTCATGGTTGTTTGGGGATTGGAAAAATCTGAGGTAGCAAAAGTCTGGAAAGCACTAACAGGCAACCGAGCGATGATACCGGCAAATATTAACATAGAAATTCCATTACCTACACCATAGTTATTGATAAGTTCACCAAAAAAAATCATGATCATTGTACCAGCTAACATAGTAGCGATCATGCCTACCAAGGTTAAAGGTGAAAGATTACTGATTATATTTTGCGATCTTAGAATGCCATACATACCTATTGATTGAATAATTGATAGTGGAATAGTGGCAATACGGGTATATTGATTGATTTTGGCCCGACCATATTCGCCTTCTTTACTTAGCTCTTCTAATGAAGGAACGACTAAGGTTAAAAGCTGCATCATAACTGAGGCGTTGATATAGGGGTTAAGGCCTAAAGCGGCAATGGAAAAATTAGCCAATGTGCCACCGGAAAAAATATCTAAAAGAGACAATAATTGATTTTGATTAAAAAAACTGCGAAGTAAATCTAAATTAACACCAGGAACTGGAATATAAGCAATGAATCGAAAAAGTATTAATATTCCTAAAGTAAAAATTATTTTTTGACGAAGGATGGGTGTTTTTAGACCCTCGAGATATAAAGACAGGGTTTTAACAATCCGATTCATTATTCTATATTACCACCCGCTGCTGTAATTTTCTTTTGAGCTTCTTTGGAAACTAAAATTCCTTTAAAGTTAATAATCTTGGTAATTTCACCGGAAGATAATACCTTTAACATTGCCCTAGATTCAAGTTTACTTAACTTAGCTCTTTTAGCTAATGTAACTGAATCGACTGTTTCGTCTTTTTTAAATAATTTGTCAATTTGAGATAAACTAAAAACAACATTTTGACTTCGGGAATTTAATCTGTGCTTGCCTCTCAAAAATGGTAATCTTTTGATCCAGCCTTTTTTGATTTTGGTTCCATCAAAAGTTAATTTTGTTTTGCCTCTAACTTTGTCACCTTTGGCACCACGACCAGTAGTATGACCACCGACACCAGAACCAATACCACGACCAAGACGTTTGGTACTTTTAGCGGTAATTTTTTTTAGATTTTTTAAGATTTCCATATTATTTTTTTAACATCGAAAGAGCCTTGAGTGTAGCCCAAACATTTAAGGATTTATTTTTTGAACCAATGATTTTACTAACTACATCTTTAATTCCAGCTAATTCAACTACGGCCCGAACTGGACCGCCGGCGATTAGGCCACTTCCCTGTTTACCTGGTCTAATTAAAACCATGGCTCCTTTAAATTTAAGTTGAATGGCTGCAGATATAGTACCATTAACAATAGGGATATTGATCATGGCTTTGTGTGATTTTAGAATTGCCTTTTGAATAGCATCAGCTACGCTTTTGGCTTTACCTAAACCAACTCCAACTCTGTTTTTTTTATCACCAGAAACGACTAGGGCAGTAAAATGGATTTGATTTCCACCTTTTGTTTTCTTGGACACGCGTTTTATTTCGACAACCTTATCTGTAAATTCGCTTTCCGGTCTGTCTGGTCTTCTAAAATTTTTGTTTGATTCGTTGTTCATGTGTCTTTAAAAATTTAATCCTTTTGACCTGGCACCTTCGGCGACTGCCTTAACTCGTCCGTGAAAACGGTAAGGACCTCGATCAAATCTAACTTTATTTATCTTTTTATCAATAGCTAAAGCGGCAATAGTCTCGCCAACCATAGTTGCTTTTTGAGTTTTTGTTTCTTTACTTTCTTTAATTGTTTTAGTCGAAGCTGAAACTAAGGTTTTGCCATGTTTATCGTCGATTATTTGAGCCCAAATGTGTTGATTACTTCTGAACACACTAAGACGAGGTACACCTAAATTGTTTGATAGTGAACCTCTAACTCTTTTAGTTCGTCTAATTTTTTGATTTTGATTGATCATGGTAGTTTTTAGGCCTTAGCCTTTTTACCTGCTTTAAGTTTAATAAATTCACCAGCATATCTAATACCTTTACCTTTGTATGGTTCTGGTTTTCTGATTTTTCGAATATTGCTAGCTACTTGACCAACAATTGTTTTGTCGGCTCCAGTTACGGAAACTTTTGTATCTTCTGTAACTTGGAATAGTATACCTTCGGGAGCAATTATATCAACAGTGTGGATGTAACCAGCATTGACTATAAGTTTATTGCCAGAAAGAGAAGCTTTGTAACCAGTTCCTCTAATTTCCAATTCTTTTTTCCAATGAGTAACTACACCTTGAACCATGTTGTTGATATGGGCACGGATGGTTCCATGATTAGCTCTAGTTTTTTTGTCTTCTGAAACTCGACTGACAATAACTTGGCCGTCTTTAACTTCCACATTAATTTTTACTGGAAGTTTTAGTTTTAAGTTTCCTTTTGGACCAGAAACATTAACTATATTAGAATCGACTGCAACAGTGACTCCGACGGGTATATTTATTAGTTGTCTTCCAATTCTTGACATAATGGTTTACCAAATTTCGGCAATAATTTCTCCACCTAAACCTTTTTTGGTTGCCTCTTTTTGAGACATTAGGCCAGAAGAAGTAGAAATAATAATTAAAGAATCCTTAGTTTTTCCCCAGGGAAGAGAAGACGATTTTTCATACAATCTTCTACCTGGTTTAGAAAATAATCTAACTTCGGTTACTTTTGGCTGATTGTTGTTGTAAGATAGACTAATAGTCATAGTTTTTTTAATATCTCCAGTAACTGAATAGTCAGCAATATAGTTATATTTTTTAATTATTTCAGCTAAACTTACTGAATATTTGGAGGCAGGAGCAGAGATACTTTTTCTACTGGCTCTGTAGCCATTTTTTATTCTAATTAAAAAATCTGATGAGGTTGAGTTAATCATGTTTTTTTATTAAATTACCAACTTGCCTTTTTAACTCCGGGAAGTAAACCGGCATTAGCTAACTTACGAAAATCGAGACGACAAATTCCAAAGAGTCTAATAAAACCTCGAGAACGACCACAAATGTGACATCGATTGTGATACCTAACTTTAAATTTTAGTTTTTTATATTCACGAACGATTTTTGCTGTTGTTGCCATATTTTATTTTTTTTCAAATCGAAGACCCAGGGCGGATAATAACATTTTTGCTTCATCTTTTGAAGAGGCATAAATGTTTAAGGTCACCTGGACTGAACGAATTTTAGTGACTTTATCCAAATTTACTTCAGGAAAATAAGTTTGGTCTTTTATGGTTAAATTATAATTTCCTTTGTCGTCAAATGCGGTGAGTGAAACACCTTTAAAATCGCGTAATCTAGGAAAAACTAAGTTAAATAATTTTTCAACAAAATCATACATGCGTTTACCACGTAGGGTAACAACTAAAGCTAAAGGCTCGTTCATTCTTAATTTAAAAGAAGCGACGGCTTTTTTAGCTTTGGCTAATCTGGGTTTTTGACCAGTGATAGCCATGATTTCGGCTTCAGCGGCATTCAAAGCTTCCTGACTCTCTCGGGCATCAGATACACGATGATTAATAACGACTTTATTGAGACGAGGCAAAGAAAGAGCATTTCTTTTTTTACCTAATTCCTTGATCAAGTTTTCTTTGATGGTTTTATTGACTTGGGTACTTAACATAGTTTTATTTTTTAATTTGAACAGAAACTAATACTGCTTGGCATTTTTTGCAGATTCGACTTTTGTCGCCGGCTTTGTCAATTTGATAACCTACTCTGGTAGCTTTTTTACATTGAGGGCAAATCAAGGCAACTTTACAAACATTCATTGGTCTTTCTTTTTCTATAATACTACCCTTTTGACCTTGAGTTGGTTTGATATGTTTTTTAAATATATTTAAACCCTTGACTGTTACACGGCTAGATTTTGGAAAACTACGAATAATTTCGCCTTCCCTATTTTTATCTTTACCGATTAATATTTTAACTTTATCGCCTTTTAAAATTTTCATAATTAGTAGACCTCTTTGGCCATTGATGCAATTTTGTTAAACCCAGCATCTTTTATTTCACGAGCGATTGGCCCAAAGATCCTGGTTCCTCGTGGATTATTTTGAGAATCAATTATAACACCGGCATTATCACTAAAGCGGATATAGGATCCATCGGCTCGACCATATTCTTTTCTGGTACGGACAATAACCATTTTAACCTTATCCTTCTTTTTGACTAAACTGTTGGGAATAGCCTCTCTGACGACAGCTAAAACCGTATCACCAATAGTAGCTTTTTTATGGAAAGAACCAGTGTAGACATGAATAACTTGGACAAGTCTGGCTCCGCAATTATCGGCTGGTTTGATTATACTTCTGAGCTGGACCATAGTTTATAAATGTTTTATTATTTCTAATGTAGTAAATCTTTTGATTTTACTTAATGGTCTAGTTTCTCGAACCAGAACCATATCACCTTCATTGGCCGATAAATTATTCTCGGCATAAATTTTACTGCTTTTTTTTATAATTTTTTTGTAAAGCGGATGGCGACTTTTGTATTCCAATTTTACAACAATAGTGTTGGTCATTTTGTTGGAAACAACTTTACCAGTAAATGTTTTACCGGTTTTACCTGCTTCTTTTTTAATAATTTTATTTTTCATTTTCTTTTTCTTTCAATAAAGTCAAGATATATACAATCTCATATTTAATCTTTTTAAAGATAGAAGTATCCTTCTGATTGCCAGTATGAAATTTCATTCTGCTTTCAACTAAATTCTTTTTACTATTAGAAAGAAGCTTTTGCAACTCAGCGACACTTTTTTGTCTGTAGGAGATTTTATCAGTTTTTTTCATAAATTCCATACCTATTTTCTTTTAATTATTTTAGTGATAACGGGTAATTTAGCAGATGCTAGTTTTAAAGCCACTGTTGCTTCTGACTCGGTGACTCCAGAAATTTCAAACATGATACGCCCAGGCTTAACTACACTAACATAACCTTTGACATCACCCTTACCAGCACCCAATGGAGCACCAGCACCTTTTTCAGTAATTGGCTTGTCGGGGAAAATTCGAACCCACATACGACCGGTTCTTTTGGTGGCATGAGCGATAGCTCGCCTGGCAGATTCGATTTGGTTGGCAGTGACCCAGCTACAGGTCATGGCTTTGAGACCATATTCACCAAAAGTAACTAGGTTACCTTTGGAGTTGCCGCGCATAGTACCTCTAAATTGTTTTCTATATTTGGTTCTGCTTGGTTGCAACATAATTTTATCCTAAACACAAATAAACTTTAACCCCAATATATCCTGAACGAGTCAGAGATGGGTTTTCAAAATAATCAATATTGGATCGAATTGTGCTTAGAGGAACTTTTCCTTGTGAAAATTTTTCTCGGCGACTAATTTCAGCACCGTTAATTCTACCGGAAAGAATAATTTTTATACCCTTGGCACCAGAAGACATAGATTTTTCCATGGCAGATAAAACTACCCTACGATAAGGCATTCTCTTGGTTAGTTGATAGGCAATTTTTTCTGCTACTAATTTGGCTGATAAATCACTGTGCTTAAATTCTTCAACTTGGATTTCGATATTTATTTTACCAGAAGTTTTGACTAATAATTTTTGAATTTCTTTTTTGGTTGTTTCTAATTCTTTACCACCACGACCAATTACTAATCCTGGCCGGCTAACAATTAAAATCAATTTTATTTTTTTGACAGACCTTTCGATTCGAGTATCCACAATACCGGCTGAATATAATTTCTTTTGCAAAAGATCTCTGATGGACTTATCTTCCATTAAAAATTGAGGATATTTCTTTTTATCTGCAAACCAAGAAGACTTCCATTCGGGACTGTTTTTGACAGTCTCTAGTCTAAAAATGATAGGATTTACTTTTTGACCCATAATTTATTTATTTCCTTTAACAATTATTTCAAGACGACTATGTCTTTTTTGAATAAGACCACGAGCAAAGCGAGAACCGTGGGACTTGTCCATTCTTTTAATCTTTTGACCTTCGTCGACTTTGATGATATCAAACTTTAATGTGTCTGTGTTTAAACCAAAATTATTTTTGGCATCAGCGATAACGTTTTGGACTGACTTGACAAGTAACCGGGCGGCTTTTGTATTGGTAAATTTAAGTTGAGTTAATGCAACCGAAGGAAGTAAGATTCTAATTCGGTTGACTAAAAGTCTTAATTTCCGAGGGGAAATCATTAAGTTTTTATTTTGATAACGCACACTGACGATCTGAATTTCTTTGACTTCAGTGACAGCTGGTTTAATATTTTTAACAGTTTTTGCCATAGTTTATGTCTTTTCAACAACTCTTTTAACAACACGTCCATGACCCTTAAAGGTTCTGGTAGGAGAAAATTCGCCTAAGCGATGTCCGACCATATCTTCAGTTACATAAACATTAATAAATTTTTTTCCATTATGAACTTCAAAATTTTTGCCGACGAAATCAGGTGATATTTGACTTCTTCGAGCATATGTTTTGATTGATCCAGCTGTTTGGGCTTGAACTTTTTTTATAAGTTTGGCATCAATATATGGACCTTTTTTGGAACTTCTGGACATTATTTGCGTCGTTTAACAATTAATCTATTGGAGGTATTTTTGCGTTTGCGAGTTCTTTTACCCATGGCTGGTTTACCCCATGGAGTTTTTGGATTCATACCAATTGAACTTCGACCTTCACCACCGCCGTGTGGATGGGAGTGAGGATTTTGAGCAACTCCTCGGACAGAAGGACGGATACCACGATGTCGTGAATCTCCGGCTTTAACTAATTTTTGGTTAATATGATCAACATTGCTAACTTGGCCAATGGTTGCTTTGGAGTCGGCATCAAAAATTCTGATTTCTCCGGAAGGAAGTTTAATAATAGCTTTCTTGTTGTCGATGCTTTGAACATAGGCAGCAGCTCCGGCGGTTTTAATTACTTTAGCTGGTTGGCCTTTTTTGAATGCAAGAGCATGAATCGGAATACCAATTGGAATATTTTTGATTAATAAACAATTGCCTTCTTTGATTGGAGCGGCATCTGTGGAAATTAAAACATCATCAACTTTGAGATTGGCTGTGGCCAAAATATAAGATTTACTGCCGTCTTCATAATGAAGAAGGGCAATATTGGCGGTTCGATTTGGATCGTATTCAATGGCGGCTACCTTGGCTTTAATATCGATTTTGTCTCTTTTCCAATCAATTTCTCTTAGAAATCTTTTTTGTTCTCCACCGCGATGTCGGATAGAAACATGGCCTTGAGAATCTCGTCCGCTAGTTTTTTTCTTAATAGTTAATAATGATTTGACTGCCATGGTTTATTTGGTTTTAAGAGTTAATAATTCGATTTTTTGATCTTTTTTGATAAAAATCACAGCTTTCTTCCTGTCGGGTTTATTGATGGTTTTCTTCTTGCGCCAATCTGTTTTGAGTTTACCTTTGATAATATAGGTATTGACTCGAATTGGATCAATTGAAAAAACCATTTTAAAAGCTTCGGCTATTTGATTCTTGTTGGAGTATGTATTAACCCAAAAAGAATAGTAACCTCTCTCTTGCAGAGCTAAGGATTTTTCCGTAACAATTGGTTTTAATATAATATTTTGTGGGCTTAATAAGTTCATGTTTATTTGATGATTTTGGCCACTGCTTTTTTGCTAAAGATCAAAAAGTTTTGGTTTGACAAATCATAAACATTTAAAGATTTTAAAGATAAAAGATTGGTTTTAGGAAGATTTCGAAAAGCTCTTCTCACATTATTCAGGGTTTTTGTCGTTATAATGCCAACCTTTGAGCTGTCTGATAATACTTCATTTACAGCTCTTAGTCCAGTGAGCAATTTTAAACCTTTTTTGGTTTTAGGATCGATAGAACCGATTTTGTCGATGACTAAAATCCTTTTATCTTGAGCAAATTTTGTCAAGATTGAATTTAGAGCGGCAATTTTCATTTTTTGAGGCAATTTTAGGGTGTAGTTTTGCACACCTCGGGGTCCAAAAGTTACGCCTCCGCCAACAAATAGAGAGGCTTTACGTGAACCATGTCGGGCGCGTCCAGTACCTTTTTGAGCCCAAACTTTTTGGGTGGTTCCAATGACTTCTGCTCTAGTTTTAGTTTTAGCGTAAGAATGATGTTGATTAGCCAAATAAACTCTAATTGCTTGAGCAATGAGCTGTTCGGAAATCTTGGCATCGAAGACTGATTTTGGCAAAGTAATTTCGCTTAACTTTTCTGCTTTAGTATTGTAAACTGCGGTTTTCATATAATTAGATTTTCTTTAAAATGGTAATCCAGGAATTAAAACTACCAGGAATCGAACCACTGATTGCTATTTCATTAGTTTCTTTGTTTATACTAATGATTTTTAATCCAGTAACTGTTTTGTTTTTATTACCGTAATGACCTGGCATTTTTTTACCTCGAACAACCTTGCCTGGGGTTTGAGCACCAATAGAACCTGGAGCTCTAACTCTGTCTGATTGCCCACCAGAAACTGGTTGACGTTGAAAACCCCACCTTTTGATAACACCAGCGAAACCTCTACCCTTGGAAACACCAGTAACATCAACTATGTCGCCGACTGAGAAAACATTGTCTACTGAGATGTCAGTACCAATTTCAATATTTTGATCTGTTACGGCTTTAAATTCTTTGAAATGATTGGGTTTTATCTCTAGTTTAATTTTTGAAAGTTTATCGAGGGTGGCTTTGTCTAATTTCTTCTTTGTTCCGTAAGCAATTTGAACAGATTGATATTTGTCTTTATCTTGGGTTTTTATTTGAGTAACTTTGACAGGTAATGCTTGACACCTGGTTACAGAAATTCTGTTACCGTTTTCTAAAAAAACACTGGTCATATGACCTTTTTTTACAATGAATCCTGAAATCATAGTTTACATCTTAATTTCTACTTCCACGCCAGAAGGTAGGTCTAGGTGCTGAAGAGAATCTACAGTACGAAGGCTGGTGTTGGAAATATCGATAAGCCTCTTATGAGTAAGAATTTGATAATGATCCCGAGCATTTTTATCTGTGTGGGGACTAGTAAGAACGGTAATTAGTTTTCTATCTGTGGGCAAAGGAATAGGTCCTTGCACTTGAGCACCAGCGGTAACCGCAGCCTCAACTATTTTGATAGCTGCTTCATCGATAATTCGATGATCAAAAGATTTTAATCTAATTCGGATACGGTTACCTTTGGCCATAATTATTTTATGATTTCTGTGATAGCGCCGGCACCAACTGTCAAACCACCTTCGCGGATAGCGAATCTTTGACCTGGTTGCATGGCCACAGGTTTAATTAATGTAATTGTAACGTTAGCATTGTCACCTGGCATAATCATTTCGGTACCATCGGCTAATTTTACATCGCCGGTAACATCAGTAGTTCTAATGAACACTTGAGGTCGGTAACCTGAAAAGATAGGAGTATGACGACCACCTTCTTCTTTTTTGAGTAATAAGACTTCAGCTTTGAATTCGGTATGAGGAGTAATGGAAGCAGCTTTGGATAAAATTTGTCCCCTTTCAATGTCTTCTTTTTCTACACCGCGGAGCAACAAACCAACATTGTCGCCAGCTTGACCTTGATCAAGAATTTTGTGGAACATTTCTACTCCAGTAACGACTGCTTTTTTGGTGTCTCTTAAACCTACGATTTCAATTTCATCATTGACCTTAACAATACCTTTTTCAATTCTACCGGTGGCAACGGTACCTCTACCTTTGATGGAGAAGACGTCTTCAATTGGCATTAAAAATGGTTTGTCGAGTTCGCGTACAGGTTCAGGAATATAATTGTCGAGTGCATCCATTAATTTTTTAATGGATTCAACACCATCGGCATCACCGTTTAGGGCTTTAAGAGCTGAACCACGAATAATTGGAGTTTCGTCACCTGGGAATCCGTATTTAGTTAATAAATCACGAATTTCCATCTCGACTAAATCTAAGAATTCAGGATCTTCAACTAAATCAACTTTATTTAAGAAAACAACTAAGGATGGAACGTTTACTTGTTTGGCCAAAAGAACGTGTTCTCTAGTTTGAGGCATAGGGCCGTCTGGAGCAGAAACAACCAAAATAGCACCATCCATTTGGGCAGCACCCGTGATCATGTTTTTTACATAATCAGCATGTCCCGGACAATCGATGTGAGCATAATGTCTTTTTTCAGTTTCGTATTCAATATGAGAAATAGCAATGGTGACGATTTTAGAGGAGTCTCTAACAGTACCACCTTTTGCAATATCAGCGTAAGATTTGGCGCTTCCTTGGATCTTGGACATAGCTGCCGTTAAAGTAGTTTTACCATGATCCACATGACCGATAGTGCCAACGTTAACGTGAGGTTTGGTTCTTTTATATGTGTCTGCCATTTGTTTTCTCCTTTGTTGTTTTTTGTCTTTTGAGGACTAATTTATAATTAATAATATTTTAGCTTAAAATGCTTTAAGATTGTATCAACTAATCTTTTTGTTTGCAACACAGTAAAACTGTTAAGATTTGACAGTTTTACTAATAAGTAACCCTTCCTGAATTTCGCGAGGAACTGGATCATAATGGCTTGGTTCCATATAAAAAGAACCGCGGCCTTGAGTCAAGCTACGAATTACAGTAGCATAACCTCTAACTGCTTCTAGTGGGATAAAAGCCATGACGGTAGTAAAGTTTCCCGATTCTGTGGTTCCATTAATTTGGCCGCGCCTGGAAGAAAGGTCTCCAATAACTGAACCTAAAAATTCAGAGGGAGTGCTGACTTCAAATTTCATAATAGGTTCCAAGATTATTGGTCTGGCTTTTTCGAAAGCATATTTTATGGCGTAAGAACTGGCCAATTTAAAGGCCATTTCGGATGAGTCGACTTCGTGATAAGTACCGTCGTAAACAGTTACTTTTATATCTGTGGCGGGGTATCCAGCGATAATACCTTTTTTCAAAGTTTCTTTGACACCTTTTTCAATTGCAGGAATAAAATTGGCTGGAATGGCACCGCCTTTGACGGCGTTTACAAATTCGTAACCCTCACCTCTGTTTTTTGGTTCAATTTTGATTTTACAATGACCATACTGACCATGACCACCAGATTGATGAATGTATTTACCTTCGCCCTCGGCATTGGCACTGATTGTTTCTCGATAGGCAACTTGAGGTGAACCGGTTTTAACATTGACACCAAATTCTCTTTTAAGACGGTCGACAACTATTTCCAAATAAAGCTCGCCCATGCCAGCAATAATTGTTTGTCCGGTTTCGTGGTTATAAGTAACTCTAAAGGTAGGATCTTCGATGGCTAGTTTGTTTAGAGCGGTACCCATTTTTTCTTGATCATCGGCAGTTGCTGGTTCAATAGACAAAGATATGACTGGTTCAGAAAATTGAATTGGAGACAAGGATATAGGATTGCTCTTGTCACACAAACTGTCGCCAGTTGTCGACTCTTTTAGACCGATACAAGCAATTATTTCCCCAGCGAAACCTTCTTCAAGACCTTCGCGCTTGTCGGCGTGCATTAATAAAAGTCGACCAATTCTTTCGGTGGTTTTTTTGGTAACGTTGTAAACTTCAGATCCGGCTTTTAGAACACCAGAATAAACTCTAACGTAAGAGAGTGTGCCTACATGAGCATCTGTTTGAACTTTAAAAAGAAGAGCTGATAATGGTTCGGTTCGGAGTGGTTTTCGAGTAACAGCTTCACTGGTATCTGGATTAAAACCTTCGATTGGAGGTAAATCTAAAGGAGAGGGTAAATAATCACAAATAGCATCTAAAATTGGATGAATACCTTTGTTTCTCCAAGCGGCACCACAGTAAATTGGGAATAATTTTCGATCAATAGTAGCTTTACGTAAAGCAGCCTTTAGTTCTGGAATGCTAATTTCTTCGTCATTAAGAAACTTTTCCATTAAAACTTCGTCTTCACCAGAAATTTTTTCGATCATATGAGCCCGAGCTTTGAGGGCGGCTTCTTTATATTCATCGGAAACTTCTTTAACGGAAAATTCCATACCTTGTTCGTCCTTGTCGTAAACGATCATTTTCATTTCCATCAGATCGATGACACCGACATGGTCGTGTTCTTCACCGATTGGTAAAACCATAGGAACCACAGGAGCTCTTAATTTGTCATGAATACTTTGAAGAGTACCATCGAAAGAAGCACCAACTTTGTCCATTTTGTTGACAAAAGCAATTCTGGGAACGCCATATTTGTCGGCCTGACGCCAGACTGTTTCGGATTGGGCTTGAACTCCAGCATTACCATCAAAAATCATAATAGCGCCATCTAATACACGCAAAGATCTTTCTACTTCAGCGGTAAAATCCACGTGACCAGGAGTATCGATAATATTTAAACGATATTCTTTCCAAAAAGTTGTAATACAAGCAGATTGAATAGTAATTCCTCTTTCTTTTTCCTGAATCATGGAGTCGGTAGTAGTTGTTCCTTCGTCAACTGATCCTATTTTGTGAATTTTTCCAGTGTAAAATAAAATTCTTTCAGTCGTAGTAGTCTTACCACCGTCAATATGAGCAATAATACCAATATTTCTGACCTTCTCCATTGGAAGTTCACGGTTTTTTGTAAGTTTAATTTGTTCGGCCATATATAAATAGTATTCGGTGTAATAATAAAAATACCGCTGCGCAAAGCAACAGTAATGTCGATTTATGATATCATGAGTCAATAAATTTACAATAGTGGCAAAATGAAAGGAAATATCGCGATAATTGGAGGTGGTTTGACGGGTTTAGTGGCAGGTTATCGATTAAGTCAGAAGGGTTATAGGGTAACTGTTTTGGAAAAAAGCGATAGTTTGGGCGGTTTAATGGGTGGATTTAAAATTAACGGAACAAATTTAGAAAAGGCTTATCATCATATTTTTAAAACTGATAAAAATATTATTAAACTGATAAAGGAGTTGGGTCTGCAAAGTAGACTTCAATGGCACGAAAGTTCGATTGGGATTTATTATCAAAATAAAGTTTATCCTTTTGTAACTCCTATTGATTTACTGAAGTTTAGACCCTTGAATTTAATTGATAAAGTGCGACTTGGATTAGTAAAAATTTATTTAGAAAAAGATAAGAATTATAAAAAGTTTATAAAAATACCGGCAAATGAATGGATGAAAAAATGGTGTGGTGAGAATGCTTACAGAGTTATTTGGGAACCACTTTTGAAGGGAAAGTTTCATGATTATTATCATAATGTTTCCATGGCCTGGCTTTGGGCGAGGATACATACAAGAGCTAATTCCAAAGAACCGGGTGATGTTAAAGAAATGTTGGGTTATATTGATGGTGGATTTGATTTAATTACCCAAAAATTAGTAGAGAAAATTAAAGAAAAAGGTGGAGTGATTAAATTAAATAGTTCTATAAATAGAATCGAGCAGACAGGGGGTAAAAAAATAAAGATAATTTTAAATAATAAGTCTCTAATATTTGACAAGGTGATTGCTAGTGTACCAAGTAATGCATTGGCTAAGCTAATAAATCCCCCTTTATCCCCCTTTGAAAAAGGGGGAACAAAACTAGAGGAATATATAAAAAGACTAAATAGTATTGATTATTTAGGGGCAGTGACGGTTATTTTTTCTTCCAGACAAAGTTTGAGTCCTTATTATTGGCATAATATTAATGACCTCAAATCCCCTTTCTTGGCGTTTATTCAACATACAAATTTAATTGACAAATCGAATTATAAAAATGAGCACGTGTACTATCTTGGAATATATTTACCTGAGAGCTATAGATATTTTAAATCTAAAGATGAGGATATATACAAAGATTTCTTTAAATATTTAAAGAAAATATTTCCAAAATTTGACGAAAAACAAATTACATCAAAATTTGTTTTTAGATTTAAGAATGCCCAGCATGTTGTCGACCTTGATTATGTTTCAAAAATTCCGAATTATAAAACTCCGATAAAAAATTTATATTTATCTAATTTTTCTCAGATTTTCCCGGAAGACAGAGGAACAAATTTTGCCGTGAGAGAGGGAGAGAAGATTGGGAAAATGATTTTATAAACCCAATTGTCTTTTCATTTCTTCCAGGCCTTCGGACAAGGTTCGCATCTTGATGCCGAGAGACTGGACTTTTTGATTTGATAAAGCAAGATTTTTTTGCCATGGGCGGGAACCGGCGGGCAAGGTTTTGACATATTCTTCAAGACTACCCTTTTTAACTAAATTCTGGTCAAGTTCAAAAACTTCGGCAATTTTTTGAGCTAAATCATAAGGAGATTGAGAAGAAGAACCGACTAGGTGATAGGTTCCCTGTGGTTGAGTTTCAAAGAATAATTTTAGACCATAGGCGATATCATCAATAAATGTAGTGGTGGTTATTTGATCGGCAAATAAAGGATTTAGGGTACCTGCTTTTAAACCATCAATTAATTTTCGAACAAGATCCTTTTTTTCATCGAACTCGGCGCGGTAAGGAAAGGCGATACGGACAACGGCGGCTTTGTAATTTGAATCTAAAATTAATTTTTCACCTAGATATTTGGTTTGACCGTACCACTCGATGGGATTGGGTGTGTCTTCTTCGGTATATGAACCTTCTTTATTGCCATCAAAAACAAAATCAGTGGATATATAAATTAGATATTTATTATACTTTTTTGATAAATCTAAAATATTTTGGGTACCGGTGACATTTAATTGATAACAAAGACCATTTTGATCGTCTTTTTGAGCCCAAGCTCCGTTTGTATCAGTAAAAGCAGCCATGTGAAGAATGGCAACCGCATCTTGATGCGAAGCAAATGCGGTTTCCAAAGCTTCCGGGTCGAGAATGTTGACGTTGGTAGCCAAAGAAAAATCGACAAATTCAAAGTCATTTTTTAGAAGTTCGGTGATGCGTGATCCAACTAAACCACTAAGTCCAGTACCAACAATTTTTGGTTTATTCATATTATTACCAGTTAATTTTTTCTAAATTTTTAAATGTAGGCCAAAGTAGATCTTTGGGAGAAATAATTAAATTTTCTTTTTGAGGCCAATCAATATTCAAATCTGTGTCGTTCCATAAAATGCCGCCTTCGGATTCTTTGGAATATAAGTTACTGCATTTATATTGAAAATCGACAATGTCTGATAAGACTAAAAAGCCGTGAGCAAAACCCTTGGAAATAAAAAACATTTTTTTGTTTTCTTCCGACAAAAGGACGGCGTGGTATTTACCAAAAGTAGGAGAATCGGGTCGAATATCGACAGCTACATCAAGAACTTCGCCGCGAGTCACTCTGACTAATTTGTCTTGAGCGAAAGGGGGTTTTTGAAAATGAAGACCGCGAAGAACGCCTTTTACTGAACGTGAATGATTGTCTTGAACAAAATTCACATCAATGCCATTTTCGGTAAAGACTTTTTGATTATAAGATTCTAAGAAAAATCCCCGATCGTCTCCAAAGACGCTTGGTTCGATAACAACTAAACCTTCAATGTCTAGTTTTGTAAAAATCATAAATAAAACCCCTCTCCCTTCGGGATCTCCCCTTGATGAAGGGGAGAAATAAAATAATAATTATTAATTTTTTTTGTTTAATTTTATATAAAATTCTTCGGCTTCTTTTTTGGTTTCTTTATACCAATCTTGATGGTTCGTGTACCATTCAACTGTGGCTTTTAGTCCAGATTCTAAATCATATTTTGGTTCCCAACCTAATTCGCGGTTAATTTTTGACCAATCTACGGAATAATTATCATGAGCCGGACGATCGGCTACATATTCGATCCAAGATTCATCTTTACCCATGACTTTCAAAAGCATTTTGACTAAATCAATATTGGCGGTACCACCTTTTAGACCACCAACACAATAAGTTTCCCCTATTTTTCCTTTTAAGAGCACGACTTCGATAGCCCGACAATGATCTTCGACATGTAACCAATCTCTAAAGTTTAAACCTTGCCCATAAACAGGTATTTTTTTGCCATCTAAAATATTACTAATAGACCTGGGAATTAATTTTTCGGGGTGATGATAAGGACCATAATTGTTGGAACAGTTGGTAATCGTGGCTGGAAATTTGTAGGTTTTTATAAAAGCCCGAACAAAGTGATCGGCAGAGGCTTTACTGGCGGAGTATGGGCTACTGGGATCGTAAGGAGTGACTTCGTTAAATTGAGCGTCGGAACCAAAAGGAATTGAGCCAAAAACTTCATCCGTAGAAATGTGGTGAAATCTTTTAATTTGATGTTTTAGGGCAGAACTTAGTAGTGTATATGTGCCCAAGACGTTGGTTTTAACAAAAAGAGACGGATCGTCGATAGATCGATCGACATGTGATTCGGCGGCAAAATGAACAACGGTATCAATTTGGGACATTAGTTCGTCAACTATTTTTTCGTCTAAAATATCGCCCAAAACAAACCGATAATTAGGATTATTTTCTACATCAAATAGATTTTTAGTATTAGCGGCGTAAGTTAATTTGTCTAAATTAATGATTGAATCTTCGGGGTGATTAGTTAACCAATACCGAATAAAATTTGAGCCAATGAAACCTGAGCCACCAGTAACTAAAATTTTCATATACGGCATTCTAGCCTAAATAAGGGTTTGGTGTCAAACGAAAAGTCAGTTTACGTCCTATATTCTTGTATTATTAGTTTTTTTTGATATAATCCGTATAATTTTAGCTTAAGCGCTAAAGGGCACTTTTAAAATTGGTTACTTGAAACGTCATATTTTGATGAGTGGAAATGTGATTTGTTTAAAATAAACAGATTAGATTTCTGCTCGTCAGATACTGACGATTTATGGCAGAAGAAGGGAATCTTTAGAATGGAGAAGCTTGGAAAACAAGGTGTGTGGCGTGCTGAGATCGACGGAGAGGGCGGCTTCAAGGTGGCTCGCGAGGACGGCAAATTCTTCGAGATCGGCATTATCACCACTGGATACGACCGTCCTGTCATTGTCAACTTCGGCCAAGGGGTTACCTCTGTGGTTCTCGTTAATGGCAAGGTTACCGTTGAAGACGAAAAGCTGGTCATCAGTTTGGCTGGCGATCAGATGACCCAAAAACGTGTGCTCCGCGCTTCCGCCGACAACCCGAACTTTGTGGGTATCCCTTTAGGGGAGGTTGTTGGTGCGAATCGGCTTGATTCTCAAAGGATCATCTACGAGGACGGAGTTCTTGGCGTTCAAACTTTGGCTTCGGCTACCACTGAGACCCCTCTGCGCAAGGTCAACGGACAAGAAGTTGCCTGCGAGGTAATGTCCATCAAGGATTTTGCTTCATCTGCTGATGGTCCCGGCAAAGTAGCTCTTTTCGATGTGATGGCTGCCATGCTGACAGCAGAAGAATTGACCCAGATTTTCACCACTGTCGGTGATCGGATCATGTCCAAGTAACCAACTGGTTCTCGGTATAAAAGCAAAGCGAATGCGCTTTGAAATATTTACCGAGAACGGAAACAATTCGACCCTGGGTCAAAACTAACACAGCACGCGCTGTGAAAGTTTTGCCCGGGGTCCTTTTTTTGGAAAAATTT
Organism: Candidatus Shapirobacteria bacterium; assembly: GCA_030698565.1. Lineage (GTDB taxonomy): Bacteria > Patescibacteriota > Microgenomatia > UBA12405 > UBA12405 > JAUYJS01. Next base: position 224,549 of record JAUYJS010000005.1, read on the forward strand.
TCTATCTTTAAAAAAGATTAATTATTTAAAAGTGCTAAGAAAAATAACATAACACAATTTTGCCTAATTTACCAAAAAAACCCGGCCGGGGCCGGGTTTTAATTTTAAAAATTATATTTTATTTATAACTCGGTGGTTGGGGTTGGAGCTGTCTTGGTAGCTGTTGGAGTTGCAGAAGTAGCTGTTTTACTCAAATCGGTACCGATAACAAAAACTGCGTCGTACGCTGAGGTTTCTTTTAGGTCTGTCGTATAAGTAGCAGGGAAAGCGGCATCTATTTTGTTTTTAAAGTACGCTGAAGATGAAGACAAGCTTGGTTTGAGCCGGACTTCATTGCCAGTAACTTTTTCATTGCTATTGCCTACTGCAACGCTTGTAAAACCAAGTGCGGTTAATTGAGCTTTGACTGTCGCGGCTTGACCATTTATATCGGTAGCGTTTAGAACTTGAAGTTTTAAGCTTTTACTAACTTCGACGATTGATGGGATAGGTGTTTCTGTCGGAATTACTTCAATTGCGGCAGGAATGGCTTCGTTGTTTTGAGCTACTGGGTTCTGTAAACCGGCATCACCACTATTTCGATTTAGTACGAACCAAATAACTATAGAGGCAAGGGCGGCAGTAAAAATAAAGACTGCAACTACTGGTAGGATGTTTTTTTTGTTTTCCATTTTTGGGTTTGAATTAATATCTGAAGGCTGTTTTATTATATCAGCAGTTTTTAGATTTAAAACAGTCATTAGTCCAATAACTGGAATGGGTAAATTAGCTGCCTTGTGAAATTCGGAAGCGATCTGGGACTCATTATATTCGGTTTTTTCCAGCTTAATGTTGTCGTTTATTTCAAAATTTTTATTTTGGGGAACAAATAACTTATCGACTGGAGAAGAAAAATATAGATGAGAGTAATTGATTATCTTTTTTATATCTAAAGTGGAACCTTTTATGTTGGCTGTTAAATAGACTACTTTGTCCTTGGCCAAGATAAGGGTGTACTCGTTATTATTTAGAGGATAGATTAGAAAAAATTCTTTTTGGTAAAAAGAATTAATAATAATAGAAATCGAAGCGGAAACAGGTTGCAATGAAAAAGATTTAAGGCTTAATTTGGATAAATTATTTTTAAGAAAATCTGTTTTACTTTTTTCGAAAATAGTTGATTGAATAATAGTCTTGTCGCCTGTTTGAATAAGTTGATATTCAATAGCATCTGGATCAATTTTGAAAGTAACAAAGCTTTCGGCTAATCCAATAACTTCTTTTTGATCGATCTTCTCGATTTTGGTGTCGTAAATAAACGATTTGGTTAAAACGACATCGTCGGGAACAAGGATTGAAACTGTGTCGATTTTATTTTCCTTGAGAAAATAAACTAACGGATGAAGATCGGTGTCGTTGCAATCTTGCCATAAATTGACGTCAAAAATAAAAACATTATTCTCTTTTCGGTCTAAGTAAACTTCGGTAGTTTTAAGTTTAGGCCAAATAACGACTTTGGGTTTAGAAAATAATGACATCTTTATTAGTATGGACAAAAAAACTTACCAGCGCAAGTGGGCAAAGGCCTTGTTGGCTTCAGCCATTCTTTCTACTTCAGTTCTTTTACTAATAGTTTGACCTTCATTTTTTATGGCAGCTATTAATTCAGAAGCTAATTTTTCACCGAAGCTATGGAATTGTTTGTTGCTTTTATCGCGAGATACAGATACTAACCAACGAATAGCTAAAGAGTTTTGTCGATGACCTCTGACTGGTGTTGGTACTTGATAAACAGCACCACCAATACGTCGAGGTCTAACTTCAACTTTTGGCTTAATATTTTCCAGGGCTCTTTCGGTGGTAACCAAGACATCTTCGTTTGGAAATTCTTTTTTAAGAATATCCAGGGCTTTATAGACCTGTTTTTCGGCGGCATTTTTCTTGCCATCTCTCATGGCATAGTTAATGATTCTGCTAATAATTACACTATTGTAAACAGTGTCAGCATTTAAGTCTCTGATTTTGCTTTGACCTTTTCTTGACATATATTTTATTTAATATTTAGATCCCTCGACTTTGCTCGGGATGACATTTTAATTTTTAATTATTTGGCGGCGGCAGTAGCACGCTTGGCACCATATTTGCTGCGGGATTGCATTCTACCGACAACTGCACTAGCGTCGTATTTACCTCTAACAATGTGGTAACGCACACCTGGCAAATCCCTTACCTTACCTCCGCGAATTGAAACGATGCTGTGTTCTGCTAAGTTGTGCCCTACTCCGGGAATATATGCAGTAATGACACTGCGGTTACTTAACTTAACCTTGGCTACTTTTCGTAAAGCGGAATGTGGCTTTTTTGGAGTCATGGTTTTGATGACAGTGCACACTCCCTTTTTAAAAGGGTTGTAAGAAGGTACTGATTTGTTTTTGATACTGTTAAAGTTGTCGCGCAAAGCGGCTACTTTAAGCTTCTTGGTTGGGGTTTTTCTCCCCTTTTTAATTAATTGATTAAATGTAGGCATGATATTCTTTCTAATTTTTGTTGACGGGTATTAGTCGTCCGATAATAACATTTTCTTTCAAGCCAATCAAGTTGTCGACTTCGGCTAATAATGAAGATTCAGTCAAAACACTTGTTGTTTGTTGGAATGAGGCAGCAGATAACCAAGAGCCAGTAGTTAAAGCTGATTGAATTAATCCTAATAAAACTTTCTTACCTTTGGCTGGTTTACCACCTGCAGCTTTGGCTTTTTCATTGGCTGCGTTGTAAACAGCTCCAGTGGTAACTTGACCATAAAGGTAATTGGTATCACCTGGATCTTCAATTTTAATCTTGTCGCTCATTTCTTTGATAATAACTTCAATGTGTTTGTCATGAATACCAATGCCTTGGGATTCGTAAACAAATTGTATGTTGCTAATCAAATATTTTTGAGCAGCTTCAATATTTTTAACTTCCATAATTTCACGGACATCCAAAGGACCAGAACATAATTGGGTTCCTTGGGCGACTAAATCACCATCAGAAACCAACAGGGTTACATTGGAAGGCAAAAGATAAGTAATAGTTTTGGCAACATTATCTTTGTCTTTACCTACTAATTTGATTTCGTAACCATCGAGGTTTTCTTTAATTTTGACTTTGCCGCTAATTTCGGCTAAAGGAGAAGGTAACTTGGGTGTTCTGATTTCGAATAATTCTTGAATACGAGGTAAGCCTTGAGTTACGTCGACACCAACAACACCTCCTGTATGCTTGGTTCTCAAAGTTAACTGGGTACCAGGTTCACCAATAGATTGGGCGGCAATGACACCGACTGGAACACCTATATCTACTAATCTTCGTGTAGACAAATCCCAACCATAGCAGTGGCTACAAAGACCAATTTCCGCTTGACAGGTTAACGGTGATCGAATATCGACTGAATTTATTTCATTAGATTCAATTAAAGATACAATATCGTTGTCTAGAACTGTTCCTTTGGTAACCAAAACTTTTTTGGTTTTTGGACCAACAACATCGTTGGCTAAAATTCTACCTAAGATGCGTCGGCTGAAATAGCGTTCGCGACTTTTTTCGTCAGCATCGATAGTTATAAATTTATCGGTACCGCAGTCATCTAATTTAATTATAGAAATATGGGCGGCATCTACCAGTCTTCTGGTTAAGTAACCAGCATCGGCAGTTTTTAGAGCTGTGTCGGCTAAACCTTTTCTGGTTCCTCTAGCACCGGTGACGTATTCAAAAACTGATAAACCTTCACGGAAGTTTGATTTGGTAGGTAATTGAACGATTTTTCCAGTTGGGTCAACCATTAAACCTCTCATACCTGAAAGCTGTTTAATTTGGTCTTTGGAAGCACGTTTGATACCTGCCGCAGAAACGATTCTAATAGGAGAGTCCGCATCTAAAGTTGCCCAGGTTTTTTCGGCAATTTCTTCGGTGATTTCCATCCAGACAGTTTGACTAAGACGCTTTTTCTCTTCGTTGCTAATCAAACCTATGGCAAAATTTTGTTCAATTTCAGCCACACGTTTATTAGCTTCGATGATGATTGCTTCCTTTTCAGGTAAGTAACCACAGTCAGCCATAGACAAGGAAATTCCAGAAAGAGTGAAAGCCTTGAAACCAATTTCCTTAAGACCGTCAATTAATCTAACGGTTCTTCTTCTACCAGCAACTTCTAGAGATTTAACGACCAAATCATTCATAGCTTTACTACCAGCCATAGCATCGTTTATGTAGCTAAATTCTTTTGGCAAAATAGAATTGAACCAGATACGACCGTAAGTAGTTTTTATTAACTTACCATCCATTCTGAGGGTGATTAATTCTCGGAGACCGATCTTGCCTGCTTGATAAGCTAATATAACTTCGTCTTTGTCGGCCATAATTGGTAAACCTTCAAAACCTTCCTGAATTTCTTTGGCATGATCTATAGATCTAATAGATGTTATGTAATAACAACCGACTGCCATTTCTTGAGTAGGTACTGAGACAGGACTACCGTCGGCTGGCTTAAGTAAATTTCTTGAAGGTAACATTAATTGTCTGGCTTCTTTTTGGGAGGCATCAGAAAGAGGTAAATGGACACCCATTTGATCTCCGTCGAAATCGGCATTGAAACCTTTACATACACAAGGATGTAACCTGATGGCTAAACCGTCTACCAAAATTGGCTTGAATGCTTGGATTGAAAGTTTGTGCAAGGTTGGGGCACGATTTAATAGAACATAACTTTTTTTAGTTACTTTTTCTAAAATATTGTAAACTTCGGTAACTCGATGATCAATTAAATTCTTGGCACTTTTAATGTTGGGCGAAATACCCGAAGCCATTAATTCGTGAAGAACAAAAGGCCTGTACATTTCTAGGGCAATTTCTTTTGGTAAACCGACTTGATTTAGTTTCAAGTCTGGACCGACTACAATTACGGAACGACCGGAATAGTCGACTCTTTTACCTAAAAGATTGCGGCGGAAACGACCCTTTTTGCCTCGAAGAAGATCGGAAAGTGATCGAGGAGTGCGCTTAGTACTCTTTCTTTTATTTTTTGAACTCTTTTGAGCATCGATAAGAATGTCGACAGATTCCTGTAACATCCGTTTTTCGTTGCGCAAAATAATTTCCGGAGCACCAAGTTTTAATAATTTCTTGAGACGATTATTGCGGTTGATTAAACGACGATATAAGTCATTTAAATCAGATGTAGCAAAACGGCCACCAGTTAGTTGAACCATAGGTCTTAAATCTGGTGGAATTATTGGGATTTGAGTCAAAACCATCCATTCCGACTTTATTTCGTTGTCAACCATACCATTCATGATTCTGATCTTGTACATGATTTTCTTTTTCTTGAGCTTGCTACTGGTTTTGGCTAACTCTTTTTTGAGATTTTTGATTGTTTCAACTAAATCAATCTTTTTTAAGACTTCAAATACGGCTTCAGCACCCATTTTGGCTTCAAAGAAAATATCGGCCTTAAACTGGGACAAGTAGAAACTTTCTTCGTCGGTCATAGTGGTTAATACTTGGAGAGTTTGAATTTTTTCTTCCAAATAATTAATTAGACTTTCGATTCTGTTTTTCTCGGTTGTTGCTTTATTTTCTAATTTTTGAACGTCTTGCTTTAGTTTGACGTTTCTTTCTTCTTGAGCAATATTAAGCTGATCTTTATTTTTAATTCTCTTTTTTAATTCTATTTTTTCATTTTCAATTTGCTCAGTTTTTAGGGCGATAGCTGTTTTAGTATCAGTATCGATTTGTTCTTGACGCTTTTTTGAATTAGACATCAAATTGTCCATGGCCTCTTTACGTTTGTCTTCGGTAACTGAGGTGACAAGATATTTTGTAAAATAAACAACTGCTTCCAAATCTTTTTGAGGAATGTCCAAAATAACACTCAAGGGAGAAGGTGTGTTTCTAAGATACCAAAGATGAGTTATGGGGGCAGCTAAGGTAATATGTCCCATTCTTTCCCGTCTAACTTTTGAGGTGGTAACTTCTACACCACAGCGATCACAAATCACACCCTTAAATCTAATTTTTTTATATTTACCACAGTAACATTCGTAATCACGACTCGGCCCAAATATTTTTTCACAGAATAAACCGTCTTTTTCTGGTCGCCAACTTCGATAGTTGATCGTTTCTGGTTTGGTAACTTCACCGTGAGACCAAGATAAAATTTCCGTGGGTGAGGCTAACTTAATTTTTAAACCTGAGAATTCTGTCATGCTTTTAAATTTGAACATAATTATTCCTCCTCCTTTTCATTTAAAATATTTGTTTTTTCCGAAGATACAGCGGCCATGGCTGTAGAGGTTTCGGTTTCCTCTTCCCCAAACTGGCTTTCAATAACTCCAGTAGGAGAAATGTCTAATGCTAAACCGGCTAATTCTTTAGTTAAAACTTTAAACGATTCAGGAATGGCCGGCTCAGGAATTTCCTGGCCCTTAATAATGGCTTGGAACGCTCGAGTTCTACCTTCCAAATCATCTGACTTAATTGTCAACATTTCTTGTAGTGTGTGAGCGGCTCTGTGTGCTTCTAGAGCCCAAACTTCCATTTCTCCAAGTCTCTGACCACCCATTCTGGCTTTACCGCCTAACGGTTGTTGAGTGACTAAAGAGTAGGGACCAGTAGAACGAGCGTGGACTTTGTCGTCGACCATGTGGACTAACTTAAGAATGTAACCAATTCCAACAACGGCTTTTTGTTCAAAAGGTTCGCCAGTACGACCATCGTAAAGTTGAACTTTACCGGTGGTTGATAAACCGGCTTCTTTTAATTCTTCAGCAATGTCTTCTTCTGTATATTTTTCAAATACAGGAACGGCATATTTTTTGTTCAATTTATAGCCGGCGTAACCTAAAGTTACTTCCAAAATCTGGCCTAAATTCATACGAGCGATAACGGAAAGAGGCGACATAATCAAATCTATAGGAGTACCGTCAGACAAACGAGGCATGTCGTATTCAGGAGTGATACGACAAACAACGCCTTTGTTACCGTGTCGTCCGGCGATCTTGTCTCCTTCTTGAATACGTCGAATTTGAGCAACATAGACTTTAACTATTTTGTTGACACCTGGATCAAGTTCGTCGCCTTTGTCTTTATCTAAGATCTCGACTTTAATGACAACACCACCCTCGCCGTTTGGAATTCTAAGAGAAGTATCTTTAACTTCACGAGCTTTTTCTCCAAAAATAGCGCGTAAAAGTCTTTCTTCAGCGGATAATTCTTTTTCGCCGCGAGGTTCGACCTTACCGACTAAAATATCGTTAGGTCCAACAATAGCGCCGATCATAACAATACCATCGTCAGTCAATTTAGCTAATTCATTTTCAGAAACATTGGGAATATCTTTGGTTAATTCTTCGGAACCTAATTTAGTTTCAACGACATTGGCTTGATATTCATAAATTTGAATATTAGTTAACGCATCTTCTTTAACTAATCGATCAGAAATTAAGAATGAATCTTCGTAACCTAGACCGTCAATTGAGGCATAAGCCACCAATAGATTGGTACCAATGGATAACTCACCGTTGCTGGTAGACGGACCATCGACAATAACATCGTCTTTTTTGACTT
>JAUYJS010000001.1 GCA_030698565.1 Candidatus Shapirobacteria bacterium
GGTGATACGGCTACGACCGCGATGAAACCGGCAATATTGGATACTGGAGATAAGGTTCTGGTGCCGTTGTTTGTAAAAGTTGGCGATGAAATTTCTGTTAGCACTGAAACTGGCGAATATCTTTCAAGAAAATAAATTAAAAAAAGTGCCGCAGAGAGGACTTGAACCTCCATGGGTTTCCCCACACGGTCCTAAGCCGTGCTTGTATACCAATTTCAACACTGCGGCAAAAAATATTTCCTTGTGGGTCGCGTGGGACTCGAACCCACGACCAATCGCTTAAGAGGCGATCGCTCTACCAACTGAGCTAGCAACCCGAATTGTTTTATTATATCGCTTAAGAGTCCGCCAGTTGGCGGGCCAACTGACCCTCCTTCGCTAAAGCTACGGAAGGGCGATGGCTAGCAACCCTAAGTACGCCCAGAGGGAATTGAACCCCCATCACTAGTTCCGAAGACTAGTGCTCTATCCGTTGAGCTATGGGCGCGGGTAGAACGTAATAAATTCTTCGATTTTAAACGTTCTTACTTCGTATCCTCAGCAGGGATCGGACCTGCGACCTCTTCCTTAGAAGGGAAGCGCTCTATCCAACTGAGCTATGAGGACGGGTTGTTAATACGAGCTATTTTATCAGTTTTTGAAGTATTTGTTTAAATAAAGTAATTATTTTTTCACCAATGCCAGTTTTGGGTCGATAAATACTGGAATTACTGTTAAGAGGCATTATTTCGAAGCCGGTAAGTCCTTCCCATTTGAGATATTTTTTCTCATAAATATTAGAAGCAGTTTTGATTTTAAATTTAAAGTTAAAAATTTTTATTTGATTAGGTAAAACCAGATCATTGTCGGTGCAAATAGATTCTAAAACTATATTTGTCGTTGTTTTTGGATTTAAACAGAACTTAGTTTCTCCCCAAATAGACTGGCCTGTATTTTTTAGATATATTTGGCCTAAGTATTCATAATTAGTAAAAATCAAAAGGGGAAGGTGTATTTTAATCGCTTCATATTTGGTCGTTTGCTCGGGATGGTTTTTAGATTTAGGTAAATCAATTATTTGTTGATACTCTGGGTAAATAGTTTGATTTGATGTGAGCCAAGAAAAATGGTCAAAAGGAAAATTGGGATAATTATAGATAAAAGGGGTTACTGCTACAACTGATGTATCTTTGGACCAAATATCTAAGGCTGATTTTAAAAAGTCAGCAGTAGTTTTGGCGGTATAAAACTTATTTTCATTCTTCTCCCCTTCTCTGTGCGGCCAGCCAGTTTCTGTGATAAATACGGGGTAAGTTTTATTATTTAAATTTTTAATAAAATTTAATTCCCATTGATAACCCCTAATGCTGTGTCGGCCGACGTCTTGGGGTGTGCCGATAAACCCATGATTAGGATATGAATGGGAGGCTAGAGCATCGAAGCTTTCAAAATATTCAGGACGATATGCATAAATTTCTTTATAAACATTGTCAGCGGATTTAAATTTGGGCATATTTTCTGGGGCGGCCAAATCAAGAGGAGAACCAAGGATTATAAAATTAGAATTTAAGTCTTTAAATTTTTTAGATGCATAAATTGCCATATCGGCATAATTTTTGATATCGACTTCCCCACCCCACTCTGATCCATGATTAATTTCGTTAAACAAAATTACATATTGATTTTTAGTTGGCCAGTTTAGGGAATTTAAAAAAATGGCCAGATTGTCAATATCAGTAATTGTTGGTCTTTTCCAGTAATTTCCTTGACTGGTGGTGGCCAAACGGAGTATTGGGATAATGTGTAGTTTGCGGGCAGAATCAAAAAAATTTTGCCAGGTATTGAGGTCGAGTTGATCAGTTCTGATTACAATAGTGGTCCAACCCCAATCGCCATTAGTTGAATTAATTATTTTACTGGCTTGGTTTATATCTTCTGTTTGGGTCAAATGAAGACCGAAAATATTGTTGGCTAACACTTTAGAAGGAGTCAACAATAAGGCTGTTACTAATAGACAAGTGGAAAAAAATTTAAAAATTTTCACAGATAATTATTATATGATATCAGAGCCTGGTTAAAATTCGGTTAATTTTGTTATAATTCTGAGGATAAATGAGAAAAATAATTAAAAAAGTTTCAATAGTAATTCCGGCCTTTAATGAGGAAAAATTAATTGCGAGGTGTTTGAAAAGTTTGTGTGAGCAGACCATGAAAAGAGAGGAATATGAAATAATTGTGGTAAATAACAATTCTACCGATAAAACTGAAGAAATAGCTAAAAAATATGCCGATAAGGTAATTTTTGAAAAAAGACAAGGTCAATTATTTGCTCGGCAAACTGGTTTTGAAGTGGCCGAAGCTGAAATTATTCTTAGAACTGATGCTGATTGCATAGTGCCCAAAAACTGGGTAAAAAAAGGGTATAATTTTTTGCATAAGAATAAAAAAATAGTAGCCGTAAGTGGGTTTTATTATCCTGATAATAATGATTTTGGATTAATTTATTTTTCTTGGTTTACGATTCAATATAAAACTATTATTTATAAAATTACCGAAAAGGTAGAGTGGTTGACAAGCTCGTGTTCTGGGATAAAGAAAAGCGCTTTTTTGAAAATTGGTGGATTTGATTTAAAACAGGATGTGGTAATTGAGGATCAACTAGGAATTGGATATAGGTTAAATAAGGTAGGTAAGGTTGCTTTTGATAAAGACTGGTTTGTGTGGACATCTCCAAGGAGAGTTGTGGCACGAAAAAATTCGGGATTAAAAGAATTTATGAACGATTATCTTTTGTATCAAATATATAACAATTTTTATTTCTATTTATTTAAGAAACGGCCTAGAAAAATTTATGGTAAAGGTTGGGAGAACATAAGAGAAAATGAATAAAGAAGAACTCATAAAAATAAAAATTTCTAAAATAGAAAAAGAAATTAGAGACACTCCTTATGATAAAGCCAGTGAGCATCATCACGGGGTATTGAAGGCCAAGTTAGCCAAATTGAAGGATGAGTTAGAAGGTCCAATGAATAAAGGTGGTGGTGGCGGAATGGGCTATGCCATTAAGCATTCAGGTGATGCTTCAGTAGTTTTAGTGGGATTGCCGAGTGTAGGTAAATCAACGCTATTGAATAAGGTAACTAATGCCGAATCTAAGGTGGGAAATTATGATTTTACAACCTTGGGGGTTGTACCAGGAATGATGGAATATAAGGGGGTAAAAATTCAAATTTTGGACTTGCCGGGAATTATTGAAGGCGCATCTGGCAATAAAGGGTTTGGAAAAAAGGTTATTTCGGTGATTAGAGCTTCTGACTTGGTGGTTTTGATGAGCGATATTCAGCGATTGTCTTGGATCGATAAAGTTTCTAATGAATTATATTTGTCGGGAATTAGAATGAATACCCGACCTCCAAAAATAATTGTTCACAAGACCTTGAGGGGAGCAACTCAAGTCATTGATCCTTATAATTCTTTTGATAGATCGATAGTGGTGGATATTGCCAAAGAAATGGGGTTGGATAATTGTATTATTCAATTTGGTGAAAAAATTGAAAATATTGATAAGTTAATTGATGGATTAGTTACTACTCGGAAATATATGTCCGTGGTTAAAGTGGTAACTAAAATAGATATGGTGAAGGATAATGTTTTAAAAAAAATACCAACAGAAATGGTAAAAATGTGTGCTGATAAAAATATTGGAATTGATGATTTCAAAGAAAAGGTTTGGCAAGGCTTGGGTTTGGTAAGAGTATATTTGAAACGAGAAAGGAGTGTTGATGCAGATAAAAGTGATCCATTAATAGTCAAGAACACTGATACTTTAGATGGAGTATTAAAGCGAATTTCCAATCAAATGAGAGATGATGTAAGTAAGGCCTATATTTGGGGTAAAGGGGCTCGATTCCCAGGACAAGAAGTGTCATTTAATTTTACAGTTTTTGACGAAATGGAAATTTTTTTTGGGAGATAAAAGGGTGTTAATTATGATGTCGGTGCCAAAAGATAACGCTTCATTAGATCTCTCGACTTCGCTTAGGATGTTTTTCTACAAAATCTTTTATGTAATCTATTATATCTATTGTTGTATCCCAAGCAAGTTCTTCACGAGCTTTGTTTGGTGCATCTCCGGATTCGGTTCGACCAGGGTAGCCGTCAATATACTTTATTGGTCCACCGAAAGCCTGCGCAATTTCAATAATAGAATATCCCTTGGTGTTTCCTAGGGTATAACCATCGCCCTGACCTTTTTGGGCTGTTAAAATAATCCCTCTTGCTAAGTCCTTAACATAAGTGAAATTGCGTTTTTGAGTACCAGGTTTAACTACAGTAAAAGGCTCTCCACTTAGATAAATCTGTTCAAATTTTGCAATTAATGTTGCATATGCGCCTATACCTTTTTCTCTGGGTCCAAAGGCATTATAAAAATAGCAAATTGCAAAAGGTAAATTGTACCAACGACCATAGTTATTAATAAGATCAATATTGGTTGCTTTAGTAAAAGAATAAGGATTTTGATGACGACCATCCCCTTCTATCGCAAATTTAGTGCTAGAAGCAGCATAAACCAACTTACCGACACCACGTTTCCGACAAAATTCAACTACAGCAAATGTGCCAACTATATTCATATCGTAAACTTTTTCAACATCATCAAAAGATGGAGCGACGCGAGCATATTCACCCAAATGAAAAACAATATCTGGCGTTTCAGGAATTAATTTATCAATATCTTTAGTGTGACCACTTCGGTATTCAGCTCCATTTATGTGGTTATCCGTGCTTCCATTAAAATAATTGTCTAGGGAAATTACTTTGTTGTTTGGATCTTTAACAAGTATTTCTATAATATGTGAACCTACATGTCCGGCACCACCGGTAACTAAAATTGTTTTAGACATATTTTAATTTATTAACCTAACCAATCATGTTTTAATTTATTAAATGTATCACTTTTTAGTGAATCGCGGATTAATTGGGTTGTATGAATCATAAAATAAATGTTGTGAACTGTCATCAGCCGATAACCCAATAGTTCTTGAGTTTTAAATAGGTGATGAATATAAGCTCGGTCGTATTTTTGGCAAGTGGGACACTGACAATTTTCGTCTAAAGCTATTGAGTCTAATTTATATTTTTGAGACATAATTTGGCTTTTAAATTTGTTTCTTGTGTCTAAGGTTTGATTACCGGTTCTGTGTAAAAATTGACCACCTCGGGCCATTCTGGTCGGTAAAGTACAATCCATAGAAGTAATTCCCTGGCCAAAGAAATCGAAAAGATCGGTAACTTCCCCTACTCCCAGAAGATGAATGGGCTTTTTTGTTTTTAAAATTGTAGGGAGAACATAGGAAATGGCTTGTTTCATTTTTTCCTTGGGTTCCCCCACGGATACTCCACCAATAGCAATACCGTCGAAATCTTGACTGCATATAAAATCAGCTGATTGTTCCCTTAAGTCTTTAAAATAACTTCCCTGAACAACACCGTAGAGTTTTAAATCTTGATTATTTTTTTTGTTTAGAAGTTGGTGTTCTTTTAAAGATCGAACAGCCCAGCGGTGGGTACGGTCCAAGGCCTTAAGAGCATAGGCTTTGGTAGCTGGATACGGAGTACATTCATCAAAGGCGATGATGTAGTTGGCACCTAAATTGTGTTGAATTTGAATCGATTTTTCTGGAGTAAAGAAGTGAGGTGAACCATCTAGGTGAGATTTGAACTCGACACCATCTTCGCTAATTTTGACTAATTTTCCAGCACCATTGTGATCTTTACCTAAAGAAAATACTTGAAAACCACCGGAGTCAGTGATTAATTGTCCTTTCCATCGGGTAAATTTGTGCAAGCCACCAAAGTTTTTTATGGCTTTATCTCCGGGGCGTAAATATAAATGATAAGTATTACAAAAGAAAATTTCGACACCAATGGCTTCTAATTCTTCGACTGATAATGATTTGACTGCACCTTGGGTACCAACCGGGATAAAAGTGGGTTCTAGCAACATGCTTTTGATTATAACAGCATTTAAGTATTTGCTTTGTTTCCAACAAAGAAGGATTAAGTTATAATAGATTGCATTTCAAGCCGCTGTGGTGAAATTGGTATACACGCAAGACTTAAAATCTTGTGCTCTCAACAAGCGTGTGGGTTCGACCCCCGCCAGCGGCACTCCTTCGCTCTTTTAGAGCTTCGGAAGTGCAATGCACACCTAATGAAAACGGGGATTGGCGCAATTGGCTAGCGCGCACGGTTTGGGACCGTGAGGTTGCTGGTTCGAATCCAGTATCCCCGACTCGGTTTTATAAATAAAACCTCGTCGGATTTCGGATCGAATGGAAAATTTCGATCCTCAACCCAACTTTGGTATTTATATTAAAGTAGAGGAATTGTTCAATAAAATATTGAAAAATTAGCGGGTATAGTTTAGTGGTAGAACGAAAGATTTCCAATCTCTCGGCGGGGGTTCGATTCCCCCTACCCGCTCCAGATGTGACAGAAGTCATCATAAAATGTACAGTAACTTACATAAAGTGATATACTAAAATATATGAAGAATACAAAAGCCCCACTCAAAGCACTTGCATTTTTAATAGATAACTTCTTGATTTATCTGGTTTCCGGCCTGATATCAACCTTTATAAATCCCTATGCTTCTAGTTCAGAAAATCAGTTTAATTCTATGCTGATTTACATCATCACACTACTTGTTTACATAACTTTTGTTGAATTTAAATTTAATACGACTCTTGGTAAAAAGATTCTGAAGGTAAATAATTAAACTTTCCCCTAAAATTCCAAATCAGCCTGGCTCTGGCCAAGCTTTTTGTTTTAATGACTTAGCCCCGAGGTTAGAAATACTGGTGACGGGATCGAACTTGTTAAATTAAGTATCTAAGGATTCTAGTAGAGGCAACACATCAGTCCATTTCAGTAGTTTAGCCGGATGATCTTTCATCAGCTGAGTTCTTCCTTCAAGTCTATTTCTAATTCTTTTATCTGCAACAACATAACTAGCGTAAGGCAAGATAGTAGACATATGGTGAATATCCATGACGTCTCCCGGAGACACAACTTCATTGCCAGAAACAAGTTCAGCAAGAAGCCTTGTCCCAACGTTAACAAAAGGAATTTGTTCGTGCTCAGTTGAGGAGTAAAAAGCAAGAACATCTGTCAGAACATCTTGTTTGCCTGAATAATGTTCCCACCATGAAAGCGGTGTTCCAGCGATATCTACACTTTGCATGTATTCTTCTTCAGAAATTGGAAGTTTATGAATAGTTTTAGCAGCAATATTTGCCATAACATGAGCTATTGCTTCTGCGGAACCTTTAAATTCTCTAGCCAATGTTGACAGGTAATTTATTTTCTTTGAGCGCGCATTTTGCCTTAATACTTCCCAATCCTTGGCAATTGACTTATGAATAGCAATTTGATTGTCAATTTGTTTTTGTGTCTGTGGAATATGAACCGAAACAATATATTTATCATTCCTATCAATTGTTTTTATAGGATCATCGGCAAAAATATCCTTCCAAAGAAATTCAACCTCGGATTGCTTCTCAATAACGGCCTTCATCATACGTTGAATTTGGAGATGTTCGACTGCTACGTAAATATTTAGTGATATTCCCAGAGACATTTGTGCTTGAATTTCTCGTGACTTTTCAACAATCTTTTTGTTGTTACTGACTCCGATTTCAATATCTTGATCACCTTCGGGACAAATTAGTTTCTTCTTTTTTGTTAGAGAAATAATTTTATCCAAAATCTTCTCCGCTTTCTTTCTTCTAGAAATGTCACCACCATCTAAGGCAGCAGCCATTTCGAGTATGCACCAAGTATCAAGCCATAAAATAGGAATGGGTGGTTTGGTTAAAATTATTTTCATTTAAAAAGTCGACCCTGTGGCTAAGATGGATCACTTGTGTGCCATCAGTTCTCTAAAAGTAAGATACCTTCTCCAAAGAGATCATTCGGTAGCCTGATTTTATCACTTTTTGATATACTTGAGCTATGAATATAGTTATTGTCCCTGGCTTCACTGGTTATCCAGAAGAAATAACTTTTCAGGACTTGGGGAAAACTTTAGCAAACAATGGTCACAAAGTTATCAAAATCAGTTGGCCGCATTTCCCTCAAGAGCTAGATGAATATAATTTCACAAATACTATTAACACTTCGCGCACATTACTAAAAGGAATTAATGAAGAGAGTTTAGTCATCTTAGGGTTTTCGATGGGAGGGGTTATCGCTACGGTATTGGCGACCGAGTTGAAACCTAAGAAGTTGGGATTAATTGTTAGCCCTTACCAAGCTGGGAGCGAAGACGATTTAAGTGGTAAATATAAGGAGTGGAAAGAAGTTGGATATAGAGAAGTGACTTCTTCAAAATATGGAAAGTTAAAAATCCCCTTTTCATTTATAGAAGATGCACAAAAATATGATGCTCTTGAATTGATTCCCCAAATTGATTGCCCAAAGCTATTTATAGCAGGAGAGGTGGACACAAAGGTGCCGCTCACAGTGGCACGAAAGTTATTTGAGGTAGCAAAAGAACCTAAAGAGTGGAATCAAATCTCAGAAATGGAACACAAATATCAGTATCAACCTAAGATGCTTGAAAGAGTAAATGAAATTATTGTTCGTTTCATTGAAGAAAATTCTTAAAACTGCTTATGTGAAGATGTTCTTTGAGTAAATCAAGTTGTACAATTAACCCAGGAGTAATGTAGTACCGTAAGTCAATTTTGATAAAAGAAATAAACTGTAAATCTGGTTGAAGTAGATATTGTTTGATATATTCATCCAGGCTAAAGTGGTTCGCGCCAATTACGGTCACCCGCTCCAATAAGAAATAGCGTTGACTTGTAATTTGGTGTATTTTGCCTACACTAATAAAATGATACGAGTTAAGAGAGTTTATACGGAAGAGAAAAAGGAGGATGGGTTTAGAATTTTAGTAGACAGACTATGGCCAAGAGGTGTTTCTAAAGAAAAGGCTGATATTGATTTGTGGATAAAGGAATTAGCTCCCAGTACTGAATTAAGAAGGTGGTTTGGACACGATGTGGAAAAATGGAATGAATTTAGGGAAAAATATAAAAAGGAATTAATAGATAAAAAGGAATTTTTGGATCAGATAAAAAATATCGAAAAGAATTATGGAACTGTAACTTTGGTCTATGCCAGTGAGGATGAGAAGTATAATTTGGCTGTTGTTTTGAAAAGAATTTTGTCAGACAATTATTAGTTTTTAGTGGTATTTTTTGGTAAAATAAGCATGTTGCCAGGGTGTTGGAATTGGTAGACAAGCGTCGCTCAGAACGGCGTATCCCTTATACGGATGTGCGGGTTCGACTCCCGCCCTTGGCACTTAGTGACTGGTATTTTAGTGAGTGTATTTAGTATAATAGGAAGCACTTTTAGCCGAAGTAGCCAAGATGGTCACGGCACTGGTCTGAAAAACCTGGGATGTTGGTTCGAGTCCAACCTTCGGCACAGCGTAATAAATTGCTTCGCAACTTAAACGCTGTTAGGAACGTAAAATTACGAAGTAATTTGTACGTTCCACTGTACATAAAGATCTTTTAAAGTTTGCTAGAATATAGCAATTATGCGAGAGTAGCTCAATTGGTGGAGCGTCTCCTTGCCAAGGAGAAGGTCGCGGGTTCGAGTCCCGTCTCTCGCTCAAGCAGATATTGGGACTAGGCCACTTAGCTCAGTTGGTAGAGCGCTTCGTTTACATCGAAGATGTCGGGGGTCCGAGTCCCTCAGTGGCTACATAAGCCGAAGTGGTGAAATTGGTATACACGTACGCTTGAGGTGCGTATGGAGCAATCCGTGGGGGTTCAATTCCCTCCTTCGGCACCACGTAATAAATTGTTACACAATTTAAACGTGGTTGGAACGTTAAATTTTAAAAAAATTTTTACGTTCCACAGTAATTATGAAAAATTTTAACTTGCAAACCGCGAAAAGGTTAGCAACTTTGTTAGATAATAAATTTGAATTTTTGGGAATACGTTTTGGCTTAGATCCCATTTTAGATTTTATTTTGGGGTTAATACCGATAGTTGGGAATATAGGTACAATATTTTTCCGATCGAATATTCTGAATATAAAAATCATCGAAGATTACCTAGGGAGCAGGACGGTTGAAGAAGGGGTAATTGTAGGATAAAATAACATGTTCTTTACTGCCCCGTCGTCCTTACAGGACTAGGGGCTATACATATAATGCCCCGTCGTCTAACGGTAGGACATCAGCCTTTGGAGCTGATTACTGTGGTTCGAATCCATGCGGGGCAACAAAATTAATACTGTGGTTCGAATCTCCCTAAAGGGATTTCGCTTTGCAAGCTCAACATGCGGGGCAACAAAATTAATATTATTTCCTGTATCTTGAGGCGATTTCCATTCTTCTTTTGATAAATTCTTCTTTGTTCAAGAAAGCGATTTTGATTACTTCACCTTTGTTTAGTACTAATTTATTCCCTTTTTCTAATTTAAATTTTGTTTCGATACCGTCAATGTAAATACTGACAACTGACCTGTCTGAAATATTTTCGGTTTCTAGTTTCTGAATTGGTACGATATCTTCTAAAAATCGGTCGCAAACAACTCCCCTGACTGACCATAAATTTCTTCCAAGAGGAAGAACCGGTCCGCCTAAGTTGAAATTATATGCGGTTGAACCCAAATCAGTAGCTATACAAACACCCGACCCTTTTATTTTAAAATCATCAAACATAAAATCAGATGAAGATAGGGATAAGCTGTGGTATCCCATTATATTTGTGCCGACAACGACTTCATTAATTGCATAACCAATTAATTCATTATAATTTTTCTTTTTTAGTTCAACTTTAATTGAGGTTGTTTTCAAGGTTTGGAGATTTGTCTGATCTTTGATTAGTTGGTTTAAAAAATCTTTCAAATCATCAATTCGATTCATTAAAAAATTGAGAGATCCACAAGCAAGACCCAGAAAGGGAATTTGAAGATGGTTGTATTGCTGGATAGCATGAAGCAAGGCGCCATCACCGCCAGCGACTAAAATAATATCGGGATTTGACTCGTCTAAAAATGATTTGAATTTAGTTTGGATTAATTTGTTAATTTCGTTAGTACGCTTATCATCGGACAAAATGTATTTTATTTTCATTTTCTATTTGTTTCAAAATTTCCCAAGGACACAGAAATAATATCATATCGATGATGATATATAATAATTTATGGATAAAACAAAGCGTATTTATAAAAAATTAGTCAGAGATAAAATCCCAGAAATTATAAAAAATAATAGGGAGAGTTTTGAGACGAGAATTCTGGACGATGAGGAATTTGAGGTTGAGTTGAAAAAGAAATTGGTAGAAGAAGCCAAGGAGGTTGGGTTGGCTATCAATGAAGAATTACTGGAAGAATTGGCAGATGTTTTGGAATTAGTAAAATCAATTGCTGATTTTAAAAATATAACTTTTCTTCAGATAGAAGAAAGGCGAAAAGAAAAATTGGAAAAAAGAGGTGGGTTTAAAAAGAAACTATTTTTAGAGTGGACGAATTGATTTTCCTGGAAAAAAGGATGAAAGGTTTATGCAGGAAGCAGTGGAAACAGAAGGGGTAACCTAGAAAAAATATTTAATTTTTAGGGTTTGGTGTGGCTTTTGTTACGATAGGTTCAGCTGAAGGTGAAGCGATGAGAGATTCTACTGCAGGTGTAGGTAAAATTAAATTCTTTGATTCCATTCTTTCTAGAATAGTCCAATCTATACTTTTATAAGAAAGATAGCCGGCATAAGTCAAAAGCAATAAAAGTGTTGTAATTAGTGCGTAGCCAATATAATCAACTGGTTTTTGTTCCATGATTTTATTTTACCCTAGAAATTGTGTATGTGGTGGGGTATGAAAGAAAAATAGCTGGAGATTCTTCAAGTAGGTATCTTTGAAAATCTTGATAGATTTGTTTACGTTCTTGGAAGTCGGTTGTTTGTCTCCCCTCTTCTAATAATTTATCGATTCTAGGATTGTTTAATTTGGTGAGGTTGGTTTTTGTTTGAGTCGAATGCCAGAAAAGATATTGATCGGGATCGTGGGGCATGCCAGCATAAGTTAAGAGGGCGTCGTAATCTTGGTTTACTTGGCTTTCAAAAGTAATGATCGTTTCGATGTGTAAATCGTTTTGCCAGGCATTTTTGATTTCTTCAGCCTTTGACAAAAGTCTTCTGTCATTAACAGATAAATTTATTTTGGTAATTTTATTTTTATCAAATAATTCTTGGGCACGAGTGGGGTTGTAATTATATTCCTTGATGGTTGTGTTATAAGCCCAGGAACCAGGAGAAATAGGACCTAAACAGCGGTCGTTTTTGTCATTTGTTTTTGGGGTGGCATATGCCAGGGCTTGTCTTAATTGTTTGTTATTTAATTTTTGGGTATTTAAAAAAACAGCTGAGTATTTTTGTCCGGTTTTAATTTTTTGAGTTATTTTAGTTTTAGTCCAATCGTTAAATTCAGTAGGTAGAGAACTAATCTCAATTTCATCAACATTTCCTAATTTATATGCGCTAATTAAGTCTTTTTCGTTGGAATAAAAATGGTAATAAATATTGGGTTTTTGAGTGTCTAAGGATTTAAGTTTTAAAGTATTTACATAACCATCTTGGTAAGTAATTTCTTTAATTTTGTATTGACCTAGACCAATTAGATTTTTTTTAAATAACGGTTTACTAATGGCTGTTAGAATCGGTGAAAAGTTTTTCTCTTGATCCGTATCTAGGTGAATTTTTAGTTGATTGGCGGATAGTGGAATAAAATCAATATTGGCAATTTGATAATTGACATCATAGGCTGTAAATTTTTTTCCATTTTGCCAAAAAATATTTTGATTTAGATCAAAAATGTAATCTTTGTTGTTATTTTGGACTGTATAGGACTTGACCAAGGGAGAGAGAATTGGTTTATCGTTTTCAGTGTTTACTGTGAGGCCGAAACTAATCTGGTTGACGATTTCTTCCGGTAAAATACTGAAAGTATAAAGACCTTCAACTCCGATTGTTTTTGTACTAAATAAAGCTGAATTATATAGAGATAGTATATAGTTTCGAGAAATAAAAATACTTGATCCAAACAATAAACCAATCAAAACATAAATATATTTTTGTTTTAAATATGAAACTAAAAATTCGGTTTTAAAACGAAGCTTTTTGAACAATTGCGACTTAAACAATAATTTGAATAACTGAAGAAATTAAAAATAGAATTAAGATAACAATAGTAAGGTTAAACATAACTTTTTCCCAGCCTCTTTTTTCAAAGTTTACGGCCGAAATTATGTTGGACCTGGATTCGTCACTACCACTGGATTGAAGAAAAATTAAAGTTGTTAGTACTAGGGCGAGGACAATTTGAACTATAATTAAGACAGTTTTCATATTTATGATTTTTTAGAAAGTATTGAATTGTAAATAATTAATATTAAACCTAAAGTTAGGGAACTAACAAGATAAGCCCAGAAACCTTCAAAATTAAATTGGGAAGTGAATATATTTTTAACCTTAAAGTCGGCTAAAAAGAACGTAGCTAAATAAAGTCCCAAAGTATCTATTATTATTCGAAATGTCCCAAGTGTGAGAAAGTTTATAGGTAGTAATAAAATTTTTAGGATTGGTTTAATAATTAATTCAAATATAGATATTACAATTGCCACTTTAATAAGGGTATAAATGGGGCTTTGAAAATAAAGATTACCCCAAATTTGATTTAGGGTAATTAGTGCAAAAATAACAATTAAAGTGAATCTTAAAAATTTTTTCATTTTTGGCCTTTCTTTTGAACTGTCAATATTATACCGCCTAAAGAAAGAATTAAAATAAACGCAATTATTGTGGCTAAAAGATTAATGTAGTGAGGCGGATACACAATAGAATAGGAAATTGGATTATCCCCTTTTTGATACTGAATGTTAAAGGAAATTTTTTGATACGAAGGTAGAATCGATTTTAAAAATGGAACTGAGGGTGGATTAATATTTACTTGACCTAATGGTGGTAAAAAGTCAATTTTTTGAGACCAATTTCTACTGGGTATAGATATGGTAATATCGGAAATACTGTTTAAATTTGGGTTAGAAATAAAAATATCTTGATGTTGGAGAAAAATAAATTTAGAAAAACTTATTTTGGGAGGAGTTAGATTTTCTTCGAATTCTTCTGTAGCAAAACTTATGTTTACTGTTTTTATATTCTTATTATCTTTATATGAACCTGGTGGTGGTGGATATTGGCTATCTTGGCCGTGGGTGACAAATGTAAAATGATTAAAATCCAAATCATTAAAAAAATCTATTCCATTAGTCGTTTTACCCCATGTTGGATCGATAGAAATCCATGATTTTAGGTTTTTATCGTAATATTGAGGCCAGGCATGAAGGATATCAGCGTTTTTGTTGGTTGGTTTTATTTTGGGATTATTGGTATAAGCAAAACCTTCAATTTCCCTGGCCGGAATTCCTTTGGCTCTGGATAATGTAACAAAAAGATCGGTGAATTCCGTACAAAGTGATTGGTCTGGCGAATTAATAGCGGCTAGTGCACCTTTTCTGGTGGCTGAATTTAAACCGGCATAATCATAATTTAAAGTATTCACAACATAGTTATAAATATCTTTTGGAGAATTTAAGCTCTGGGTGATTTGGGCTATCATAGGATCGTCGACTGGCCAATATTTTTGAGTTTTAATTAAGTTTTCAGTATCAATATTTTCATCTTTAATTGTGGATGAATAAATTTTTGCTTGACCAGACAAATTTATGTCTAGGTTTTGATTTGGTTTTAGCTGATACTGAGCTAGCCAGTTTCCATCAGAATCAATTTTAATATCAACTGGCGGAGGAGAAATTTTTTTATAAAAAATTTTTTGAGTGGACAAATCGGGCGGGATAGCGATTTCGGTATTTATAATATCGTTTGATGGGTTGCTGATGAAATACTGAATGTCGAAATTAAAAATTTGATAATTGCCAAATATAAAAAGGATTTTTTTATCCTTTATATTATTGGTACTGAGTTGAATTTGTGATTCGTTATTAAAGTGAACTATATTTTGATAATTAATGGAAGAAAAAGAGAGATTGCCAAAGGATGCGGGAATACTCATACTAATGTTTATGTCGTCACCATCATTTATATTTTTATATTCCGGTAGTGAAATTTCCCAGACATTGCCTTTGTGTTTGGCTAAATTTGAAATTTGATAGTTCAAACTAAAATCAGTAATTTGACTTTTACCAACATGAGCTTGGTTGAATTTGAGATAAATTATTGTGTCGTTACCTTGTTTTTCAATTTTTTGGAGAATATTACCCAAATCATCAGTGGCGGTTATATTTTGTATATCTGATTCAAAAATTTTAAATTGGTATTCTTTTGGGTAAATTTCGGATAAATTGTTGGAAAGTTTAATTTCTTGTTTGATATTGGCGTTGCCATTAATATCAACTTGATAGTTTATATTTTGATTTATGTTGAATTCATTAACGGCCTTAACCGGAGAAGGAAAAAAAATAAAATAAAGAGTTAAAAGAAAGAAAAACATCTTAATTAAATATAACATTATTTAAATCATTGACTTCGGGTATTATTCGCGTAATATATTTTTAATGGCAACAGTTTTATACAAACGACAAAAACAAATCTTGGAATATATCGAAAAAAATATTTTTAAGTATGGTTGTGCTCCAACACTAACCGAAATTGCTTCGCACTTAGGGCTATCATCTTTGGCAACTGTCCACGAGCATTTAGCTGTTTTGGAAAAGAAAGGCCTGATTAGAAGATACCGAGGGGCAGTTAGGGGGATAGAATTATTAAATGGAGGAGCGGGAGAGTTTAATGGTTCAATAGAATTACCACTTTTGGGTTACATTGCTTGCGGTGCACCAATTGAGCCATATACTGATCCGAGTGCGACCGTAATGGTAAATTCAACATTAATTAAACCAGGAGAAAAGTCTTATGTTCTTCAGGCCAAAGGAGACTCTATGGTAGATGATGGAATTTTGAGTGGAGATTATGTGGTTATTAAAGAGCAAAATCAAGCTAATGATGGTGATATTGTGGTAGCAGTTTTAAAAAATGGTTTTGCTACTTTAAAAAGATTTTATAGAGAACAAAGTCGAATTAGACTTCAACCGGCCAATTCGACCATGTCTCCTATTTATGTGACAGAGGTAGAAATTAGAGGAAAAGTTGTGGCGGTGATCAGACAATTCAATTAATTGTTTGTGTTATTATCCATCTATTATGTTGTATTTAGTTGCTACTCCAATAGGAAATTTGAAAGATATTAGTTTGAGGGCTTTGGAGATTTTGGAAAAAGTGGATTTTTTACTGTGTGAGGATACTCGAAATACTGGATTATTGTTGGCGAATTTAAATATTAAAAATAAACCAAGGTTAATTTCTTTTTATGATGAAGTTGAGGAACAAAAAATTCCAGAAGTAATAAAATTATTGGAAAATGGTGGAAATGTGGCTTTAGTGAGTGATGCAGGAACCCCAATTATTTCTGATCCTGGTTTTAAATTAGTTAAAAAATGCCGTTCTTTGGGTATTTCTTATACAGCAATACCTGGTGCATGTGCGGCTATTAACGCATTGGTATTGTCAGGAATTCCTGCTGGGAGATTTGTGTTTTTAGGTTTTTTACCAAAAAAAGATGGTGAAAGATTGAAAATTTTGGAAAAATATAAGCAATTTGAAGGATCAAAAATTGCATACGAGTCCCCTTTTAGAGTAAAAAAATTGGAAGAACAAATAAAAACAATTTATGGCGATAATGTTCAAATTTCGATCATTAGAGAAATGACTAAGAAATTTGAAGAAATATTACCAACTATAAATAAAGAGATTAAAGGTGAAGTAGTAGTAGTTTTTAACTAATTTTTCTTTTTTCGGCCCAGGCTACAGTTTCTCGAACACTATCGATAGCATCGGGGCTAACCGAGATACTGGTAACTCCCCATTTGACTAATTTTTCGACTAAATCGGGATGGTTACTAGGAGCTTGACCACAAATAGAACACATGATTCCCCTCTTTTTTGCCTTAGTTATGGTTCTTTTGAGTGACCAGAGTACTGCTGGATCAAGTTCGTTAAATTCTTTGGCGACTTCGCTGTTATCTCGATCAAGTCCGAGTGTAAGCATGGTTAAATCATTGCTGCCGATGGATACCCCATCAATACCAACATCAATAAATTTGTCGATCAAAATTACATTGCTAGGTATTTCTACCATTAAAAACAATTTGAATGAAGGTGAGCGCAAAAGACCAGCTGAACTAATTATTTTTTTGACTTCAAGCAATTCATTGGGTGTCCGAACAAAAGGGATCATTAGCCATAAATTTTTGAAACCATATTTATTTCTAACCATTTTAATCGCTTCAAGTTCCATTAAAAATACTTCAGGAGAGCTGATGTAGCGGGCTGCTCCACGAAAACCCATAAGAGGATTCGGTTCTTCTGGTTCGTAGAGTTTGCCCCATTTGAGAAAGCGATATTCATTAGTTTTAAAATCAGTAGCTCGATAAATTACCGGCCTAGGAGAAAAACTTTTACAAAATTTAAGTAAATCATTGGCTAGTTTTTTGATATATACCGACTGTTTACCCTCAGAAATTATTTTTTTAGGATGAATACCAATATTGGCGATCATGAATTCAGCGCGAAGCAATCCGACTCCATCAACATTTTTGGCCGCAATAGTTTTAGCTAATTCCGGCTCGCCCAAATTGACGTATATCTTGGTGGCTGTTTTGTGATGAATTTTTAATGGTTGGTTTTTGGTAATAGCCGTTAAATTTAATTCAGACAAAAGATTGCCATACCATATTTCCCCAGTGGTACCATTTAGAGTTACTTCTTTTTTGTCTTTTAGAATTTTGGTTGCTATCTTTGTGCCGACAACACAAGGAATTCCTAATTCACGGCTGACAATAGCGGCGTGGGATGTTCGACCACCTTTGTCGGTTATTATGCCAGCTACTTTTTTCATAGCGGGGACAAAGTCTGGGGTAGTCATAGACGTAACCATAATTTGACCTTTTTGAACTTTATTTATTTCACGAGGATTATTGATGATAATAACTTGCCCGGCGGCTGTACCAGGACTGGCTGGTTCGCCTTTTAAATTAGGGGTTTGAGTAATAGTTTGTTGGTTATCAATTGTTTGCTGGTTGGCGATCACTGTAGTTATTGGACGGGTTTGAACTATATAAAGTTCGTCCTTTTGTATGGCAAATTCAATATCTTGAGGTTTTCGGTAATGGTCGTGAAGTTTTTGACAGATTTTGGCAATTTTAATAATGGTTTTGTCGTCTATTTTGAAATGATTTTGTTTACTTTTGGGGACGGCTACTTCTTTTGTTTCATGGTTTGATCTGACCAGTTGAATTGTTTGAGAAGTAATGTTTTTGGAAATAATAGTCCAGGTTTTTTTATCGACCTTATATTGATCGGGAGTTATTTTGCCTTGGACAATATATTCCCCTAAACCCCAAATAGTTTCGATAATAATTTGACTCTTGTCGTTATTGACTGGGTCAATGGTAAAAGCGATACCCGATACTTCTGAAGAAATTAATTTTTGAATAGGAACGGCAATACCAATACTAAAATGGTCAAACTTTTTCTTTTCCCGATAAAAGATAGCTCTGGGTGTAAAAAGACTGGCCCAACAATTTTGAACTCTTTTGACAACACTGGCTTCTCCGATAACATTCAAAAATGTTTCTTGTTGACCGGCAAACGAGGCGTCTGGTAAATCTTCGGCGGTAGCAGAGGATCGAACGGCTACTGGTACATCAGCAATCCCCCATCTGCCAGAAAGTTGCTTATATGCTTTCATGATACAAAGGGCGGTTGATGAAGAAATTTTACCGGAATTAATTATTTTTTTGATTTTGACGGAAGCATCCTGAAGTTGGTCTGGTTGGTCGATGTCGACGGTCTTTAAAATGTTTTGAATTTTGCTTTTTAAACCATTTTCTTCTATAAAATCAAAATAAGTTTCCGAGGTGACAACAAACCCATTTGGTACCGAAATACCAAGGTTGTACATTTCTCCTAAATTGGCTCCTTTGCCGCCCACATGTTCAATGTCCTCAGATCCAATCTCTTTAAACCACATAATATTTTTTGTTTCCATATATTAATTCAATTACTTTTT
>JAUYJS010000007.1 GCA_030698565.1 Candidatus Shapirobacteria bacterium
CCCATTTCTTTTTTGTTGTTGTTTAATTGTTTAAGAATAACAATATTTTTTGTAGGATTATTTAAATATATAGTTTCTCGGGTAGTTTTAAAGTCAAAGATAGAATCATCAGCTAATGGCTGTTCTAGAAAATTAAAAATGTCATCGACATCAGATTTTTTTATTAAATGGCGAAAACCGCTACTACTGAAATTATTTGCAGGGAGAGAAGATATAACTGACTCAAGTTTTAATTCGAGAGTAACTGGTTTATAGAAATAATATAAACATTCCTTGCCTTGAGAATTTTTCTTAGTTTGCTGATCGTAAATTAAATAAATACTTTCGAAATCGATTACGTAATCACCAACCGCAAAATCATTTTTTATGGACATATATATCTTTAAGAAAATTAAGCGATCATTATAAACAACAATTTAGAAAATGTTGAAAGATGTACTTTAATATTATACCAGGAATACTCTAAAATTAATTATGGCAGATAATGTCGTGAAAAAATTAACAGAAGAGGGTTTATTAATTACTATTGTGGAATCGTGCACTGGAGGTGGGGTGGCTAATGCAATTACTAATATTCCTGGAGCGAGTGAAGTATTTAAGCAAGGATTTGTCCCCTATTCAAATGAAGCCAAAATTAGGTTGGGGGTGCGAAAAGAAATTTTAGAAAAATTTGGTGTTTATTCACTAGAAATGGCAGAAGAATTGGCAAATGTAGGGATTTTGCAAGACAGAATTTGTGAAGAAAAAATTGTTTCAATAGGGGTTACGGGAAACTTATCGAGTCCTTTTGAAATATTTGTGGCGGTTAAATTTAAAAAAGATATTCGATTAGAAAAAATAACTTTGACTAATAACACTCGACAAAAAAATAAAGAAAAAATAATTTCTAGAGTATTGGAAATGGTTTTAGAAGTAATAATTTGCTAGGATGAATATGTGAAAGGTTTAAAGAAAATCTCTTCAGTGATAAATAAAAATACTTGGTTGTTAATACTAACTGCCTTAGTTTTTAGTTTTATTTTTCCGAAATCAGGACTAGTTGTTGGCCCTTATCTTAACTATCTATTTATGGTTTTGATGTTTTTGAGTTGTTTAGATTTGGATTATAAAAAAATTATTATTTGCTTGAAAGATTACAAGGAACATTTAGTGGTTTTATTGATAATCCATCTGGTGTCACCATTTATAGTTTTTTTATTTAGATATTATTTTGTACCAGAAATTTATTTGGGGTTGATTTTAATAACTACCATTTCTGCTGGAAGGAGTGCGGTTTTTTTGAGTATGATTTATGGCGGAGAGCCAATAAAAGCTTTGGTAGTAACAACAATTTCTAATTTGATTAGTCCCTTGGTTGTACCAGTAATTGTTTGGATATTTACCAGAACTATAATTAAATTTAATGTGGGTGATATGAGTTACAAAATTTTCTATTTAGTGGTAATTCCGGCAGCAGTAGCCTTTATGGTTAATAAGAGTAGATACGCCAAAATTATTGCAAAATTTAGTTCAAGTGTTTCAACAATTTTTTTATTTTTTATAATCTTGGCCATTATTTCCCCTGTCATACATATAGTGACTAACGATTTAAAATTAACATTTATTATTGGATTAATTTCTATTGCTTTAGTGGTCGGTAATTTTATTTTGGGTTATATAGTCGGAGACGATAGGCCAGAAAAAATAACATATGCATTATCGGCAAGTTATAAGAATTATACTTTGGCAACCCTCTTGGCATTGACTGTTTTTAATCCAACCGTCGCCCTTCCGGCAATTGTATATGCAATAACTAATAATTTGCTTTTAGTTCCTCTGCAATTTTTGAGACTTAAGAAGTAATTTAATCTAAAAGACAGTCAAGATTGGTGTCGTATAGGACGGTTTCGTTGAACAGCCTGTAGTTCATTAATTCTTCTGATCTAAACCATAATGCAATTTCTTTTTCGGATTCTTCGGTAGAACTAGAAGCGTGAATTAAGTTCCTGACAGAACGGTTAGCAATATCAGCGACTTCATAGGAATCAATAGTAAAGTCCCCTCTTATTGTGCCGACATCAGAACTTAAAGGTTCAGTTGATCCAGTTATTTTTCGAACGATACCAACAGCGTGCATTCCCTGCCAAACCATTACAACTACAGGTCCAGAACTTAAATAACTAATTAAGCCATTTAAAACATTGCTGGCTAAAACTAATGGATCAGTAGAGGGCGGAGTTTTTCCTGTTCTTTCATAGGAAGCGAGAGCTTTGGTACCAACCTTTTGTGGCCATTCGGGATCGACGTTATAGTGCTTGTCTACCAATTCTCCTGTGGGAATAACCATCTTCATCGCTATTAATTTTAAGCCTGTTTTTTCGTATCTTTTAATTATTTCTCCGATTAATGTTCGTTGAACACCATCTGGTTTAATAATAATTAGTGTTTTTTCTTTTTGAATATCTACCATTTTTATAATAATAATTAATAATAGATATTTTGCTTTATTTTTTTAAATTATCAAGAAGCTAATAAATTTGATAAAATAATCATATATTGATTAACATCTATATTTAAAGTTTATGGATAAAATTTTTAAAGCATTAGCTGACAAAAACAGAAGAAAAATGATTTCTCTTTTAAGAGAAAATGAAATGTCAGTAAATCAAATATTGAAAAATTTCGATATAAGCCAAGCGACTGTTTCGAACCATTTGGGTATTTTAAGAAAAGCGGACTTGGTTACATTTGTAGTTAAGGGAAAACAAAGAATTTATAAATTAAATATAGAATTATTACAAGCTTTTGTAGAGCGGCTAAATAAGTTTTCGGAGACAAATTCTTCTAGACTTTTAAAGTCAGACATGGGAATTAGAGGAAGAAAATAGTCTTTGGGGGTTGACTATAGGTTATATTTTTTGTAAATTACATATACATAATATGTATTTAAAATCATCTAAAAATTTTTTAAAATCATCTGAAGAAGTTGTTAGTATGTTTTTGGGATTACTAATTGTTATTATTTTGGTGGGATTAATTTTCAATTTTGTTCAAAAAAGAAGAGGAACTATTAATCTACCTGGAATAAGTACATCGACGGTTAAAGAAGGAGACCTTAAACCTTCGTCGATATCAGAAAATAACGAGTCACAAAATAAGAACTATGAGGTTGTGCGAGGTGATAGTCTATGGAAAATAGCTGAAAAAGAATATGGGGATGGTAATAAATGGGTGAACATTGCTAAGGAAAATAAATTAACTAATCCAAGAGTCTTGATGATTGGTCAAAAATTGATACTTCCAAAAAATGATCCGACTAAAATAGCAGAAAAACAGCTGACAAATACTATTAATAGCGGGGAATATACTGTAGAGAGAGGAGACAGTTTGTGGAAAATCGCAGTCAGGGCTTATAGTGATGGGAATAAATGGACAGAAATCTGGAATTCGAATAAAAATTTGATCAGTAATCCGAACAAAATATATAAAGGAACGAAGCTGGTAATACCAAATTTAAGCAAGTAATTGTGGTAAAATAATTCCGGTGCGGCTATGGTTTAGTGGTAAAATGTGTCCTTCCCAAGGATAAGTCGAGGGTCCGATTCCCTCTAGCCGCTCTCTAGCCGAAGTAGCTCAGTTGGTAGAGCATGGCTTTCGTAAAGCCGGGGTCGGGGGTTCGACTCCCCCTTTCGGCTCTGCAACTTATTTTTAAGTGAAACAATTATAAAGTACAATGGTTTATGGCAGAATTTAAAAGATCTAGGTTGGTAAGAAATGCTGAAGAGCAAATTACTAAAAAAACGGTTGTGTTGGGATTTTTAACCGTAATTTCGTTTGTTTTAATCATAATTTTTGGATTACCATTTTTAGTTAAATTTTCTATTTTTTTAGGAGAAACTAAAAGTAGTAAAGAAAAGAATGTTAAAGAAGTAACTTTGCCTCCATTGGCACCGAGGTTAGTTTTGCTTTTTGAAGCAACAAATAGTGGAACTATTTCTATAAAAGGATTGGCTGAAGCCAGTGTAACTGTTGAATTATTGAAAAATGAGGTATCTATTGGCAAAATTCAAGTAACATCAGACGGTGATTTTTCTTTTGATGGTATTGAATTGAATAAGGGTAATAATAGTTTCAATGCGATTGCTATGACAGAGGATGGTGGTAGTAGTGAGGTTTCCAAAACAGCAAGTGTGACTTATGATGATCAACCACCAGAACTAATTTTAGTTAACCCTAATGCGGATAGTATAACCGTGGATAAGGCTGAATACGAGGTAAGTGGAACCACTGAAAAAGAAGCCAGTGTTTTAATAAATGGACACGTCGGTATGGTGGACGACAATGGTAAATTTAAACTTAAAATTCAACTAAGCAGTGGCAAAAATGATGTGGAAATAGTGGCGCAAGATTTGGCCAAAAATCAAACTAAAAAAACTGTCGTGATTACTTACGATATGTAAGTTAAATAAGAAAAATAAAGAAAAGTACCCAGGGGTAAAGAAGAGAGTTGGCAAATAAAGAATGAAATAAAACAGCAATTAAAATGCTTTGTTGAATAAGTTCTGATGTGATAAATTTTTTATAAATTCCCAAGATAAAGAAGACTAATCCAAATATGCCAGTGGTAGTTAAAATAGTTAATAAACTAGAATCAAAACCAGATATGGAATGAGAAAGTGGGTTTGTGGAATTTCTAATATAAAAAAGGTTATTGTACCCGACACCTAAAAGTGGCGATTTAGTAAAAACATTTATACCTTCTTTGTAGTTTTCTATCTTAGCTTTGATTGATGATGATCTTTCTAGTTTTGTTCCCTCGCCGGGCATTCTGGGTAATAAAATTATTGTCGTTGCTATTAAAACGAAACTGAAAATAAATATTTTTAGGTTTTTTAGTTTAAAAGAAATAAAGGCAAAAACTAAAATAAAAGCTAAAAAAGTTGATCGGCTATAAGTTAGAACCATGGCGAAATAGCTGATAATTAAAATCAAATTTTTATAGGGAAATTTCTTGGAAAGGTAAACATAGATTATAAAAAATAGATAAATTAGACCAGTAAAAGTAGGATCAAAAAAAGTGCTGACAAGACGGTAAAGATGGGGATCCCAATTTGAGGCATCAAAATAAGTGAAGTTTGGCCAGATAAAATATTGGATTAAACCAAAAACTATATTGGCAATTAGAGATAAGCTGAAAAAATAACGGACCTTGGGTGATATTAAATTTGGATGGATGGGAATAATAAAGAAAGACAGAAGAATCGTTAAAAGTAGAAGGTATAGAGATGGTTTTAGAAGATTAAAATCATAAAGAAAATGGTTAATTAAGAAAGAAAGCCAGGCAATGACAAGAAAAGCTAGAAAATAGTGATTTTTAATTTTTAATTTTTTATATTTAATTTGATAAAAAATATTTAGTAAAAAAAGCAGGAATAAAGCGATATCGAAAAGAGGGAAATTTATACTGCCAATATTAATTCTTAAAAGTTGACCGAAAAAGAAAACTATTATTGAAAAAAACAAAATTATGGATGATGTAATTGCCATAATTTGGATCTAACTAAAAATGAATGAAAGCTCATAGTTAAGGCCATAACAATACCGGCTGTTGAGTCTAAAAATCCTAATTTGAAAATGTAATCTTGAAAAAATTTGGCTACAGGATAAAAAATTATTTCAAATACGTTGGATTCAACTTTTTGATCAAACAGTTCTTTGGCTCGAATGTCGGAATAATAATTTATTTTTTCCATGAGTGATTTGATTGATTGGTGAGGATAGTGGGATATAACTAGGTTGGTGTCTACAACTGGCTGGTTGGTTTTCCAGACTTCATGAACACGACCAATAAATGAACCATAATTTTTGTTGAATAAACGAACGAACTTGGAGTGACCATTTTCTCCATGTTTTAATTCTTGAGTAAAAAAGAAATCTCTTCTTTTGAAAGAGTAAACATTACATTGATGTTTATCAATATGATCTAAAAATTGGATTAATTCTTCACTTGGCTTTTCGTCGGCATCGAGCCAAAAAATCCAATCGTTGGTGCAATTTTTTAGAGCGAATGTTCGCTTGGCCGAAAAGTCATCTTCTATATTTGGACTATATATTTTTACTTTTCTATATTTGTTTTCTAGGGACTTTAAGGTATTAATCGTATTATCAATAGAACATTCATCCACTACGACAATTTCATTTATCGATGTGCATCTATCTAACCAGTCGAAATATTTTTTAATATTCCCCTCTTCGTTTTTGGTTAAAAGTAAAAGGCTGATGTGGCGATTATCTTTTATTTTTTTTATTCCCATGGTTCATGTTTGATGTAATGGTAGATTTGTAAAAATAATTCCTCTATATAAAATATAAAATTTAAGAAATAACCTACTGGTTTTGGAAAATATTTTCTAAAAAAATATTTTCTAGATATATACCAGTATTTTAATACTATGTGATATTTACTGTTACTACTTGCTCCGCTAATATGATTAATTGAAGATCTTGGGTCAAATATTATTTTATATCCCTTATTTTTAAGTGTTAAACAAAAATCGAGATCTTCTAAATACAAAAAGTAGTTTTCGTCAAAATAATTAAAAGTTTTATGATTCCTTTTTCTAAAAATAATATAGGCGCCACACAAAGAAGAAACTTCTGTTGGCTCCTTTAAGTTATTGTTTGTTTCTACCCAAAATTTTTTTGATATTTTATTATTTGGGAATATTTTTTTTAGATTAGTAAACTCGAAAAGAGCAGTTAAAAAAGATGGCTTGTTTGTAGCTGTATATTGATAACTATTTTTATACATCTTTTTAATTCTTCCACCTATGACTCCAACATCTGGATTTTTTATTAAATAACTAAATGATTCAATGATTGAGTCATTTTCTAATAATGTATCGGGGTTTAATAATATAATAAATTTACTTTTAGACTGTTTTATCCCTTGATTTACAGCTTTCGCAAAACCTAAATTATTTTTATTTTTGATTAATTTTATTTGTTTTTGTTGTTTTAATTTCTTTAATTCAAAAGAATTATTATCTACTACTATTATTTCTTTAATTATTTTTTGGATAACAGACAGAGACCTAATCAGTCTATTCAAATGTTCTGTTGAGTTGTAATTTACAATAATTACACTCGCTTTTGGATGGGTTGACATTTTTTTTATAATAAACTATTCTAATTATGTGATAAAAATTACTAAATATTTACTTTGTGTATTTTTAGTGTCCATATTAATGATTTTATCTGTAAAATCCGTAAAAGCCAGTATTTTGTTTAGTGATAATTTTCTCGACACTAGTTCATTTAATAATTGGAATGCAATCTTTGGTGGTGGAATAGATAATGGAAGTTGGAAAATAGAAAGCAGTCAATTGGTAGGAGAAATAACTGCCTACGATAATTCTTATTTGATTTCAAAAAATGAAATTTGTTCTGATAGTTGTGTATTATCATTAGATTCTTTAAATATTAGTGGAGTTGATCAGTCGCTTATTTTTAGGGTTTCGGCGGATAAAACATATTATTATCAAGTAGATTTTAGATACCAAGATCCTTATTGGTCTCAAGATAATAATAATATTAAACTTTATAAGGTCAATAAGAATAGATATTACGAGTTAGTCAATATTAATCCATCAAATTTTGGAAATTCATTTGAATTATCACAAAATACTCTCCATAAAATTAAGATTGTTTTAGATTCAAAAAATATAAAAATATATTTTGACTCAATACTTGTTATTGATTATTCAGATCCAAGTCCATATTCGTATGGAAGATTTGGATTTCGTAATTGGGGCGGAAACTATTTTTATAGAAGTACTAAAAATATTTATGACAATTTCAAGGTTACCTCTTTGAGTGATTTTTTATTTAAGCGCAAAATAATCTTAATACCGGGACTGGGGACTAGTTGGAACACAAGGGCGATAGTTTACGGGGAAAATGTGGCGGATACGGACTGGAAAATGATTCCGTTTTCTAAAAATTATGATAGTTTTACTGCCCTTTTGGATAAAAATGGTTTGATTAGAGAGGAAGATTATTATGTGTGGAATTATGATTGGCGGCAACCAGTTGGCACAATTGTTAACAAACTAAATAATTTTATACATACAAATGTGGGTAGTAGTGAAACGGTGGATTTGGTGGGGCACAGCTTGGGTGGTTTGGTGTCTAGAATTTGGTATCAAGATCATAAAAATGATGCTCGAATAAATAAAGTAATTACTTTAGGCAGTCCACATACTGGTTCGGTGGACGCTTACGATGCTTGGAATGGAATGAAATTTTCGGATGGACCAGACTTAACAAATATTGCTGTAAATTTGCTTTTGCAACTTAAAAGAAAAGGATTGGAGAATAATTTGAGTTTGGTTAGAGGGAATATGCCAATTTTTAAAGATTTAATACCTATCTCTAGTTTTATAAAGAAAAACAAATCGCTTGTTAGTTTGGATAAATTGGAAACTAAAAATACATATTTAGTAAATAAAAATAATTCTGCCGTGTCTTTGGATAAATTTAAAACATATACTGGAACCGGTAAATCAACAAAAGAATTTATAAATATTGGCGATAGAAATATTTTTGACAAATTATTGGGTATATGGCCGGATGGTAGACCGATTAGTTATACATCTACTGATGGTGACGGGACGGTTTTAAAAAAGAGTGCTCGGTTTGAAACTGGGACGACTGATTTTTATACTCTAAAATCAAACCACTCGAGTATTATTGATAACTCGTTGGATATTTTAAAGACAGATTTAAATTTAACCGAAGCATTCACCAGTATTACTGATGAAAATTTGGCGGGTAATATGGTTATTTTTATTGGGTCGCCGGTTGATGCTTCTTTGAGATGCGGAGACTCATCTCCTATTGTGGCCCAAGATGGATTTATTTTGGTTAAAAAAGAATTGAACAAAAACTGCATTTTGAATCTTGATGGTACTGGTAATGGTGAATATCATTTGGTTTTGGGCGATGTAGATAATTCTGATAACTGGTATTACCATGAAGATACCGTAGAAGTCGGACAAAATATTAAATTTAATTTGAATTTAAGTATTAATGCTCCAGATTATGCTTCTCAAAATCCTTCATTTTTGTATCAACAGATAAAAGATGATGTTGAACTACTGACTACAAATCATGGAAGTAATAAGTATTTAACTGACGCTTTGATTGCAGTTGACCTGAAAGATAATAATAAAATATTAGATAATGTTTTTGGTTTTAGAAAGTTAAAAAAAGAATCGGAGATATCGGGAAGAATATTGAATAATTTGGAAATGCTTTTGGTGACTGACAATAAAAGTGTGAGTCAGAATGTTGCGATGAATACTTACAAGAAGGCACTGCAAAATAAGTCTACTGTGGACAGAATGACTGGTATTTATTTAAAGAGAGGGATTATGCCGAGTAGTTTTTCTTCTTTGAGTTATCAGAGTTTAGAAAACCAAATAACTAAGTTGAAAAAAAATAAGAAGAATAAAAATTATCCGTTGATGATGGCGGAGTCGAAGTTGGTATCAAAATATGCTACGGAAATTTGGTAATAGTGGTTGTTGCGGGACTCGGACCACCGACCTTTCCGACCTGCCTGCCGGCAGGCAGGTGTGAACGATGCGTTTATGAAAGTGGTTGTTGCGGGACTCGGACCTGCGACCTCATCGATGTGAACGATGCGCTCTAACCAACTGAGCTAAACAACCATTTTAACTTTATCTAACCAACTGACCCTCCTTCGCTAAAGCTACGGAAGGGTAAACTAAACAACCGTGCTGACAAAGTGATTATATCAGCTTATTTATATGGAAAAAATTATAATATAATTGAAAGGTATGTTAGAAAAATATAAAAACGAAAAAGGTTTTGCATTAGGTAGTTACATTTTGGAATTTATGCAGTCGATTGTCTTGGCTTTGGCTGTGTTTATATTTTTATATATGTTTGTAGCCCAGCCAAATGAAGTTAAAGGGAGTTCAATGTATCCTAATTTTGAAAATGGAGATTTTTTATTAACCGATAAACTTAGTTATTTTTTTGGAGAACCACAACGAGGTGATGTGGTGGTGTTTAAAGCCCCACCAAGTGAGCCTTGTGCCGAAGACCAATGTGATTATATTAAAAGAATTATTGGATTGCCTGGCGATAAAGTGATGGTAAGAGATAGTAAGGTATACTTGAACGGCAAAATATTAGATCAGTATTTTATACCCGATAATACAATAACCGAAGGGGGTACTTTTAATCAAGAAAACATAGAAAAAACTGTCCCTGAAGGATATTATTTGTGCTGGGGAGACAATCGACAACATTCAAGGGATGGGCGAGAGTTTGGACCTGTAAAAAAGGATGCGATTGTGGGAAAGGCGTTTTTTAAGTATTGGCCACCTGAATCAATCGGCCTGGTTCCGTCGGTGAAGTTTTAAACTATATTTTTTTATTGCAAATTTGTTGATACAAGGTTTTTAGGTTTTCAAAACGTTTATCTGTTGGTCCTCTGAATTGAAAGGTAACCCGGGTAACAACATTAGTTTGAACTATTTTTACTTTGGTTGTGTCATCTTTAAAAAACGATTCAATATCTGTGCCAATATTATCTAATTTAGATTTTAAAAATTGGGGCAAGTTTTCTTTGGTAATCGGGACAATCCCCTCCTCTATTTTTCTTCTCATTCTTCTGGCAATATCCTCAGCCCGTCTAACAGAAGCCTTTTCTTTTAAAACAATCTTGTAGGCTTCAATCATCAATCGGGTGTCACCAATGCCAGCTAAAGCCCTAGCATGACCTTCGGTTATGAGCCCGGATAAAAGACCGTCTTTTAAAGCATCGGGGATGGTTAATAGTTTAAGGACATTTATAATATAGGGAACACTTTTACTTACTTTTTTGGCAATTCGATTGTTGTCGAAATTGAATTCCTCTCTCAATCTTAGAAAGGCTTTGGCGCGTTCGATGGGATTGAGATCTTTTCTTTGGACATTTTCAACTATAGCCATTTCTAACATTTCTTGAGGAGTTGTTTCTTTGACAACTGCCGGTACATATTCTAGTTTTAGAATTCTGGCTGCCCGCCAACGTCTTTCTCCGGCAATTATTTGATAACCGGCAGGAGTTTTGGCAACAATTAAAGGTTCTAAAATTCCATGCTCTTTGATCGAGTCAACTAATTCAGCAACGGATTCGGAACTGATAACACCTCGTGGTTGAAGAGGGTTCGGTTCTAACTGGTTAGTTGGTAATTGAGCAATCTGTTTCATCATCATTCCAGATTACTATGAAAACGTTTGTGAAAAAAGGTAGAAAATGTGGAACAGAATGTATCAAAACAAATTTACGCCTTTACGACTGACACTAAATTCTTGCCTAATTTTTTAAAAAATTTGACAACTCCAGGACGAATTGCGTAGACGGTAAAATCTTTTCCGGTTTTGGTACCAATTGCACCATGAAATTTGGAACCAACTTGTCTGATTATGATTTGACCAACATCAATTTTTTGACCGCCGTACTTTTTTACACCTCGTCTTTGGCCTGGTCGATTTGATTTTTGATTAGTTTTACCCTGTGATTTTGTATGTGCCATGGTTTATTAATTTAATTGATTTTTAATATTTGGATATCGCTTAATTGAGCCCTAAAACCTTGAGTTTTGCGATATCTTGATTTTGATTTATATTTAAAAACTCTAAGTTTTTCACCTTGATAATTTTTGACTACTTTATATTCGACTAACGCGTCTTTTATGGTAGGTTGGCCAACAATTACATTGTCTTCATCGACTGAAAGTAAGACTTGGTCGGTGGTGGCCGTTATACCTTCTTCTAAATTTATATTATCAACGGTTATAATATCGTTTTCCGAAATTTTATATTGAGTGCCAGAAATGGCAATAACTGCGTATTTCATACTTTTCGATTATAACATGGTAATTTTAGTTAGCAAGGAATTAAGAGGAGAAAATTAGACCTAGTGAAAAAAGTAAGGCCATGAGTGACGATCCGCCGACAGATAAAAACGGAAGGGGTATTCCTGTGACCGGCAATAAACCTAAATTCATACCAATATTTATAAACACTTGCATCCAAATTTGAAGAGCAATACCGAGAGTGAAAATGAATAGTGGTTTATTGGATGCACTGAACGCTTTACTGATAAGATTTTTTATTAATACATAATAAGAAATTAAAATTATGATTATGCCGATAAAACCTAATTCTTCTGAAGTGGCGGCAAACATAAAGTCGGTATGTTTTTCTGGTAAAAATAAAAGTTGTCCTTGGCTTCCCTTTTTATAACCCTTACCCCAAAAACCACCAGAGCCAATGGCTATTTTTGATTGGATAACATTATATCCCTTGCCTAAAGGATCAGAATTTTGGTTTAAAAAATTTAAAATCCGGTGTTTTTGATAATCGTGTAAAAATTTGCTCCAAATTATGGGTGATAAAGCCAAAAATATTAAGCCGATTATAATCGCCGGTTTAAGAATTTTTTTGTCATACAAAATTATAGGGGCAAGTAGAAACAAAACTGAGATAGCACTTCCGAGATCGGGTTGTAAAAGTATTATAAAAACAGGTAAGAGATGGAGAAGTGGGATGTCGGTAGTAGATAAAAAAACCATCAATAGTGGTTTGACTATTTCTGATGGCTGAACAGATAATGAACCGATATTTATCCAACGACGAGAACCACGGGTAATATTGTTTAATAGTATAGGTGACAACAATAAAATACAGGATAAAACAAACAAAATCCATTTGGAGGTGGACATTTGTTTGACACTTAATTGACGGCCGATGAAGTAAAGAATAATCCCCACAATCCAGGCAAATATTTGCTTTCCTAAAAGCTGGGGAGCAAGCGAACTAATCATTAATATGTTAATACAAAAAAGCACTCCTAGAGAAATTAGGATGGGCAGCCCAAAATTTTTAGACATTTATTATATTTTTTCTATTTTAAGAGTGTCTGATTTTTCTATTGAAGCGGCTAAGGTTTTGGAAAGAATTTCCGATTCAAACAATTTAGGCCATGAAGGAGAAAATACTTTTATTTTATCTTTAAGATCGAGTTTGTTTTCTTTTCTTAAGCTTTGAATTTGGCGGATTAAATCGCGCATTTCGCCTTCGGCAATTAGATTTGGAGTTAAATTTAAATCCAAAGATAC
>JAUYJS010000004.1 GCA_030698565.1 Candidatus Shapirobacteria bacterium
CGGGAACAAATACTGGTACTTGTGACGGTAGTGATACGTGTACAGGATCTACGGCAACGGGTACTTGCGGGACAACTTGTCCGGGAACAAAATCTCCAGATTATGGCAGCTGTACAGCTGCAGCTACTTGTGAGGGGAGTAGTTGTCCAACGACAAATAGTTGTGGAGGAGCACTGGCAGGAACAAATACTGGTACTTGTGATGATACTATAGCTGCGACTAAATGTTACGATGATACTTTTACTGGTACTTGCAGTAAAACGTGTTATGGTAGTATAGCTAGTTCTGATGGGTCACCGGTGGGTTGTGGTAGCTCGAATAACGGAGTTTTTTCAAGTCCACCTACTACTAATTTATGTGCTAATGGGTCAACTCCAACCGTAACTTATTCTTCATTATCTCGAACTTATTCTTGGACATGTGCTGGAACAAACGGTATTTGTGGTGGGTCGAGTGGACAAGGTACTGCTTGTTCTGCAATTGGAAACCAGGAGCCGACATTTAGTTCATTATTACTCAAAAATTCAAGTGACTCGATAGTCCCTGCTGAAAATGTGGTTATTGGTGGTGTGAGTACAAGTATAAATCAAATATGTCAAACAGATTTTGCGGCTGATAGAACGGTGAAATTTGTGGTGCAAGCTTCTGACTTAGATGGTGCATCAGATATTACTAAAATCCAATTAAGGTTAGGCGCAACTGTTTATAATCCTAGTGATAGTATTTCGAATGGTCAGGCAACATTTAATGTCTTATTTCCGGAAAATACTCCCAAGACAACTTACAATATTGAGGTTTTGATTGACGATAGTTATTTACCCACAAATACTACTTGGGTGGATACCGGTAGGGATTTGAAAATCTGGAATTGTCAGGTGCCAGTGAGTGGGACTTTGTATGATAATAGTGTTGGTCAGATGTTTTCGGTGGTCGGAGACAGTAAAATGAATTTTAATGCCTTGTCTTACGATGTTATTTCGCCTTCAGCTAGCTATGCAATGACAACATCGAATAATCCGACGACTTATACTTCTGGAGCCAATAATTTGGTTTGGGGTACGGTAGGAATGTTGCCGACATTTAATAATGACCAATTAGTTGGAGGAAAAAATGATTTAGCCGTGACTGATATGTGGATGAGAACAATTGATTTGGGTACTGGAGCAACTAACTCTCCAGTAATTACTTTTCAATTTGATGTAGATAATAATTTAGTTTCGCCTTATTCTGACTCCCCTGCCCTACGGATTGACTATTCAGCGGTTGTTGACCAGGCGTCGTGGTTTCAGGTTATTGCAGGTGGAGTGGTAGCGAAAAATATAGTGACTGACAATATCCCAGTTACGTGTGATTCTGATCCTGCTTGTCATGCAGCCATTACAATTGGGTCTAACGATTCAATAGACCAAAATAATGGCTTGGTGTCGGCTCCGACAATTTCTGGTTGTGGTAGTGATAATAAATGTGAATACGGCATTCCGAATAATTTGAGTTTAACTGCCAATGTTCTTAGGGAAAATTATGGTTATAAATATTTTTATGAGGGATATCATGCTAAATACGGTTTAGGGAAAACATATTCAACAGACACTAGTATGAGTCAGATAATTAGTGATGTTGGTGGAACTGGTGTAGTTTTTGTTAATGGAAATTTGACAATTAATGATAATAATAGCCTAAGTACTAATGAATTTTTAATGGTGGTGGTGAGTGGAGTGATTATGGTGAATAGTGATGTGAACAATATGGCGGGCTACTTTGTAAGTGACGGATCGATTATTGCCAACAATACTTCTAGTAATAACTTAACAGTGGATGGTTTGTTATATTCGAGTAATTCTAATGTGACTCTGAGTAGAAGTTATACTGAAAAGAGTGATAATAATAATAAACCGGCTGTTATAATAAATTATCGTCCTGATCTGCTGTTCTCTATGCCGAGCAGGTTATCAAAAATATTATCTGGATGGGCAGAAGGAAACTAAAATGATGATAACAAAAGATCTTAGAAAAAAAATGTCTGGACAAATGGTATTGATTGTTTTGTTGGCTTCGGCTGTGGTAATGACTATGGGTTTGTCGCTGTCCAAAAAATCAACAACGGAAACAAAAATTGATACTGATGAAGAATTATTAAAGCAGGCTTTTAATACGGCTGAATCAGGAATTGATTACTATTTGGCAACTGGTACAACTGGAGTATCGGCATATTCGTCTCCTGATGGAAAAAGTGTGGCTGATGTAACTATAAAAGATATTGGTAACACCAGTGTTTTGGATTTTGGCGAATACACTTTTCAGAATACCGGGAGTTTTTTTTGGCTGGCAGCCCATGATGAAGATGGTAATGTGATACCTAACGACGGTAATTATACCGGAAGCACTGTTGATATTTGTGTTAACTCTGACTTTAGTGGTGCCTTAAAAATTGATTATTTTTATAATGAGAGTGGTGTGTATAAAGTAAAGCGATGGGGATATAATTTGGGTGGAGGGAGTACTGTAAATAATTTTGAAACAAAAATTCCAGGAGCTTGTTCTGATGGAAGGTATAAGTATACTTTTGATTTAATTGATAAGCCAATACTTTTGGTTTTAACTCCGATTTTTAATAGTGCCAAGTTGGCTTTGGTAGGCACTGGTAATTTTCCAATTCAAGGGCAAGAGATTAGTTCTATTGGTAGGATTGGGGATATTACTAATACTGTTGGGGTAAATCGAAGCGTCAAAGGACTTAATCGATACAAGCTACCAATGTTCATGTTGGAAGGAATTACTGCGGCAGGAAACATAGTTGGTGGAACATAGGCTTGAGTAAATAATTTGAAGTGTTTATACTTAAAACATGAGTGATGTTTTAGGTATTGATATCGGAGCTAATTCAATAAAGGTAATATCCCTTACAAAAGAAGGTAAGAATATTGTTTTGGATGTTGTTGGTGAAACGAAAAATTCAAAGATAGACTGGATGAAAGATCCGGAAAAAAATATCAAACAGATTAATGAAGTGGCAGCTGAAATTAAAGCCCTTTTGAATGATTTAAAAATAAAAACTAAAAAAGCGGTCGTGTGCTTGCCCGAGGATCAAGTAATCAGTCGATTGATTCGACTGCCTCCACTTAAAGACTCGGAAATAGTTGATGTGTTGAAATTTGAAGCTGAAACTTTTGTCCCCTACCCTTTGGATAAAATATCTTTGGATTATGAAATTATAGAAAAAGATGAGGCGGGTAGATTGACCGTATTTGTAATTGCGGCTAGAAATGATTTAATTAATGCTTATATTAAATTATTTAAATCAATAAATATGACTTTAGTTGCCTTGGAATCTCCGTCTGTGACTTTTAGGCGGGTAGCCAATGTGGCTGTTTCGGCAAGTAATGGAATTATGGTAATAGATTTTGGGGAAAAATTTTCCAATATTGTGGCATTAAATAAAGGTCAAATTTGTTTCACCAGATCTTTGTCGGTGGGGGGTGAATCTTTGACAAGAGCCATATCGGTTAATCTTGGTTTAGATATGGCATCGGCCGAAGAATATAAAAAAGTTTATGGTTTAAAAGAGAACGAATTGGAAGGGAAAATTAGAGTGGCACTAACGCCAGTTTTAAACAGTTTAATGGATGATATAAGAAAGGCTGTGGCATTATTTAGTGAAGATCAGGGAAAGCAGGTGGATTTGTTGGTACTAAGTGGCGGTGGGGCTAATTTACCTGGATTAGCTGAGGAACTGACAAAAACAACTGGGATAGAGGTGCAGATAATCCAACCGTTTATATTTATAAATACCAGTAAAATTACTT
This sequence comes from Candidatus Shapirobacteria bacterium, assembly GCA_030698565.1. Lineage (GTDB taxonomy): Bacteria > Patescibacteriota > Microgenomatia > UBA12405 > UBA12405 > JAUYJS01. Next base: position 3,804 of record JAUYJS010000004.1, read on the forward strand.
TACCTTTTAATTTGAGTTTGGAGGGTTGTCGATTCAGTTTAGCAATTGGTTTGGCTCTAAGGGGATTAGTATGATGGATTTAAATTTATTGCCATCTGAGGCAAAATTTCAGGCAGCTAAAATAAAACTCAAGAAAAAGATGACTACGTTTATTTGGTTTTTTTCTGCGTTTTGGTTGATTTTGGTTATGGTAATTTTTATAGTTTGGTTTTGGAGAAAGACTAGTTTGAATAGTAATGAAAAAACATATCAAAAGACCCTAAAAAATTACCAGTCTATGGTCGGTAATGTGGTAATTAGTCAACAAATAAAATTCCAAGCAAAGTTGGTAGGTAAATTGTTGAGCGACAGATTTGAATATGGGAGTGCGGTTAAAAAGGTGATGCAACTTTTCTCAACAGACGTAATAATAAATGACTTTGAAATACAAGAAGGGCGACGGTTTACCATAAAAGGAACCGTATTGGGAGAGAATCTGGATGAGGTGGAAAATAAAAGTGATGATATAAATAATGGAAAGGTGGAAAATTTTTCTTCAGCCAGAGTAACTTCTTTAGTAATTTATCTAGACGGAAGCTGTAAATTTAGTATGGAGGTAGGTTTGAAATGAAATTAAAAATTAATTTACCAGAAAAAATTTTTAACATAGAAAGCGGTCTAATTTTATTGTATGTTAATCCTATTTTATTAATAGTTGCTTTTTTGATAAGTATAAATATGGTGGTAATGCCTAGGATAAATGACATAGAGAACACAAATACAAAAATTACTGAAGTCAAAAATGAAAACTTGTCGGTCCTAGATAAAATTAATTATTTAAAATCAGTGGACGAAAATGAATTAATTAAAAACGCTCAACTTTTGGATAATAGCGTTTTGAAAGAAAGAAATTCTTATGTGTTGGTCAAAGTATTGAGAAATATAGCCGACAAGTTTGGTTTTCAAATAAAAAGTTTTTCAATTTCGCCCGGTAAATTAGATCAAGACGATAAGTTAAAGGTAAATAGTAATGATTTAACGGCCAAGTTGCCAATTAGTGTAACTTTGATTGGACCTCAAGAAAAATCACTTGATTTTTTATTATTACTTGAGAATAGCCTGCCAATATTAACAATAGATAGTTTTGAAACAAAAACGAACGGGTCTACTACTGAATTAAATTTGGCTATTTCTTCTTTTTATGTGGGAGACAGGGAAAAATCAAACTTATTAAACCTAAGCTTGGCTGATTTGACTTTAAAGAAAAATGAAATGGATTTGATTAAAAAATTGAGCCAGTTTGAAAAAGTCGACGAAACTCCAGTTTTAAACAATGTGACAACTGGTCAAGGTGAATTTAAAACATACCAGAGAGACAATCCTTTTAGTCTTTAATTTCCAGGGAAAATCTTTGGTTTGGATAAGAAATTGCTAAGATAGTTCGAATTGCTTTTATAATTCGACCCTCTTTGCCAATAATTTGTCCAGCTTTTTCAGGGGGGACTGATATTTCTAAAATAGTTACACTGTCTTTTTCAACCTCGTCTACATTTATTGTATCAGTTTCCGGTAGAATGGATTTTAAAATATATTCTAGAGTATCTTTGACTGTGTTCATTTCTACTTTTCTTCTTTTTTAACTTTTGCTTTCTTGGGATATTTTTCTGGATTTAAAATTTTGTCTACACCTAAAGTGATCTGGGCACCATTCACTTGCCATTGTTTGAGCTTATCTTGGTCTATTTCCAAAGTTTTGGTTTGGGGAGTGTAAAAACCCAGATCATCAATAAATTTGCCATCAGACTTACTTCTGGCTTCAGCTATGACGATCCTATAGGTAATTTGATGTTTTTTGCCGCGTGGCAATAATTTTATTTTGAGCATATGGTGGAGATTATACAAGATTAGTGAATATTTTGGTAGCTTTAACGGAAGCATCTTCTTCGGCTCTTTGTTTTGAAGGTCCTTGGCCGGTAGTAACTAGTTCCTCGTTTAGATAAAGACCGACCTTAAAAATTTTTTTATGATCTGGTCCTGATTCTTTTAGAGTTTGGTAATGCGGGGTTATCCCTTTTTCGGCCTGAGCAATTTCTTGAAAAATGCTTTTGGGATCTTTATATATTTTTTGAGAAGAATAATATTCGATACTTGGGTTTAAAAATTTACTTAGGAACTTGGACACAGCGGCTAAATTTTGGTCTAGAAAAATAGATCCAATTAATGCCTCGAAAGTGTCTGCTAGAATTGATTGATTTTCCCGACCACCGTGGGTTTCTTCACCTTTGGAGAGAAAAATGAATTCACCTAAATTAATTTTTTGGGCAACTTTGGCCAAATTGGTTGTGCAGACGATCAATGATCGAAGATTGGTTAAATCCCCTTCTTTGAATTCAGGAAATTTTTTAAATAAGGTGTCGGAAATCCACAATTCCAAGATAGCATCACCCAAAAACTCCAACCTTTCGTTTGATTCCATTTTTTGATCTTTATTTTCGTTTAGAAAAGATCGATGAACGAGAGCCTGCCACAAATTGTGTTCATCTTTAAATTTAAGACTAGTATTGGATTGAAGTTTATCTAAATTATTCATGATTAAGGTCGGGTAAATCTATTTTTTTGAGGGCGGTGCCAATGACACCGTTTACAAATTTAGGGCTGGCATCGTTGCCAAATTCTTTGGCTAATTCTATGGCTTCGTCAATGATTACTTTTGGTGGTGCTTCTTTTTTGTAAATTAATTCCCAAAAGGCATATCGAAGAATACTCAAATCAACTTTGTTGATTTTATCCAAGGGCCATTTGGGAGCATTTTTTTGAATTATTTTATCTATCTTGGCTATTTTTTCAATTACTTTGGGAGAATTGATTGTTTTTGGCTGGGCATTGCCACATCCCCAGGCAAATAATGCTTGGATATTTTTTATTCTTTTTAAATGGCGTGGATCGGTTTTACTTTTCACTGATTACAGTTTCCACATTGAAATCCGGGCATTTTTGGTTGTCCGCAATGTTTACAAACTACAGTTTTTTGTAATTTAATTCCGAGAATAGTGGCGCGTCTTTTGCCTTGTCGGCGGGAAGACGGCCAATGTTTTGGTACAGCTGTCATGGGAGTATTTTACCAAAGTTTGGCTATTTGTAAATGAAAGAGAAAAAACCCCTCCACTATTAAAACCCCTCTGTCATTTCATGACATCTCCCTCCTCTAAAGAGGATCTAGTGACTTGATTAAAGGGAGAAGTTTTTCTTTAACTTTAAAGAAATTATTTAAAACTTCATCGTTTGTAAATCTAATTGTTCTTATATTCATTCTCTCTAGGTATTTATTTCTTTCCGAATCGTAATCAGATTTTAAATCATGAGAATTTCCGTCGACCTCGATGGCTAATAATAATTTGGAACAGTAAAAATCTAAAACAAACCTAAAAATAGGTTTCTGCCGAGTAAATTTATAACCAAAACTATTTTTTCTTAAATATTGCCACATAATAAACTCGCTTTGTGTTGGATTATTTCTGTTTTTTCTGGCTATAGCCCTTAAATTATCTAAATACTTTATATTGCCTCTTTTTGTTTTGGCTTCAACATCAAGAAGATACTTCATAATTAAATTTAATAACATTTCTCCCCTTAATCAAGGGGAGATGTTGAACGAAGTGAAACAGAGGGGTTTTAACCAAGACGATGGAGATGTCATGAAATGACAGAGGGGTTTAAGGGATAGGCATTGGTATTTTCTTTAATTAACTTATTAAGATCGAAATTAGGATTTTGGGCAATAATTGATGATAGGATTTTTTCGCTTAATTTTATTAATTTTAAATCGGAAAGATTGGCTAATTTTAGCGAAGGAAAGCCGTGCTGAATAATGGAAAAAGCTTCGCCTGGACCACGGGTTTTTAAATCGTACTCGGCAATTTTGAGGCCATTGTGGTTACCTTGGATAAACTGAAGGCGATTTAAAGCTTTTTGATTATTCGATTCGGTGAATAAATAACAAAAACTTTGTTCCTGGCCCCTGCCGACACGACCTCTTAGTTGATGAAGTGAGGCTAGTCCAAAACGGTCGGCTGATTGAATTATAATTATCGAGGCGTTGGGGATGTCGACACCGACTTCAATAATTGGGGTGGTAATTAAAATATTGATCTTATTGGCTTGAAAATCGGCAATTACCTTTTCTCTTTCCTCTGATTTCATTTTGCCATGAATTAGGGCAAGTTTGAGATTGGGAAATATGCTTTGGGAAAGAAATTCAAACTCTTTTTTGGCAGATTTTATACTGGTAAGAGTTTCCGATTCTTCGATAAATGGACAAACAATAAACGCCTGACATTTGGTGGTTTTAATTTGGTTTTCAACCCAGCGATAACAGTCCATTTTTTTGTGATTGGGCACCAGAAATGTTTTGATTTTTTTTCTATTTTCTGGCAAAGCGTTGATAGTTGATAATTCCAGATTCCCCAAAAAGGTTAAATAAATAGTTCTAGGAATTGGGGTGGCGGTCATAGTTAGCGTATGAGGTTGTTTGATAGAAGAATTTAAAAAGGCTCGTTGTTTTACTCCAAATTTGTGTTGCTCGTCAATAACTAAAAGACCAACTTGATCCCCTAGTTCAACCTTACGAAAAATGACGGCATGTGTACCGATGATAATTGAATTGTGAGGAATTTTTTTTAAGTCAACTTTATTGTTAGCGGTTAAAAGAAAGATAGGAACTTTGAATGGTTTTAAAAATTTTTCAAAATTTTGAAAATGCTGTCTGGCTAGAATTTCTGTGGGGGCAATTATAAGAGAAGAAAAATTATTCAAATGAGTCAGATAAGCAGCTAAAAGGGCAATGATTGTTTTGCCAGAGCCAACATCGCCCTGGAGCAGACGATTCATAATTTTTTGAGAAGATAAAAGATCGGATTTAATTTCTTGCCAAACCTCTTTTTGAGAAGAAGTTAGCTTAAAAGGTAGTGAATCGAGTAGGCTTTTAATTTGTTTTTTAATTTTTGGAGTTTCATTTAATACGTTTTGAGGTTGTTTGGATAACCATTCTTTTTTTGTTAGATACGATTGGGATTGAAGTGACAAAATTTCGTCCAAGGCCAGTCTTAGTCTGGCTAAATTAAGTAGTTTGTCGTTGGTAGGTAGATGGATTTGAAAAAGGGCTGATTCAAGATAATGTAAATTGTATTCTTTAAGAATACTTTTTGGTAAGTTTTCTTCAATTTGAGAAACTAAAAATTTTATATTGTTTTGAATGGTTTTTCTAAACCATTTGGAACCTAAACCCTGGGTTTCCGGGTAAACAGCAATTATTTTTCCAGTATTATATTGCCCGTGTTCAGGTGAAATAATTGTTTTTTTGTTTTGATATAGAGTAACTGTACCGGCAAAACTAATAATAGAACCAATATTAATAGAGGAAGATAGATATGGTTGATTGAACCACAAAAGTTCCATTTGACCAGTAGAATCTTGAATTATGGCTTTTTGGATATTCTTGCCATGCCGAGTATAAATATTTTTGAAATCCAAAACTTTGCCGGTAACTGTGATACTGGAATCAGTTTGGGCGTCTTTTATTTTGGTGATATGGGAAAAATCTAAATATCGGGAAGGAAAATGAAATAAAAGATTGGAAGGATTAATAATATTTATTTTTTCCAGTTTTTTTATAGTTTGAGGTCCAATGCCGGAAATCTGATCTAGTTGGTTTGGTGTGTTGGTCATTTTTATTTTTGTGACTATTAGGTTATTTTAACCGTTTTTGAGATTAATGACTAAGCAGTTGTGTTATTATTTACTCATGCGATTTAAAACTAAAACAGTCAAAAAGGCCTTTCTTATTTTGGCAATATTGACGCTTTTAATTTCGGGATTATTACCAGCGCTGGGATTCTTGATTAAATGAAAGAATATTTTTGGGTAATATTTAACAAATGGAGACAACTTGTGATAGTAAAAAGACCTAGTTTTAGAAGTAAAAATACATGGCTGATTATATTTAAATTAGCTCTGATATCGATAGTTGTTGGATTTTTGGGTATTTTAATCTTGTTTGTTTGGTATTCTAAGGACTTACCTACTCCGGCAAAAGTAGTTCGGCATGAAGGTTATTCCAGTAAAATTTTCGATAGAAATGGAGAACTTTTGTATGATGTATTTAAAGATGCCAATAGGACTTCGGTGGCGTGGGAAAATGTACCTGATTATTTGAAAAAAGCGACTATTGCGGTCGAAGACAAAGATTTTTATAACCACAAAGGTTTTGATCCTTTGACTCCATTGAGAATCGTAAAAAATATTTTTTACTTTCGTAAATTAACCGGTGGTTCAACTTTAACCCAACAATTAGTTAAAAACGTTCTGTTAACTTCAGATGTCAGTGTGACTCGAAAAATTAAAGAATTTATTTTGGCTGTACAAATTGAAGCCAAATATAATAAAGACCAAATACTTTTAATGTATTTAAATGAGGCCCCTTATGGTGGGTCGTCTTGGGGGGTAGAAAGTGCGTCTCAACAATTATTTGGTAAACCTGTAAATCAACTAAATTTGACCGAGTCAGTAATTATGGCAGGATTACCCCAAAGACCAAGTGTGTACTCCCCTTTTTCAAAAACACCAACGGCTTATATAAGTAGAACTAATCATGTATTGGATCGGATGGTAGAAGATGGATACATTAGCCAGGATATGGAAAATCAAACGATGGAGCAAGTAAAAATATATAAATTTAATGAGAATCGAACCACTATCCAAGCGCCTCATTTTGTTTTTTGGATTAAAGATGTTTTGTCAAAGAAATATGGGGAGGAAGTAGTGGAAGGTGGTGGTCTGAAAATTACCACAACCTTGGATTTGAAGTTGCAAGCTGAAGTTGAAAAAATATTGTCAGAAGAAATAGATAAGGCGGAAAAATTGGGTATCAGTAACGGAGCAGCATTGGTGCTTGATCCGACAAATGGACAGGTTTTGGCTATGGCAGGGTCAAGAGGTTATTTTTCTGATAAAACTGGGGGAAAGTTTAATATAGTAACTCAAGCACTTAGACAGCCTGGTTCGGCTATTAAACCAATTACCTATCTTACGGCAATTAGAAAGGGCTGGACGGCAGAAAGTTTAATGATGGATACACCGGTAACTTTTCTGGGAACTGCTGGTCAAAAGGATTATTCACCTCAAAATTATACTGGCAAATTTAATGGTCCAATGTCTTTGAGAACCGCACTCGGCAACTCGATAAATACTATTGCAGTAAAAATGTTGGCAAATGTTGGTTTAACTAATATGTTGCAACAAGCTTACAGTATGGGTCTGACAACTTTACAACCGACAAAAGAAAATTTATCTCGGTTTGGTTTGGCTGTTACTTTGGGTGGAGCCGAAGTAAAGATGATTGATTTGGCTGGGGCTTACAGTGCCTTTGCTAATGGTGGCCAAAAGGTGGATGTCACTGGAATATTAAAAGTGGAAGATGGTAGTGGTCGAGTATTGGAAGAATATAAACCAATAGAAGGCGAAAAAGTAATGACACTACAAGAAGCTTTTATTATTTCTAATATTTTGGCGGATAATAGTGCTCGGGAAATTACGTTTGGAGCAGTGAATGGTTTGATAATTCCAAACTATCAGGTGGCAGTCAAAACTGGAACTACAAATGATAAAAGGGATAACTGGTCGATTGGTTGGACACCAAATCTTTTATCTGTTGTTTGGGTGGGAAATAATGATAATAGTCCTATGGGACACATCGCTTCTGGTGTGTCGGGAGCAACTCCAATTTGGAGAAGGATTATGCTTTTTGAAGTTCCCAAAAGACCAAAACAAGATTTTCCAATCCCTGACAAGATTGTAAGTATGGATGTAGATAAAGTTTCCGGTTACCCGTCTCATGACGGATATTCCCAAAAAACAGCTTATTTTATTGATGGCACACAGCCTAGAATATCTGACCCGATTCATTTGAAATTAAAAGTTTGTAAAGATAATTTAGGGTTGGCACCACCACAGGATGTGGCGTCGAATAATTACAATGAGAAGGAATTTTTTAATTTTAGAGAAGATGATCCGATATCAACTGATGGTAAAAATAGATGGCAAGAAGGAATTGATCAGTGGATAGCAACTCAAGCAAATAAAGATATGTATAGTGTGCCGACTAGTTATTGTCGAAGTGGTGGACTGGTGGATGTAAACTTTGGGAGTCCTGGTAATCAATCAACTGTGAGCAACACTTTTGATGTCAAGATTAATACTAACTCGGTCTTAAAAATAGTGGAAGCTAAGTTGTGGGTGAATGGTGTAGAGAATAAAACATGGACCGAAAGACCTTTTGAAACTAGTTTAGCTTTAGCTAATGGTCCATATACGTTAAAAGTTAGGGCGACCGATAAGGACGGTAATAATCAAGAAAGTGAAATAAAAATTGGAGTTAATGTACCGTGGGATTGGTCTCCTACCCCGACTGCAAGCCCAACTTCAATTCCTACAATTACAGTAACCCCGACAGCTACGTCTACTCCTATTCCCACACCGTAGATTTTTTTTGAAATTATTTTAATTCAAATACAGAAGCGTGGATTTCTTTGGCGGTTTTGTCGTCTAAATTAAAATAAGAAGCTTTGAATGTATAGCGAAATTTTGAAGTTTTAGGATCTGAAAAAATATCGGAAATTACTAACTGCCAAAGATTGTTTTTGCCTATTTTTTGGCTATAATCTTTGATTAATTTTTCTGAATCTTGCATTTTATCAAAAACAACATTGGCGTCAAGGGTAATAATTTGAGAGGTTAATTCGTAGGCATTATAGTCAGTGGTTTTTGGAGTATAAATATTGGGTTTAGATAGATTATCTAAAATGATTTCAACAAAGTTACCATCAAAAACCATGTTTTCCAAATTGCTGTTTGAGACGCATTGCAATGCGTCTTGACGAAGAGCATTTATATCAGAATTGTAAATTCCCAATGAATTCTTTTCGATATATTCGTTATTTATTTGAAAAAAGATTTTGCCAATTTCAAAAAACTGAGTGGCATTAAGTTTGAGTCTTTGGTATTGATCTAATTGTTGTTTGAGTGCTGGAATTAAACTTTGGCGAAGATAAATTGATTCGGTGTTAATGCTATTTTGAGTTGTAATAACAGTATCCGAATCAACCGATGAACTTACTAGAGGCCAGGTGAGAATTTCGTCATAACCCAAGTCAACTAGTTTGTCTTTTAGCTGATCAATAAGATAAATTTCTTTTGGGGTAATATCTGGTACGTCCTTTGAGGTGACAGGCTCGTTGGTGGGTATATTTTGGTAGCCATAAAAACGGACGACTTCTTCAACAAGATCAGCTTCAATATTAATATCGGGTCGGATTGATGGAGGAGTAATTAGGTCATCCTGTATTTGACAATCTAGACGGGTGAGACAACTAACACAAAAGTCTTTGCTAATTTCGATACCGGAAACTTGGGACGGTTTATTATAATTAAATTTAATTTGAGGCAAGGATACTTTTTGTGGGTAATAATCGAAGACCTCTGAACTGATTTGGCCGCCAACATTTTTTAATATCAAATCAATTAAATGACTAAAAGCCGTTGGAATTAATTCGGAGTCTAGTAATTTTTCTAATCTAGTAGCTGCTTCGGTTACGGATTTTAATTGACGACTGTTTTGACGGATTGTTGCTTGGTCGTAGACGGCCATTTCGATGATTATTTCTTTTGTATTTATATCGATAGCACAGGCTTCCCCACCCCAAAAACTAAGACTAAGAGGTTTTTTTAGATTATTGATCATTAAAATATTCGAATTTAATTCCAGTTTTGTACCATCTAGACTAATAAATTCTTTATAACTTGGGTTTATTTGCCAAATAAGATTGTCTGTTGATTTTGCCGTATCAAAGGCATGATTCGGAATACCATAAAGGAACATTATGTAATTAGTTAAATCAACAATAGTATTAATAGGATTGTTACCATGGCATTTTATGAATTTTTTTAGCCAGTCGGGAGACTCGGTGTTGTTAATTTCAGATATTTTAATCGCCATGACACGCTTGACCTTGTCGGTGCTTACTTGGATAGGTAAAACCCCTAGGTGCTTCGCACCACCTTCCCCTTGAAAAAGGGGACTTTCTATTTTTTTTAAAGGAATATTGTAATAAACAGAAAGATCTTTGGCTAAGCCATAATATCCCAAACAATCACCTCGGTTAACTTTAATATCTAAATCAAAAACTATTTCTCCTTCAATTTCTTCAAAAAAATTAGTGAAGTGACCAATCATGGTCAGATCATCTCGGAGTTTTTGTGGTTCCACATTTAAACTAGGTAATAATTTTTGAAGTTGAGAATAAATTAATTTCATAATTCGTTGGGTTTATAGGCTAAATTACTGCCCATTAGAGTGCGGATATCTTTTATATTTTTTTGGGCCATTGTCCATCTGTCGAGTCCCATTCCAAAAGCAAAACCGCTCCAAATATTGGTGTCGATTTCTGCGGCCTGCAAAACTTTTGGGTGAATCATACCGCTACCCCCCATTTCTATCCAACCGGCATATTTACAAAGTGGACAACCGACACCGTGGCAATTAAAACATTGCATGTCTGGACCGACACCTGGTTCTACTTCTGGATAGTATTTACAACGGTAACGGACGACTATATCGGGCCCGTAAAGTGTTTTAAACATTAAATCCATAGTTCCGATTAAATCTTTCATGGTTAGTCCTTTGTCGACGACCACCGCTTGATATTGATGGAAGACGAAGTGGTTAGAACGATTTACTTTTTCATTACGAAAAACACTACCAGGGAAGGCCGCTCTTATGGGTAATTCTTTACTTTTGGTTTTGAGTAGATATGATTCGATGGTAGAAGTTTGAGTTCTCAAAAGATAGTCGGGTTCTTTGATATAAATACTGTCTTGCATGTCTCTGGCTGGATGATTTTTAGGAACATTGAGTCTTTCAAAATTAAACTCGTCGGTGACAATTTCCGGACTATTGTAAATCGAGAAGCCAAGTTTTTTGAATAAAGCATTAAGCTGGCGCTCTGTTTGAGTAAGAGGATGAAGGTGACCAAGTTTTGGTAATTCAAAGAGGTTTTGTTTTTGGAGAACGGGAGGGGGCGAATCGTGATTCGCCCGTACAGAATTTGATTGATTTTCAATAGAAGATTCCAGTTCTTGTTTGAGACGGTTTAAATCAGCTCCGTATTGTTTGCGATTTTCAGCCGGTACATCTTTTATGTCAGAAAACAATTTATTTATCAATCCGTTTCTGCCTAGTAATTCCACTCGAATATTTTCCAATTCCTGATCGGTTGAAGACTGACTAATTTTATCTATGGATTGTTTTAGTATTTCTTCTAAATCTTGGCTCATCTATTTAACCGACTTAACTATTTCGTTGAATGTTTGAGTATCGTTGGTGGCGATATCGGAAAGCATTTTTCGATTTATAATTACATTTTTGTCTTTTAGGACTTTAATGAATTTAGAATAGCTAAATTGAAAAGGTTTTAGAGCGGCATTGATTCTGACAATCCATAATCTTCTAAAATCTCGCCTTTTGATACGTCGACCAATATAAGCATATTTGCCGGCGTGCATGACGGCTTCGTTGGCTACTTTAAATCTTTTGTGACGAGTCATCCAAAAACCCTTGGCAAGTTTGAGGACTTTTTTGTGGGCAGCTCGTCTGACTGTTCCTGTTTTAACTCTCATAATTTTTTAGGCTCTACCTAGTAACTTTTTAATTTTAATTGCAAATGCACCCAAAACTGGCTGTTTGCCTTTTAGTCTTCGCAATTGCTTTTTGCTTTTCTTGCGTCGAAGATGGCGGTTAAAAGAAGACATTCTTAGAACCTTGCCGGTTTTAGTAACTTCAAATCTGTTGCTGACAGATTTTTTAATTTTTAGTTTCTTGCTTTGTTTCTTCATTTTTATTAACAACCTTCTTTTTTGAAGGAGAAAGAGTAAAAAATAATATTTTACCCATTAGTCTAGCTTCCCCTTCGGGAATCGATATTTCTTTTAGATCGTTTTTGAATTTTTCGACTAAATTATAGCCAAATTCTTTATGAGCAATTTGACGACCATGGAATTTTATACTTAATTTCACTTTATTTCCAGTAGTTAAAAAATGTTGTGCCTTTTTTACCCGGGTATTGTAATCATTTAAGCCTATAAAAGGGCTCATTTGAATCTCTTTTAAGCCGCCACCTTTAGTTCCTTTCTTCTCAGATTTTAATTTTTTAGCTTCTTGGTATTTGAATTTAGAGAAACTAATTAATTTAACGACGGGAGGTTTGGCATTAGCAGATATCTCAACTAAATCGAGACCAGTTTCCATGGCTTTAGTCCTGGCTTCAGAGATAGACATAACATCTATTTGTTTACCAGTTTCGTCCAGTAATCTAACAGTAGGTGCGCTAATATAGTGATTTATTTTGTAATACTTTCTATTAAAATTTTGTTTACTACCCAATTTAGTGACTAAATATTAACTTGATTATTTTATCAGGTTTAAACTTTTGGTGCTGATCTGATTTTTAATTTCTGTTAAAAATCCCGCCAAAGGCATTGTACCTAAATCTTCTCCATTTCTTTGTCGAACAGAAACTTGATTATCTTCCGACAGAGCTTCCCTGCCGCCGACGATTAGAAGATAAGGTATCTTTTCGGCGGTTGCTGTTCGGATTTTATTTTGCATCGTCTCGGCTTTGTCATCAATTTCTACCCTGATACCATTGTCTTCTAGAATGTTGCTTAAATTTTGAGCATACTCCATTTGTTTATCAGTGATAGGAATAATTTTGGCTTGAACAGGAGAAATCCAAACAGGGAGAGACCCGGCAAAATTTTCCAAAAGAACCATCATAAACCTTTCGGCTGATCCGATTACCGCCCTATGAATCATAACTGGGCGTTTCTTTTGTCCGTCATTGTCGGTGTAATTTAGATCGAATCTTTCCGGCATAACAAAATCAATTTGGACTGTTGATAATTGCCATTCTCTACCTAATGCATCGGTAGCCATTAAGTCCATTTTTGGTGCATAAAAAGCAGCTTCACCAGGTCCGTCAAAATATTCAATATTATTTCGTTCCATAATTTGGACTGCCCATTTTTCGACTTTGTCCCAAACTTTAGGATCGCCTAAATATTTTTCTGGATGCTGCGGGTCTCTAGTAGACAAGCGATAGCGATATTTAAATCCAAATGTTTCCATAATTTGTTTGGTCATTTGAAGAGCGGTGTCTATTTCCTGATCAACTTGGTCTTCCCGACAAAAAATATGACAGTCGTCTTGGGAAAAAGATCTGACGCGAGCTAGACCATTTAATTCGCCTGGTTTTTCGTCGCGATAAAGCATGGCAAAATCAGAATATTTAATTGGTAAGTCCCGATACGATCTCTGTTGACTGGCATAAATTTGAGTATGTTGGGGGCAATTCATTGGTTTAAGAAAGAATTCCTCTTCGCTGTAGTTGGAAACTACATGGAACATGTCGTCTTTGTATTTGTCGTAATGTCCGGAAATTTTGAAAAGTTTGGCTTTGGCAATTTGTGGTGTCCAAACTTGGCTGTAGCCTTTTTTGGTTTGTAATGACTCGATAAATTCATTTAGAGATCGACGGATAAAAGCACCTTTGGGAGTGAATAGAGGTAACCCGCTACCGACTAAATCAGAAAAAGTAAACAGATCTAATTCCCTACCCAATTTCCGATGATCGCGCTTGGCGGCTTCTTGCAGATTTTTTAGATACTCATTTAATTCTTCTTGATTTTCAAAAGCTGTGCCATAAATGCGAGTCAGCATTTTATTTTTTTCGTCACCATGCCAATAAGCACCAGCAATGGATAAAAGTTTAAATGTTTTAATCTCACTGGTTGATTCGACATGGGGACCAACACAAAGATCGACAAATTCATCGCCAGTGTAGTAAACAGATACTGGTTCGTTTCTGCTTTGAATTAAATCGAGCCACTCTTGTTTGTATGGATTGTTTTTGAATAATCCCCTAGCCTCTTCAACTGTAATTTCTTTTCTGGTTATGGATAAATTTTCATCTATAATTTTTTGCATTTCTGCTTCAATTTTAGGGAAATCTTCTTCTTTAATTTTAAAGTCATTGATGGGTTCGAAATCAAAATAAAAACCATTGTCGGTCGATGGTCCCATAGCCATTAAAAATTTATCAGGATACAAACGCAACATTGCTTGAGTCAGTACGTGTTCGGCTGAATGACGGATATTATTTAGTTTTTGGTTTGGATTAATTCGTTGTGAACACATAATTTTTATAAGTTATATGAGATATTTTAACAATAATAATGGATTTATGTACCTATTTCAAAACTAGAATCCATTGCTTTTAATTTGTGTATTAAAGTTTCGTTTTTGTATTGATCAGAATCATTTTTTGAAAGTAAGCCTGATCCTGAAAGGGATGGAGAGAAACTAAAAAGTCGTAGACGGTTTTTTTCGTTTTCTTGGGTCATCATAAATATTCCAGCTGACTCTAGTTTATCTTCTGATTCTTTTGAGGTTAATTCAAAAACTTTTTCATGTTGAGTAAAAAATGGAAAAAAGGTGAGTTTATCTTCTAGAACCAACCATTTGGCGGCAGGACCATTAAATGATTTAATTTTTTCAATAAATTCATTCCTATTAAATCCGTCTGGCTTATTTAGATCGATTGTATAAGTATTGATTTCGTCTTTTATTTCAATTTCTGGTCTGGGTTCTGACATATTTGGTGACCTTGAGAGGACTCGGACCTCTGACCTCTTCGATGTCAACGAAGCGCTCTAACCAACTGAGCTACAAGGTCAAACAAGAGGGATTATAGCCTATTTCAGGTGGCCGATCTAGAGGCGGAATGTTCACCGCTCATCAAGTATTGTTCGCCGGAATTTTTGACTTTATGCCAATAATTATTTTTCTTCTTTTTGCTTTTGGATTGAAAAGAATCTAACCAGACACTCGCCTCAGAAATATTTTTTCGAAAATTAATTACAAGATTTTTAATTCTTTGAAGAAAACTTACTTGATACTCATTAGCTTCTGGTACTTCTTTAAAGACGGATTTTTCAACTTCTTTGTCTAAATTATCAGTAACTTTTACTAGATTTTGTAGTTCGGCTCTTAACTCGTCAATACTTTTTTGCAGCTCTTTTTGTCGGCCATCGATTAGAACTTGCTGCTCCTTAACTAAATGACTCTCTGTATGAAAATTATTTGACCAATTTTGTTCGGATTTTTGATGGTTGATATCAATCGTTTGGCCTAGACCCAAAATTCCTTTCAATCCTGGCTTTGCAAGTTGGGATTCATGAAAAAATTCACTGGTAAAACCAGATTTTTTTTGATTATTTTTTTTTGGATCCGGTTTTTGGCCAAAAATTACTGCCATAATTCGTTATTATACCAAACAACGGTAAAACAATCTAGGATTATAAGATATAACTTGTATAAATTATTTTAAATTTTGTAAGTATTCAAATACTTTTTGTTGGGTAAGGAGGAAATAAACCAAATTGATATTAGAGGCTAGTTGAGGATTTTTACTCAACAAGGACTCGATTTCTTTTTGAGAAACTTCCATTTTTTCACTCTTGGCAATTTTTTCGACAGCCAAATTTATTGTCCATTCTTTTATAATTTGATCTTTTAGATTTTCTTTGTATTGATCTAAAGTTAAATTTTTTGTTTTAAGATATTGAGTTATGGTAATTCCGGCTTGTTTGGTTTGATCAATTAAAGAGGATGAGTGGTTTTCAATATCAGAATCGATTAAAATAGCTGGTAATTCGAGTTGGCTGTTTTTGATCACAACTTCAAGAATTTGGTCTAAATTATCATGTTTAGGCTCAGCTTCTTTTTTAATAGGAGTGGCATTAATTTTTTTAATTTCATTAGAAACTTTCGATAAATCGAAACTGGTTTCTGGAAGCTCGCAAGCAGTTAATTCAATTTGCCATTCTTTGTCAAAAGTTAATGGTGGGTTTTTGATTTTAATTTGAGGTTGAATAATCGGTTTTAATTCATATTCTTTGACCTTTTGTTCATATAAATGTGATATCAAGTGCGAAATAACTTCCTGGAGCATTTTTTCGGGAGATATTTGTTGTTTGACTACATTTAAGGGTGCTTTACCTTTGCGAAAACCTTTTGTTTCAAAACCGGATTGAATTTCTTTTAAAGTATGTTGGTATTCTTTTTCAACTTCGTTTTTGGGAACATTGAGGTTTAAAATGAAGGTTTTGTCCTTTAGTTTTTGAATTTCTTGATTTGTTTTCATAAGTGCTCATATGATAACATGTGTTTAGTATTTAGACGTAATAAAATTTGTGATTCAAAAAGCCATATTAAATATTAGCCGAGTTATTTTCTTGTCGATAATAAGTGTATTTTCTTGTGTCTTTGTTTATTGGGAAATTATCACTTTATCTTCGATTAGCAAAAACCAAACACCTCCTTTTGTTAAAGATATGGCCAAACAGGACACTGTTGGGAATGTAGTAATTGGAGAGTCAAAAGAAAATGATAAAAACAATTTTGGCGTAGTTCAAACTATATCGGCTGATGATGCTAGGCCGCTTATCATTAAAAATTATTTAAAAAAGTATAATTCTCCCCTGTTGCCGTATGCTGATCTAATTTATCAATTATCCAATACTTATAATTATCCTTATTATTGGATTGTGGCTATAGCTCAACAAGAATCAAATTTATGTAAAAAAATTCCCGAAAACTCAAACAACTGTTGGGGTTATGGTATCCATAAACGCGGAACATTGCGGTTTGATAATTATGAGCTGGCACTTCAGAGTTATGCTGAATACTTAAAAAGAGAATATTTTGACAAAGGTTTAAATACTCCAGAACTAATTATGAAAAAATATTGTCCCAGCTCGAATGGTTCTTGGGCCAAGGGAGTGCAGCAGTTTATTGACGAGATGGAAAGCGGAAAGTATTGATTCGTCTGACGGCGGACAGGTGTGTAATAGATTAGTATCTTGACATGTATATAATATTTTGATATATTACAAATCAGATCCTGGGGTGGCTCCTCTAAAAGCATGCTCTGGGATTTTTTTTGTGTTAAAATCCAGTCTATGGGAATGATTTTGACATCACAATTCAGAAAAAACATGTATGTTATGTTTCACGAAGAGCCACACTCGATCGTAGATATCACCTTTGTTAGTCCAGGAAAAGGTGCGGCTTTTTATAGAACTAAATTGAAAAATCTTTATTCGGGCAGAGTGGTTGAATATACTTATAAGTCTGGAGAAAAAGTTGAAGAAGTGTTAGTAGAAACACAGGAAGCCGAATATTCTTATTTTGATGGTACTAATTATGTATTTATTGAGCCGAGGACTTTTGAACAGTACACTGTATCGAGTGAAGTAATGGGAGACGACAAAGTATATTTAAAGGAAGGACTTTTATATAGAATCAAATTCTACGAAGAAATTTCGGTTGGAGTTACTTTACCAAAAAGTATAGTTTGTACTGTAGTAGAGGCTGAGAACTCGATTAAGGGTGATACGGCTACGACCGCGATGAAACCGGCAATATTGGATACTGGAGATAAGGTTCTGGTGCCGTTGTTTGTAAAAGTTGGCGATGAAATTTCTGTTAGCACTGAAACTGGCGAATATCTTTCAAGAAAATAAATTAAA
>JAUYJS010000008.1 GCA_030698565.1 Candidatus Shapirobacteria bacterium
GAAAAGGACGACGATGGCGGCAGCCTTGCCGGTCAAACCTACCTTATCTTAGGCAAGGCCTCGGGTTGGGCAATGGACACAGATCTATCTGCTGCCAACGCCTCCTTCTGGGGCGAGGACGGAGGTGATCAAAGCGGACACGCGGTCTCGGGAGCCGGAGACGTCAATGGCGACGGCTATGATGACTTCATCATCGGGGCCTATGTGAACGCGGATGGCGGTGGTGCTGCCGGCCAAACCTACCTTATCTTAGGCAAAGCCTCGGGTTGGGCAATGGACACGGATCTTTCCACCGCAGACGCCTCTTTCTGGGGCGAGGATGCAGTTGATTGGAGCGGATACGCGGTCTCAGGAGTCGGAGACGTCAATGGCGATGGCTATGATGACTTCATCATTGGGGCCGAAAAGGACGACGATGGCGGCAGCCTTGCCGGTCAAACCTACCTTATCTTAGGCAAGGCCTCGGGTTGGGCAATGGACACAGATCTATCTGCTGCCAACGCCTCCTTCTGGGGCGAGGATGCGGATGATTCTAGTGGAAGTTCGGTCTCGGGAGTCGGAGACGTCAATGGCGACGGCTATGATGACTTTATCATTGGGGCCTATGGGGACGATGATGGCGGCAGCTCTGCCGGCCAAACCTACCTTATTCTTTCCAATGAGATTCAATTTGACCATGTACTAGCAAGACATATTCAGGCCGGAAACTCATTATCAATAGCCGATCTTTCTTTTTACAAAAACACCATCCAATCCAACTCATCTCTTGATTTAAGAGCCACAAGGGTCAATGTTCTGGGAGGCCTAACCACGCTTGGTAACGTCGGCATTGGCACCACTGCTCCTCTCGCTAAACTTCATATTAATACTGGAACCAACCAATCTACTGGTAGCACCTCATTCAGCGCTACTTCATCCGGCGCTACTGGTACTACTCAAGTATGGATTGTTCCTGAAACCCGTACTTATACAATAGATGTCGCTGGTGCTGCTGGAGGTTATGCTGGAACCTCCGGCTACCCAGGTGGTAGTGGTGCCAGAATGGTTGGTGACTTCGTGTTAAGCGCTGGCGACACCTTAAGTATTTTAGTCGGCCAACAAGGAACTAATAATAATGCCAGCACTAGAGGTGGTGGTGGTGGTGGTGGTACTTTCATCCTTAATCAAAGTGTCGGCTCAACCGCCCTTCTTATGGCGGCCGGTGGTGGTGGTGGTGGTGGTAACTACACTGCTGGTCCCGGCATCCACGGTCAAATAGGTACCAGTGGTGCAGCCGGTACTGTTGGGACCTATGGAATTGGGGGTACTAATGGCGGTGGAGGTAACTCCGGTCAATACACTGGTGGTGGTGCCGGTTGGAAAGAAAACGGCGTAAGTTCTGCTTATGGCATCGGTGGCACAAAATTCCCCACAGGTACTGGAGGTGCCGGATATAGTAGTGACGGAGGAGTTGCTGGAGGCTACGGCGGTGGCGGTGGTTCTTATGCCGGCGGTGGTGGCGGTGGTGGTTATTCCGGCGGTGGTGGCGGTGGTTGGGCTAATTCTGGAGACGGCGGTGGTGGCGGTTCTTATAACGCTGGTGCAAATCAGGCCAATACTGGTGCTTATAAAACCGGTAACGGATCTGTATCAATTACTTGGGAACCGACATCTGTGGCTGCCATATTTAACGGCGGCAGAATAGGTGTTAATACTACCGCTCCTAGTTATACAATGACAATTAACGGAACTGGATACTTAAGTTCTGCCGCTTGGATCTATGGTTCCGACCGTCGTATTAAAGAAAATATTCAATATTATTCCGACGAAAATATTAATGCTCTTGATATCATCGGCCAACTTAAACCAGCTTCTTTTGACTATATTACTGGCAGCAAAAATGAAGACGGTTTTATTGCTCAAGATATCCAATCAATATTACCCAACTTAGTTACCACTGATAACTCTGGCATGCTCGGTCTAAAAACCACTAATCTTATCCCTTATTTAGTCAAAGCCATCCAGGAACAACAAGTACAAATATCAGACCTGTCGGCGGACCTGTCCATCACCCAAACCGGCCAAATCAACATCAACTACAACATCTCCGAATCCGTTCTCTCATCTCTCGGCTACAACGATTCCAAAAACGAAATCGAATCCGCCCAATATAATTTGAATGACTCTCTCGGTAATCAAGTAACTCGCATCGCCCAATTCGGTCAAATCTTCGTCGGCAAAATCCAAACCGGCCTTCTTTCTGCCACCAATATAATTACCAAAAACGCCGTCATTGAAAATCTAGTCGCCCGCCAATCCAAAATCGACAGCCTCAAAACCGATCTCATCTCTCCTCTCTCCGGCAAAACCGTCACTATCGATGGCGATGCGACAATTTCAGGTTCCTTAGCAGTTACAGATATCCAAACCACCGCCGTTGATACTCAAGATTTAACTGCAAAAACAGCCACTATTTCCACTATCTACGCCGATAATATTATTTCCCGCGAAGGCTCTTTTGGCGAAATTATGACTCAAAAAATTGCCTCTCTCCGTGAAGAATTAAAGAAATTCGTCCTCTCCAGTTCCGACGTAGGGACTTCATCCCCCATTTTTCAAGGGGGGATGTCCGTAGGACAGGGGGGTTTCTTAACTTCCATCGCCTCTGACAGTGCTCACATTTCCGGTGATTTATCTCTATCAAACAATTTAATTGTCGGAGCCCAGCTCACAGTCCAAGGTGACACCCAATTAGGCAATGCCTTTATTACTGGTACATTCACCACCGGCGAAATTGCCATCAAAGACAACTTTATTGAAACCACCAACGCCGCCTTATTCATCCAACCCTCTGCCATCGGTTCAGTTCACATTTTAGGCGACACCTTAGTTATTGCCGACACTGGCGATGTTGTCATCAACGGCAACCTCAATCTAAATGGTACATTAACCGCACAAACAGCATCAATATCAGGATCATTATTCGGTCAACTTATTTCCGCTATCGACGCATCCGTTAGCGGAACTCTTACCGCCAACAACGTCAAAGCGTCAGCTTTTTACGTTGCCACTGATTCGGCTCAAATCATCATTGCCCAATCCGGCTTTGCCCAATTAGCCACATCCTCAGCCGAATTATCCAGCAACGCCACTGCCGGTACCGCCACTCTCCCCGCTGGCAAAACCGAAATTATCATCCACACCAATAAATTAACTCCCAATTCCATGGTTTATCTAACTCCCAATGGCTCTACCAAAAACCAGGTGGTTTATGTAAAATCCAAAAATGTTGTAGAGACGCCAGATCTGGCGTCTCTATCAAAAAATCAATCTACCTTTGTCATCGCCCTGGACAATCCTTTAACTTCCCCAGTCGATATCAATTGGTGGATCATTAATTAAAATACTTGTATTATAAATACAATGGCACCCGATTTAACACCTGATCAAATTGAAAAACTAAAACTAATAGGAATTTTAAAAAAAACAAACCCCACCTTCCCTCTCCTATCTATTTCTGGTATTACCCTACTATCTTTCAGTGGCCTGATTCTTTTAAAATCAAAAGCCGAACCCAAAATTACCCCTCCTAATTTACCCTTACAAAATTCGCAAAGCACAATAGAACCAACCCAAGTCCCCAAGTCTATCCAACATTATCTTCTCACTTCTCAACAATATTTTTCTCAGGCATTGCAATTACAACAATCCGTAGGGGCGAATCATGATTCGCCCTCTGTATCATCAAATCAACAACAAACAATTGCCTTACTCAATCAATCAATTCTAGCTGCCACCGAAGCCATCAAAGAATTTCCTTCTGATTATCGTGGTTATTACCAACGAGCCAAAATTTATCAATCATTATCTGTCGGGGCGGATCAATTTATAGATCAAACAATTTCTGATTTATCCTTGGCCTATAAATACAATTCAAATTCTGCCGAAATAACCCATGATTTAGCTTCAATTTATGCCAAAAAAGGCGATGCCAAAAACACCCTGGCTTATTTAACTCAAACAGTTTCTCTCGATCCTACCAAAGCTCAAAATTTTTATGATTTAGCCAAAATTCAACAGCAAACCGGCCAAATTTCCCAAGCGGTCGACACCTACAACCGACTAATTCCCCTTATCACCGACGTCAATCAAAAAGCTCAAGTCGAACAGGAAAAAGCATCTTTGGAAAAATTGGCCTCCCAAGCTATTTACCCTTCCGAAGCTTCAGCGAAGGAGGGCCCTTCCGTTCCCAATGTAGGGGCGAATCACGATTCGCCCTCATCCGGAATTTCTCCCCCCCTCACCCTCCCCGACAATCCTCCCACAATTCAAGCCATGAACAACGACAACAATGGATTAATTATCGCTGCCCCAGAGACAGAGTCCAAAGTCGAAGTTCAAAACTTAACCGATTCCAATGCCCTCTCTGGTACCGCCACCCTTCCTGCCAATCAAAAAGACATTACGATTACTAATTCCAATCTTACTTCCGAATCTCAAGTTTATTTATCTCTAACCAAGGGCGGCAAAAACCAAACCCTCAAGGTATTATCCAAATCAGCCGATTCCTTTATTGCTGGTTTCGACACACCCCTCACCGAAGAAGTCGAATTCAAATGGTGGATCATTTCCAAATAAAATTTCATTCCAATAATTTTCAATTTGTAGAGACGCATTGTATGCGTCTCTTTATTTAAAATAAATAATTTATTGTTTATGAGAGAGAGACGCACACAGTGCGTCTCTACAAAATTAAATCAACCAAAAACCCCGGCTTTCACCGGGGATTTTTATTCCATTTTTCTGTAGGGGCGATTCATGAATCGCCCCTACCAAATTTTTATTAATTCGCCGCTGGTACTTGATTTCCATCAGCTGGAACCGTTTGTGGCAAAACTGCTGGAGGTTGCAATTCTTCTGCAGGTACATTTACCTTTTCTTCCTCACCCATTGTTGGCAATGGTTGTGGTGTATTCAAAGTTTCTGGTGCAGCAGGAACAGACCCTTGTGTCTGTTCTGTCTTATTTTGAGCATTCAAAATATCTAATTCTTTCTTCCATTTACCCAACTCTTCACTAGCCTTTGTATAATCTCCCGAATCAGCTGGTACCAATTCCAAAGATTTTGTTAATCTGGCAACTGCATCAGCCAACCTATTATTATTCTTAGCTGTATAAGCCCAGTTATACCAACCATTAGCTAAATCGTTTTTGCTCATCACTACTTGCTCAAATACCCGATCAGCATCATCAAATCTACCAGCTGCATACAAAAGCCCACCCATATCCAATCTCAAAAGTGGATTAGCTGAATCCAAAGCCACCGCTTGTTGATAAGCTTGGTAACTCCAATCAGCCGACTGGTCTACTGCTCCCACCAAAGATTTATAGATTAAGGCTAAATTTGTCCAATAGTCAGAATTATTAGTATCCATCGACACAGCCGCCTTACCTTCTCTCACCGCCTGCTGAATTAAAGTCGACGCTTTTTCTTTATCCTCATCTGTTATTTCTTTATTCGCCAATAAATTCATGGCAATTGCTAAATTTGTTTGGGAATAAAGTTTTCGGTAATCACTATTATATGGATTAACCGTAATAGCTTTGATTTGCGACTCATAGGTTTTTACTCCATCATTTTTAGAAGCTGCTACCAAAGAATTTCTCATATATACATCTCCCAAAAGAATTCTACTAAGCCAATAGCCACCAAAACCTACCCCAACCAACAATACAGCACTAAAAAGCCAAGGCATGATATTAAAATTATTTTCTCCTAATTTCAAAACTAAAAGATTGCTTTGTTTTACCTCGAATAATTTATTAGCTGCTAACCAAACTACCAAAAATACAATCATTAAATTTAAAGGCAGAACCAACAATATCACCAAAAATAAAGCCATTCTCCAGAATTCCACAGACTTCTTTTGTTTCATAAACATACTGGTAAACCAAGCCACAAAAACCAAACCGATTAGTCCCATTTCTGTCCAGATATGTAATAACCCCATTGACGAACCACCAAAAACCATTGCCCAATTCTCAGATAAATTGAAACTAATTGGCCTAAAGGCAGTGAAAGCTTGCAAGAAATTCCCCATACCGACACCCCAGATTGGACTTCTTTTTAAAGTTTCTACTGCAATCACCCAGGCACTATATCCATCCAAAACTACCCAACCAAATTTAAATATTTTATAAATATCCAAAAATAACACTAGTCCCAAAAATCCAACAACTACTGCTTCAATCAGATAATTAATCTTTACACTTTTTTCCTTTATCTTTGTTAAAAGTCTTTTCACCCAGCCAAAAACTAAGAAAAGCAAAAATATTGCTTCGTTTAGAAGTGACCCAGTCAAAGACCAAGCGCTATTTACAGAAATAATTGGATTGGCTTTTGGCCAAGAAAAAGGTAGTCTTGATTCGGGCATTAAGAAAACTAAAAGTGATGCTACAGCCGCTACCACCCCACCCCAGGTCAAGAAATTAAATTGTTTATCAAATTCTTCCCTATCAGTTACCTGTAACCACAAAAACATCCACACCAACAAAGCCAACATAGTACCTAAACCCAACGGATTCATCACCGATCTCATTTGAATACCAGCTTCTAGTCTGTACCAAGAAATTACTCCAAAAATAGACAAGAGCAATACACCCCAGAACGGCTTATTCACTTTAATTTCTATTTTTCTATTTACTATTACCCCAACAATCCATACCACTAATCCCAACAATGCTGATACCTCCAAGAACCAGTTTTTACCCACGCCAATACTATCTATAACAATAGGTAAAAAGAAAACTGGAAATAAAAACATAACCGCTCGGATATAGTACTTAAGTATGTTCTTCATAGAAGAAGAATAGCAGACCTTAAATCACTTCACAATAATCCAAATTAATTTCTAATGTCTGAATCTGTAGAGACGCGCCGCGGCGCGTCTCTACAAAAAAATAAATATCATCGTCTATCTTAATAGGGGTGGGTTTATCTCAATACCGTCAACGGATCCAAATTACCACTTGGTCCTTTTACTTCAAAATGCAAATGTGTACCTGTCGATCTTCCTGTACTACCCATCACACCCAACTTTTGACCCTGTTTAACTACTTGTCCCGCCTTAACTACCACTGAACTATTCAACATATGACCATATAAAGTTTTAAATCCATTGCCATGATCAATCACCACATAATTACCATAACCACCAGCATTCCATCCAGCTGTTACCACAGTCCCCCCTTGGGATGCCACAACATCTGGATTGCTCGCATTCGCAACATCCACCGCCTTATGGTACCAATAATATTTCTGGCTAATACGACCGGATGTTGGCCACATATAATTACCTTCGCCCACCACACCTGGAATTGGTGCTACAGTTCTAGTTAAATATTTTTTAGTGTCTACAATTACTTCTCGAGGTTTAATACCTTCAGGAACTATTAATTCCTGACCAGCCATTAAAGTAAAGTTTTCATCATCAGCAAATGTATTAAACGGATAATCAATTATTGTCTGTGCATCGACCTGATATGTCTTAGCAATACCATAAACAGTTTCTCCTCGCCGTACTTTATGTTTTACTCCTGTCACCGGCAAAATTCTTATTATCTGACCTGGCTTAATAGCATCAACCGACTTCAAATTGTTCTCCCACAAAATCGTGTCCATACTTACCCCAAAAGTCTGAGCAATCGAAGACAACGTATCTCCCTCTTTAATAGCATATTCAGTAACTTCCCCTTTTTGCATTGAGGTTATTAAAGTATCAGCCCCACCACTACCATCTGTGGCCATAATCAAATAATTACTTCCACCAATATCTTTATTTCTACCAGTCGTCAGCATATCTTCCAATTTTCCTGAAAAAACCACAGTCAAAAACGCCATTGCTGCCATGCTAGCATTCACAAAACTCTGGGAAAAACGGCCTCTTTGGTGATACATCAACTTAGTTGCTCGACTTTTCAAAAACTCCAACCAGCCCAAAAACACTCTAAAAAATACCGACCAAAAATCAACCTGTAAAAACATAAACTGTTTCCACAACGCCACTTCCTTATCTATTACCTTTTTATCTACAAAAATCATGTAACCAAACTATTATATCATTTTTATATTTGACCTAAAAATACAGACAAACTAAAGAAAAATATTTCTCCCCTTACTCAAGGGGAGATGCCCCTATTTATCGGGGAGAGGGGTTTTATTTCTTACCAATTTTAGTCAAAAACTCTTCATTATTTTTAGTCTTATTCATTTGTTCAATAATCATGCTAGTAATAGTATTGTTACTGCTATTACTTTCGCCCAAAGCATCAAACATTCTTCGAACCGAGATAATTTTGGACAAAACTGCAAGATCAAGCAATAATTCTTCTTTTCTAGTACCTGATTTTAAAATATCAAAGGCTGGGAAGATTCTTCTTTCGGATAAATTTCGGTCTAATCTTAGTTCCATATTACCCGTACCCTTGAATTCCTCAAAGATCAAATCATCCATTTTCGAACCAGTATCAACCAAAGAAGTACCAATAATAGTTAACGATCCGCCATTTTCAATTTTTCTAGCCGCACCAAAAAATCTTTTTGATGGATACAAAGCTGCTGGATCAAAACCACCTGACAAAGTTCTACCAGAAGTCGGAATAGCCAAGTTGTAAGCCCGAGCCAATCTGGTAATCGAATCAAACACCATAAAAACATCTTTACCAAGTTCAACTAATCTTTTAGCTCTTTCGATAGCAATTTCTGCCGCCCTGGTTTGCTCTTCCGGTCTTTGATCAAAACTGGACGCAATTACTTCACCCTTAATAAATCTTTGCATATCAGTTACTTCTTCCGGTCTTTCACCCACCAACACTGCCATCAAATGAACTTCCGGATAGTTAACAGAAACTCCCGCAGCTATTTCTTTCAATAAAGTGGTTTTACCCGCTTTAGGTGGCGACACCAACATACCTCTTTGACCAAAACCAACTGGTGAAAATAAATCTATAATTCTCGTCGACAAAATATCGGAATCAGTTTCTAATTTAACCTGTTTTTGGGCATAAATAGGCACCAAATCTTTAAACTCGGGTCGTCTTAAAGTCGCCCCCAATTCCATATCATTTACTTTATCAATTCTAGTTAATGCCCAATATTTTTCATTTTCCTTAGGCGCTTTAGCCATGCCAGTAATCATATCGCCAACTCTTAAACCATATCTTCGAATCTGCATTGATCCAATAAAAGCGTCTTTAATAGTTGGAGTAAATTTGGGTCGGACAAATCCCTGGCCATCTTGCATAATTTCCAAAGCACCCACAATCGGTTCGACTATCATCTGAGAGTTCATTTGTGGATTTATCGTTGGAGGAGTCGGTCTTTGAACCGGATTTGGAATTGGGACTGGATTTGGATTTGGATTTACTATCATTACTCTCGATCTGGGATTATTAACAGGATCGACCACCACTGGATCCATTTTTTTCTTGATCATTTTTGGG
Source organism: Candidatus Shapirobacteria bacterium (assembly GCA_030698565.1). GTDB lineage: Bacteria > Patescibacteriota > Microgenomatia > UBA12405 > UBA12405 > JAUYJS01. The sequence goes on from JAUYJS010000008.1 coordinate 9,480, forward strand.
AAAATTTAAAAATTAAATTAATTCTTTTTAACAAACTAAATTGCTTCGGAAAAAACATAAAAAAGAGGGAAAGATTTTTACAAATCACTCTATTCTACTGGTCTATCCTCCCCCTGTCAATCATTTGATCTATTTTTATTTACTTGTTAGAAAACTGGATTAAAACTTACCTATATTCTCCCAGTAATTCTCTCTATCGATTATTGTCCAACTGGAATTTTTATACAAACTCCAATCCTTTGGCTGTTTTTTGTTTTTGCTTTTTAATTTTATTTCTAATCCTTTTAATTTACCGTCCTTGGCTTCCACCAAATCAACCTCCTGCCCTTCATATGTTCTCCAAAAATACAAATTTGTTTTGTAGCCTAAACCTAATTGACTTTTATATTTTTCAGCAATGATAAAGTTCTCCCATAATTTACCAACATCATCTCTAATAGCTAGAGAATTTTGATTATTTATAATTGCATTACGAATACCAACATCGATAAAATATATTTTTCTTTTTTTATTCAAGGCCTGTCTTAAATTACCAGAATATGGTTTCAAACTAAAAACAACAAACACTTTTTCCAACAAGTCTATATATGACGCCACTGTTTGTTTACTAACACCAACAGTAGTTGCTAGTTCGTTAAATGACACTTCATTACCAATTTGTAATGCCAGTGCTTGCAATAGTTTCAGAATAGTTTCAGAATTTTTAACTTCATTAAACTTTAAAACGTCTTTATATAAATAATTTGATGCTAGTTGTTTTATCTTGACTGATTTTTCTTCGTTTGAATTTAAACACCAAACTCCAGGGTAACTCCCATATATTAACCATTTTTCCAGATCTCTGTCACGGGAAATTTTGTCACTTTTTTGCCAGATTTCTTTTACTGATAATGGAAATAACCAGAACTCATCACAACGACCAGTCAAAGGCTCAGAAATTTCATTTGACAGATCCAAGGACGACGAGCCAGTAACCAATAATTGAATTTCCGGATAATTATCAATTAATAGTTTTAATTTCAGTCCGATATTTAATACTCTTTGCGCCTCATCAATGATTACCAACTTGTTACCACCCATCATCTGTCTTAAAGCCAAAGAATTGTTGGCTTTTTGAAACTGGCTTAAAACATCTATCTCGTCACAATTTAGATAACCAAATGGAATATGAGAGTCTTGGGCTATTTTTTGGGCCAATGTAGTTTTACCAACCTGTCTGGCACCATAGATAATGATTATTTTGCCTTTAAAAAGGCTTTTCTTTATAACAGACTCAATTTGTCTTTGGATATACATATTCCCTAATATATACCAAATTGGGCAATTGTCAATGCCTAATTAGATATAATTAACCTATTCAGTATTGAAAGTGGCAGATTTAGTCAGCCGTAGCCCAAGCGGAGGCGACCCTGCCCCAAAATTTATCTCATCCCTTCAGTATTGAAAGTGGCAGACCTGCCCCCTCTGCCACTCTCAATACTGAACTCAAACCCATATCTGATACAGAAGATAGGGATTGACTTTACTTGTCAAAACTTCTATTTTTAAAAGTGAAGAAACAACGTCCTACGTGTTCCACCTGCTTTGAGAATATCGACGACGCTGTTTCTTTTTTTTGTTAAGTTACATCAAGATCAACTTCCCTCTCAACTTCGCCATTTCCTTAATCTGTTTTTCCGCCCAAGCCTTAGATCCCGTTTCTTTTTTCAAACCTTTTTTTGTTTTTTTATTCTCTGAAGAGAATAAAAATTTCCATATATTTTGCAGCATTGATTAAATATAACACCACCTTTTTTCACTGTCTATAACCTATATTAATTTACTGTCCAAAAAACCACAATCCTATAAGAATATATACGATGTAATTTAGATTCAAATTAAAGCCAAATCAATACTAATCAACACGATGTGGATAACTTGAGGATAAATGTACTGACTAAGTCCGTCATTGCGAGGAGGCTTTGCGACGACCTGCCTGCCGGCAGGCAGGAGCAATCTCATTAATAATTTAGTCTGTACAGTTTCCCAATGAGATTGCCACGCTTCGCTCGCAATGACGTGCTTATACTATTTGTATATCTGATCCTCGCAATGATGATGAATTCTAAAACGAATCCGAACACCTGTCCTAAGAAATGGGTACTGGACAGACTGCCGGATTTCTAAGTGAACTATGCGGATACTTGATATTATTTTCCATTTAGATATGCGTTTTTAAATGATATAACTGGACGGTATTTTATGCCTTTGTTTACAGGGATAGATTCTACTTCCATGATGGAAATATTAGTATTAGAAGGTAATAGCTTATATAAACTTTGTTTGATTTGACAAAGATCAGTATCATTTAATTTATATAATCCAACAACTAAAAAGATAGTGATATCTCCATCTTCAGATTGGACTATTTGATATTGCATTCCGTGAATTGGTATATGAAATTGTAAAAACCAATCATAAGCTAAATCCATAAAACAACTGGCTGGAATGATTTCTCCATCACAAGAAATAATTGAGTCCATATACCGACCCAAAACCAAATCAATTATTCTAAAGTTACTTCCACATTCACATTTTTCTACTCCAATAATTTTAGCGGTATCACCTTGATGGTATCTAATAATCGGAGTTGCTTTGTTAAGTAGATTTGTTCCAATCAACAAACCCTGAGTTCCATCTTTTACAATTTTTCCAGTTTCAAAGTCAACTATTTCGGTATAGGCCGCATCTTCTTCAAGGTGATAGTGATGATAAGGACATTCAAGGGCTATTCTGGTCAGTTCCTCGCTACTAAACTCATCAAGCACAGGTATTCCAAATAATTAGCTTAAGCCCTCTCTTTCTTTTTTAGTACTTTGTTCGGAGTGTATAATAATCGCCTTAATACCAGCACTTTTTAAATCAGTTGTTTCTTTTGAAATTTTTTTGAGGTATGTAGGATAGGTGGATAAAAACTGAGGTTTTAATTCAAATATTTTACTAATTGCTTCATTAACTGGAGTTGAAGTACTAATAAATTCAGTCCGATATTCACCATTTACTGAAGAAACCCACCAAGAACAAGTATAAATAAACAGAGTTATGTCGGTAGGTTGATAGTTGTTTCCACTTTGAAATTCAATCTGCCTTACACCCTGAATAGTATCTTCATAAATTGCTTCTTTTGAAACAGCTAAGGTAACGAAAGTACCCGAAGATCCTGAACTTCTAGTTGTAAAATCAAGGGTGTGTTCATCACTAACAGTTTTTGCAGGGAATCCCTCTATTAGTTCTTTTTTATACAAGATTGGTAATGACTCAAAATCATGCCAACTATGCAAATCTCCTGGTTTGTAACCAGCTCTAGTGTACTTTTCATGATATAAGGGAACGTGAACATAGGCAAAATCTACTAAATTCTTTATTTTTTCAAATTGCCATTCACGGATTTCTTCGTATGAATTTTTGTAAAAATATCTTATATCTGGCCACTTTTCAACCATTATTTTTGCCAATACTTTATGATCAAAATCAGTCTCTTTCATTTTGACAGGATTACCAAGAGTTTTATAATCTAGATTACATGATACTTTTGGCATTACTGTAAATTTAATTACGGAAATAAATATTGTTGAAATATTACTCTTAATATAGGCAAAGTCAACAACTAACACGGCTACTTCAATTCTCTTATATTCTTTATATCTACTATTTTCCAACCCAAACTCTTAGCTTCCTTCTCTCTTTTCTCCCAGCCTCTTATTTTTTTAACTTCACCTAGTAAACTAACTTCCCCAAAAAACACATATTTATTATTTCTCCCCTTTTCAAGCCCACGGTCCTCTTTAGAGGAGGGAGATGCGGCGAAGCCGAGAGGGGTTTCTTTAAACGAACTCCATATCGCCGCCACTACCGCCAAGTCCGCTCCTGTATCCTCAATTCTTATACCACCGGTCACCGAAATAAAAACATCATACTTATATAAAGGTATGTTTAAATATTTTTGAGCAACAGCAACTAGAAGTTGTCCCCGATTATAATCAACTCCGACAAAATTTCTTTTGGGCATTGGCGCAAAACTTTCCACCACCAAAGCTTGTACTTCCAAAAGCATCGGTCTGGTTCCTTCCATAACAACAGTCCGAACTGCTCCTACTCGGTCGGCATCAGTTTCTGTTAAATTAATTTCTTCACCTCGAACTTCTTTCAATCCACCCTCCTCCATCCGGAACACCCCCACTTCATCAGTTGCCCCGAATCTATTTTTTATAGTTCTCAAAATTCTTAGGTCGCCACTTCTTTCACCCTCAAAATACAAAACCGTGTCCACCATGTGTTCCAAAAGTTTCGGTCCGGCAATCTCCCCCTCTTTGGTCACATGACCGACAATAAAAATTGCAATATTTTTATTTTTAGCCAACTGGACCAATCTAAAAGTTGCTTCCCTTATTTGCGCCGGACTACCAGCAGTCTTTAATGATCCGAAGCCTTCGGCGTAGGACACCATCACCTGAATTGAGTCCACAATAGCTATTTTGTACACATTAGTTGTTCGATCCAAAAACTCTATCACCTCATCTATTGAATTTGTGCCCAATATATCGAATTTATTGCCATCCAAGCCCAACCTCTCCACTCTCAATCGGATCTGTTCAGCCGATTCCTCACCAGATACATATAATCCACCCATCTTTCCAATTAATTGAGTCAATAAAGTGCTCTTTCCAATACCCGGCTCGCCCGAAAACAACACCACTGAACCCTGAACAACTCCTTTACCCAATACTCTATCAAATTCCGGAATATTCGTTGATATTACACCATGATTTTCCCCTCCATTTTCAAGGGAGGGGCCAGGGGTGGGTTTTGTTTTTCCTAAATTTACAACAGTAGGGGTTTGATTTATCAAATCCATCCCTCGCCCTGTCTTTGCCCTACCTTTTTTATCAGTTGATGAAAATTTATTCGACACCTCTTTCAAACTATTCCACTCTCCGCAAAAAGAGCACTGCCCTTGCCATTTAGTAAATTCATTGCCACAGCTCGAACACACAAAAATTGTTTCACTCTTCGTTTTCATGTCTCTATTTTACCAATTTATAATGTCAAATATTTTTGTAGGGGCAGACCGTTGTGTCTGCCCAACATTTTTAAATAATCATTATAAATTATTCATTTTTAATTAATTCATTCATCCTAGCGCCTCTAACAACATGGCATCAAAAAACCCCCAACATTGGGGGCTTTTTGTAAACACTTGCCCTTCTTAAGGTCACCAGATCCTCGCAGAGGAGAAATGTCACTTTAGTGACAAAGGGTTTTTGGGGTTATTTATAAATAACCTGTTTGTTATCAGTCACCACTAAGCCCAAAGAAATTTTTCTTTTAAGCACATCCACACTTTCAATATAGACGCGAACTTTGTCGTCTTCTTTTAAACTAACTCCACCGGCTAATTTAGAAATATGGATCAAACCTTCAACTCCAGTTTCTAATTTCACCAAAGCACCAAAGTTAGCCAATCGAACCACAACACCTTCCATTTCTTTTTCCTTAGGATATTTATCTTCAATATCGTGCCAAGGATCTTCACTCAATCTTTTAATTGAAAATTGAAGACGGCCTTCATCTTTATTCAATAATCTAATCTTAATCTTGTCTTTAACTTTAAACAAAGCTTGCAGTTCACTAACTTTTTCCCAAGATACTTCAGAGATATGAACTAAACCCTCCAAGTTCAAAAAAGTACCTTTTTGGTCATAGCTAACTTTAACAAAAATACCAAATGGCTCAACCCTAACTATTTCTGCATCAAAAATATCATCTATCTTTAAATTTTCAATGGCACTAACTTCTTCGCCGACCCGACCTGGCTCAGACACCAATCTTTCAGAAAAGACCAATCTATTTTTAGCCTGATCAACTTCCAAAACTTTAACCTTAATTTTTTTACCAATTAATTTATCTGGATCACCATCATATTTAGATCCAATTTGAGATCCGGGAATAAAACCAAAAAAACCAAATGGAGCAATTACTACAGTACCACCTCGATTTAATTCTTTGGCAAATACAGCCACCTCGCCACCACTCTTTTCCTTTTCAGAAAAATAATTCCAACCATAACCTGAAGCCGCTCCACGAATCGAAACCAAAATTTGTCCTTTATCATTTTCTGGAGATTTTACTTGAACTTCGATTTCATCGCCAACTTTTAAATCAGCCACATAATCTTTGACAAATTCAAATTCTTTACCAGCCACCATCGCATCGGTTTTACCACCAATGTCAATATAAATAGCTTTATTCTTTATCGCAATAATTTTACCCTTAACATCTTGACCTTTTTTTAAACCCAAAAGGTCAACACTTTCGCTTTTAAGCAGATCTTCCATACTCAAAATCTCTTCTTTCTTCTTTATCTTTTTTTCTTTCTTAGCCATATGCTTTAAAATTTATCCTTCCGAAGCTCTTATTAGAGCGAAGGAGGACAAAAAACCCCGATTTGATCGGGGGTATAGAGGGATTGGGTACCCCAAACAAATTAATAAGTAAGTTAAATTTCAATTTATTGAATCATTTTTAGTTTCTCGGTTCTGGCCACGACCTATCTTCAAGATCCCTTGCGGAAAGACTATTGTCAGTGCTAAAACGTTTCACTTCTCTGTTCGGAATGGGAAGAGGTGGTTCCATCTCGCTCCAGTGACCAGAACTGAAAAACTAAAACAAAGTAATTATAAACTAATTTCTTGGCCTCTAAATAGAGTTGCCTAATCTGGCTCCTAAACCACAATAGAATTGTAGTCTAAGAGCCATACTATATAAAAAAGATTTCTTCGATCTTTCCATTGCTTAGCTTAAACCCTTACGGGCCTTCCACTTGCAAAGTATTAACCGGTAGTCTCCCGGCGATCTCTCTCTCGATTACTCGAGATACGATTCCTTATCTTGGGGTCAGCTTCCTGCTTGAGATGCTTTCAGCAGTTATCTTATAGAAACGTGGTTACCCAGCAATGCTCCTGACGGAACAACTGGCACGCCAGCGGTTTCCTCGTCTAGGTCCTCTCGTACTGTAGACGAATCCCCTCAAGAATCGAACGATTACAACGGATAGAGACCGAGCTGTCTCGCGACGCTCTGAACCCAACTAACGCAGCGCTTTAATGGGCGAACAGACCAACCCTTGGCCCCTTCTTCAGGGCCAGGATGCGCCAAGTCGACATCGAGGTGCCGAACCACGTCGTCAATATGAACTATCGGACGTGACTAGCCTGTTATCCCCAGAGTAGCTTTTATCCAGTAAGCCCGTGCCCATACCAAATGGGTCACGAGGATCACTAAAACCGTCTTTCGACCCTGATTCCAAAATCAAATTGCTTGGAACGTCCCTTACGGGACTTCGACTAGTAAGTCTCACAGTCAAGCTGGTTTATGCTTTTACACTTACGGCCCGATTTCCAGCCGGACCAAACCAACCTTTGTATACCCGCGTTACTCTTTTGCAGGTGCCTGCCCCAGGCAAACTAGCAACCATACACGGTCCCTCTCCGAGTTCCATCGGAGTAGGTTAGATTCAGAAATGATAAAGGGAGGTGTTCCATTGGTGCCCGAAGGCTCCCTCCTACGCTCGACAATCATCAAATCCTTATCAATGTAAAGATCCAGTAAAGCTTCATGGGGTCTTTTTGTCCTGTTGTAATTAAACGGCATCTTCACCGCTCTTTCAATTTCACTGGATAGATGGTTAAGACAGTTGTACGGTCGTTAAACCTTTCATACGTGTCGTAACTTACACGACAAAGGACTTCGCTACCTTAGAACAGTTAGAGTTACTGCTGACGTTCACTAGGGCTTCAATCAAAAGCTCAAATCGATAAATCGACTATCACTCTCTCATTTAACCTTCTAGCACCGGTCAGGTTTCAGCCCATATACATCCCCTTACGGGTTAGCATGGACCTGTGTTTGTGGTAAACAGTCGCCGTACATTCTTTTGTTGTAGCCCGGGTGTTATCCCGGGCAGGGCATCTTGCATAGCTTACGCCCAGTTAATTTGCCAAGTTCCTTAACCATCTGTCTTCCAATCGTCTTAGTCTACTCGACTTATCCACCAGTGTCGGTTTTAGTACGAATTTCCTATGCTCTATTTGCGCCGCTTTTCTCGGATACATGGGTTCAATCTGATTGCCCGATTACTCGGGCTTTTATTCGTGTATTGCTTTATAACGAAAAGGCGGATTTGCCTACCCCTTCTAGCTCAACACTTAAATCCTGCAATTTCACTGCAAGACCAAATCTTCCACACATCGTCTCGACCCAAATTAAAACGAACATAAGAAAGGACCGGAATATTAACCGGTTATCCATCCACTACGCCAGATTGACTGGCCTCATGTTAGGATCGCCTAACCCTCAGATGAACAACATAGCTGAGGAAACCTTGGATATTTCGACGTCAGAGGTTCTCACTCTGATTTCGTTACTCATGCCTGCATTCTCACTTCTGGTCGCTCCAGCCAAGCTTTCGCCAGACCTTCACCGCTACCAGAACGCTCTCCTACCGAACGTTAATTTCTTGCGAAATTTTACGTTCCTCCATCTTCGGTATTTTGTTTTAGCCTCGTTACATTTTCGGTGCGATTTTCCGACCCCTTACGGGGTCGATCAGTGAGCTGTTACGCTTTCTTTAAAGGATGGCTGCTTCTAAGCCAACCTCCTGACTGTCTTAGGAAAATCACTCCCTTTCCCACTTAACAAAAATTTAGAGACCTTAGATGAGAGTCTGGGGTCTTCCCCTTTTGCCCGGCCAGCTTAGCCCGGTCGGACTGACTGCCTAGTTTAACCTTATGGTATTCGGAGTTTGGTTAAATGCCGTAGCTTGCGCTACAAACATTCATCCAGTAGCTCTACCCCCACAAGGGAACACTAGACGCTATACCTATATATATTTCGGAGAGAGCCAGCTATCTCCGGTTTCGATTGGCATATTACCCCTAACCTCAAGTCATCCGATACATTTGCAGCTGTAATCAGTTCGGGCCTCCCCTTGGCTTTCGCCAAAGTTCACCCTGCTCAAGGTTAGCTCAACCGGTTTCGGGTCATATCCAGCCATCTAATCGCCTTATTCAGACTCGCTTTCGCTCCGCCTCCTTCTGCTTAGCAGAATTAGACTTGATGACTAGAAACACTCGCAGGCTCATTCTTCAATAGGCACGACATCACCGATCCATAGCCTTGCGGCGACGGACGGCTTTGTCTGTTTGTTAGCAAATGGTTTCAGATTTATTTCATCCCCATATATGGGTATTTTTCACCTTTCCCTCACGGTACTAGTTCACTATCGGTCCGCTAAAGTATTTAGCCTTGGAGATTGGTCTCCCCAGATTCCCGCGACATTACACGTGGACCGCGGTACTTAGGTATCCAGTCAAAACAGTACTTAAATTTAAAATACGGGGCTTTCACCGTCTTCGGCCGCCTATTCCACGGCGTTCTTTTATTGTTTCCTGTCATACAACTAGACCCTGCAACCCTCCTAATAAATTAGAAGTTTGGGCTGTTCCGGTTTCGCTCACCGCTACTAACGGAATCTCATACGATTTCTTTTCTTCCGGGTACTTAGATGTTTCAGTTCCCCGACTTACCTTCCCGACTTGCGCCAGGATCAGTCCGATTTACCGGACCAGGGTTTCCCCATTCGGATTCCATTGGATCAACGTTTGTTGGCAACTCCTCAATGTATTTCGCTGTCTTCTGCGTCCTTCTTCGGCTTTAGCGACCAAGGCATCCACCATTTGCTTTATTAAAATCTTTTAAATATAGTTTTGGCAACTCAATTCAGTTGCCAAGAAATTGAAAGTCTTATAATTACTTTTTTCGATTCAATAAATTGTTAATGTGCAGTATTCAGTTTAAGGAAATAAATTTCTTTATTTCCTTATTTCTAAATATCTCTTAAATGGATTTATCCACCGAAGTTCTGCTTTGCAGAACGTAGGTGGACCCAAGGAGAGTCGAACTCCTGATCTCCTCGTTGCAAACGAGGCGCTTTAACCAACTGAGCTATGGGCCCAGAGACCATCTTCTACTTTATTAAAAGTGCCAAAAAACAAAAAAACCTGCCAGTCCGGCAGGCTGGCCGAAAGCTCTTGCTTTCGGCTACTTCAAATCCTTTTAAAACAATTTAATCGGCCCAGTCTAAACCTAAATAAGTTGTTTTTTTGTTATATTTAATAGCTTTCAGCATTCGCAAGTGTTCATATTCTACAAGATACCCGAGCCTACGTCAATTAGATAAAATCACCAGTTTTTACCCATTTTTGCTTTAGCAAATTCTAGTCCAATTGGAATTATTGAAATTGCAATAATAACAACTACTACATAATGAAAATTAGCCTTAACAATAGGAAAATTTCCAAAATAAAATCCTCCAAATACAAACAGAGCTACCCACACTAAACCACCAATAAAATTAAACCAAATAAATCTCCAATAATTCATTTTACCAACTCCCGCTACAAATGGAGCAAAAGTCCTCACTATTGGTACAAACCTAGCCAAAATAATTGCCTTACCCCCATGTTTTTCGTAAAAATTAGTTGCTTTATCCAAATATTCTTTTTTCAAGAATCTGCTATTCATGCTAAAAGCCCGAGGACCAATAAAATGACCAATCCAATAATTTATTGTATCACCCAAAAAAGCCGCCAAAAACAACAATAAAAATAAAATATAAACATTAAAAGAACCAATTGCCGCCAAAGCCCCAGCCGCGAACAAAAGTGAATCACCTGGTAAAAATGGGGTAATTACAAAACCGGTTTCCATAAAAACCACCCCAAACAAAATTGCATAACTAAGCATTCCGTAATTTTGAATTACCAAAACCAAATTTTTATCTATATGCAAAAACAAATCAACCAAGTATTTTAAAATTGTCATAAAGCATTTTAGTCCCTCTGGCTAATCTTTTCCAGACCAAATTTTACTGTCCGCCAAATATTGTTAGCGCTTCCAAACAAAATCAACACCACTGCTCCCATTAATCCTACAATTCTAAAGTAGTTCCATTTTTTCATAGTGGGCAATAGTAGACTCGAACTACTGACCCCCGTCTTATCAGGACGGTGCTCTAACCAACTGAGCTAATTGCCCTAAATTATTTTTAAAGTGTGCTCTAATTTACCATGCCGAAGTTCTGCTTTACAGAACGAAGGCTGGCCAACTGACCTGCCCGCCAGACTGCGAAGCTGTCGGTGGGGCTAATTGCCCTTAATTTCAAAATTAGTATATCACAGCTTTTTCCACTAAAATCTCCACAACTGCTTTAGCTGTATTTATTTTAGTTGCTTTTTCAAAACCCTGAAATTGGCACTGTCTGTTTACTTCTAAAACATAGCTATTATCAAACTCATCTTTCATTATATCCACCCCACAATAATCCAACCCACACACCTGTGCCACTTTTTCCGCCAATTCGCTATCTTCTTTGGAAATTTCCCAGCTTTCTACCTCTCCGCCCAAAGAAAAATTACTCCTAAATTCATCGCCAACTGCCGATCGTTTCATCGCTCCCAATGTTTTTCCACCCAGAACAATAACTCTCATATCCCATCTGGTCGACAAGCATTTCTGCCACAGATACATTCCCAAGCTCTTTTCATCAATTTTCTTAAGCACCGTTTTTAATTCTTTTTCGTTATTAATTTTTCGAACACTTTTTCCCTGAAACCCTCTTTCATGTTTACAAATAATTGGATATTCCCAACCAAAAAAAGTATTTCTCCCATTTTCAAGGGGAGATGTCCGTAGGACAGAGGGGTTTAGAACTTGTTCTCTTGTATAAAAGATTTTGGTCGGTACCACCGAAATATCATTCACCACAAATACCCCATGTTGAGAAATTTTTCCCATTCTCGGCCAACTCAAATAACTCACTTCATTAGCACAAAAAATTTTATCTTTCAAAAGTTTTAGCAGTAAATTTCTACCTTCAATATATTTACCCGATTCAGTTCCAGCCACTCGGCACCACACCGCCAAAGTATTTTCTTCATTAATTTCTTTACCACATGCCAAAACTTTAGTTTTTCCATTTTCCACTTCAAAACTTAATTCTTTATACAACACTCGACTAACCTCCACTCCCAATTTTCCTGCCTCTTCTACTAATCTATTTACCTCATAGCTACTTTGCTGTGCTGACATGGTCAACACTAAAATTTTTTTATTCATATGTTTATATGTACGGGCGATTCATGAATCGCCCCTACGAATTATTTTTTCAATCCAACTAAAAATTTAACTATTTCCGCAGGTACATCAATTCCCGTTGCCTTCATAAAACCTTTAAACTGAGGTCCTTTATTAACTTCCCAAATTACAGGTTTATTTATATCATAATTTCTAAAAGCCACATCGACTCCGGCCACCCACAACCCACACACCTCCGCCGCTTTAACCGCTAAATCTTCAATTTCTTTGGGTAATTTAGCTACTTCCACCCTTCCTCCCGCACTATAATTATTTAAAAAATGATTCTTAGGAGCCGAACGTTTAATCACCCCAAGTACCTTTTTTCCCAAAACCAACACCCGGTAGTCCCCATCATTTTCAATATATTCTTGCAACATATATCTTCGGCCTTCTTCTGTTTCTGACTTTCTCAAATCCATCACCAATTTTTCTAATTCAGCCAAATTATTAGCCTTAAAAACCCTCGTTCCCCTATCCCCACCACTACCCTTGAGAATTACTGGAAAAGTAAAAAAATATTTCTCCCCTTTATCAAGGGGAGATGTCGCAGCAGCGACAGAGGGGTTTTTCTGTTCTGTCTCTTTCATAAATTCATACAAATACCACAAACTACCATAAACAGTTTTAGGCACATCAATTCCCGCTCGCTTCATCACCAACATTTGGTAAGCCTTACACGTATCCGAAGGCCTACCTTTCAAAACCAACGGATCCACCACAACTGGCGTTTTATATTTCTCCCCTTTATCAAGGGGAGATGTCGCAGCAGCGACAGAGGGGTTTTTCACCGAATCTAAAATCAAATTTACTTCTTCCCAGTGTTTTCCTGTTGTTCTAAAAAACAAAACATCATAATCTTTAATATTTTTTTTTCTTCTTAATTTTACTTCCCCAAAATCAGTATCAAAACAAACTTCATTATAAGACACCAAATCCAAAACCACCCCCAGTTTCTTCGCCGCTCTTTTTATCATCATCAAATGCTGACTAACTTTTCCTCCAAAAAATAGGGCAATTCTTGTTTTTTTATTCATATTTTTATTTATAATTATTTCTCCCCTTTTTAAGGGGAGATACGGCGAATGCCGAGAGGGGTTTAGCTTTTTGCCGAAATTAAAAACCCTCCCAAATCTTTTCTACCCAATAAAAATTTGGTTCTCAATTTATGTCGATCAGCCACATTGACTGCGGTCACAATTTTCCGACCGTTTAACCAAAAAGTCAAACCCACCACTGGCCGATCATTATTTTTACCTAAAGCTGATTTATAATGCCGATAATACAATATTTTATTTTCATCCAAAAGACCTAGTTCTTGAGCTAAAACTCTATCTATTGAACTCCTATAAGCTCCGGTATCGATCTTAGCCGTCACCTCTTTGAAATTTTTCTTGCCTTTTCCAGTTTTAATTTTAATATTTTCCAAAGGACCTACTAACTTAACCTTTTCTTTTTCCTCAACTTTATCAGAGAAACTTTCACCAAATAAATATTTAGCCAAAGTAATGGCGTGTTCTGTACTTCTAACTTCTATTTCTTCCAGTTTATCCATCCTCGCTTTTAACCCCGCCTTATTGCATATTTGAATCGATAAACCCGGCCTAGCATTAACTTCCAAAACCATTGGCCCTTTTTCTTTATCCAACACCACATCCACACCCAAAAACCCCAAACCCGGAATAGCCTTTTGACAATTTACTGCTGTTTCCAAAATCTCTTTCCAAAAAGGAATTTTTATACCATTAACTTTTCTCATTTTCTTTTTGCCATAATCATAAATTCGTCTTATCGGTTCTCCCTTACCTTCAATTCCAAAAGTGGTAATTCCCGAAGCCAGATCAATCCCCAAACCCACCGCCCCCTGTTGTAAATTCGCCTTACCACCACTTTTTTCTGTTGGAATTCTAAACATGGCCATTACCGGCACTTTGTTGTAGACAATTACCCGAATATCCGGCGTCCCGACCTTAGTAATCGCCAAAAACATCGGATGAATTCTAATTCTCTCTTCCACCAAAACCGGATCCGATGCTCCGTGCATACTATAACGACCTGCCAAAACATCTTGACAATGAAGTTTAATATCTTGAGTAGTTATAATCTGGCCATTCATTTTCTGCCATTCACCAGCCCATTTGGCTCTGCGTCGAATAATTATAATTCCCTCACCACCGTATCCTGATTCCGGTTTGATCACAAAATTTCCTTCCAAATCTTCCCAGCGAAAGTTATCTAATTCTTCAATCGTCTTAAATCTTTTGATTAGCAAAGGCACACCAATATTTGCTTTGGCCAATATCTTCTTAGTTCTATATTTACTATCCGCTACCATCCGATCAGCCGTTGTATTTTTTCTCAAATAAACCTTATTCCTTTCGTTTTTAGTTAAAAACTGACGATAAGGTTTCAAAAAGGCAAACATATCTACTTCTTTTTGTTCGAATCTCTAATCGCACTTTTAAACCTATTAAACTCAGCCAATCTTATCCCAGTATAATTCCCCACCACTAAATTGATAATTAATACCATTAATACCATTAATTCAGGATTGTATAAAATAATATTTTGAATCCAATTAAAGTTCATAGTAATTGACCCAAAAATAGCCAATATTAACGTTCCCACAGTTAAGCTTCTGGCTTCCTTTCGACTTTTTACCAATTGAGTCCGCACAAATTCTTCCGCCAAAAGCACCATAAACAGAATTGGGAAAATAGAAATCTGACTCAAATCGACAAGTTTAAAAAACGAAGTAATCAGCATTAATCCAAATGTCCCCAAAGAAATAAACAAAAGATTGATTGATCTGGCTGGCCAAAAATGAATTCTTAATCGTCTTAAAATTAGATTAGACAATAACGATACTATTAATATCATGGCGAACAAAAGCAATCCACCAAAAATACCCGTCGCCAAAAAGGTAATCGCAATCATCGTCGGCATAAAAGTCCCATAACCAGTCAAACCAAAAATATAGTGCAACACCGACACTAAAGTAGCAATCAACGGCAACATCAATAGTAGAACTATAGTGTTTGTCGCCACTCCCCGAGTCATTGCCCACTTAATTAATATTCTAATAGTATTAAATCCATTCCATTTACCTACATCATAACGCACCTGTTTAATTTCTGGTTCGGTAATATTGGCTGAAACTTCAGCCACCACAGTCGGCACTATTGTAGGCGACACACTAGTTACTGTTGGAGTAACAGATGTTTTTCCGGTAACTGCCAATATTTGGCTTCCACAAAACAAACTCAATAGTATTAATACTGAAATTAGGAAAATGGGGGTAATTTTTCTCATATGTTCGGTAGTTTATATTTTTTTAAAGTGTAAACGTTGCGTATTATATCACCAATTAGCTATCCACCTATTATCACCTATTTAGTGTATAATTTCCATATCTATGACACAGTTACTCGCCGTAAACATAGGGGAGATCCCTCTGAGAACCGGTCAAAGTCTCGCAACTACTTATCCAACAGTGTCTATTCTTTTCTCAATTATTATCAAAAATGCCCTTACTATAGTTGGTCTTATTTTTCTTGGCCTTTTGATTTACGGCGGTCTTTCTTATATAATCGGTGCAGGTAGTGATGATGCCAAAAAAGCCGAACAAGCTAAGGGAATTATAACTAACGCTTTAATCGGATTTGCGATAGTCTTTCTAAGCTACTTTATAATCCAAATAATACAAATTATTACCGGAATTGACATCCTTAATCCAACTCTTTAAACCAAAATTAATATTAGCCGCTGACCCATTATTTGGTTCAGTTTCTAATCCAACCAAATACAATAGTAAGAACGGAGAAGGTCTCTTTCTTTTTTTAAGTAATATTTTCAAATTAATAGCCGTTATTGGCGGTATTTTTTTAATTTTCCAAATAATTATGGCTGGTTTTGCCTATATTTCAGCCAGTGGTGATCCCAAAAAAACCGAAGCCGCTTGGACCAAAATTTGGCAAAGCATCCTCGGCTTACTCATTATTGCTTCAGCCTTTATTATTGCCGGTGTTGTTGAACGACTAACTGGCATCAATATTATTAATCCTGTCATTTATGGTCCAACTAATTAAACCGATTTTAGCTATAGGTAGTACTTCTTTTTCCTTAACCGGTCCAGGTATTGATCCTGGCACCGACCCCACTACAAAACTTGAAACTGTTATAAGCAACACCATTGCTGTTTTAACCATTGTCGCTGTTATATTTTTCGTTTTACAAATTATTTTTGCCGGTTACGCTTTTATTTCTTCCCGTGGTGATGAAAAAAAATTGGAAATTGCCAAGGACAGATTAACCAACAATGTCTTAGGCTTATTTATAGTTGTAGTTGCCGTTGGCTTAGGCGCCTTAATTGCCAAATTAGTCGGTATACCCAATATTCTCGATCTAAATCAAACATTTACCAAAATGGGATTATAAAAAAATATGATTACCAATCCTCTTCTAAAAAACAACGACACTATAGTCACCAACCCAAATGCCTATGTTAGCAACGTTATTGGTGCCGTTATTTCTATCTTTTTTATCGTGGGCATCATTTACTTCACCTGGAATGTCGTTTTTGCTGGTTACCATATGATCAACTCCCAAGGAGAGAGCAAAAAAGTCGAAGAAGCCAGAAGTCACTTAACCAATGCTGTTATTGGTATTTTTGTCGTCTTTTCTATTTTTGCTCTTCTCAAATTAGTTATTACCATTTTAGGCTTAAATATCGATACTAATAATCTCTTAATTTCACTACCATCCCTTTAATATTTAAATAAATCCTGATACAATAAATTATTATTTACAAATTAATATAAAAACCCAACAAAAATGATCAAAAAAATAGCTAACCGCCTAAAAATGTTCTCTTTAATTCCTTCTGTTTACGCTGCAGGCGAGACAATTCAAATAGCTCCAACAGATACGGTTTGGGATAAGATTGTCAAAAACCTGACCGTCGGTAGTATAATTGGCGGCTTAATTAATTTAGTGTTAATTGTTGCTTCGTTAATTTTCTTCTTTATCTTGGTCATTGGCGGTATCAAATGGATTGTTTCCAATGGCGATGAAAAAAGTGTCGAAAGTGCCCGATCTCAAATAACCAATGCCCTCATCGGTTTAGCTATCGTTTTTGCTGCCTGGGCAATCCTAAAGTTAATCGGTATACTTTTTGGACTTGATCTTACTTCTGGATTCACCGTCCCTACATTTACAAAATAATTTCTGAAAAGTTAATTAATCAATCCCCGCTGCGGCGGGGTTTTTGTTTTAATACGTCATTGCGATGAGGCTTTGCGACGTGGCAATCTCATTAATAATTTAGACTAACTCACTCCCAAATAAGATTGTCACGCTTCGCTCGCAATGACGTGCTTAGTACGGGGTTTTTGTTTATTGTATAATCAACACATATGTTCAAACTCTTTTCTTATTTTTTACCATTAATTATTTTTGTTTCACTGATCTTTCCTTCAATTAATCCAGTCTTTGCTCAAAAAGAATGGAAACAAATTAATTCCAAATGTATTAGCTCTGTTTCTGGCGCCGAAGACGTCGCCACTATCCAAGGCTTCGAATGTATTTTCTACAATATTCTTCAAGTCATAGTTTATATTGCCGGAATTGCTTTCCTTTTTATGTTTATTACTGGCGGTTATCAATATCTTTTTTCAGCCAATGACCCAAAAAAAACCGCCCAAGCCTCTTCCACTCTCACCATGGCTATTTTGGGAGTTATCGGTATAATTGCCTCTTGGTTTATCCTCCGACTAATCTCTAATTTTACTGGTATTACCAATTTAACCAACTTCGTCATTCCTGGCCCATAACCTGCCACTAATTTACCTAGTCGTTATATAATCTGTATAATTTCACTATGCGTTATTATCGGATTATTCTTTCTATATCAATTTTTGTCTTGTTTGTATTTTTATTTTCTGTTCCAATCAAAACCCTAGCCATTGAAATTACTACCGATCTTCCAACTCCTGAAGTCCAAACAACCCCAGTTTCCACAGGCTCTACCACTGTGCCCACAACCCCAGCTCCGACAAAAATAAGTGAATTTATGAGTATCTGGGGGTCATTCATCAACTTTTTTAAGTCATTTACTAAGTCCTATGCCGTTCAACCAAACAATCCTCCATCTTTAACTAATTTTGGTGACATCAACAATTCCGAAAACACCTATGATTCTGTCACTCGATCTACTGATTATAGTGATCAACTTAGTCAAAAAAACCAATACATCAGTGATGTAATTAATGGCATATACGAAGACAAAAATATGTCTTCGTGTCCCAGTGATTCCGATATTACTATCAAAAAAGTAGCTTTTTATTTAATTAAAGTCAAAAACACTTCTCTAAATGTCGAATCTCAAAAAGAAACAGATTTTTTAAATAGTCCCGAATTTATTAACTTTAGTATCGATCCTTCTTTATATTCTTGTTACGACCAAATTTACGATCAATTTCCTTCCATTCCTCAAGGTGGTGAAAATAACGCCGAAAACGCCGCTGGTAGTCAGCAATTAAATAATTCTTTGCGTAGAATTATGCCCGACCGAGAAGTTGGTACTGCAGTTGGAAACAATAATGATAAAAACAAATATACCAACCAAAATAATGAACTACAGAAAGATGCTGGTAAATTTATGTCTCCCGAAAATTTTACTGTAAAAGATTTTACGAATTTACGTCCTGCCGGTTGGCAATAATGCAATTTAAACCAATAGATTGTTTTTTTAATTACTGCTAAAATTGTAAAAGTTATACATATGTTTATCAAGCAATTTCTCCACCATCTCAACCACCGCGACACCAAGATTTTAACCAAACCAAAAATTCCTCGACTTTCAAAATTCTGTTTAGTTTTTTTAGTTTTAATTTCCAGTATATATTTAGTCAAAGTAATTAAAGCCCAAAATATAATCGAGCAAGTTCAAAAAGCTCAAACCAAAGGCAACAACGCCGAATCTTGGCATTTGAATGCACTTGAAACTACTGCCACCACATTAGCTACATCTTTATCTGGTAAGTTAGAATTCAATCCAGACGGATCTTTTAAATCTAGTTATTTACCTGGCGGAGCTATCGGAATGACCACAAATTTTATTGCCACTCTTTACAACCCTCCTGCTTCCGGCATTGAATATATTGCCCAAGTAAAAAATCAATTTCTGGGCGGCAATCCAGTCTACGCCCAAGGAGCCGGTTTCGCTGGTTTACAACCGATTCTTCCACTTTGGCGAGGATTTAGAAATGTTGTTTACGTTCTTTCAGCTTTAGTATTTGTCATTATCGGCTTAATGATTATGTTTCGAGTTAAAGTCAGTCCTCAAGCAGTTATCAATATTCAAAATGCCATTCCTCAAATAATCATTACTCTAATATTAGTTACTTTTTCTTACGCTATCGCTGGTTTATTAATAGATATATCCACATTTTTTCAAACCATGGTTATGGCCCTTCTTTTTCAAAGTTATGGTCAAAACGGTTTACTTTATCACACAGGTGCAATAAATTATAATTTTTCTCAACTTGCAAATCCTGGCTTCTGGAACGTTTTCAGTTTAATGAATAAAGCAGCACCAGCCGGGTTTCTTCTTTTGATGTCCGAGGTAATTAGCTTATTGATGGGACTAATTATCGGTATTACTCCAGCGGCTATCGGTGGTCCAGCTGTCGGTTTAGTTACTGTCGGTATCGGATTAAAATTTGGCTTTTTAGGAGGAATAATTTTATTCTTAATTATTGGAATCATAATTTTTATTTGGATACTCAAGTTTTTCTTCGGACTTATTAAAGTTTATGTTAGTCTTATTATTCGAATAATTTTAGCTCCTCTAGAAATTGGCATGGGAGCTTTTCCCAATTCAAAAATTGGATTTTCTAGCTGGTTAATTAGTGTCTTGGCCGATCTTTCTGTCTTTCCTATCTCGATACTTTTTTTAGTATTTGCTAATATTCTTATTGAAACTTCGTCTCAAGGTTTATGGCGCCCCAGCCTTCTTGCTTTCACCGCACCTTTTGACTTAATTGGTATAGCTATAGGTTTAGCTACCCTCATGATGTTATCTCAATTACCTGAATTAATTCCTCAGTTTGTTTTCCAGCTTAAACCATCACCTCTTGGTAATGCCGTTGGCGAAAGCTGGAAAAATATGCCATTTAGAGGATTAGCCTCCACTATTGGTGGTGAAGTCGGATACGCAACTGGCGGAGCCATAACTGAAGCAATTGGTAACAGATTAGAAAGAAGAGCCGGAGAAACAATTGACCGACCAGCTAAAAAAAGACCACCTCTGGCCAATGAAAAAAGAAGACCTAGACGGCTTTTTGGATGGTAGCACCCAAGTGATAATCTAATCTTTAATATAGAAATTATCTTCGTCTACTAAACATTCTTTTAACAAAAGATCCTGAATCTTTGTAAACAAAATACTCTCCCAAATTCAAGCTCTCCACTATCCAATTCCACTGTTCTTCAGTCATAAAATGATCAGCGCTCGGTCCTAAAATCTTTTTTAAATGCCTATATTCCGGCTCATCATATTCATCCAAATTTATCTTATATTTAGTTGCTAAATATCGTACATTTTTAAAATCATCTTTAATCCACTCAGTCCTCATATCATTATTACTGGATTGTAAGACTCCTGCTAACCAATCAACAAAAAACGACTGATTTTCCAGCTCATTACCTTCAACTGTGCATTTCATAAAAGCATCATACGTTCCTTCAAATAAAGGCACTCTCATATCGCCCGGTTTAACGGCATCTTTAGATTGTAATCCCACCTTAGCCTTCTTTACCTTTTGATTAACAATAGCTGTAAAATACGCCCAGAAATCTTTCTTCCCTTCTAGATTAGATAAACCTTTTAATATATCCTCGGTTTTAATCATTTTATCCGGATCTTTTTCTTTACAAAAATATCTAATCCAACCAGGAGTCAAAGACTTAATCAAATGTCGGGTTACCTTCGGTCCAGACCCTGGTTTACCTTTACGTGACTCATCCTCTCGGAATTTACCAAAATGAATCATTTCCGAAAAATCATCTCCATCAATAAATTGGGCATTAAAAACCGATTTTTCCGAGGAAGCAACTATAAATTTTTCGGCGATTTGCATTGCTTTTCTCGCCTTTGTATCACTACCTAACTGAGCTATCATGTATTCCCTAACCTGAGTCTGAGAAGAACTTCTCGCCCCTAATTCTTCATGTTCATCATATGTAAAACCCCAATATTTTTTCCCATAAAAAGGATCTTCAGTTGCTGGTTTGGCTCTTTTTTGTTCAATGATTTTCGGATCAACTCCGGCCTTAGCCATCATCTCCAGATAATTAAAATTAGCTTCTTCTACTAAATCCCACGATCTTCCCAAATCAACACCCTGACCATTAAATAGACGATCCCCATCTACTTTCCAATCCTTAAACAAAAAGTACATCATATCTCTAGTAATAAATCTTTTTCTTCTACCAATATCACCAATGGCCTGCACTACTCCGCCACCTTTTTCTCCATAACCGCCACTAGCCATATCCATAAAATATTCAGTGTCATGGACCGCCAATCTGGTTCTGATCATTCTATCAATAAACTTATACTGTTCCTTTTCTTTTTCAGTTTTACCCCTACCCTTAATCTCGTCTAATATGGCATTCAAATAGTTAGTTGATTCTCCGGAAATTTGTAAGTCGTTACTTTCGTATCCCGACCCTTCAATGAAATCCAAAACATCATCAGTAAACCTAAATAATATTTCTGGATTGTCATAGGGTATCTCTTTAGACCTACTCCCAATAATATCCCGAAAAAGTTTAAGTTTATCTGGTAACGCCTTTTCATTTTCAGCAACCCTTTTATCCCTTTTTGCCTTTGCTTGTCGCTGTCCTTCGGTCATTTCAATTTCTGGAGTTTCTTCATTATCATTTACATCCTCTTTATCAGGTTTAATTCTAGTAGGCACACTAGTAACTGGCTTCTTTTCTTCCGATCTTTCTCTTTCTTGAGCCAAATAAGCCATTAATGTCTTCCATTCTAATTCATAAGGTGTTTCTCTCAACCTTCGATTTAATTGAGATGTTTCTTGTAAAAGCTGAACCGTCCTTTCGTTATAAGATTTTCTACCACTAGACATATTTAAATCAAAAATTTCTCTTAAATCTCTCATCTCTTGAGCAATTGGAACTAATTGCTCACAAGAAATCATTCTTTTTTGAACACGTCCTTCTAATCCCTTTAATGCATCGGGTAGATGTCGATCAAGCCCACCCAAAACAGAATCATCTTGGACATCAGCAATTCCTGATTCTATAACCGCTAAAGCCGCAGCATCTGCCAATTTATTCAAATCAGCTTCATCAATTTTTTCCCTACCCTCTGCTCTATTAGCGTTTTTTAATGAATTGTTGTAGCCCTCTACAGTATTCTCTCCATGACCCAGTCCTCCTATTATCCTTTGTACATTTGTTTCTCGATCTGGTACATTTGAGTCAAAAATATTAGCGGCTAAAAACTGATCTTTTATTTGCTGAACTTGCCTTTCTTTCATTAACATCACTTCCACATCGTGTACATCTTTATGTACAATTACAGCTTCATAAGACGAACTTTTCTCACTCATATCCCAAATTATATCATTTCTAATCAAAACTCAACCATTCCCAATATTTTCCTTATAATTAAAAACATGGAGACAAAAATTCTCACTCCCGCTACCGTAAACGACATTGATTTTCATGTTCGTACCTATCGTACCGCTCTCAAAAGTAATTTAGAAGTGACTATTAACTCGCTGGTCAATTCTCATCTCAAAATGGAATCGATTCTTCATCCTCTAGGTAGCAATTCCAAAAAAGTAGATCTATCAGCCTTAATTTATTCACTTTTACGCTTACCCCACCAAACCGATCAAGCTCTCAAAATTATCGTCGGCCAAAATTTAGATATTTTTACTCAATCTGGCTATACCAATGTTGACCAGTGGCCCGAAACCAAGGCCTTTTCCCGTCGCCGTAGCTGTTTTTATCAATCGTCTAAACACATCTTAGCTTGCTTTACCGCATCTATTTCTGACATTGATGATTTAGTAAATCTCTTAATCGCTTTTCAAACCGAATGGAACAAGTTTCATTTAATTCTCAAAAGTAAATATAAAAATCCCCTTGATTTTCAAAACTCTTTAAAAACCAATAAATTAAGTCAAGAATTAGATATATCAGAAAACGATTGGAACCGACTTATAACCGCTTTTGGACCTCAGTATAAGCTCCGCCTTAAAAGAGTTTTTCAGCAGTCACTAAATTTAAGGATTCAACTTTTAGCTGCTTCCTGGGTCAACTACACTAAAACTACCCAAAAATGGTGGAAACATATTGCTATCCACGTTTCCGATCATTTTCACATTTCCCGCCAGCAAATATATTTCGTCTCCAGCAACACTCACAGTCTAATGAATTTATTTACCGGTTTCGCCCTCAAAAACCAAAATAAAATCTTATCTTTAATAAAAACCGACCGCCCTGATTTATATGCTGTCTGGGAACAAATCCAAAGTAAAGAAAGTTTATTGCAATCTAATGATTTCCTTTATTTTGTGTTTAAATTTTATTCTGATAATTTATTAAAAACTGAATTCTTAGAATATCAGCAAAAACTAGGCATCATCAGTATTCCAAATTCTCATTTTTTAGATGTCGATGTCCAAATTTTCCCCGTCAAAAACTTAATTCATTCAGCCGATTCCCGACTCAAAATTTCTAAACCCAAAACCTTAGTTAAATCAGAAGCTTTAATCTTTAATGTTGATTACCCATTAGGTTTCTCCGCCTATCATGTTTTAACCGAAATTCTAGAGAATGTCCAAAAAGTAAAAGGTGTTTACATCTTGAGCAAGGCCGCCGTCTTAAATAGTCAAATCGGTGATATCCAAGCACCTCGATTAGTTTTTGATGAACATACCCAAAATTCTTATATTTTTAAAAACTGTTTTAACTCTTTTTTTCCTTTTGTTAACAACCAAGGATCCATTTTAACCAATCAAAAAGCTGTTTCGGTTTTAGGTACATTTTTAGAAAACGAAGCCCTACTTAAAAATTATTTCGAAAACAATATTACGATTATTGAAATGGAATCCGGTCCTTATCTAAATGCTATTACCGAGGCTAGCTATGACCAACAAACTCCAAAGAACACCATTATTGATTTAAACAACACCCCTTTCGATCTGGGTATTATTAACTACACTTCCGACACACCCTATTCCCAAGCTCAAAATCTAGGATCAGGTAGTTTGTCTTTAAATGGCATCGAACCGGTAAATCTTGGCTCCCTTGCTATTTTGCAACGAATAATTAATCTCGAAGAATCCATTTAATACCAAAACGTAGGGGCGAATCACGATTCGCCCAATTTTAAATTAAACAGATGGGTTTTCCACCATCAATGCCTCAAATTCCATCTGGCCCAAACTTTCTTTTTCAACTAAAACCTTGGCAATTCTGTCTAAATTTTCTCTATTATCCAGCAATACTTTCTGAGCCCTCTCAAAAGCCTTGTTAATAAATTTTTTAATTTCAGTATCAACTTTAGACATCATTCGGTCAGAAATTTTTGCTGGTTCCATATAAGTCTTACCCCAATTCCCCACATCAATTTGCGGTCCCAAATTTACCGGGCCTAAAGCACTCATACCCCATTCAACTACCATATCTCGGGCAATCCGCGTCGCATGGGAAATATCAGACGAAGCTCCAGTAGTAATATCACCAAAAACTAATTCTTCAGCCGCCCGACCACCCATCGCCATAGCCATTAACTTAATTAATCGTGATTTAGTTTCATGCACTCTATCCTTTTTGGGTGGAATCAAAGTAAACCCAAGTGCCATACCTCGAGATACAATTGAAATTCTTTGGACTGGATCTAATTCTTCCACGTAATTGACAATAGCATGACCAGCTTCATGATAAGCCGTCATTAGTCTGTCTTCATCGGTTTGAGACCGTCTTTTTTCCGCACCCATTTTTACTCTCAAAGCTGCCTCTTCTACATCAGCGAAATTTATTTTATCTTTATTGTTTCTAGCTGCCGCAATAGCTGATTCATTTAGCATATTTTCCAGATCAGCACCCGAAAAACCAACGGTTCTTCTAGCCACCGCATCCCAGTCCACATCTTTATCAAAAGGCTTACCTCGAGCATGAATTGCTAAAATTTCTTTTCTAGATTCAATATCCGGTAACTCCAAAACTACCCTTCTGTCAAACCGACCCGGACGAAGTAAAGCCGGATCCAACAAATCGCCTCTGTTAGTCGCCGCTAATACTACAACCGCAGTATTAGCTTCAAATCCGTCCATTTCTACCAATATTTGATTTAATGTTTGTTCTCTTTCTGAGTGTCCTCCCTCCAAACCACCCCTCATCCTACCGATAGCGTCAATTTCGTCAATAAAAATAATCGCCTTACCAGCCTTTTTAGCCGTAGAAAACAAATCTCTTACTCTAGACGCTCCAATACCGACCAACATTTCCATGAATTCTGATCCGGCCATAGCATAAAAAGGCACATTAGCCTCGCCGGCCACCGCTTTAGCCAAAAGGGTTTTACCCACCCCACTCGGACCGACCAACAATACACCCTTCGGTGCTCTTGCTCCCATTTTTCGGTATTTCTCTGGATGTTTCAAAAAATCAACCACTTCCACTAAATCATTTTTAGCCTCTTCAACTCCAGCTACATCCTTAAATGACATATTCTGTTTTCCCTTAATAAACAATTTAGCCGTCGATTTCCCAAACCCAAAAATACTTCCAGCACCACCAGTTTGACGACCAAAAATCCAAAATATAAACAAAATAGGCAACCCTACAGTCAAAAGTAAACTCAAAACTTCACCAAAAGTTTTCCAACCTTGCCTATTTTCTACCTGGAAACTAACTTTCGACATATCAATTCCTTCCCTTTGCAAAATTTCCGCCATTGAAGTTGTTGGTTCCTTTGAAGAGACCAGAACTTTATCGTCTTTCAAAGTCACCACCACCTCATTATCCGACACAGTAATACTCTTTTGCTCATCTTTTTTTATAGACTCAATTACATTAGACAAAGATACTCGACTTATTTCCTGTGGTAAAAATAACTGTCTCAAGGTTGAAATAACCCAAAAAACCAAAACAGTATATAAAATAAATTTAATTATTGATTGCGGCGTAATCTCGATTCTTTTGATTTTTACGCCAGGTGGTAATTTATCTCTAATCTCCTTTGGTATATCCAAATTATTTTTTTTAGCCGACGGCCACAACTTTTTTAGCTTGTCTAAAAATATATTACTCAATTTCATCTTACGATTATACCATCCCAGCTTTGTATTCAAGTTTACTTATAACCTCTTTTCCCCGCACATAAACCGTTTTTATTCCGCAACGGTAAAATACAATATACAAAAATATTTTAACGTTGCAGGAACGTTTAAATTACATCGTAATTTATTACGTTCCGCATGCTTTTAATTTTTATTTAACTCCAACAGTAGTTCCCTATCATCCTTAATACCTTCTCTCACCCAAAACCGATGACTGCACTGCATGCACTTATACCAAATCCTAAATTTACCCTTTTCAAAACTAGTTCTAATCGGTTCCATTAAGCCTTTACAATCACTCACCCTATCCCCTGGTGTTTCATAATCTACATGCTTTCCCCACAAACAATTAGGGCAATGATCAGTATACCCATCACCGATTATCTTAGCTCCACATTTTTCACAAACAAAATTTTCAATTACTCTTTTCATGATTATTTATTTCCCCAATTCAACCCCCATTTTAATATCCCGATCTAATTTCTGATTAAATAACAATTTTCCACCTACTAAGCTCGCTGCCGGCTGCACCTGTGTCGGTTGCCATTCTGCCGGATAAGAAATTAAAGTAACCAAACCAGTATCCCCAAAACCAGGCTGCTTTTGCACATAATTTAGATAAGAAAATTTAGTCTTTTGGCTCAAATCGATTCCACTCGAATATCTAATTTCTATTAATCTTTTTTTATTAGCCGGTACTACCACCAAAAAACCCACCTCTTTTTTGTTACCTTCCTGCCTTATTTTTAGTTCATCAGCCCCATAAATTCTTCGACTATCAGGATTATCAACATCAGTTACACTCACTTGAGCCAAATTAATATCAATTGGTAAGTAAACCCTTAAATAATTTTTATAATCTCCACCCGGCCAATTAGTATTCTTGGCTGTATTTTCGTAATTAATCTTTACTATCCTGGCAATTGACCCCGTTGAAATATCGATCTGTTCCTCAATATTTCTATATAAAAAATAGTTTACTTTGTTAACTCCCAAATTAGCCTCAACTAAATATAAATAATCAGCCAGACAATTTTCCAGCGCACATTTACCCTGATACATCGCCCCATCCCACCCCAAATCGGCCATAATTTTAGCCGATTCTTTTTGGTTTAAAGCCATTATAATTTCATTTTTTTCCAAAAGATCAATTATGGTTTTACCCAAAAGCATATCTTGATCAGTTTTTAGGTTTTTAATCTCTTCAAATAACTGCTTCCCTAAACCACCTAAAAACGATGCCTTCTGGTTTGATCCTGGAAAAAAATTCTTTTCCGAATAATATTCGGCCTGTTCGTATAAATTATCTTTATTAATTTTTTCTTTGAAATCCGGCACATAAACTTCTCCCACTACCCCCAAAATTGACCTAGCAACGGCAAGGTCTACACCAATTACTCCGTCTACTTTTCTACCAATTTCTTTGTCCAAAAACCATTGTAAATCAGCCGCCGCCAAAGGAAAACTTGCCTTCCAATTAGCATCTCGCATAAACCACCCCGCCTCACCCAAAATATTCTTAATTTCTTCAGGCGGTTCCACATGACCATTTATCTGTCCGTCAGCTTCGTAAACATCTTTAACTTCTAAATTTAAAAGATGACCATTTTCAAAACTCAAAATTCCAAATGAACCAATAAATCCACCTGTTGGTCTTAACTCCATTTCATTTTGAAACAACACCAAATAATCTCTTTTCTTACCATCAGCACCAACTAAATCTGGCAAAACTTTTATTCCTTTTTTTACCAATTCTACTGTATTTTTTATTTCGTTTAACTGTTTTACCCCATTTTGTGGCCAAGATCTAAAACGAGCTGGCAACCAACTCCAATTACCCCCCAATCTTGCTTGCAATAAACCAAAACCTTGATCTATTTCTGCGAGATTACTATCTATTTTGGCTAACTCTTTTGGCCAATCAATTGTTTTACCTTGAAAAATTGCTTTATCGATTATTTCGCCACTTTTAGCTAATTGAATCCCGCTTTTTTCCAACAACAATACATCCTCAGCCACTTTAATTAAAGATTGATAATTTCTAATTATTCCAATTTTATTTAAACCCCAATCATCAATTTGACTATCAGTGATTTTGTTTTTATTCCAGTAATAATCCACCTGTTTTTCTGCTTGGTCATATTTCTTTTCTTTAATTAATTTTTCTACTCCATAAATATTTTTAACCGTCAAATAATTTATCCTCAGCCAATTTAATGGTAATAGCACCAAAATTAAAGCCAACCCACCAACATACCACCACCACTTACCCAAATTAATATTAAGTTTTAAATTAAAACGTCTTTTATTTACTGTGTCATTTTTTGACACAACAATTTCTTTAACTGGTTCATCGTCTTCTTCTATTATTTCTTCCTCGTTTTCAATTTTTTTAGTTACCTCTCTTAATTTCGAATTCTTAATTAAAGGCTTAAAATCATTCCAATCAATTTCTTCTTTTACTACTTCTTCGGCTTCCACCACTACTTCATATTTTTCTTCTTTTTTAGATCTGCCTTGCAGTTCTTTATTTTTTCTCCGGCTTTCCTCATCTAATCGACACAAAAAATATTGCAATGTCTCTTTAATACTTTCCTTAAGTTCTTCTCTCGGTTGCCATCTTAGTTTATTTTTGACTATTTTTATTTCCTCTTCACTCCACAAGTCTGTTTGAATATCATTCTGAATCACTTTAAATCTAGTCATCTTCGCCTCATCAATCAAAATTTTAGCCACCACCTCCGAATCGAATTCATTTCCTACTATCAAAAATTCTTCTCTTTCGGTTCCCGACAAAAAACTGGCCCTCAAAATCGCTTCAACCAAATCTTTAATTCCCAATAATCTATATTTTAAATTTAAAGAAGGCAAAACTAAATTTTTATTACTTGCCGCCTGTTTTAACGCTGTCGTCAAAAACCAATTATCTTCCATCCCTGGTCCGACCACTCCCTGACCATCAACCAGCCTCCAATTTATTTCTAAGTTCTTAGCCTTGTCATTTAACTCTTTAGCTTTTTCACTATCATTTACACAAACAATAGTTAATTTTCCTGATTTAATTTTATTCCAAAAATCAGTCTCCCCTCTAAAATCAAAAACATAACTAAACTCCTCTTTCTCCAATTCCTCCAAATCCATTTTAATTTCCAAATTTGTCCCGCTCAAATCAGCCACATGTTCGCCCACACCAATTACTTTTATATCTTTATTCAACAATTCTATAGCCAAATTCTTGGCCACAAAATGATCTATTCCTATTATTAAAGCAGATGGAACCGAATGACTCATAAAATTATTTTAAAGCAAAAGACAAGTACAAACTAGGTACGGTAATAATTCGGTTATTATGCGGTTAATTCCCAAGCTAATTTCGTCCCAACCCGGACTAGGTTTAAGTAGCGACGTGAAAAATGTAATGACATAAGATATCGAAAGGTTATAAAAAACGTACATATAAAATAAATTTCTTGGCTTTAAAATCTATTGTCACAAGGTTAATTGTGTTTTTAAAAAACGTCATAACTCCCAAATTAAAATATGAAGAATGTTCTGATATTAAACAGGGAACTGGATCAAAAAAACATATAACTCCGTAGGGGCGATTCATGAATCGCCCTCAACAAATCGAAAATTAAACAGGGGGTTTTGTACGGACAGGTCGCGACCTGTCCCTATCTCTTAATTGTTTGCCACAATTTAAAGCTCATCAAGCTGCAAGCCAGTGCCTCTGTTAACACAGTCACCCACGCCGCTCCATAAATTCCAAATCTAGGTATCGCCCACAGGTTTCCTCCTAAATTAAAAACCAAAGCAATTAAACCAAACCACAAAATTTCTTTTTGTCCACCTCGGGAAATCAAAGTAAATCCAATTAAATGTTCGATATAAGAAAAGAACAGGGCAATTAAAAGAATTCTCAAAACACCAGCCGAAGCGGCGTATTGGTTTCCAGCTAAAACTTGGATAATCCAAGGAGCCATAAAATATATAACTGGTATTACCAAAAAAACACTACCTACCAAAAGCAAAGCCGAAGTTTTAAATAATCTTTTTTTCCATTCAAGACCAAATTCTTTTTCCGATTCTTGGTGATCAGCAGAAAGTAGGGGAAAGATACTATTTACAAAAAAATAAGCTGGTTGAACCAAACTAGAGTAGATTTTGTACGCCAATCCATACCAAGCTACAGCCGCAATTCCAACATATCTTTGTATCAACATCGAGTCGACTGCCCGATCATAACCCGCAAAAACAATCAAATAAACTCCCATCGGCCACGTCTCTTTTAATAATCTCTTAATTATAATCCAGTTAATTTTTTTAATTTTTAAGTTAAATCCAATATTACCCAAGAATTTAGATCCAATCATTAAGCTTAAAACTCGTGCAAAAAGATAAGTCGAAAACACCCAAAGCAAGTTGATTAATCCCGGCCAAAACCATAAAACAATTAAAAAAAACAAAGGAAAAGCCACATCCATAAATACTTTAAGTTCCATTTTCAATTTACTTTGGAAAATTATTTCCATGCTTCCCGCCAAAGAAGTAAACCAAATCATACTCAAAGCCACTAAAGCTTCGCCTCGGATTGGTGCAAATCCCGACCACAAAAAGATTAGTGTTATACCCAAAACAAAAGCCACCCCCGTGATCATCAATCTCAACCAAATCAACTGCTCAAAAAGTTCCTTTTTGTTTTCACTTTTTTCCGTTGAAGTTTCTCTTACCCCAATAATTTTTATACCAAAGTCAGCTAATGAATCTAATAATAAAAATACAGACGTCACCAAAGTAAAACTACCGTAAACTTCCACCCCTAATTTCCGTGTCAAAATACCAGTCGTTACCAGGCTAATTAAAACTGTAATGGTTTTACCGGCCACCTGAGCCATAGTATTTATAATTGGCCGCTTAAACATAATATAGATGTTATCAGATAAAACCCAAAACCACAGCCAAAAGCCAAAAATTTTGTGGTAGGGTAATCCAGTAGTGATCCCACATAGCCGTCGCCAAAATTACCAATAAAAGAACTATCTTTTTTATGTTTAATTTTGGTTTAATTGTTTGTTTTATCAACCAAACTAAAACAATTATTCCTATTAGTCCCAATTCTGTCCAAAGCAAAAAGAAAACATTATGAACTGGTTGCAACCAAAAATAAAAATTATGTTTCTCGAATTCTGGTAACTTGACCAAAAAATTTCCCAAACCTATTCCCAAAAAAGGTTTTTCTTTAATCATATTAAAAGCCGCCCCAGTTAAATTTATTCTTTTTTCTATATCCACAGGATCAAAACCACCAATAAATCTATTAATCGGATAATTAATATTAATAAAAGCCAACACCCCCAAAAATAATCCACCTAAAATTAAAATTATTCCTAATATATATTTTTTACTTTTATTCCCCAAATAAACCAAAGACATCCAAACCAACAAGGTTAGTAACCAAACCAACCGACTGCCTGTAATTATAATTCCAAAATTTAAAAGCCAAGTAATTGCCCACCACCAAATCTTTGACCAACTGTCTACTTTTCCTTTTAAAATAAACCAAAGTATTAAACTGGTTAATAAAAATCCAGCCAAGCTATTTGGATGAGAGAAAGTTCCATAAGCTCTCAATAATCCTTGTCCCATCACCGATATTTGGGCAATCCCAATCGTATTAAAATTAAAACTTCTTTCTCCCAGCCAATAAAAAATTCCGCCAACACTTCTACCCAAAAAAATTTGGCTCAAAGCCAAAAATACTTCGATGACTGTCCAAACACTAATCGCCACCACTAAATTACTTTTTAATTCAATCTTTTTTCTCAGAAAATAAACTAATGTCAAAATCCACTGTCCAATTCTCAACCATCGGTACATTGCCACCCACTTATTTTGAGCCAATACCACATTTACCGCCATTAATATCAAAAAAATAATTGTTTTTTCCCAAGCCACCTTGTTTAACCTTATTTCTTTTATGCCAACCAAGATAAATCCCAGAAACCAAATAGCATCCAAAAAATAAAAAGTAGGGGACAGATAATCAACTCTCAAACCTTGTACAAAACTCCAATCCGGCCAGAAATGCTTACCCAGCTGGGTCGGAATCAACAATAAAAATACCAAAAAAACTACTTTTTCGAATCTAGCCAGCACATTCTTCACGTCCTATCTTAGCACATTAGGCCTTTGGCTTAATCACAATATGCCTATCTTCACCCTCACCCTCAGATTCCGACACTATTCCCTCCGTTTCCGCAATCGCCATATGGCAAATTCTTCGTTCATAAGAACTCATGTGAGCCAAAACTACCGGAGTACCAGTTGATTGAACTTTCTTAACCAAATTTTCTACCATACCAACCAATCTCTCTTTTTGTTCAGCCCTGTAATTATTTATATCCAAAAGGACTCTAATCCATTCATTATTTTTATTTTTAATCATCAATGACAACACTGTTTGAATTGCCGATAAATTTCTACCTCTAAATCCAATCAAGTTAGCAGGGTTAGCTACAGTAATTCCTACCAGTACCTGACTTTCTTCACCTTCCATATCTTCTACAAAAGCATTTTCCACTTCAAAATTCATCTTTTCCAAAAGGTCGCAAGTTAATTTCAAGATGACTTCATTTCTTTCTTTATTATCCATAACGCCTATTTTAACATGCTTAAAAAAGTTTTCACTTGCTATTTACCGTCAACTTATTAGTAATTAATTGTTGCCCAATCATTACTAAAGAATTCACAAACCAATAAAGAAGCATACCTAAATTAAAACTCCATCCCAAAAAGATTGTCATTAACGGCATCAAATATGTTGATTGGGTTCGCATCATCGACATCATGTCATCTTCCTTATTTTTAGTTACCTTAACCACATTTTTATCAACCGCTGGTGCTGGCATCATTAATTTAGCGCTCCAATACTGAAGTAAACCCGAACCTACCAATAAAATAAAAGGTAAAATCATTTGAGCTACAACTCCTCCATCAAATAATTTAGCTGGAGTTTGAGTCAGATTTGATCCAAAAAACATTAAATCAAATTTAAAATCCTGACTTATTTGATAAGGTGCTACTAATAATTTATTGATATCTTCAAAACTACCCTTACCCTCCGAAAACTGCGACACCACGTTAAAGGCTTGAAAAAATATTATTAAAACAGCAATTTGCAAAATATTAGGCAAACAACCAGCCACTGGATTTATTCCTTCTTGCTTATAAAGTTCCATTTGAGCCTTTGCCAAAGCCTCTTTTTGATTTCCATATTTTTCCTTTAATTTATTTATCTTTGGCTGCAAGTCCCTCATTCTATTTGCCGACTTTAAGCTAGGAAAAACTAAAGGTAGTAACAAAAGTCTAATTAAAATTGTTATCAAAATGATTGCCCAACCCAAATTACCAACCATATAATAAAGACCAAACAAGGCGTTAACAAAAGGAGCTATAAATAAATTCATGGACTATTTTAACAGATCAACTCCACTCCCGCCTCCAGGACGGCAGCGTAAAATTCTTTTAAATCCCAAAAACAAACCCTTTATCACACCATATTTATCTACCGCCTCATAAGTATATTCAGAACAGCTAGGAATAAAGCGGCAATTATATCCCGAGGATAAATATTTTTTATACCAAATCAATATTTTTAATACTATTTTTTTAATCATTCAATTTAAGTTGGCTAAAAACCCTAATTACTTCATTGTCGACTTCCATAAAACTTTTCAAAAGAATTTCCCTTTTAGTCAAAAAAACCATTTTCCAGCCCATGCCATTTTCCAGCCCATGCCTTTTAACGCTTTCCGATAAATATCTTTTAATTCGATTTCTATCAACTGCTCTTTTAGAAATTCTTTTGGAAATAATAAATCCAAATTGATTCTTATCAATATCATTCTTTAGATAAATTAAACCAAAAAAAGGGGATTGATAAATCCGCCCTTTTTCTTTTACATTTAAAAAGTCAGTTCTTTTACAGATTCTATTTTCTTTTTTCAACACAACTTATTTTACATCAGACACGGTCAGTTTAGTTCTACCCTTAGCTCTTCTTCTTTTTATAACATTTCTACCGTCGTGATCAAACATCCGCTTTAAAAATCCGTGAACACGAGAGCGTTTTTTACTTTTAGGTTGAAAAGTTCTTTTTGGCATAATGGCTATTTTAGCATAAACACCACTTTTAAATTTGATATCTTTTAATTTGTGGAAAACTCCTCTATGATTAATGTGGATAACCTAAAACCTCCCCGTTTTTATTCTCCTGCTTTACTGCCAATTTTATAGTATTTTTTCTAAATACTACATAAAAATAATAAATAATAAAAATGGATATAGATCGGATTTGGAAAAACACTCAAGAAGAACTCAAGGTTGTTCTGGCTCCAGCCGTTTTTCAAACTTTTGTCGCCAAAACTCAGCTAATTAGCCTCCAAAATAATATTGCCACTATTGCTTGCCCCAATTCTTATTTAGTCGATATTAATCACAAACGCTACTATCAATTATTTAAGGGCGCTTTGGATAATCAAACCAAAAGTGATAATCAACTAAATTTTATTATTCAGGAAATTCCTAAAATCGATTTAGAAAATTCTAATTCAGCCCCGCTTTTTACTTATGCTTCTCCCAAAAAAACTTTTTCCGATTCCAATTTACATCCCAAATATACCTTTGAAAATTTAATTGTGGGCAATAGTAACAATTTTGCTTATGCTGCCGCCCAGGGTATTGTCAAAAACCCTGGTCTAACTTACAACCCATTTTTCATTTGGGGTGGAGTAGGTGTGGGTAAAACCCATTTAATGCAGGCTGTTGGCCATGAACTTCTCAAGAGCAACCCTGATTTCAAAGTCAAATATTTTCCCGCCGAAACCTTTGCCAATGAATTAATCGGTGCTTTAAAATCCAAAAACATGAACCAATTTAAAAATAAGTACCGCAGTTTAGACTGTATTTTAGTTGATGATATTCAATTTATTGCCGGCAAAGAGTATATCCAAGAGGAATTTTTTCACACTTTCAACGCCCTTCATATGGCTGGTAAACAAGTTATTTTAACCTCCGATCGCAAACCTAGTGAGATCAAAGATTTAAAAGACCGCTTGGTTTCTCGTTTTATGGGTGGTTTAACTGTTGATATTCAAATGCCAGATTATGAAATGCGAGTCGCTATTATTAAGCAAAAAATGGAAGAACGGGGGAGTAGAATCACCAATGAAGCCATAAGTTATTTAGCTGAAAATGTGGTTTCCAATATTCGCGACATCGAAGGTCGGCTTCAAGAATTGACTATCCAAGCTATGGCCAAAAATATTCCTGAAATAAATTTAGAATTCATTCAGTTTATTATCAATCCTAACTCCAATACTTTTTTTGAATCTGCCTCTGCAAAAGTTACTCCTCGTCACTTAATTTCCGTTTGCGCCAAATATTTTAATATTAAAACAGGGGATTTGTGTGGCAAAAGTCGAAAAAAAGAATTGGTTTCCGCCCGTCATATCACAGCCTACTTACTTTTAACCGAAATTGAGTTACCCCTAGAAGAAGTCGGTCATCTTTTGGGTGGCCGCGATCATACCAGTATTATGCACGCTCGTGACAAAGTTCAAACAGAGTTCTCCACTAATCCACAAATTCGACAACTTATCAACCAAATTAAAGGCACCTTCTAATTTAACTTTTGACTTATCCACTTTTTTTTAAAGTTATCCACCAACTTATCCACTTTTTTATTTTTGTTTTTCCCCCGAAAGAAACCCAAACTTCAAGTCAAATTATAAGCTAATTTATCTAATTTTTCCCTAATTTTAGACAAACAATCAATTTTACACCCCTCTAAAATAACACTTTATCCACAAAAATCCATCAATAAAAATAATCTTCCACTAATCCACCACCTCTAATAACAACACTACTATTCTTTTTATTAAAAAATCTTTATTAACAACTTTAACTTTTAAACATAAATTGATAATATAAGTCAATGAAACTTTCCCTTCTTCAGGAAAATTTAAATTCCGCCTTAAGTAACGTTTCCCGATTCGTTTCTTCCAAGTCTCAATTACCTATATTAAATAACATTCTTATAACTACTGATAATGGCCGTCTTAAACTATCGGCTACCAATTTAGAGTTGGGAATAAATTATTGGGTTGGTGCCAAAATCGAGCAAGAAGGTGTCCTGGCTTTACCCGCCAAAGAAATTACTGAATTTGTTTCCTACTTATCCTCTGGCAAAATTGATTGTGAATTAAACGATAAAAATCTTTTAAGTATATTTTCTACCAAGGCCGAATCTACTTTTGCCACAATTCCCGCTACAGATTTTCCTACCATTCCTTCAATAAATCCCAGTACTGCCTTTGAAATTGATTTATCTTTATTAGCCACTGCTGTTTCTCAAGTGGCTTTCGCTGCCGCTTCTGATGATTCCCGCCCAATTTTGACAGCTATTTTATGTAAATTCACCTCTCAAAGTTTTACTTTAGTGGCCACTGATGGTTTTCGACTATCACTTAAAACCATAAAATTAGTTAATCCAATCAAATTAAATGATGGTCAAGAAGAATTGACATTTTTAATTCCCGCCCGAAGTTTAATCGAAGTTACTAAACTCGCCAAGAACACTAAAAAAATTACAATTGGTTTAACATCTGATGGTCACCAGGTTGTATTCGTTCTAGACGATCTAGAGTTAGTTTCTCGATTGATTGAAGGGGATTACCCTGACTTCAAAAGGATCATCCCTGATAGTTTTACTACTCGAATATTTATTAATCGGGAAGAATTTTCTCAGGCAGTTAAAATTGCTTCTGTTTTTGCTCGGGAGTCAGCTAATGTTGTTCGCTTTAATTTAAAAGCTAATGCATTAGAATTAACTGCCAATGCACCTCAAATCGGGCAAAATCGGGCCACTGTCGAAGCCAAAATAGAAGGCAATCCTTTTCAGGTAGCTTTTAATTTTAAGTTTATTAATGATTTTCTCAATATTTGCAAAGGTGAAGAAATTCTCATAGAACTAAATGAAACATTTTCTCCGGTTTCTTTTCAGGATCAATCTGATCCGAGTTTAACCCACATTATCGGTCCAGTCAGTGTTCAAAACTAAATTTTTATTCCCATTCAATCAAATGGCTTTGAGGATCCACCTCGTTTTGTATTAGCCACTTTGTAATTTCGCCTTCAATTGTCTCTTTATTTCCTGATTTAATTTTCACGGTTAAAGTTAGGGGTTTTTGATATTGTTGAATAGTAAATCCTTTTCCTTGGTAGGGTAATATTCGCCACAACGGGTATTTCTCTTCATTAGTTAGTGCAATTGTGGGAACCAAAGTCGGAGTCGCAATTATTGGTTCATTTGTTGGTGTCGGTAAAATTACTTGATTTTGATTAATTTCTTCCACCTTATTACCATAAATTACCTTAATACTCGCCATTACTACCACAATCAAGCTCAATGCCACAATTAATTGGTACTTTTTTAAAAATTGATTTAATTTCATTTAACAAATTTTATTCTTTTAATAATGGAACCGCTAGAGTTATTGTGGCCGGCCCGGTATCTAATATTCCTTTACCGAGACAAATTAAATAAGGTCTCAGAAGAGGATAATTATCAACATCCAAATAAGCTATATAAGTCTGATTAATATTCACTTCCTCAGGTGCCTTGTCTTCAAAATTGGTTAAATCATATTGGGCTCCGCCATCAATATTAATAATTTTAAAATTATTAATTGGCAAGGCTTTTATTTCATCAAAATTAAAAGTTGGATAATCATCTTGTTTGGCAATTATGGAAGACAAAAGGTCAACATCTAATTTAATTAAAGTGCCGTCCCAAGAAAATCTAGCTACAATGGGAAAGCCTTTATCAGTTAAAATCGGGTAATTTTTAATGGCATAATAAGCGTTAATCTTCACAATTTGTGAATTTTCTTTACTACTGCTGACAAATCTGGGATTAATAATTTCCTCATATTCCACATTGTTTATCGAAATATTTAAACCACTTAAATTCAAGTTTTGATTAACAAGCTTTAAAAAAATATTTTTAATCTGCTCCACTTCTAGTTTTTGGGACACTATCGGGATAGGGTTTAGTAAAAGATTTTTATAATAAGAAATCTTATTTTCAGTTTTGTTTATTTCTAAAGTAGATTTATCAGTTTCATTTTCAAAAACAGTTAAACTAGAATTATCCAATTTAGAATTATTAAATCCCAAATTTTGGCTCATTTTATTTCCAATTTCTGTAGTATTTGCTTCCCCTAAAACTTTATAAACAGTCAAGGTGGGATCAATTTTTATATCGTTTATTCCCCAACTAATTTGATTAGGGGATTTCTGGTAGGGTAAAAGATTAGATTGGAATTGTGTTGGTGTTGGGTCAGTCTTGTTAATAGGTTTTGTAACTGGTTGCTGCTTCAGAAAAAGTAATATTAAAAAAATAACTCCAATCCCAATAATTAAGATTTTTCTAATTGTTTTTATTTGGCTCATTTTTATAATTTTCCACAATTATCTAAGCAACCTCGTGGTACATCTTTTGGTAAATAAGTATTAATTTGATCCAATTCATTAAGTTGGTAATGAAGATGCGGCCCAGTGCTATTACTACCAGTGTTTCCGCTTTCTCCAATTACCTCTCCTGCCTTAAACTCTTTTTGCCCAGTAAAGTTAATACTGTTTAAATGAAGATATGAAGTATAAAATTCTTTTCCTTTACAAGTACTGTGTAATCTAATAATCTCTCCACCAGTACTACTGCGTTCCCTGATAGCCACTCCATTATGGGTAGCTAATACCGGGGTACCAGTACCCACACCAATGTCAATTGATTCCTTAATTGTTCTACAATGAGAACCGGTTGAACCTAAGTTAGGATCACAATTTGTATCTGATCCTTGAGTAACATCTTTTCCTGGTGCATTTACTGGCCAACCGTTTGGACAACTTGAGGGTAGCGGGGTATTAGGATCTAAATTTGATGTTACTTCTTCTCCTCCACCCCCCATACCTGCCGGTGTTACTAAACTAGAAACCTGACTTGAAGTAAAAATCATATAAATAAATAAAAACCCAAACACTCCTATTATTATTGGGCCAGCGGCTGCTGTCGCTGCGGCTGTAGCCGATGCTAACGCACCAGCTAAGGCCGGACCAAGAAGAGTTGTGGCAATACCTAATCCCATTTTACCAAGACTACCTAAAGCATCACCTAAATTACCCTGTAAAAAATTTTTTAGAAAAGATAATCCTCCCATGATTGCTGCGCCAATTCCGCCAGTAGCTGCCCCAGCTACTGTACTCACTGCGGATTGGACTGCTCCACTAGCCAATGCTTTTCCAGCCATCGAGGCTCCTGCCTTCATACTACTTCCAAAAAAATTACCCATGGCCATTTTTAAGCCTTGCCCTAGGCCATTTTTTGATATCAGTCCAAAAGTATTTTGAGCAAAGACTCTAAAACCACCTTCAACTCCATTATTTAAAAAATTACCTAATTTTGGGAAAATTTTAGTAACAAAACCACCAGTAAACTTATCGGCTTTTTGAATAAAATTTGTCCAACCCTGAGCTTTATTAAAATAACCCATTAAGTTATTATCTGTTTTAATTTCGCCAAAAAAACTTTGCAGTCTATCGACATCTGCCAAACCATCTATATGTAGATTTACATCGACAGCACGTTGATTCAGTAATTCAAATCTTTTAATTACAGTTTCAACCTTTTCTTGCCCGGTAACTAATCCAACTGTCATTTTTGTATATTCAAAATCTCTCTCCATCTTGGCACTATTCTCGCCTCCAACACCTGCCTTGACCTTAATCTCCTTACTAAAACTATCAATCGGGTTATTAACAAAGGGTTTAATAAAGTCTTTTAAATCATTAGCCACAACCCTTTGTTCTTCCGTTAAATTAGGATTTGACTCAATAATCTTGTTATCAAAAACCTCCTCAAACATTTCACCTCTATAAGTATTAATTAATCCTGGATTTCCCTTTATCAAACTACTAATCTCTTCCTCTACTCCTCTTGCTTCAAATTTTACTGTCGACAGTTCTGTTGCCGTCAGCTCCGGCAAGATTCTAATTACTTCATTTGAAAAAGTATTTGTGTAAATTTCTCCCGTTTCTAAATCACGCCCAGAAAAGGCATTAATTACTGTTTGTTCAATTTTTGGTTTTAAAAATCTCACTCGGTTTTTAGTTATTTGAGAAACGCTTGGATTGTCTTCTAAGTGAGATGCCAAATTTTCAACCAGAGATTCACTTTTATTTTCAATTTTAATCCTAGTATCTATTCCATAAACTGCTTCTGCCA
This sequence comes from Candidatus Shapirobacteria bacterium, assembly GCA_030698565.1. Taxonomy (GTDB): domain Bacteria; phylum Patescibacteriota; class Microgenomatia; order UBA12405; family UBA12405; genus JAUYJS01. Next base: position 50,436 of record JAUYJS010000008.1, read on the forward strand.
GCTCTGCATTGACCTTTTTTCTAACCACTGGCTTAGTAATTTCTTTAGTAATTTCAGCTATTTCTTTTTTTGGTTCAATTATTAGTTTTTGTTCTAAAATCCTAGGACCGAACTGCTTAAAAATTTTTTCTACAACAATACTGGCCTGTTCAGCAGTAACGCCCAAACTTTTAATTTTAGTCTCAACTCTCTTTGTATTTTGGTCGACTAATCTTTCAATTCCGCTTTTATCCTTACTTTGAATTATTTCTTTTTGTTTTGTTTCAGTAACTTTCTCTGTATTTAGATCCCTTTGTTCTTTGGCAATTTTTTGTTGACCCTCAATAAAATTATCTATATTATTTTTAATCGTTTCTGGCTGGACCAAACCTTCATTCTTTTTAATTTCTTCCTCAGCTTGTTTACTTTGTAGTTCTTTTAAAGTTTCTTTATCTATAACAACAGATTCCTGTTTTACAGTAGTTTCTTCTAATAAATCCTTAATTTTTTCATCTTTTAAATCTTCAGGAATTTCATTTAAAGCATTTAAAATTCCATCAACATCATCAATCCTTAATTTACCCCATCTATCTAAGTGTGAAAGTAATTTTTGGCTAGAAATAATTAGCCCATTATCGGGATTTAATTGAATTCCAATATCTTTTACAATTTTAAAAGCGTCAATTAGATCCGAGACAACAGTATATTTTTTTGTGTTGTTCTCAATTTCCAGTCTAATAGCAGAAGAATCCATTAAATAAAATTATATCAATTGCCCCATCTTTCTCCTAGACAATATCTTTACCCAAAAGCTTGTCGTAATCTGGTTTTTTATCGTTATTTTGTTTGTTGTCAATAAATTCCGGCACATTTTTTTTAGCAAATTGCGGTGGCTGGGGAATTTTTGGCTCAGTTTGATTTATAAAAACTGGCCCTTTATTATTATTTTGAGGAACCACAGTTTCTGGTTTAGGTGGTTCAAATTTGGGCAAGGGCGGCAAAGGAGGTAGTTTGTCCGAGTCACTGAAAGATTTAAATAAATCTTTATACTTAGGCGAATCTATTTCATTTGCTTTTTTTTCGATTTCTCCATCTTTTACTTGTTTTTCGTGCTCATCAAGTTTTTTTTGTTCCAAAACCTCAAGTTCTGAAATCCTTTGGTTTAAAGCATTTTCTATTTTTTCCGCTTCATTTATGTTTATTTGTTGGGGTTTTTCTACGACCGTTTCTAAAAACATTTTTCTATTTTCATTTACTGGTACTGGTATAGGTTGAGCCGGCAAAGACGGTTTAACCTCTTCTGTCTTTTTAGGTTCCAAATTTATTGGTGGGCTAATTGGCTTAACTGGTTCAGCAGCCGTTTTTTGTTGTTTTAATTTTTCTTCCGGGTTTGAAGTAATTAATCTATGTTCATCTTCAGAGGCAATTACTTTAATAGCCACATGGTTTTGTCCGGCAAAAAATATGCCTTCACCTTTACCCGCACTCAAAAGTAGTTGTTTTTCTCCTTCAGATAAATAAAATACTTCCGCTAATTGGTCAATAGCCGCACTGTGCTGTTTTAAAAGAATTTGAATCGAACTGTTGGTCACTATTTCTTTACCATACGGTGTTTGCAAAAAATCATCCACGTCTTGGGTAATTGTCGTTACTCCCAGATAATATTTTCTACCTCTTTTAACCACACCTCTTAAAAACGCGGCCGAATCCGGATACTGCATCAAATACCAAGCCTCATCGACTATCAAAATTCTTTTTTTAAGATTATTTTTAATTACCGTCCACACATAATCCAAGATGATATACATAGCTACTGGTCGTAGGGAATCTTCCAAGTTTCTTATTCCAAAAACGACAAAATTACTAGTTAAATTAACTGTTGTTTTTTGGTTAAAAATACCCGCAAAAGCGCCTTTAATATATCTTTCCAGTCGGGCAGCAATATTGGCAGCTTTCGGATCTTCCATTCCAATTAGTGATTTATATAAATCTTCTACTAATGGAGCTTCCTTGTTTTGTGTTTCCGGATCTGGGGTTATCCCTTTCATTTTGTAGGCATCCAATAGAGCCCGATCCAAGATCGATTCTTCCATAGGATCCATTTGCCCCAACATTACCTTAAACAATTGATGTAAAGACAGCATTTTAGAATTAAGGGCGTTTTCCCCCTCTTCCATAGTTAAAGATAAATCAAAAGGATTAATTTTTGAATTTTCATTATAACCAAAGGCAACATATTGGCCTCCGACTGATTCACACAAGTCACGGTATTCATTTTCTGGATCAATAACAATAATATCTGTTCCAAACATAGCCGATCTCAATGCTTCTAATTTTATTAAATATGATTTACCCGCACCAGCAGTCGCAAAAACCACCGAATTATAATTAGGCATAGAGAACCTGTCAAAAATTACCAGAGATCCGTTATGTTGATTTATTCCATACATTATTCCCTTATCATCCGAGAGGTCTGAAGACACAAATGGAAAAGTCGTCGCCAAGGAAGTTGTATCCATATTTCGAGTTATTTGAAGTTTATCGTCGCCAATTGGTAGGGTAGTGATAAAACCATCTTCCATTTGCAAAGTAGCCCTTTTACTAATAATTAAAAGTGCTCCCAAGGCTGCTTCTAAATTTTTATTAATTCTGTTAAGCTCCGCTACAGAGTCAGCTGTAATTGTTATATATAAACCAAATTGAAAAAAGCGTTCTTCTCCTTTAACCAAATCAGCTTGTAAATTCAAAGCATCTTCTAATTTAGCTTGAGTTGCTGGATTAACCAATCTTCCTCTCTGAATATCCGAACCAATTTCCGCTTCCATTTCAGTAATTTTTCGCCTCAAATCATCCAAAATTTCCTTACCATCAGTTGGATAAATAAACATGGAAATATTAAGTGAGGCATCGAAATTAATTAAAGATGACAACCAATTTATGCCGACAAATCGGGGATATGCCGCCACAAACAAGGTTCGATAATATTTATTGTCAATTCTTAAATAATCAAAATCCACTTCAATTGCCGAAGGTGCAATCACATCTTTAGTGGTTACTAATCCTTCCGCAAACGGCTTAATATTATTATTTGTTTCAATTGTCGACACTACCGTTTCCGGTTTTATATCTGTTTTTTTTATTAATTTATTTAAAAAACTCATTTTATTTTTTAGTACTAACCATTGGGGCGGTGTAATTTAATGTCTGAATTTTTTGATTTATCGAATTTTCTTCATTATATATTTTATAAAACAATTCTATTAATTCTTTAGTTGCTAGTTGCCTTATTTCCAAACCCAACCTAGCAAATAGTCTCATCAAATGATCTCGTTTAGGTTCCAAATTAGCCTTTGCTTTTTCTAAAATATAATTTTTATCATAAGGTAATACTTGAGACTTTTTTTTCATCGGCAGTAAACTAGCCAAAATTTGTTTATTAGCCGATTTTATACCCAACTCTAAAACTGAAAATCTAACTAAAACATAAAATGATTTAGATAGTACTTCATTTTTTTTAACCGTCTCTTCTATAAATTTTCTATAAAGCTGAATTCTCTGTTTCAATAGCGGGTTAATTTGTTTTTCTTCAGCCGTCTTCAAATTATTTAAATAAGCGCTTACATCTTTTGTATTTGATCTGATTAGAATTTGAATTGGAAAATTAAGTGAATTTAAAATTCCACCATATGCAAAAACCAAAGACGACTGTTCTTTTTCCGACAAAAGGTCGAAATTTACCGATGATAATTGCATTACCATAGCGCACGACCCATCTTTTAAAATCACCACATTATCCACCACATCTTCAATCTGAAGATGCTCTTGAGTAGTTCCTTTAATGGCGATTTTTAATGGGTCACTTGGCATACCTTTTATTATTAATCATAACTTAATTAGAAGCAATAATTCTTATTGGTTTAACAATCTGACCAGACAAATCAATATTAACCCGATCAAAATTACTACCTTCTTTTTCGGCAATCATTAAGTAACGACCGTTGGCTAAAGGCGTTGAAGTTTTAAATTGACCCAAAGAGTTAGTTTTTAAAACTCGAGAAGAATTACCATGTTCATCTTGAATTTCAACAATTACCCCCTCCACTATTCCGCCTTGGATATCCGTCGCCATCCCCACCACTACATTTGGCACATCGGGAATATCTGGCATGGGTATAGTACCAAACACAGCACTACCAGTTGCCTCCAATTTTTCCGTTTTTAAGTCTAAATTTGTTTTTTGATTTTTCCAATCGTTGGCAGTGTTTTTAATTTGTGCCTCGGTTTTTATTACTTCAACTGGTTTACTCGGCTCATCAATTACCGTTGATTTAATTATCTTTTGATCAGGCTTAAAATCCTCCTCTTTTTCCATTTCTGTTTCTTTAGGTTCCCCTAAAGTCAATGATTTCAGATAATCACTTATCTTTCTTTTTTTGTCTTCATCTTTTAATTGCCAACCTTTATTATTGTTTTCTTCCGCACTTTCTTCATCCCTATTTTTAGGTTCACTAAAATCAGTTTTAAGCCAGTTTACGTCAACACTTTTTTTGTAAATAAAAATAGTTGGAGAGTAGATTGCCTTAATAAAAGAAGATATCCATTTTTCTAATGGTCTATCTTGGAGGGGAACAAAAGCCAATATTAATCCGCCCCCAGCAAAAATTGCCATTAATGGCCATTTAACTAGAATCATTATGTTAGTCGCGTTAAATAGCATGGCAATTATTACTCCAGCCGCAGCTTTTAAAAACTGCTTTAAGGTCATTTCACCGACGAGTTTGAATTCATACGATGAAATTTGCTGTGGTATTGGGTGTTGTTCCATTGGTTAAATTTTACAGTAAATTCTAGCCGTGATGTTAAACTATCTCATGCGTCGACTTTTAATTGTGGATGGCCATGCCATCGCTCATCGGGCTTATCATTCAATTCCACCCTTAACTTTTCAAGGTCAACCAGTCAACGCCATCTATGGTTTTTATTCAATGTTATTAACCGCCATCAGCAGTTTAAAACCTCATTATTTAATTGTTTGCTTAGATTCTCCCGGACCAACTCTTCGGCAACATGAGTTTATTGGTTATCGAGCCAAACGTAAACCAACCGACATGGATTTAGTTTCCCAACTACCCTTACTTCAGGAAAGTTTACAAACCTCAACCATTCCCAATTTTGCTATTGGTGGGTACGAAGCCGATGATTTAATTGCCTCTTTAACCAAATTAGCCTTAAAAAAGGTCAGAAAAGGTATAATTTCTCAGATAACCATTATTACTGGTGACAAAGATTTAATGCAACTAGTAGGACCACAAGTAGAACTTTTTGTCCCAATTCGCGGTTTGTCGGAAACTAAAATTTTCCAAAAAGATGATGTCAAAGAAAAACTAGGAGTTTTTCCTACTCAAGTTATCGACCTAAAAGCCTTAATGGGAGACATGTCAGATAATTATCCTGGAGTAGCTGGTATTGGCCCAAAAGTGGCGGTCGATTTACTTAGCCAATACAAAAATCTGGATAATATTTATCAACATTTAGATGAAATCAAGCCGGCAGTCAAAGAAAAATTAATTAACGGTCGGGAAAACGCTTATTTATCCCAAAAACTAGCCTCTCTAATTTACGACATTCCTTTTAAATTTAAATTAAAAGAGGCCTTATGGAATCAAAACAGAATGGAAAATTTAAAACAACTTTTTTTAAACTATAATTTTAAATCCTTAGCCGCGAGGTTAGACAAAAAGAATCCACCAAAAAAAATTAATCAAACTTCATTATTTTAATACATGAAAAAAAAAATATTTAATCTACAAGTAGTCTTGGTCCACGATTATTTAAAAGAATTTGGGGGAGCTGAAGCAGTTTTGGAAACCTTGTCAGAAATTTTTCCAAAAGCTCCCATTTTTACCACTCTTTATTGTCCTAAATTTTTTGGACCACACCAAGATCGTTTAGAAAAAAAATGGCATAGTAGAATTCATCAAAGTTTTTTTCAATTTATCCCATTTGCTTATAAAATAGTCAGCCCATTACGTCTCTTGTCACCTCTGGCTTTTAAATCTTTTGATTTTTCTTCATACGATTTAATTATTACATCAGCTACTGGTGCCTATTTTCCAAATTCTTTGAATAAAAAAGGAGCTCGTCTAATTTGTTATTGTCACACTCCACCGCGTTATCTTTATGGTTTACCGACAGCCAGAAATTTAACAAACAACAAGTTTATTCGACTTTTTATAAACTTTATAAACCATTTTCTCCGTTTACTCGATTTCCATTTTGCCAAAAACGTCGATTTATTCATTGCCAATTCAAATACCACTTCTCAAAGAATCAAAAAATTTTATCGCCGCGAATCTACGATTATTAATCCTCCTATTGATATATTAAAAAAGGCGAAGGGTGTTTTTTTAGGAGCGGAATCATGTCCCGAAGGGACGCGTGAGCACCTCCAAAAAATACCCGAGCAGTACTACATCACTGGAGGTAGACTAGCCCGAGCCAAAAGATATGACATTGCCATTCAAGCTTGTAATCAACTTAAAGTTAAATTAAAAATTTTTGGTCGGGACTTTGCTAATTTTGAATCCGAATTAAAACAGCTTGCCGGTCCTACTGTCGAATTTTTAGGTGAAATTACTCAATCTCAAAAATCTCAACTCCTAGCCACAGCCGAAGCTTTTATTTTTTGTTCCGACAATGAAGATTTTGGCATTGTGCCAGTTGAAGCCATGGCTTATGGTTGTCCTGTAGTGGCTTATAAAAGTGGTGGCACGGCCGAAACAGTCATTGAAGGCCAAACGGGCATATTTTTTACCAAGTTAACCGCCGACTCTTGTGTTCAAGCTATTAAAAAATTATCAACCCTAAAAATTGATCCCAAAAAATGTATAGCACGAGCTACCGAATTTAGTACTGATAACTTTATCAAGAAAATTAAAGCCTCGGTTTCTAAAACTTAGGAACCATTCTCTAGCCATTTTTGAACATCAAGTGCCGCCTTGCAACCATCTCCGGCAGCTGCCACAGCTTGACGATACACACTATCAGCACAATCTCCGGCTGCAAAAATGCCCTCTGTACTGGTCATTGTTGGAAAATCTGGATTTTTATGTGTCACCACATAACCCGATTCTTCTAATTCAACTAAATTTTGCAAAAAAATGCTTGATGGTTCTCTGCCTATTGCCACAAATAAGCCATCAACTTCCACTAACTTTTCTTCACCGGTTAAATTATTTTTTACTTTAATCTTTTCTAGTTTTTCCTGCCCAATTATTTCAGTCACCTCACTATTCCACCAGATCTCAATTTTATTATTCCCCAAAATTCTTTTTTGTTCAATCTGTACAGCTCTAAACTTATCTCGGCGGTGAATCATGTAGATTTTACTGGCAAATTTTGCCAAAAAACTTCCATCTTCGCATGCCGTATTTCCGCCACCTACCACGGCGACAACCTTGTCTTTAAAAAATATTCCATCGCAGGTTGCGCAACCACTAACTCCATGACCAATTAATTCTTTTTCACCCTTAATTCCCAGCCACTTAGACTGGGCTCCAGTGGCTATTATTATTGATTTTGATTTAATAATTTCTCCATTTTCAAGATAAATATCAAATATATCGGCAGTTTTTTTAATTTCTTTTACTACTCCTTGTTTTATTTCACCACCCAAATTTTTTACCTGGGACTGCATGTCCATCATTAATTTAACTCCACCAATACCGGTTGAAAATCCTGGGTAATTATCAACATAAGTTGTCAATGTTAGCTGTCCACCTGGTTGATTTCCAGCAATAATCAATGTTTTTAAATCAGCTCGAATATTATAAATAGCCGCTGTTAATCCAGCCGGCCCCGAACCTACAATTAGAGTGTCATAAACGACTTGAGTGTCTATCATATGGTCCATTTTATCATCTAATACTTGATACTAAGCACAGAATCCTCAATACTAAATAATGAACCGAGAAATTAGAGGAACTATTATTTTTGTTCTTAAATTAATTAAGACTAAGGGTAGTTTTTTATTTTGGTTTTTTGTTCGTTTATTTTCGGCCACACTTCCTCTAATTTCAATTTATCTATTTTCTCGTACTATTAGTCTATTGGAAAAAGGCACTGATTTAAAGCAAATAGTTTCCTTGATATTAATTATTTTTTTGGTTTTTCTCTTAGAAAATTTTACCCGGAACTTATCATTGTCGAAACTGGAAGTAATAAACAACAATATCCAATTTGATATTCATAATTATTTAATTCCTGGACTCGAATTAAAAAATAAGCTTTCTCGTCATCAAGGTATTCAAACTATTAGAAATTTTTCCGAAGCCTTGAGGATGACATTGGAACTATTACGTCAACCTGGAGCCGACAGCCTTATTTCTCTTATTGCTACTCCAATTATTCTTTACTTTTTAGATCTCAGGGTTTTTGTGATTGAAGTCGCTTATATATCCATTTATTTTTTAGTCGATATTTATACAACTCAACATTATATATTTTTGAAAAATTTAAGTCATGCCAAAACCGAAGCTTATTATGCCCGGCTTCAAGATTCTAACGACATTGATTTGGAAGAAACCCAATACAACCGATTGATAGTTAAATTAAGTCGTTGGGCTTTTACCGAAGGATTTTTTCTCCAAACCACCATGACTATTTTTTATTCCCTAATCCTTTTTTATTTAGTTTTATCAGTATCCATGGGTTTTAAAACCGTTTCAGACTTGGTTTTGATTATGGGTTACGTAGTTTCTACTCAAACTTTTCTTAATTCATTAAGTACTATCAAAGACAAGCTAACCGACACCAAGGTCGCTCTTTATCGTTTAGCTAAAAGTGAATCGGTCGACTGTATAAATATCGACGATTTGATAACATAGGTTCATGCCAGAATTACCTGAGGTTGAAGTTATTCGCCAATTTTTAGACAAGAATTTAATCAACAAAACCATTGCTGATTTAACAATACTAAACCCTAAATCTTTTGTGGGTAACACTGACCAGGTCATAGGCCAAAAAATAGTTTCATTTTCTCGTTTAGGTAAACAATTATCATTTAATCTATCAAACGACTTAATTCTCCTGTTTCATCTCAAAATGACTGGACAATTAGTAATTATCAAAAAGACAAAAACCGTTTTAGGTCACCCTACACCAAAAACCAATGAACTATCTTTACCTCACAAAGCCACTCGGTTAATTTTAACCTTTTCCGAAGATACTAATCTCTACTTTAATGATCAACGTAAATTTGGTTGGGTAAAATTACTTAAACCAGAGGAACTAAAAGATTTTCAAAAAACTCTCGGTTTAGATATTTTTGATTCTAATTTCACCTCCAAATATTTTTATTCTCAACTCCAAAAAAGTGGTCGCGGTATAAAATTAGTCCTTTTGGATCAAAACAAATTCGCTGGCATTGGCAATATTTATGCCAATGACGCTTTGTTTTTAAGCCAGATTCATCCTCAAACCCCTGCCAATTGTGTGACTAAAACTCAAGCAAAAAATCTTCATTCCTACCTAATTTCTTTGATGACTGAATCAATCAAACACGGAGGCTCTACTGCCAAAGACAATAAATACATTCACCCCGACGGCTCTTTTGGTCAGCACCAGTACTATTTTAGGGTTTACCAAAAAGAAGGCGAACCTTGTTCTGTTTGCACTACTCCTATAAAACGCCTTAAAATAAGTGGTCGTTCAGCTTTCTTTTGTCCATCTTGTCAAATCAAAAGTAATTGCTTGTAATAAAAAAATAAATTTTGCGTATTAATATTAAGTTAATAATTTTTTTAAAATGAAAAACACAACTAAAACATTTTTTTTAATAACCGCCTTATATTTATTTTTAACCACCCCAACTTTTGCTGTTGAGTCTACTCTTACCCCTGCTAAAACTGTTAAGTTAGAGCGTGAGGACAAACAAGGATTAAAAGAAGAAAAACAAGAGTTTAAAAACACGATTAAGAAAACTCAACAAGAAGACAAAACTCAAAAGAAACAAGTTTTAAGTCAACTCAAAAAAACTAGATTAGAAAACAGCTTTAATCGAATTAAAAAAGAGTTAAATACCAGACTAAATTATCTTACGTCCATGAAAACCAAAATCGAAGCCAGACTTAATCAAAAGAAAGCCGCCGGTAAAGATGTCAGCGCGGCGGAAACCAAATTAAAAGAATTTGACACTACAGCTTATACCGCTGATATGGCTGCTCTTAACACTCAAATTAGTCAAATTATGACAGTAGATAAACCAGTCAGTTTAATGCCCCAACTTCGAGCGGCAGTTAATAAAGTTAGGACCGACTTAAACAACTTACACAAAGTTTTAGTCGATAGTTTAAGACTTATTGTCAGAAACTAAGATTATAAAATGCAAATCAAAAAAAACCCCATCTCTTTTTATTAGGACGGTTTTTTTTGTTATAGTTTTATAAATATGAAAAAAAATATTGTTTATATTCTAACCATTTTAGCCGTTTCTTTTAGTCTTTCAGCTTGTACCACATCAGAATTAAAAATTAAATTATTGGAAAAAGTAGGTCAAAAGGTGGAAAAAGTAGAAAATAAAATTAACCAAAAAACTGATGATGAAAAAACCGAAATTAATGACCAAACCCTTCAAGAGTTAAACACCTCTCCTGGTTCAACTATCGACCAGGACCTTGATCAAATCGAAATCGATCTTAAATAAGACCAAAAGATCTTATTAAAGATAATAATAGACTACAGACACTGACGGCAAATAAGACGCTTAACCAGATTCTAAAACGAGTTAATTTGTAGTTGTTTTCCAGTTGAGCAAAAATAAAACCGGCCAGTATTATAACCGATATAGTTATTAGCAGGGTAAAGTATGGGAAATCATTTATAATTACCTCTCGGCCAATTTCCCCAAATTCAATTAACTCTTTAGGATTGATTACTCCGATTAAATACCAGACTAGTCTAACTAAAACAGAACTAATTATTATCAACAAAATCCAGCCACCCTTAATTCCTATTTTTTGAATCCGAAACCACCATTTGGGCTTCATTTTAATTTCTTTCTTTTTAATTTGGCTCATTATTTTTTCTTTCATTTTAGTTTAATTAATTTGTGTTTTAATAATTTTTTAGCTCTAAACAACAATACTCCAACTTGACTATGAGGAATATGTAAAATATCGGAAATTTCCTCGTAATTTCTATTATCATAATAAAAAAGAAGAATACTTTCTTTATATTTTAAATCTAACTCATTTATGTATTTTTTTATTAATAGGTTCCGTTCAGTCTCTATTTCTAAATCTTCCGCTAATTTTTGATTGTTATCAAAGTAATCTTCTTTAAAATCCAAAGATTCACTTTTTAGTCTCTTTTTGCTTTTAAAATAATCGATGGCGTTGTTGTGGGCTATCCGGTAAATCCAACTGGAAAATTTTTTTTGGGTATCAAATGACTGGATATTTACATAAACACTTACAAAAACCTCTTGAAGTAAATCTTCCACATCTTCTCCAGATTGATTAATCAAGTTCTTTAAATAAAAAAACAGTTTCTTTTCGTATCTGTCGATCACTAATCCAAACTTTTCTTGTTTACCTTTTTGGATTAAATTAATTAATTCCTCATCAGTCATAAGTCTATTATACAAGCCCATGCTACACTTGTAGTATGAATTGCCAAGTTAAATGTCGTCAAAAATGCCAATTATTAGGCTCTTTAGAACAAAAAATAATTGAAGTTTTGTGGAATGCGAAAAACCCGCTTAAGCCAGCCGAAGTCCTAATGAAAATTGAAGGTGAATATTCATATACCACCATCATGACTGTATTAAAAAGGATGTCTTTAAAAGGAATTTTAAAAAGAGAGTTGAATGGTAAGGTCTATTTTTACAGTCCTTTAAAAATCAAAGAAACTTTTGTTGCCGATTGTTTAAATGACTTATTCGCCCGCCTTTTTGATTGTTATGGGCAAGCTGTAGTTGATTCTTTTTATTCTTCTGCTAAAGAAGCTAATATTAAAACCTCACTTGCTTCTTGACATTTTTTTTAACTCTACTACACTTTGTAGTATGTCAACAAAAAATAAAGTTCAAACATTCTTTGTCCAAGGTCTTCACTGTGCCTCTTGTCAATTAATAATCGAAAAAAGATTAATTAAAGAAGATGGTATTGAGATGGTTGATGTTTCCCTAAACAAAGGATCTCTAACGATTGAACACAATCCTGATCTCAAAATAACACCCGATGTTTTAAATAGAATCTTTAATGAAGACGGTTACAAATTTGCTCGTGAACATTTCAAAAAGACCCAACAAATAGCTAAAAATAGTCATTGTGCTATTCCAGACGAAGCTCCATCTAATCCTTTAAATTCATATTTAATTGCAGGTATCTTTATTTTGGGTTATCTATTTTTATCCAAGAGTGGTTTTTCTTCTCTAATTTCAGTTAATTCCCAATCATCTTTACCAGTATTTTTTCTTTTTGGATTATTAGCCGGCCTTTCTAGTTGTGCTGCCTTAGTCGGTGGAATAATTTTATCTTTAAGTAAACAATGGTTATCAGTATATAGCTCCGACGAATCAACCCTGAGAAAATCCGAGCCCCATATTCTTTTTAATCTAGGTCGAGTTTTAGGTTATGTCGTTTTAGGGGGAGTTTTAGGTTACATCGGTAATTTCTTTAGACTATCGCCAATTACCACCGCATCGATAGTTATCTTAGTTTCTTTATTTATGGCCGCTTTAGGTTTACAAATGGTTGGAGTAAAAGCTTTGCGTAATTTTCAAATTCGATTACCCACATCTATAACCCGAAAATTAGCTGATGAAACTAATTTCCAAGGGCGTTTGGGACCATTTTTAATGGGGGCCTTAACTTTCTTTTTACCCTGTGGTTTTACTGCTACCGCTCAGGCTTTAGCTCTTTCTTCAGGTAATCCTACTCAAGGAGCTTTGATTATGGGTTTATTTGCACTAGGTACGGTTCCTGGCCTTTTAGCTATTGGTTTAAGTAGTGTCAAATTTTATAGTGATCCCAAAATTTCTCGTCAGTTTTCTTTAATTGCCGGAATTTTAGTTCTGTTCTTTTCCATTTTCAATATCAATTCTCAGATGTCGGTTTTAGGTGTTTCTAGTCTAAGTGATTTAATTCCGAGTAACATAGCAACAAAAACCCAAACTGTGGGGGAGTTGCCGCCAATGGTGAACGGAAAACAAGTTATTAAAATTAAAGCGTCTTCCACTGGTTACATTCCAAATCGTATTACGATGAGAGCCAATACTCCAACACGCTGGGAAGTTACCGATACTGGTACTAGTGGTTGTACCAACGCTATTATTTCCCGAAGTTTATTTGAAGGTCAAATTGACTTAACCCCCGGTACTATATCTTTTAAGGAATTTACATCACCTAAGCCAGGGAAATACAAGTTCTCTTGTTGGATGGGGATGATATCTGGAACAGTAGAAGTAGTGGATGAAACTGGCTCAACTGGAGCTACTGCAAATGCCGTACCAGTTGAATCTGGAGCCAAAGGTTGTGGTTGTGGTGGAGGCGGTAGCGCCTGTGGCGGCCGCTAAATTTATTGAATTTATTAATTCTTAATTATTAATTTTTAATTAAACTAATTATGCAAACAGTAACTTTTAGTATTCCCGACATGCACTGTCCTTCTTGTCCTAAATTAATCAAATTGACTTTACTAGACATCGATGGGGTTAATGAAGTTGAAGCTTCGTTAGACACAAAAAAAGTAGTTGTTAATTTTGATTCTCAAAAAACTTCAGTTGTTTCACTTATTAATTCAATCAAAGAAACTGGATATACCGCCAGTCTTAAATAAATCTATGACTCAAGATATAAAATCAAAGCAGGTGATTTTATCTGTTCCCGATATGCACTGTCCTTCTTGTCCTAAATTAATTACTCTCGGCCTCAAGGATCAATCCGGAGTTATTTCTGTTAATGCTTCTTTGGAAAATAAACAAGTCGTTGTTAATTTTGATCCGGAAAAAATTAAAATCAACGATTTATTAGCCAACATAAAAGAATCTGGATATACAGCCATATCCAAAGAGAACGGAGATATGCCTGTTATCGAAAATGCACCACCTGAATTACCTACAAAAACAATTACTCCAACTACTGTTTCTGGTACCCAGGTTGCCCTTTTAAATTTAACTGGTATGCACTGTTCTTCATGTGCTGGTTTAATTGAAAGGTCTCTTAAAAAAATACCCGGCGTGACTGAAGTCAATGTTAATTTTGCCTCGGAAAAAGCCCGGATTGTTTACAATTCCAACACAACAAAGGTTGAAGATTTGATTAAAGGTGTCGAATCAGCTGGTTACCACGCCTCACAGCCTGGTGAAAAAGAAGAAAACCAGAAAGAAAAACGAGCCCACGAAATTAGTTATTGGTCCAAAAAATTTCTCCTAGGTCTGGTTTTGAGTTTACCCATGATTCTTTTCATGGTTTACGATTTCACTAATGCCATTCCATTTAAGACCAGCATTATGCCTTACGCCGGAATTCTCTCACTGCTTTTATCCACCCCGGTTCTTTTTTATGTCGGATCAAACTTTTTCGCTGGTTTTTGGTCAGCCCTAAAAATGCGAACTTTTTCTATGGATTCGTTAATTGCTATCGGTACCGGTACTGCTTTCACCTACAGTCTTTACGAATTCATTAAATATGCTTCTGAAACAGGTTCCATTATTGGTTTAAATGGCACAAAGGTTCCAGATCTTTATTTTGAAGTAGCGGCATTTTTAATCACCTTTGTTTCTTTAGGTAAATATCTTGAAGCCAAAGCCAAAGGCAAAACTTCCGAAGCGATTGAAAAACTCACAGGGTTAGCTCCTAAAACCGCCCGAGTTATGCGTCAAGGTCAACCAATCGATATCCCAGTAGAACAGGTCGTTGTGGGGGATATCATTGTTGTTCGTCCTGGTGAAAGAATTCCAGTTGATGGTGAGGTAGTTTCTGGTTATTCAGCTGTCGATGAATCGATCCTTACGGGTGAATCTTTACCTGTTGAAAAACAAATTGGGTCTAAAGTTTATACAGCTTCTATCAATAAAACCGGTTCCTTCGAATTTAAAACTACAAAAATTGGTGCCGACACAGCCTTAAGTCAAATCGTAAAATTAATTGAAGATGCCCAAGGGTCTAAGGCGCCAATCCAAGCTGTTGCCGACAAAATTTCTTCAATTTTCGTTCCAGTGGTTATTGGAATTGCCATTCTTACCTTCATAGTTTGGTATTTTTTACTTAGTGCCACTTTAACCTTTTCTCTTTTAGCTTTTGTTGCTGTTATCGTTATTGCCTGTCCTTGCGCCTTAGGCTTAGCTACTCCGACTTCAATCATGGTCGGAACTGGCAAAGGGGCCGAATATGGTGTTTTGATAAAAGGTGGTGAACCTTTAGAAATGGCTGAAAAAATCAAGGCCATCGTCTTTGACAAAACTGGTACCCTAACTAAGGGTAAACCAGAAGTAACCGACTTTATAAATTACCTGCCAGGTGATCAAACTATTCTTTCAGTTTTGTATTCAATTGAACAAAAAAGCGAGCATCCCTTGGCCGAAGCCATTGTTCGTTATGGTCAAAATACTGGTGCTGTTAATTATGCCATTGAAGACTTTCAAGCCATCCCAGGTCATGGTGTCAAAGCCACCGTTAATGGGCAAGTCTATTTTGTAGGTAATCGTAAACTTTTGGAAATCAACCAAATTCCTCTAACTTCTGGTTATGACATGGAAAGATTAGAAAACGATGGTAAAACCGCCATGGTCATAGCTAATCAAGAAAAAGTTTTAGGTTTAATTGCTGTAGCCGATCAAGTTAAAGAATCATCTGCTTCAGTTGTCTCCAAGCTAACAAAAATGGGTATAACTGTTTATATGATTACTGGCGACAACCGTCGTACAGCTGATGCAATCGCTAAACAGGTCGGTATTACTAATGTATTAGCTGAAGTTTTACCTCAAAATAAAGCTGAGGAAGTTAAAAAGCTTCAAGATTCTGGTATTAAAGTTGCCATGGTTGGTGATGGTATTAATGACGCTCCAGCTCTAACTCAAGCTGATTTAGGTATAGCCATGGCCTCTGGTGCCGATATTGCCATGGAATCAGGAAATATTGTAATAATGACCAACGACTTAAACGGCGTTTTAACTGCCATAAGTCTATCGCGGGAAACTGTTGGTAAAATTCGTCAAAACATGTTTTTTGCCTTATTTTATAACGTCTTAGGTATCCCGATTGCAGCCCGCGCCTTAGCTTTTATGGGTCTTATTCTTAAGCCTGAGCTAGCTGGCTTGGCTATGGCATTGTCTTCAGTTTCAGTTGTGACCAATTCTTTAACCCTAAAATTATTTAAGCCAGGTAAATTCAATTGGATTTCTCGTTTAGCCCCTTTTGTTATGGTGGGTCTATTTTTAGGTGTATTTATCGAATTTGCTCGATTTTCTTCCCAAATGGGAGGATTAGAGTCTGGGGCCAAATCTGGGCCGGCTGCCTATATTCAAAAAGCTCCAGTTATTAAAACAGTCATAAATAGGCTTTTGGTCGACAATGCTTCCAAGATTGGTTTTGCGGAAAACCTCCCTAAGTTATTTATAGGTGTCAACAAATTACCTGAATCAATAATGCTAGCCGAGGGCTCCTCCGATCTTTCAGAACAGGGAAGTGTCATTTTAGGTGCCAAAGAAGCTGCCATGATGACAGAAGAAGGTTTAATTAGTGGTATCAATTCTGAGATCCCTGACTTTTTCGGGCTACCCAAATTAAAAGTTGTCGGCATCCTGGCTCCTACTGGCACGATTCTAGACGAATATCATATCTTTAGTAAAGATAGCTTAGAAGGTTTAACCAAAGCTAATAATGATTTTCTAATTACAGAAACTCCCCTAGAAGACCTTAAACTTTTTTATCTTTATGACAGTGCCAATATCCCTAAGGCTTTAGATTCACTTATCAACCCAGCCAAAACTTCATATACGATTGATGGAACTAAATATCTTTCGACCGTAATTGGTTATGATGAGGCCAAAATGATGATTAAAGAAAAACTTTTCCAAAAAAAGTTTGACACCATCAAAGATATTTTTGGCAACAATATTATAATTACCGGTCTTCCTAAAAAGACTCTTACTAGTCTTGATATGATGCACTTTGTACCCAGGGAATTTAAAGATAATTTTATTTCCACCTCTGAAAATAAATAATCTATATAAAGTATGAAAATTCCACCAAATTTAATACTTATTACTATTCTTATTGTTGGTGGATTTTTATTATTAAAATCTCCCACTGTTGTGACTACAACCAATCCAATATTAGAGGTAACTCCGACAACAGTTCCGGTTACAGACAAAGTACAAATTTTAAAAGCCACATATGGACCACCAACAGGTTTTTACCCCATAGAATTTACTGTTAAAGCTGGTCAGCCAGTTCGACTTGAAGTTTTAGCCACTGAAAACGGTCGTGGATGTATGGGAAGTATTATGGTTCCGGATTTTCTTCCTGACGATATTCAGTTTTTTACAAAAGGGGAAACAAATGTTTTTGAATTTACACCCACTATCCCAGGGGAATACCAAATAACCTGTGGCATGGGCATACCCCACGCTAGTTTAGTCGTTAAATGACCTTATTTCTCAGTTATCTTGTTATAAAGCCAACCCGTCGAACAAACAACTATCCAGGTCATGGCTGCATAAAATACAGCACCAAAAAGCATTTCTGGAATATTTAAAACAGTTACTTGTAAATCAGTCAATTTAATTCCATGAAAAGCCATTGAGTACATTCTAAAAGAAATTTCAGGAAATAAATTTGTGATTACCGAGCACAACAAAAAATAAACAAATGTTACCGCCGCTGCTGCAATTGCTAAGATTCTATGCCTAATCATTTAAATATTAATTAATAATTAAAAAAAAACGGTTACCTACTATAAAGTGTAGAATTACCTTAAGGAATTATCAACAGTTAAATTACTAGAATAAATTATGGATCATTCAAAACATCAAATGCACGATATGTCCCACATAGACCATGAATCAGCCATGACCAATCCGAAAATGGCTGAGTTTATGGAAAAAGACATGCGTAACCGTTTCTTTTGGTCGTTACTTCTAACTATCCCCACGCTTTTGTTTACTTATCTTCCAATACCAACCGTAATCCCTAAAAACTGGTTATTAATGCTTTTGGTGACTCCAGTTGTCTTTAAATTTGGGTCGATTTTCCCTGTCGGTGCTTACGAAGCACTTAAAAAGAAAACTCTAAACATGATGGTTTTAATTGCCATCGGAGTATTAGCTGCCTACATTTTTAGCGTGGTAATAACTTTGTTCATTGGCGGTGAAACTTTTTTTGAAGCCGCGGCCATGTTGGTAACTTTTGTTCTCTTTGGCCATTGGATGGAGATGAAATCTCGTCGGGGAACATCAGACGCTCTTCGAGCTTTATTTGATTTGGTTCCGCCACAGGCGCGAGTCTTTAGAGGTGGACAAGAATTAGTTATCTCTACTGCCGATGTTTTAATTGGTGATATTGTGATTCTTAAACCAGGCGATAAAGTTCCAGTTGATGGAGAAGTAGTTGAAGGCGAGACATCTATCGATGAATCTTTAGTAACTGGAGAATCGATTCCAGTTGAGAAAAAAGTTGGTGATTTAGTCATTGGCGGATCGATCAATCAAATGGGATCACTTAAATTTAAGGCCATCAAGGTCGGTGCCGATACTGCTCTGGCACAAATCGTCAAACTGGTAGAAACCGCTCAAAATTCCAAAGCCCCAGGGCAAAGAATTGCCGACAAAGCTGCTCAATATTTAGTAATTTTAGCTATTGGATCAGGACTAATTACATTTATAGTTTGGTATTTTGTACTAGGTCAATCATTATTATTTGCTTTAACTTTTGCTATTTCGGCTGTAGTCATTGCTTGTCCCGATGCCCTAGGACTGGCTACCCCCACTGTCGTGGCTGTTGGTACTGGTTTGGGCGCTAAACATAATATTTTGATTAAAGATGCCACCACACTCGAACAAGTATCCAAAATTAATACTGTAGTGATGGACAAAACCGGGACTTTAACTGAAGGAAAACCAATTGTGACTCAAGTGATTGCGGCCAAAGGATTTACTGAAGATCAGGTCTTGATGTACGATGCAGCGGTTGAAAAAATGTCGGGTCATCCATTAAGTAAAGCAATTCTTTCTGAAGTAGAAAAACGCAAACTGTCAATTTCAAATGACGTCAAAAACTTTAAAGCAATTTCCGGTCATGGAGTTGAGGCTATAGTTGATGGCAAACAGATAATCGTTGGCAATTTAAAACTAATTAAAGACAGGGGGATTGACATAGCCCCAATAGAATTATCGGTTCAAAAGCTTTTAAATGAAGGTAATACAATTATGTTATTGGCTATGGACAACAAGATTGCCGGAGTTGTTGGTGTCGCCGACCCAATCAAAAAAAGCTCATATATCGCCGTTAAAAAGATGCAGGAAATAGGGATTGAAGTGGCTATGATTACCGGAGACAATCAAAAAACTGCAGATAATATTGGTAAAACTTTAGGAATTACTAGAATATTTGCCGAAGTGTTACCAGAAGATAAAGCCAATTATATTAAGAAACTCCAGAATGAGGGTAAATTTGTGGCCATGGTTGGAGACGGAGTCAATGATGCACCAGCCCTCGCCCAAGCAAATATTGGTATTGCTATTGGCGCAGGAACTGACGTGGCTATTGAAACAGCTAATGTCGTCCTAATGAAGTCAGACCCATTAGATATTTTAAGAGCCATTCGATTAAGCAAAGCTACTGTCCGAAAAATGAAAGAAAATCTGGTTTGGGCCAGTGTTTATAATGTTTTAGCCATTCCTATTGCCGCCGGAATATTATATCCAAGCATGGGTATAACTCTTCGTCCTGAAGTTTCAGCATTATTAATGTCTGTTTCTTCAATTATCGTGGCTACTAATGCAGTTTTATTGAAACGTGCGGAAAAGAATTTAATTACTATATGAAAACAATAAAAATAACCGCGATTCTCACCTGTCCCGAATGTAATAAAGCGCAATCAGTTATAATGTCCCTTAAAACAACTTGAAGGTACAAAAAAAGATTTATTTTAATGCCGCATCAGCCACTGACTTCATATCAGTCCAGCTATATGCTCCAGCAAAGTTGGTCGAATTTAGATAAAATCCAGGAGTTCCGTTTACACCCAAGGAAGTCGCTAATGCAGAATCTTCAGCTAAACGGGTATTATATTTGCCACTATCAAGACATTTCTTTAATTCACTTTTATTAACAGCAGATGCTAAGAAATCGGCTACCTGCTGCGATTTAGTGGCATCGTTTTTGACTTCGTCATTGATTAGTGTATAACCCTTGGCCGACATTAAAAGATCATGTGCTTGCCAAAACTTACCTTGATCAAAGGCACAATAAAGAGCCTTTGTTCCTAGTTCTCCGTTCCCGTGACCATTCGTATAAATCCACACAAAATCTGCTTTTCCTTGATCAATTAATTTTTTCATTTCCAAAATAGGTGGTACGTAAGTTCCACCCTGTGAAACTAATTTGAATTGTGGTCCCATTTGAGCTCCAATTTCAGTATTGGCTCCAGAGGCGACGCCGCAATAAGGACAGCTCGGATCCGATACTTCCACCATTAATAATTTTTTATCACCTTTACCAAATTTAATTACATTTTTAGAAAACAGACCCTTGATGGTTTCTTGTGATATTTGAGGTTTACCTGGTACTTGTTGGGCTGGTTGAGGATCATTGACCGTCGGGTTGGCTACTACAGTAGCTTGATCACCATATTTGCTTTTCCCAAAAAGATACCCAACAGCAAAAGACAGAAGTATTATAAGCAAGGAAAAAAAATAAAGCATACTCTTATCTACCACTAATGGAGTAGGTGAATTATATCTTGTTGGTTGATTACTTTTTCTTATCATACTAGATTCTATTAACGCTAGCCAAAAATGTCAAGAAGGTAATGTGCTACAATAGGTAGTATATGGTAAAAACCGATCTTTTAGGTTCACTTGAGCAAAAAATCATGGATATTTTATGGACTGCCAAAACTCCCCAAAAACCAGCCCAAGTTCTAAAAAAACTTAAGGGAAAATACGCCTACACCACTATTATGACTGTTCTAAAACGGATGAACGATAAGTGTGTTTTAGAAAGAAAATTAATTGGTAAGGTTTATTTTTATTCCCCCTTAGCCAATAAAGAAAAATTTATTAAATCTAATTTGTCGGGAATTTTTGATGAATTAGTTGGTTCTTATGGCCACCTCGCCATCTCACAATTTGTCGATTCTATAAAAAATAATAAAGATGATTTAAAATTACTTCAAAAATATTTAAGTCAAAACAAATGAACTCAAAAAGTTTAAACAGTTTTCGTAACCTTTTTTTCTTTTTAATTGTCAGTCTCGGTTTAATTTACACTTTAATACTAGTCAAAGGTTTAGGTCGGTCAATGTCGGGCTTTGTTATGCAACTAATTTTTCTTTTAGACATTTTAAAAACCCAACCACTTCTTTCATTAAAATTAATATTTTCATCCCAGTTCGTTTTTAATGTTGGTTTTGGTTTTACTATTTTATTTCTCAGCCTTAAATATTTAAACGCCTTACTTCGCTCATTATTAAACTTTAATTTAACTCAAAAAACCATAAAAAATTTAATAATTATTAAATCAAACAAGAAATATTTTATTTTTAAATCAACTCAACCCCAAGCTTTTACTGTCGGATTTTTCTTACCCAAAATTTATATTTCTACATCTCTTATTAGAAAAAGTACAGACATTGAACTTAAGGCTGTATATCGGCATGAATTAAAACATAAAATGAACTTAGATCCACTAAAAGATTTTATTATTAATTTTATTTCACTATCACTTCCCCCATTTTTTGGTAAAAAAAAGTTTTTTGGTCAATATTCTGCCCTCGTGGAAATTAATTGTGACTCTTTTGCCCAATTAAAACTTAAAAGTAGTCTTCCTTTAGTTTCTGCCTTGCTCAAAACAACATCTTCTCATTCAGTAATCTTGGAAACCGCCGCTTATTTTTCTAGTCAAAGTGAAAGAATAAAAGTCTTGGTCGGTGAAAGTCGACTAAAAATTAAACAACTATTTTTAATGAATTCATTCATTTTAGTTTTTGCCATATTTAGTTTAAATCTGGTTACTAACACCAATCTTTTTTATAACTGCGAGCACGTACTTAAATGTGTCCAAATCTTTTTATCCGAGAATAAGCAAACTAAATTAGTTAATTCTTCACCTGTTTCAGTTTCTCCAGTTATGGACCATTGTCCCCAATGCTAAATAACAACCATCTGTTTTGCTCTAACTCCTAGTAAATAGTATAATAAACGTATGATGTTTCCTTATTTTTATGGTTCTGAGTTTGGTACTATGGGTATTTGGTTTATTTTAAGTATTTTAACCTGGGCCGGTTTTTTAATTCTTTTATTCTTATTGATAGTTTATTTGCTTAAACGAATTCGCCAACAGTAAAAACTCTTTAATAACTACATATTGTAGTATATAATTATCTATTGCTTATTCTCTTATAAATTAACCTGTTAAAATAAACTATGTTTTTAGTTAACCCAGCTTATGCCCAATGTCCGGTTTGTATTGTTACTGTTGGCGGTGGTATGTTTATCGCCAGAAAGCTAGGCGTAGACGATTTATTGGTTTCTACATGGATTGCAGCTTTAAATGTAGCCGCTTCTTTTTGGTTGGCTCCAAAAATAAAAAATAGAATATTGGGCAACCCGGTTATATTTTCCTTATTAATGCTCGGTTTCACTTTTTTTTATTTTTATACTACAAAACAAATCGGTCTCCTTCATAGCAAAATTTTAGGAGTAGATAAAATTATTTTAGGTCAAATCATTGGAACCTTAATTATGTTTTTAGGCATCTTTATTGATCGTTTTTCTCGGATTAAAAACGGTGGTAAAATTCTTTTCCCTTACCAGAAAGTCATTTTTCCTATAGGTTCGCTTTTAATTATTACTCTTATTTTTAAATTTGCCTTCAATCTTTAATATATAATCAACTATGATCAACAACACTGACATCGATCAATTCATGTCCAAAATTAAAAAACTAGAAAAAGGCGAACAACTAGATTTATCCTCAGACGAGGATTTATCTATAGCCATCATGAATTTAATTTCCATTGAAGAACATTTATTTTTCTCAGGCAACAAAACCGGCGATAATAAATATTTTGATTTAATCAACGAAATTAGGGAAATGAGAAAAGGCCTTTTGAAAATGATTATCAAAGATTATGAAGGGGAAGTTTGGTGTATTAGCAAGCATCTCCTCGCTGCTTCAATGCGTCTCATGGAAGTGGGGACTAAAGCCCAAACCAAAGGCAATCAAGCCAAAGCCAATGAATTATTTAAAAAATCTTATGATTTATACAATCTCTTTTGGGGTCTAAATTTAGGTATGGTTAAAAACAGCGATCTAAAATCATCTCCAAGCAAAGCTTTAGTTCAGGACATTGACGACAAAGAAGCTCCAATTTCTTATTCTAAAAATGAATTTTTAGGTAAAGTCAGTAGTGTTATTGGTAAGATTTTGGATTGTTGCCGGGAATAATTCCACACTTATATTTTAGCTATTTCTTTTAATTTTTCCAAATTTTTGACGGCTATTCTTCGTCCCACAGCTGAAATATAACCTTCTTTTTGCAGTTTTAAAATCTGCAAAGTTACTGTTTCTCTGGTTAATCCGGTCATACTAGCAATCATTCGATGTGGAGTATTAAAATTAATTGTGACCCCTTTTCTGTTTGGTTCACCAAACTTATTAGACATAGAATATATTAGTCCGGCAATTTTAGTATAAGCATCTCCAAAAACCAATTGCTGCATACTATCAGTTAGTTCCATAAATTCAGACCACATAGTTCGGCTTAACTTATCAAATAATTCTTTGTCACTTCTAATAAAATTTAAGGTCTCTTCCTTTGGTGCTACCCAAATTTCCAAAGGGCTAATAGATTCAAAATAATATTTATTTTTTTCGCCTGTTAAAGCCGTTATCATAGAAACTGTAAAAAGAGGTTTGAATAATGGTAAAGTAATCTCTCGACCATCTTTGGACACAGTATAAACTCTCGAATAACCACTTTTTTCAAAAACAATTCCTGATATTTCTTCGTCTGGACTAAAAACAATTCTTCCTTTTTTAAACTTTATAAGTTTGTGTTTTTTAAAGTAAGCAACCAGTTTTTTCTTGATTATTTCGTTCATTTTTGTTTGATTAACTTATATATATTTATATGTAATGTTGAATACAACACTCAACCAGTATAATTCAATTTTGTATTGAAGTAAACAATCATATCATTGCCACCTTAAATCAAAGTTAAGTTCATAATTGAGTAACCTATAATCATACTGATTCTTCAAAACGATAGCCTAAACCATACATAGATTTTATAAATTTATCTTTAGTAAAATTTTGCAACTTCTTTCGAATCCTTTTTATGTGGACATCAATTGTGTTTGAATTATAAAAATTTTTATCCTTCCAAACGTAGCTATATAACTCTTCTCTGGAAACCAACTTATCTCTATTGATTATCATATATCTTAAGAGTAGATATTCTTGATGAGATAATTTTATAATTTGTTCATTCCAAAAAATACAATGTTTAGATAAATCCAGAACTAAATTACCAACTCTAATACATTTTCCCTTTTTAAGATCTTCTGTTCTTCTGAATAAAGCTCTAATCCTTGCTTCCAATTCAGCAAAGATAAAAGGTTTAGTTAAGTAATCATCCGCTCCAACATCCAATGCTTCAACAATTATTTCTTTATTTTCATTAGTGGTGAACAATAAAATTGCTACTTTTTTATCGGATTCTCTCACCTTTTTGCAAATGCTTATTCCATCAGTATCTGGTAAATAATAATCAATAATTAAAAGATCGTATTCCTTGTTACGAAATCTTTTTAATCCTTCCTTGCCCGCACCAGCCACATCAACACTATATTTATTTAGTTTCGTCTTAATAATTTTTGACAAATGTAAATCGTCTTCAATATAAAGAATATTCATAATTTAATAATACTATTACAATAATCTGGCACGATTTCATTCCACTCCTAATCTTTAATTTAATATTATTGATTTGGGATAATGATATTAAATTGACTACCTTTTCCATAAGTACTAGTAAAATTTATTTCTCCATTAAAATAATCTTTAATGATATTTTGGCTAATATACAAACCAAAACCTGTTCTTTCATGGCTATTTTTATTAGTAAAGAAAGGTCGAAAAATCATTTTTCTGTCTTCATTTTTAATACCACAACCATTATCGATAATACTTATAAATAATTTATCAATTTCCTTTTTAATTTCGATCCGCACAAATCTTTCAACCCGGTCAATGTTTTTGAAAGAATCTATACTATTCATAATAATATTAGCTACTATTCTTGACAATTTTACCGAAAAACCCATAATCTGATTTTTGTGTACCGGTTGGAAAATTAATTTTACTTGCTGTCGTTCAGCTGTGTGAGTTAGGAGTAATAATATATTTTTAATTTCTACATTTAAATCAAATTGTTCTTTTGTTTCCTCGTGAACTAATTGTTTTTGAGAATTTTTAATTATTGATTCGACTGTCTTTGAAGCTATTAGGGATTGATTAATTAAGCCCAAAATATCGAGACCATTATTTTTTAATAATTTACACGACTCTTGTTTTAGACTATCTAAATTTAAGGAAATGACAGTTAGGGGATTTTTAATATCATGC
Organism: Candidatus Shapirobacteria bacterium; assembly: GCA_030698565.1. Classification (GTDB taxonomy): domain Bacteria; phylum Patescibacteriota; class Microgenomatia; order UBA12405; family UBA12405; genus JAUYJS01. The sequence goes on from JAUYJS010000008.1 coordinate 76,268, forward strand.
AATAATCCCGCTGAAATTTTACCAAACTCAGCTAAATTATTTAAATCCATCATTCTTTGTAACTGATATTCTCTAATTTCCCTTGTTCTTTTATTAACTTCTATCTTTAGGTTTATATTTTGTTTCTTTAATTTATTAGCCAAATTAACCGCTTCTTTTTCCCTAAATAAACTATAAAGGCCAAAAAGCCTAAAAACCGACATTAAAGATAATCTTTTTTTTGGCACGTTATTAATATCCGACATTTCTCGATTCTTTATTAGTCAGCACTCTTTTTAATAATTTATTCATTATTTTTCACCTCCTTTTCATTGTAATAGATAATCAATTCCATTAAACAACATAATGATGAACAAATTATGAATTCTATGTTCTTACAATTGTTCCAGTCGTAATTGCCATTCCTTTATGATAAAAAAACTATCATTCCAAATTTGTTTCGAGTTAATATCAATTCCAACTTCTTTTAAAATTTTTGTTGGATTCTGAGAACCACCAGCCATTAAAATAGTTTCGATATTAGATACAAACTCTTGCCTTTCATTTTTATATCTGGCAAATAGTGCATAAGACAAAAGTTCACCAAAATTATAGGCATAACAGTAAAACGGGGTATTGACGATATGGGGGATATATGACCATTCGTATTTAAATATCTGATCAATCTCCACACTATCACCAAATTGTTCTTTTAATGTCTCTAGCCATAATTCAGATAACTGTTTTGCAGTACAACCCTTAGAAATTAATTCATGGGCTCTAATTTCAAAAATAACAAAATAATTTTGTCTTAAAATTGAAGCATAAGAATCGGCCAATTTTTCCATTAGCATTGATTTTCTAATTTTTGGATCAGTTTCTTTTTGATATAAATTTTCAAACAAAATCATTTCCGCCAAAGTTGAAGCTGTTTCCGCCAAAGGCAAATTAGCGTGTTGGACAGAGGGTAGATGTTGACTTGCCAATAAACTATGAACCGCATGACCTAATTCATGAGCCAAGGTCGACACATCTCTAATTCTGCCAGTAAAATTCAGCATTACATACGGTGTAATTTTAGGGTTAACTGTGGCGCAAAAAGCGCCACTTCTTTTATTTGGTTGAGGATGACTATCGATATGTTTTTGGTCTATTACTTTATTGGCCAAGTTGCCAAATTGAGGTGAAAATTCATTAAAGACATCTTTTACTATTGCCACCGCTTCGTCAAATCTAATTTGCTTTTCTTTACTTTCTATTGGGGCGTAAATATCAAATCTTTTCAGTTTATTTTGTCCAAGTATTTTAGCTTTATATTTGAAAAAATCTTGGAATATGGTTCTGTTTTTCTGGCAAACTGACAATAAATTTTCAATCGCTTTGTCACTAATTTGGTTGGCAAAGTTCCTAACTTGAATTGGTGTCTCGTAACCTCTCAGCTTAGCTTCGTAGTCCCAATCTTTAACAATCGCCTGATAAATGGCAAAAAATTTATCTAAATTATCCTTTTGTTTTTCTAGAAGAGATCTATAAGCTGCCTCCCTTAATTCCGCTTTAGGACTGTGGACCAAGGCTAATAGTTCTGATTGAGTTTTTATTTTTTTTTAATTTCATATTTAAATTCGGTTTCAATTAAATTTCTTAAATCAATCAAAACATTACTCCCGCTTATATCTTTTTGGGCAATAATAATTTCTTCTTTTTGGCTTAAAGTGTACTTGGCCGCCAGCCGATTGTAATTTAATGAATATTCCAAATCCTTAATCGCTCCAAAAAGTCTCTTGGCGTTTTTATCATCTAATTTCTCTTTTCCCTTAATTTTTTTGCCTTTTAACCAATGCGAAATTGGTCTGGTTTTATGACTATATTCTAAAAAAAGATTATCTGTCTGGCTTTTATAAAGTTTGGCTACAGAATTTTTCTGATCAACTGCTTCCATTAAATGAGGTAAATAACTAAGACGAGACATTTGGCTAGTCAAGTTTTCTCTAAATTTCACCAACTTTTTAAAATCATTTTCTTTCATTGACGGATCTAATTTTAAAATCCATCCATCTATTTTTTTTAACTCAACTTCAATTTCGTCATATAACTTAGAAAAATATTTTACTGGCAGAATATTATCCAGGTTCCATTTTAAAATTGTATCAATTGACATTATTTATTTTACCAGTCTTGGTCTGATACAATGGCTTGTGTCCCAAAAAATAATTATTGTTGGTGCTGGCCCGGCTGGGCTTTTTGCTGCTTTAGAATTGACCAAGGATGCCGACCATCCCGAAGTTACAATTATTGAACAAGGCCCGTCCTTAGAAAGTCGCCCCAGAACCGAAACTATGATTGGTGTAGGTGGGAGTGGTACATTTTCTGACGGTAAACTTCATTTCACTCCAGTTTTATCTCATGAAAAATTATTTGATCTTTACTCTTTGGAAGAATATCAAACTTTTTTAGATTATTCTGAAAAGTTATTTTTAGACTACGGTGTTACTGCTCCCAATACCCCGGAAAATTTAGCTGAAGCCGACGAGATAGTGGAACAATGTCACCAACAAGGAATTAAATTATACATTCGTCGATGTCGTCATGTTGGTAGCGATATGTTGCCCGGGGTTGTTAAAAATATGGTTGATGAACTTGAAAAAAGAGGAGTTAAATTTATTTGTCAAACAAAAATTGACCAAATTGTTGCCAAATATAAAAAAATTATCAGTATTAAATCGGGGAATCAGAATTTTACAGCCGATTCTTTTTTAATCGCTCCAGGTCGAATTGGAGCTATCTGGTTTCAAAATCAGGCTAAAATTCTGGGTTTAAATTATAAATATCAGGAAGTAGAAATCGGAGTTAGAGTGGAATTTCCTGCCACGGTCATGGAAAAACACTCAAAAATTATGCACGAAAACATTTACTCTATCCAAACACCAACCTTCGGCGATACGGTTAGAACTTTCTGCCCTTGCCCAAATGGATTTGTTGCTATTGAAAATTATCAGGATTTTTTGTGTGTTAATGGTCATTCCAACACCAACACATTTTCTTCAAATTCCAATTTCAATTTTACCGTTCCAGTTACATTAACTGAACCTACAGGGAATACATCAGTTTATGCTGCAAATATTGCTAAATTGACCAATCTTTTAGGAGACAATAAGCCATTATTACAACGTCTGGGTGACCTCAAATCAGGTCATCGAAGTACTTGGGAAAAAATTAATAATAATTTATTTAAACCAACCTTAACCAATGTAACTCCAGGGGATATATCTTTAGCTCTACCTCATCGTTTAGTCACCGACATAATTGAAGGCTTAGATATACTCAATCGTGTTTTGCCGGGAATTAATTCTGATTCTACTCTCCTTTATGCTCCGGAAGTTAAATTAAGAGGTAATCGAGTCACTATTAATCGTCAACTCCAAACAGAAATCCCTAATCTTTTTGTGGCCGGCGATGGAGTTGGTGCCTCGGGTAATATTGTTGGTGCAGCTATATCTGGGATTATGGCGGCCCGTGGCATGATTATCTAAAATTTTATATAATTTACAGATAATTAATTACTTAGTTTTTGATTTAGGTAGAGTATTGGTTTCCCATCATCAGATGTCAATCGAAATGATTGATTTCTGTTATGAATTAAAAGGTCGTGGATTTAGTCTAGGAATAATTTCAAATTTTTCCTCAGTTCATAAATATGCTTTAAACCCCGACTTATTTTCACCTATAATTTACACTGGCAACACCGGTTTAAGTAAGCCCGATCTAGCTATTTTTGCCAGATTTTGCCAACAAGCCAATTGCCAACCAAACGAATGCCTATTTATTGATGATTCATATGTTAATGTCTCAGCAGCTAAGGATTTCGGCATGGAAACGTTCCTTTTTACCAGTATCCCTGACTTTATCGAAAAAACCCAATTGTTAGGTCTAATTTAAACACAAAAAAACGATTATAAATAATATGAAAAAAATATTATGTCCTGGTTTTGATTTCGAAAACAACACAATAATAACTCCTGTTCATTGTCGATCATACAAGCCGATTTCCAATATTTTCTTCCCAATAATACAGTTTAGTTAAATCGATGGGATATATGGTCGCATCGGTTGTCCTATCGTTTTTTGACTCAATTTTATCTGTTTTTAAATCGACTTTGCGCCAATTTAAATCTCTTTCATCTTCAGCGGTGGGATCACGGACAAAAACTTTTAGTTCAATATGACTTACTCCAAATTTTTCAAAATTATCTTGAGCCTCAACTAAACTAATACTATTAGCTCCAATTTCGGTCGGGCATCTTAATTGCATTGCCTCATCTTCCCAATAACAAATTGGACAAAACTCAAACGATCCCGGGGGATTATCAAACACCTTATAACCACAACAAGGACAAGTATATTTTGGGGAATTTATCATGCGCCTATTTTAACTTAATTATTTGCACTTTTAAATATCGGAACTATTATTCTTGGATCAGATTTTAATAAATCCCAAATATTGATTCCTAAAAAAATTATTAAAATAAAAATTAATAAATACTTTAAATATTTTGGCGATCTTCTCAGAATTATAAAAATAATTATTCCGATTATTATATGACCCAAAGGATAAACAATTAAAGTTAAATAATAGTTGTTCCACATTTTTTCAAAATTAAATTTTAATAAAGAATCGGCTACGTATCCCGGCAACTTCTGATTCAAAAATTCTATTTCACCAGTCTTTCTAACTCCTAAACCCACAAATTGCAAATTGTTTATCAATATACCGCAATAATACGTGCCCAAAAGTATCGAAATTCTTAAATATCTAAAGACAGTATCAATTCCAAAACTTAAAATTAATCCAATCCATAAATAATTATTATATTTAAAATATTTTAATAATTTTTTAAAAATAAAAAAGAAGATTAAAGATCCACTTATTATTAAAACTTGAATTAGCTCTAAATTATTAACAGGTAAGCCATAATAAACCTTATAGCCATTCCCATAAAAAGATTTAAATATTAATCCAAAACCAATTAGGCTAAATAAAGTAGAAACAGTCCAGATTTTTAAATATTTTTTATTAAAAATTAAAATAAAAGTTAAACTAACGGTCGTTATTATTAGCCAGTAAGGTTTGGAATTTATATTTTTTTGATTATTAGTTATTTCTAATTTTCTATTTAAAAACTCATTTTTATCAGCTAAAAAATAATCAGAAAAGACTAAGTCTGGGTTATAAATTGTTAAATCATTTAACTTCAAATTTATTCTACTATTTTTAGTCAAAATCCATTGATCATCCTTATAATTTAATTTTACTTCATCAGGGTTTTCTTTATAAATTGTCTTAAAACTATCATAAAAATCACTCATTGTCAGGGATTTTATTGTTTTTTTATCTTTCAAAAAGGCCAGCTGATTTTTGTATTCCTGAAAATAATCGACACTTTCCATTCCGGTTTCTAATCCAACCGTAATTTGCCCTACTTTCAAATTACAATTTAAATATGTATTAACTAACTGTTTGAAGTAATCTGTATTCTTTCCCATCTTTACATAATCATTGGCTTGCAAAGAATATAAAGAATTCTCTCCTTTTCCTCCATAAGCCATTATTGGGTCTCTTTGGGCCCATTGAATTATGGCTACATCCAATTTATTTATTCCATTACCCGGTACTAAAACATTAAATTTAGAAGGATAGTAAGGTATACCCCACCATTGCCCCCACACTCCATAGCCATCAGTTGCTTCTTGGTCAGCCACAATCATCACCGTTTTTATTCCATACTTTCTTTTTAAATATTCCAAAGTATATGAATCTATCCACCAGGCTCCCACTGATTTTGGAATAAATCCAAATCGTTTTTGAAAATCGCCCAGCAATTTATCAATCATCCTTATTCGGTCTGACCTTTTATATCCAGATAAAAAAACCGCATTTGGTTTATACCAAGGAATATTGATCGGATAAATTACATTAGCTTCATTAGCTAAAGTTTCGCTTACTTCTAAAAAAACTCCCAATTCTTGATTTTTATTAAAATTTTTTATAATTGAAACCAATTCATCATCTTTTAAAGTATCGTATTGTAGTAACCATGTAGCTTCAAATCCATTTTCTGTAATTAGGCGGTATTGATCGTTTATTGGTTTTAAGCTTTTATCGGTCCATAATTGACGACTTCTGACCGGATTTACTAAATTTAAATAACGGTTGTCACATACAAGATTGTTGCTTTCCGCCCTTACAGGTAATTTAGCCCAAAAGCCTGCTAATAAAATTAGAAAGGTACTTATTATAATTTTTTTGCATTTTTGATCCATCTATCTAATCGCTTCCGCCACCACTTTGGCTACATTTTTATCCAAAGTACTCGGTAATATATTTTCTGGATTTAATTCGTTAGCAGGTACATAGTTAGCGATTGCTTCAGCTACCTTAATTTTATGATCATTTGTAATTTGTTTGACACCATGGTCTAAGGCTCCTCTAAATATGCCAGGAAAAACCATAACATTATTAATTTGATTAGCAAAGTCAGACCGACCAGTTCCTACAATAAAGGCGCCGCCTTTTTTGGCTTCATCGGGCATTATTTCTGGTGCCGGGTTGGCCATAGCAAAAACAATTGGCTTTGGAGCCATCGTTTTAATATCTTCTGAATTCAATATATTTGGTCCACTGACACCAATAAAAACGTCAGCATCTTTTAAGGCATCTTTTAAATTACCTTCAATATCATTTTTATTAATCATCATTAGCATTTCCTGTTTAATTGGATTTAAGTCGGTTCGTTTGGAAGAGATAATACCCGTAGAATCAACCATAATAATATTGGCCACTCCATATTTAACTAAAAGTTTAGCTGTCGCCACCCCAGCCGCACCAACACCACTGATGATTAATTTAATATTTTCTTTCAATTTACCGGCTAGTTTTAAACTATTTATTAACGCCGCCAACACCACAATCGCCGTTCCATGTTGATCATCATGAAACACTGGTATATCCAATTCGGCTTTTAATCTTTCTTCCACTTCAAAACATCGAGGCGAAGAAATGTCTTCTAGATTAATTCCACCGAAAGTAGGGGAAATAGCCTTGACTGTTTTTACAATTTCTTCCACATCCTGTGTGTTTAATACAATCGGAAAAGCATCTACATTGGCAAATTCTTTGAAAAGTAAGGCCTTGCCTTCCATTACTGGTAGGGCACCCAAAGGTCCAATATTTCCCAGTCCCAAGACTGCCGATCCATCAGACACGACGGCGACAGTATTACCTTTAATCGAATAATTTTTTGCCTCTTCAGGATGTTGAGCCAAAAAAGTAGAGACAGCCGCTACTCCCGGAGTATAAGCTATACTCAAATCCTCCCGACTCTCCACTGGTCCAAATTTACTTTTAATTTCAATTTTGCCTCTAAATTGTTTGTGCTTTTCTAAAGATTTAGTCGCGTAGTCTACTTTAAGATTTATCATATTTTTTTAAATATTAATTAGTTAAAGACAAAAAAATGGCTTTGTCAGAAATAGTTTTATATGTTGCTCCAGCAATAATCTTCAGGTCTTCAATATTTTCTTTTAACTTTTTACTGTCAATATTTTTAATCGAATCCAAATAATTCGGTTTAGTCAAAATCAAAAACAAAGTATCCTGATTTTGATTAGCCGCTTGGTAAGAATGATGGTTCCAGTCTGAACCAGTAAACACTAAAACAATTTTATCACTAAATCTTTTTTCTAAATTTACTTTTAACTTTTGTCTTTCCTCTTCGGTTAAATGCCAATAGCAAACAGTTTCAATAAATTTATAATCATTTTCTTTTAACTTTTTCTCCGTCTCTCTCATTAATTCATCCAATGTTGCTATTTTAGCTTCTAGTGTTTTTCCATCTGCCATTTTTCTCATCTCATCTTTATATTTTTCTACACCCGGTTGGTTAACGAAATTTACTGTCTGAGTTAAGGCAATTTGAGCCACTAAAACCTGGGCCAAGTACATAGTTGTCATTGCTCTGACCACTTCATTATCTGTTTCAACATCCCATGCGATTAAATCAAAATCTTCAGGAATTTGATCCTTATTGACTACCATTGTTTTTGGATTGTAACCATCTTTTTTAGACCCGAGTGACTCTTGTAATAATTGAATTATCCAAGTTTCTAGTGCCGGGCACAAATTTTCCGGTAAACAAATTGCAAAATTAGAGACAGAAGAATCTAATAACCTGGCCGTATCTATGGTTATTTCCACTAAATCATTACTACAAGAAAGATATTCGTTCCATATTTCTTCTACCCTAACCAAATCTTTATTATTTAATATTAAAAGTGGCAAAAACGAAATTAAAGTATGGGGAGCGGTAAATCTACCACCGATATCTGCTTGTCCATCTACTTGAATAGGTAAAATGATGGTATCTTGCCATTCGTTTTTTTTAATTTTTTCCTCATTTTGGGGATCAGTTAACCACAAAAAATCACCACAGATATCTTTTAAAGTTTTGGCTAATTGGGCAGTTTCTTTCGTAGTTCCTGATTTAGAAATTCCAATTACTAAAGTTTTTCCAGGATCGATTTTAGGTATTAGCTCGCTTATTGCTTCTGGATCCAGACTATCTAAAGTAAAAACTTTGTTTTCCCCATTATTTCCCAATATATTACCTATTGCTTTAACCGTGTTGATTGATCCACCCATGCCAATAAATACAAAATCTGTTTTATCTTTGGCAATTTCTAGAAACTGTTTTAGTCTAGATTTTATCTCTTTTTCCCAAGATGGTTGTCTCGCCCAGCCGCTTCTATCAGCACCATTGTCATTCAAAAGTCCTTTTTGATGCAAACTTTTCAACAAATTATTTATTTTTTTCATTATTTTTTTGAAATGATAAACAAGCAATCAATGTCGTCAATGGTACAGTCAAAATCAACCCCACACTACCCACCAAAGTTCTAACAATTTCTTCGGCAATAAATTCATAGTTTATAATTTCTGAAAACGGATGAGGATTATCCACAAACATAAGTAAAAGTGGCATCGATGCGCCAGCATAAACTAAAATCAAAGTATTTACCACGGAGGTGATGTGGTCCTGTCCTATTTTCGACGCTCTTTTGTAAATTTCGCTTATACTAGCTACAGGCAAGGCTTCTCTTAGTTGTTCTACAATTGACGCTTGGGAAATCGTAATATCGTCTAAAACCCCTAAAGCTCCAATCATGATTCCCGCCAAAAGTATGCCTTGCATATTAAAATCTCCATTTTTAAGGGATAAAAGCATTCCAGCTTCCTCAGAGGACAAGCCTGTTAACTTACTTAATCCAATAAATAGCGTCGACATAACACCAATAAATACCATGCCAAATAGGGTGCTAACAACAGCAACTGTAGTCTTTTTGTTAAACCCGTGAGACACGTAAAAAGTAATCGGAATAATAATAATCGAACCGATAATTGTGATCAAAATCGGACTGGTTCCTTGTGAAATTTGGGGCAAAATAAAGTAAAAAATAACCAGAAAAGTTAAAGTTAAACTAACGACTGAACTAAAACCTCTCCATTTTCCAACTACTATTGTTACAACTACAAAAATTATGAATAGTAAAAGTAAACTATCTCGGCGAATAAAATCAGTTATATCAAATATGTCATTTCCATCCAGACCCTGTTCTCGGTTAATATTTACTCGATCATTAGTTTTATATTTTACGACATTAGCTAAGGGTAAATTCCCGTTTTCAATGATTAATTTTTGATCCTTAAGACTGCCTTTCGTAATTAAAATTTCTAATCGCTGGAAGGGTTGTTTACTGCCCATTATTTCAACTTCTTTTTCTTCCAAAATTTTAGTCACTTTGCCTTCCAAATTTTCTTGAGCCCAAACCTTATTTGAATAAAGGGTAAATAGGGTAAAAACCAAACAAGTTGCTATCAATAGCTTCTTTATCATGAGTTTCCTAGTCTAGCACACCAATCAGCCTACCAACAGTAATTCTTCTTCCGCCCTCGTGATGCCCGTATACAGCCATTTGCGCCACATTTCTTCATCCATTTTTGGAAACCTTTCTTCAAACAAAATTACCTTTTTGGCCTGAGAACCTTGAGCTTTATGAACCGTTAAGGCATACCCGTAATCAAACAAATCAATCTTTAAAGTAGTTGATCTTCTTGGCCCGAAATTTAAAGGTTCGGTTAAATTAAATTGTTTATTAGAAATTGGTCCGATAAAATTATCACTTTCTCCATCCATTTTAATTTCAGCGTCATAGTAATTTTCGTTTTTAGCTTCCAGACTAATTACAGTCCCCAACATACCATTATAAATACCTTTACTATGATTATTTCTTAAACAAATTACTCGATCTCCTGGTTCCGGAATAAACGGGTTTCTCTCCAAGTTGCCTCGAATAAATTGGTTCAATTTTATTCTAGTGGAATTATAACCACACAAAATTAATGTATCCAATCGATGTTTTCTCAATATCTCTTCCACTTCTTCACCTGATTCTGGTTTATTACGAGCAATCTTTTTAACTCCAGCACCAAAAATTCCAATTGGTATTTTACCCAATTCTCGTGCCAAAATAGAAAGTTCAATTATTGGGTTATTCCTTGCTTGGCGATGAATTTCGTTTAATTTAATTAATGGGTGTTCCATCAAATTAAAAGAACCTCTAATCGGTGGTAATTGTCCATGATCACCAACAGCAATAATGGGAATTCGGTAACTCAAAAGATCAGACCAAATTTTTTCATCCACCATTGACGCCTCATCGATTATCAATAAATCCAATTCAATTTCTTCTTTGGTTTTCCAGCCAGTAATTTCCTTTTTATCATTAATTATTGGTGAATAAATTAAAGAATGAATCGTTCCTACAGTATCTTGGGAATGAATCGATTCGGCTTCAATCAGTTTTGATTTTAAAACTCGAGTCGCTTTCCCTGTAAAACTACAGAAAGCCACTCTTATTTTTTTGTCCTTTTGATGTAATTTTTGCCTTAAAAGCGAAATTAAAGTTGTTTTGCCTGTTCCCGCAAAACCACCCATGGTTATAAATGCTTGTTTTTGGTCATCCTCAAACCAATCCATTAATGCCATTAACGCTCGCTTCTGATCCGCCGATAAATCTATCATTGAACCTTTTCTGATAAATCTGTTATCACTTCCTGGGCGTGACCTTCCGGCTTAACATTATTATAAATTTTAGCGATTTTTCCCTCTGGGTCAATTAAAAATGATGATCTAACAGTACCTATAAATTCCCGACCCATAAATTTTTTCGATTGCCACACTTCATAAAGCTGATTAACTTTAGTATCCTCGTCGGCTAATATTGGAAAATTAAGATTATATTTTTTGGCAAATTTTTGGTGGCTTTTGACCGAATCTTTACTTATACCCAAAACCACCAAATCAATTCGGTTGAAATTACTTAAATTATCGCGCATACCACAAGCTTCTTTAGTGCATCCTGGCGTATCGTCCTTGGGATAAAAATAAACTAATACCCATTTACCCACATAATCTTTTAGACAACGCGTTTCATCATTTTGATCTGGCAAACAAAACCCCGGTGCTTTTTTTCCAACTTTTATATTCATAACTTATTATCTCATTTATTAGTTACCTCGCTCTCGCCTTATTTTTTTAATTTTTAATTAAATCCAATTATATTAAAACTAAATTTTAATATAATTCTAAGCATCTAAAAATATTAGTTTTTACTCATGTTAAAATAAAACACTTATTTAAGAAGCTATGGGTGAAAATGAATATAAAATAAATCCTATTGATCTGGAAAAACCAATTATCCAATGGGTTGATGATGGTAATCCTGGGCAAAATTGTACCTTTGCTCCAGATGGTAATATCATTAGGGCTAATCAATCTTGCCAAGAAATATGGGATCCTCATGATCGACGTTTTGATGGAGAATTAAATTTTTTTAGTTCCATGATGGAAATTGAAAAGCCTTTGATTATTCAAAACCTTTCTTTACTCAATGTTCATCAACCACATTTATTAGCATTAACTTCATTTTTTACTCCTGACCGTCGACTTCATTTAGTTCAATGGCGGATTCGGGCTAATTTTGACGATACAGGAATGCCATTAGATTTTAATGCTACTGGTGTTGAATCGAATTTTGCTGGTTACGACCAAAACACGGGAGTTTTTAGTCAAGACTATCTGTCTAAAATAAAATCAGACTTAAATAATAATCCTAATCAAATATTTTCAGTAATTTATGTAGATATTAATGGTGTCAAGTCTGCTAACGATAAATCAGTTGATGGCCACGCAGAAGGGGACAAATTAATATTTTACACGGCTCAAATTTTAAAAAAATCCTGTCGTCCAGAAGATATGATTTTTAGAGCTGGTGGAGATGAATTTATTGTTCTTATGTGGAGTGACTCTTCTAAATTAATTAGAACAGTCGAGCGTCGAATTGCAGATCAAAGAAAGAATTTTAATCAGGCAAACTTAGAATTACCTCACATCAATTTTGCACTTGGATTCTCCACCTCTGCACAAGGTTCAGTTGATACAGTGATAAGTCGAGCAGATCATAGAATGTTCCGCCACAAAAGGTATCAAAAATATATTAACCCCAAATTAAATCGGTAATTACTTAGAATCATTTTTTTCTTATTCCATCAAAGTAACTTTTAAAATAAAACTGAAATTCATCTACATTTGGAGTTTGTAAATTTAATCCCATTAATTTTTCAACATTACCCGGTTTTGCCATTTGGTCTAAAATTCCTTGCATTTTTTTATCTCTACTAATCTGCTTTAAAAGTGGTTTTGCTAAATCTGGACTAACTTCATTTAAAACGACAAGAGAAATTACTGCAAAAGCACGAGGTTTAATATCAGTATCTTTTAGTGACCTCTTTAATTTTTCAGCCGCCATTTTGGGATTAACCAGTGATAGTTGAGCCAGATAAATATTAGTAATACTTCGGACACCTGAATCTTCGTCGGTTAAAAAGGCGTCAAGTAAAGGTAGGGCCAATTCAGTTTTATCAATTAATAATTTTTCCAAAACGCTTAACAAACCCATTCTTATTTCCAATGATTCTTGATTATTACCTTTATTTATATTTAATTCTTCAATAGTTTCAGTCACCGCTCTTTCTGAATCAATACCTACTAATGCCACAAATCTATCGGTACCAATAGACCCACTTAAACCAAACTCACTAGTTATGTCAAAATTATCAATTCCTATTTCAGTCATGGTTTATTTTAACTTATTGTCGCCAACCATATCTAATACCATAAAACGCAGTCTGAACCATATATGTAGCTTCAACCATATTTCCTTCTATTAAATATTTTTTAAATTGCTCAGCGATTTTTATTTTATTTTCTTCAGCATCGTGATTTATTTTTAGAGCCGCTTCCATTAAAGGGATTAGTATACTTGGTTTGGCCCTAACTATTGGGCCTAAACTATCATCAACTCGGGCCAATACACAAAAAGTTTTATCTTTCATTAATTCAATAATTTCTTCAATAACTTCTTCTTCTCCATTTTCTAGCACTCTTTTAAGTAAATCTTTTTTAGCAAAACTTAATCGGGCACCATAATTACTTTCATAAATTCGTTTTTCATTTTCCTCTGTCACTAACATAAATATATCACTTAAATATAAAGATAGTAAATATTTATATTTTTTAATAATGCTATAATTCGCCAATGAAGGAATCTAAAAGAAATCTGTCTTCTTCTGAATCACACCCAAAAGAATTAGATAAATTAAGAAATACCATCGATAATTTAATTGAAAAAAATGGAACCCCAACCAATCTATCGGCTCCATTCAAATTATTTACAAAATTATTTCCTTGGGCTTGTATCCTAAAAAATCCAACCCCAATCGATATTTTAGTTACCAAAGAATCTTTGGTTTTCACAGCACAATCAATATATCCCAATACCTCTTTATCTTGGTCTTGGAATAATTCTAATCCAAATCAAATACTTTTCGAAAAAAAGGATGGTTCAAACTCCTCTGATAATACTCAGTCCGTGGTTATTACCCCTTCAGCTTCTGACATTGAAAACATTGACCGTTTACTAAATAAACCAGAATTAATTCCTACAAATTTCCCACTTGTTTTGGGGCAGTAAAAATTTTCGCGACGGTTTTAGTTCTTCCACAAAATCCGGAGTGTGACTAACTACAATCATGGCTCCTTTATACGCTTTTAAAGCTTCCAGAATTAATCTTTGGGACAAGACATCAAGGTAAGTTGTCGGTTCATCCAAAATTAATAAATTATAATTTCTCGCCAAAAGCATAGCAATCGATAATCTAGTTTTTTCACCACCAGACAGGGAACCGACTTTTTGAAACACTTTTTCCCCGGGGAATAAAAATCTGCCCAAAAGTGATCTTAGTTGTTGTTCTCCTAATTCACATTTTTCTTTAACTGTTTCGATCAATGTCTCATCAAAATCAAACGTTTCAAATTCTTGGGAATAATAACCTACATTCAATTTATCATCCTTAACAATGTCTCCTGAGTCAGCCACCAACATACCCATTAAAATTTTTATTAAAGTACTTTTTCCAGCTCCGTTTTGACCTACTAAAGCAATTCTTTCGCCTCGTTTTATATCAAAATAAACATTTTTTAATATCTTTTTTGAGCCATAAGATTTGCAAATATTTTCGGCAATCAAGGGTAATTCTCCCACCCAAGTCGGAGTCGGTAACTGAATTTTTATTTTCTTAGCCTCTAGTGGCATTGGCGGCAAATTACTTTCCAACTTGTCAATTCTTTTTCCCAAATTTATTCTCTGGCGAACACCCTTTTCTGATTTAACGTGGGAAATTTTTAACCAACCCTTTTTCATTTGAACAATATGTCTTTCTTGAACATGGATTTGTCTAACCAACAAAGATTCTTTTTCTTTTTTTAATTTAAGGTAACTGGTGTAATTACCGGTATACTCTTCAATTTGTTTGTTTTGTAAATTTACCTCCAGAATTTTATCAATATTTTTATCCAGTAAGGCCAAATCATGGGAAATGACAATTAAGGTTTTAGGGTATCTACTCAAAAAATTCATCACCCATAGTTTTCCTTCCGTATCCAAAAAATTAGTTGGTTCGTCCAACAGTAATATCTCTGGTTCCGACACCAATGCTCTAGCAATTGCCAATTTAGTTTTCTGACCACCACTTAAATATTGTGGTGCATCATCTAAAGATAAATGAGCTAACTCCAATCGAGAAATTATTCTCATAAGTTCATAATCTTCTTTTAAATTTTTCGGGTTCAAATAATCCCTAATCGACTCGGCCGCTTCCATTTTTTCATCTCTTTTGACTTCCTGGGGAACCGACAAAATATTGCCACTCACTTCTACTTTTCCTTCTTCCGGATATTCTTCACCGCAAATTAATTTAAACAAAGTTGACTTACCCGATCCATTGGCTCCGACCAGTCCTACCTTGCTATTTTTGGCCACGAAAAAATTCGCCCCCTTAAACATGGGCTCTTCGCCATAACCGTAAGATAAGTTCTTCACCGAAATCATCCTGTGATTTTATCATCTAGCTTCTAATAAAACCTAAAAATAAGAGATAATGGTAAATATATGGCCAACAATCAAATTAACTGTCCCAAATGTGGTGTTGAAATTTCCATTGACGATGTTTTGACCCATCAATTGGAAAAAAAAATTAAGCAGGCTTATGAAGCCAAACAAAAACAAAAAGATTTAGAAATAAATACCAAAGAGCAGGAACTTTTGGCCAAACAAAAACAGATTGATTCGGCCAAGGAAAATTTAGTCAATATTGTCAACAAAAAAGTTGCTGAAAATTTACAAATCGAAAAAGATAAATTAAAACTTCAACTTAAAGAAGAAATTGAAAAAGAAAAAGCTGGAGAAGTCAAATTTCTTAGTGAGCAACTTTTGGAAAAAGATAAAAAATTGGAAGAGTCTCGTCAGGCCGAACTTGATTTGAGAAAGGAAAAAAACCAACTCGAAGAAGATAAAAAATCCTTTGAAGTTGAAAAACAACGACAATTGGATGAAGAAAGAAAAAATATTTATGAAGAGGCGTCCAAAAAGGCTTCCGCAGAAGAACAATTTAAATTATTAGAACTAAAAAAACAATTAAACGATGTTTCTAAAGTTAACGAAGAATTAAAACGAAAACTCCAACAAGGTTCCCAACAAACCCAAGGCGAAGTTTTGGAATTGGAACTCGAAGATTTGCTCAAAAAAGAATTTCCACGAGATGAAATTCTACCAGTAGGCAAGGGTATTAATGGCGCTGATATCACCCAAAAAATAATAGACAATTATGGCCATGTTTGTGGCACTATTGTCTGGGAATCAAAACACACTAAAAACTGGACTGAAGGCTGGGTTCAAAAACTCAAAGACGATCAAAGGAATGAAAAAGCCGAAATTGCCGTCATTGTCACTACTGTTTTACCCAAAGAAATAAAAACCTTTGGTTTAAAAGACGGAGTCTGGGTTACTGATTTTGTTTCGGTTGTTGGTTTAGCCATAGTATTAAGGTCCAATATTATTCAATTAAATTCTTTAAAACTAGCCTCTGTTGGTAAAAACGAAAAAATGGAAATGCTTTTTAATTATTTAAGCGGCACTGAATTTAAACAAAAAATAGAAACTATTGTCGAGGCTTTTGGCACTATGAAAGAGGATTTAGAAAAAGAGAAAAAAGTTTACACCAAAATGTGGGAATCACGGGATAAACAAATTAGTAGGGTAGTCGAAAGCACTATTGGAATGTACGGTAGTCTCGAAGGCCTCATGGGTAAATCCCTCCCTAAGATTGATGTATTAGAATTACCCGAAGAACTTTAAAACTTATCTATATAGAAACTATAGTTATTTATCAAAAATTCCAACGCTGGTCTTTCGTCGGATATAATATCCAAAGATAAAACTTTGTCTTTGTGTACCCAATAGCAGCCCTCAATTGTCGATTCATCTTCCTCTTTTGCTTGAGCTAAATCACCATCAATATATTTACAGACTCTGGCTACTGCATTTATTTGGACCAAATCCTCACCCTTTTTATATTCCCAATTCCAACAATATATAGGTAATCCAGGAATACAATTAACCCCAGTTTCTTCTTTAACTTCTCTTCTAACCGATTCATCTGGAACTTCTCCAAACTCAATTCTGCCACCCGGCAAAGCAAACTTGCCCGATATTTTATCGGCCATATATTTCCCACCCGAATATTTTATTAATAAAATTTCATCCTTATCATCTATCACAATTCCCTTTTGAGCAAACCGTTGAATATTCATGAAAAGATTTTAGCAAATTACTCAACAATCTGTTGTAAATTCACTTTACTATTTCCAAACATTTTTTTAACTTATGATTTGTTTTGACATAATCTCGTCACCTTAAGGGGGTGAGTCTGGAACCTTTCTGTCCTTATAATAAGCTGAACTTTTAAAAACATTTTTATAAATGCTTTTCCGACATCCTTATTCCTGAGATCACTTGTTCCATAACCGAAATTAACGAAGGAGCTCACTAACCATTTTTTTTGCCAATATCCACCTGTTTTTAGGTAATTAATATAATATTAATTATTATGATAATAGTCTTTTTATCCTAATTCTTTTCTCTATATATTATGGTGGTTGCCATAATATTATTTCTATGGTAGAATGCGCCATATTAGTTTTTTTGCTTTATAAAAATTCTCACCAATATTCAGACTTCTCAATTGGGCGGCATTGGCCAAACGTTCTATAATTTAGTAAATTTTTTAGAAAAAAATAATTTAGAAAAAGTCAAAATCGTCGGAGTTGATGTCACCTCAGAGCCAAATTCCAGTGATAAAGGAATTTACTACAAATCAACACCTAGCTCAGTCTTAAAAGTTGTTTCAGTCAATTTGAAAACCCCTTATTTTGGAGATGTCATTCAAACGGTTAGTAATATTGATGAAATTAAAGATACTTATTCCGAGTTAATCGATACCTATATTTCCATCATCAAAAAAGAAAAACCAAGTTTAATTCTAATCAATGGCACTTACTTTGTTCCTTGGTGTTTATTCCAGGCCGGAAATCAACTAGGCATCCCTATGGTTCTTCATTATCACGGTATCCTCACCAAAGAAACGTCTCATTATGCTCCTGAGTTACATAAGTTAATCAAAGAGATGGAAACAACCTTTGATAACGACAAACTTCTATATATTTTCCCCTCAAAATTAGCCAAAACAGTGGTAGAAGAAGAAGTTTTTGGGCACAAAATTTCCAGAACCGCCATTATTCCCAATGCCATCCCAAATCACTTTTTTAAAATCAAAACTTCTGGAAACAAAAGAGACGTTGCCTTTGTCAGTCGTTGGTCGACAATTAAAAATCCTAATTTCATTAAAAAAATAACCAGATATGACCAAAAAAATAATCGGGACTATTGTTTTAATGTTGTCTCCGACAAAAAGGATGCTCAAAAAAGATATAAAAATATTTTAGAGAATATTAAGTTTTATGACCCGATGAATAGCTCCAAATTAGCCAGATTTTATGGAAAGATGGGGGTAGTCATAAGTCCATCGTTTTTTGAAACGTATGGTAATGTTGCCCAGGAAGCAATTGCCACCGGAACTCCGGCCTTAGTTGGTCCTAATATGGGTGTAGCAGAACTTTTTAGAGAACTTGGTTTGTCTCAATACATCGTTGATTTTAAGTCAACAAAGAATGTATATGAAAAAATCAAAAATTTCAGTGGTCAAATGGTTAGTGACAAAATCAGAAAAATGATGAAGTACAACCTAACTCCACACGCCGTCAACAGTCGTTATATCAGCGCCCTAAAATCAGCTTAATTTAGTGGAAGGGATGGTCTACTTCGCTTTCAGCTTCGTAAGACCATGGGGAACCCAACCATTCTTAAAATCTTTTGTATGCAAACGCTTTTCCAGACCCAGTCTTAAGATATAATTCAAAATCTCTTGATTGTTTTTCTGTTTCGAATCCACCATATCAAACTAATTTCCATGGCAAATGCGGTTTAGTAGATTTTACTTGACCAGTATTATGGAGATTAAATCTAGTCTTTAAATCAATTGTGGATCCAAAATAGAAAATATGAGATTTTGAACTATGTAATATGTAAGCGTAATACATATTACAATATTATCAGATTAGGCATGCAATTCTGAAGCTATAGCGAAAGATTGCGGAGCAGTGGGGTCTGGAACCTTTCTATCTCTATAACTCTAATCTAAATAATCATGTACATTAAATTCCTCAACCGAAAAATCTTTCCCGTCAAAATTGAAAATAGTGTATCCACCTTCATGAATTTTAGAATCAATAATTATGTTATTGTCCGGTCTAAATTTTGGTTCAAGAGCATAAACCGTATTTCTAATAATTCCTCCATGAGTTGAAATAAAAATTAAATTACTTGAATCTTTTTGTTAAATTTATTTAAATCTAGGACTACTTCGGAGCAATTTGAAAGAATCAGAAATACTATAACTAATTATGGTATGAAATAGAAATACACTAAAATTTAATTTCTAATTCTAAAATCCTGGGATTCTACTGGCACAATATTTCCATCTAGCCTTGCCATGTCGCTGAAGATTTGAATTAAAGCATTTCTTTCATTACCAGCTTTCATAATTAAAGATAATTCTTTTAATCTCTTCCAAGAAGGATCGGTATAAACGATAGGATTAGCCATTGGTATTCTAAGTTGTTTAAATACATTAAAATTTCCTTTTTGCAGGTCTTTCTGAATAGCGCGAGCAAAAAATTCAATATCCTCCATACCCATAATACTAAATCTTGTACCATCAACAGTTTTTATTTCTTTACCATTACATAAAGGATTATATCCACCTAATTCTATTAATTTTGAAAGCGGAATTAAATTTAAAGTATTTCTCATGGCATAGACAAGCTCAAGCAATTGGACTTGAGATTGTAATGGTTTTTTAATTAACCCTTTAAGTTTTTTTCTAGTTTCTATTAAATCAGTTTTAAAAGGTAGTTCTCCCTCACCAGTTTTTCTAACTGTGAATATATATCTTTGTTCACCAGCTAGCCTTGCCATCTTTTGAAGTTCGACATCTTCTATTTCTACATCAAACGACATATTGAGCATTCTTATATTTTCTCTATCTATTCCTTTTTCTATTGCAATTTCATTAACTAAAGCAATTCCAGAATTTAATCCCGAAGTCCAAGTATAACCCTTAATTTTGACCGGCAAAATTGGTACGGCAAATTCTCTTTGTTGAGACAATAATTCTAAATTTGCTTCTGTCATGTCGTTTTTATCCTGATCATGATTGATTGCTAGTACAACACCGACAAGCGCTGGAAAATTATTTTTAATTGTCTGGATACGATATGCAAGTTCACCAAGCAATTTTGTATCTTTACCCCAACATCTAATCACTGCGACAGCAGCCTGTCCACCATTTTCAGTACTTTTTTTGATGGCATCAATAAAACCAGGAAACACTTGCCGTCCCATTTCTGACACTTCAACACCTGCGCCATTCGGCAACAAAATTTTTTTTATTGTTGTGTCAAAAGAGAATAGAGTTGTTTGTTCTAGGTCTACCGCGTGTAAATTTTCTGCTCTTGTCATATGAAGCCAAATTATATCATTATATTACAATAGTTCAATATCATAGGCAAAAGATGATAGTAAGCACTTACTCAGTTTATATAAAATTTTAGTAATTAGTTTTCAATAAAAGTTCCAACGCTCTCAGATCCCTCGGTTTCAAAATCCCAGTCGAAGCATAATTCAAACACCACCTCATTAAGAAACAAAAGGGAGATATACTTCAACTAATGTTTTTTAATAAAAAAAGTATTGGTTTAGTCCTCGGTGGCGGCGGAGCGAGAGGTTTTTTTCATATTGGTGTAATCAAGGCTATCCAAGAATTAAAAATAAAAATAGATAAAATATCAGGAACCTCGATTGGAGCCGTAGTGGGAGCAATGTACGCCATTAATCCACAAATCGATTTGGAAAAAGTAATTGCAGAGCTTGATTATTTTGCAATAATTAAAACAATGGCTTTTGGGACCAAAGAAAGTTCAACTCATGGAGTTGAGTCACTTTTAAGAAAATATGTATCAGTGGAAAAGTTTTCTGACTTAAAAATCCCATTTTGTTTTAATGCCACTGATATTAATCAAAAAAAAGAAGTTATTTTTAGTCACGGCTCTCTATTTCCTGGTTTATTAGCAGCCATTTCAATTCCAGGAGCTTTTTCTCCTGTAAAAATAGGCGAAAGATTTTTGGTTGACGGGGGAGTAACTAACAATATCCCTATTTCTTTAATCAAAGACACAACGGACTTAATAGTTTCCGATATTACTGGACCAATTAAAAAAGTAGACGATAAAATTTCAGCTCTTGATGTACTTTATAGTTCAGTGGCTTTAATGCAATTTAATAAAGGTCAAGAAGAAATTAAAAAAGCCAAAAAACAAAAAATAACTTATTTAAACTTGGACGATGATCAAGTATTTATTTTTGATTTTAGAAAAAGTAATTATCAAAAGTTGATTGAATTAGGCTACCAAGCAATGATGAAAAAAAATATTTAATACCGATAGTTTTCCGATTTAAACGGACCTTTTATAGATATTCCCAAATAGTCAGCTTGGTTTTGAGTTAATTCGTCCATATCCACACCTACTTTTGCCAAGTGTAATCTGGCCACTTCTTCATCTAATAATTTTGGTAAAGTGTAAACTCCAACTGGGTAATTTTTAGTTTTAGTAAATAATTCAATTTGAGCCAATACTTGATTAGTAAAACTAGTTGACATAACAAAACTAGGATGACCAGTTGCGTTTCCCAAATTCAACAATCTACCTTCCGACAATAAAATTATTTCCCTCTTATTAGATAAATGAATTATATCCACCTGTGGTTTTACATTTTCCCATTTATATTTTTTTAATTTTTCGACTTGAATTTCAGCATCAAAATGACCTATGTTACCCACAATTGCCCGATCTTTCATTTGCAATACATGTCGTTCTAAAATTACATCTTTACATCCTGTCGCAGTAATAAAAATATCTCCAATTTTACAAGCATCATCCATTTTCATCACCTGATATCCTTCCATAGCTGCTTGCAGGGCACAAATCGGATCGACCTCTGTCACTACAATTCTTGCACCTTGTCCTTTGAATGCCTGTGTTGTTCCCTTACCCACATCTCCAAAACCAGCCACCACCACTACTTTTCCAGAGATCATTACGTCGGTCGCTCGCATCACTCCGTCCACAGCAGAATGCCGGCAACCATAAAGATTATCAAACTTTGACTTAGTCACTGAATCATTCACATTAATAGCTGGGATTTTTAATTCTCCTTTCTGATGCATTTGATATAAACGGTGTACTCCAGTAGTCGTTTCTTCACTTACTCCTTTAATTTCCGCCATCATTTTATGAAATCTTTTAGGATTTTTCTTAATTGATTTTTTAAGTTGATTCAAAATTATTGCTTCTTCATTATTACTAGCTTTTCTATCTAAAAATTTTGGATCTTCCTCAGCTATATAACCCCAATGTAAAAATAGGGTAGCATCCCCACCGTCATCTAAAATCATATTTGCTTGGGTTTTTTTTCCCCAATCAAAAATATAATCAACATATTGCCAATATTCCTCTAAGGATTCACCTTTAACTGCAAACACCGGCACACCGGCTTTAGCAATTGCCGCTGCCGCATGGTCTTGAGTTGAATAAATATTGCAACTTGCCCATCTTACTTTGGCTCCGAGCTCGATTAAAGTTTCAATCAATACTGCTGTCTGAATCGTCATATGAAGCGACCCAATAATCCTCGCTCCCTTAAGTGGTTTTTTTGTACCAAATTTTTTTCTCAAAGCCATCAAACCCGGCATCTCCTGTTCTGCTAATGTAATTTCCTTTCGGCCCCAGTCGGCCAACTTAATATCTTTGATTTGATAGTTTTTCATTTATTATTTTAAATTTTTAATTTTATTTATTAATTCTTTTTTAGTAGTTGTATACAGCTGCCCGCCTTTTTCTTCCACACTTTTTGCTCCCATAAAAGCCCCGAACCTACAAGATTCTTCTAAACTTTTATTTTTCAATAATCCATGGATTAATCCAGCCCTAAAAGCATCTCCTGCACCAGTTGTCTCGGTTACTTTTTTGGGTTTTATTGCCTCAATTTTTATAGGTGACAAATCTTTTTGATGAATAAGACAACCATCTTCACCTCTAGTTTCAATTATAGCTTTTAATCCCAAATTAAGGACATCCTTAGTGCCTAAACCAAAAATGTTTTTTAATTGAGCTATTTCAGTTTCATTGCCTATGAAAATATCAGCCAGACTTAAACATTCTAATAATAATTTTTTATCATAAAAAATTGACAATACTTGGCTTGGATCAAAAATTATAGTTACCTTATTCTTTAATTTTTTTCTCAATTCTTTCATATGGTTTCTAGTACTTATTCCTGTTCCAGGTGAAAAAATAGATACTTTAATTAGGGAATAATCACTCTTTTTTAAACCTTCTTTTAATTTGGTCTTGTCGGAGAAGTCAGCATACACATTTGGCTGCCAGATTCCAATTTGTTGCAACACTTCATCTGAAATTCCATAAAAAGTCGGAGTAAAACCCTCTTTTTTAATAACCCTTAATTTTATCTTCAGCTTTTTTAAATAAGGTTCGTAGTCCGTGCTAAAATCTTTTCCTGCCACTGAGAACAATATTGGTCTATCTCTTAAAAGAGCCAATCCATAGGCAATATTACCCGCTGTCCCTCCATAGTATTTTTGTTTTCCCTTAGCAGTAAACATTAAGTTTACCCGACCAACTTTACCATTCTTAACAATAATTTCTTTACGTATATCTCCGTGTATTCCAAAAATTAAATCATAGGCTACTGTTCCTACGACTAAAGCTCGATTATTCATGCTGAAGTATTTTTATCATTTTTATTCTTTTCAGCCTTTTATCTTTTCCCAAGGATAACTTTCATTACCAAAATGACCATATCTGGCAGTTTTTTGGTAAATTGCTTGTCTTAGATCTAACCCTTGGTTAATACCGTCAACCGACAAGTCTAATAAATTCCAAGCAAAGTCTTCTATTACCGACAATGCTTTATTGGCGGTATCAAAAGTTTCTATTGCTCTAACAATCGGCTCAACACAACCAATTACATAAGCCAATTGGACTTCGCATCTATCAGCCAATCCGGCAGCAACAATATTTTTAGCAATGTATCTAGCGGCATAAGCCGCACTTCTATCCACTTTTGTTGTGTCTTTACCAGAGAAACATCCACCACCAATTCTAGCCATTCCTCCATAAGTATCAACCACAATTTTTCGTCCAGTGACTCCAGTATCACTTGCCGGTCCGCCAATTTCCCATTTGCCGGTACCATTAAAAACAAATTCATCTATTGGGATCAGATTCATTTTGTACTTTTCTAAAACCGGACTTATTACCTCATCAAACAGAACTTTTTTAACTTCAGTGTTGTCAATTTTTGAATAGTC
Organism: Candidatus Shapirobacteria bacterium; assembly: GCA_030698565.1. Taxonomy (GTDB): domain Bacteria; phylum Patescibacteriota; class Microgenomatia; order UBA12405; family UBA12405; genus JAUYJS01. The sequence continues at coordinate 100,821 of JAUYJS010000008.1, forward strand.
AAATGGCTTGGCTAAAACAATATTTTTAATTGACTTTACTTTCCCATTTTCGTAATTTACAGCCACTTCAGATTTTCCATCCGGCCGTAACCAGACATATTTAGAATGCAAAGTGTCCATCTTTTGGCAAAGTTCATGAGCTATAGTAATTGGTAGGGGCATAAATTGTTTGGTTTCGTTACAGGCATAGCCAAACATCATTCCCTGATCACCCGCTCCACCATCATCAACTCCTAGTGCGATATCGGGAGACTGTTGGTGAATATATACTTCGATACTGGCTTTATTATTAAATTCAAATTTATCTTCCAAATACCCCAATTCCTCAACCTTATTTCGAGCCAACTTTTCAAAATCAATTGATTTTGGACAAGTTACTTCACCTGCCAAAACTATTTTATTGGTGGTAACCAATGTTTCACAGGCGACTCGTGATTTGGGATAAATACTAATGGCGGCATCAACAACAGAGTCGGAAATCTGGTCACAAATTTTATCGGGATGACCGGCACATACTGATTCTGACGTAAAAACGGAATATTTCATTTTTCCTCCTTTAATTAATAAGAGGCATGTCTGAGTCCTGACTTGGTCAGGGTTCTTTGGCACCGTGGATTTTTATCTCGGTTGTCGACCCCTACAGCATTTGCTAAGGAGATACTCTGGACATTGCTATTTGAATACTAACCAACTACTTCTTACTTGTCAATTAATTAGTTTTAAATTATTCCATCACCACGATTTAATTAAATTTTTGCAAAACCATCAAACCAAAGCGGTCTCATCATTTTCATATATCTCAATAACTTTATATCTTCCTTTTGTATAAATTTCTCCATTTTTTAAAAAATGTACCGCTTCTAAAATTACGATACTTGCCTTAGGTTTTGATAAATTACCATTCCCTTTAGTTTCTAATAGAGGAATTTCACCCATCAGCCAATAAATCCGCTGACCCTTTTTTAAAAAATTATATTCCTTATTTATTTCTATATTTTCTGGAATACATTCTTCAACATCACGATTACCATTATTGTATTCACTAATATTTCTTAATGCTAAATCGGGATTAAATTCTACTTGTATTCCCATTATGTATTTTATCATTTAATCCAAAAATCTATACAAAATGCGGCGAACCATTGATGCAGTTAGAATCTACTATCTTGAGCAATCTTTATTAGAAAATCTTCAAAACTAAGTCTCTTTTGCCAATAATCTAAAAGTATCGGCCATTTTGCTCGTACTTCCGGGTACGAATTTACACTGCTTTCTGTGTCAGTACCTGGAAACAAACTCTTTGCTTTCGTCTTAAATAATGCTAATGCGGCTACTCCTTCGGTAAAAATAGTTTTGTTTAGTCTCGCTGTCATCTTCATTTTGTCGACCACATAGTAATAGTGGCTGTGAAACAACTCATGTCCTACTAAAAACTTAGGGTTAATAATTGCCCCTGTGGTTAATGCAATTTCTTGACTCCTTAAATTAAATGGATTACTAAAACCAATCATTGAGCTGAAAGCCAAAAAATAGGCATGGTATGTTTTGTATAGCCATGGAGTTCCGGTAATTTTTTCAAACAGCTTAAAATAATCTTTCTCTATTAATTTCCATTCGCTTTCAATTTTCTTGATTAGTTCTTTGTCGTCATCATCCCAGAAACCGGCAATCTTCTTTGTGATTCTAGATTTATTTTTGATTGGAGTAAAAGAAAAAATAGACATACCTTCAAATCCTAGAGTATTACAAAAAAGCTGATGATATTCATATTCTTTTTCTGAATTAATCTCAAACTTAACCATTGGCATTTGGGCTAATTATACCTTGTCAACATACGAGCGGAGAGGATTAGTCTGGAACCTTTCTGTCTCTATAACTCGAGAGGGTTCAATAAGATTACTCAATCGGGAAATTTTGTCCATTAATACCTCGTGCTTCATCAGAGCAAAGAAAAACTATTTTTTTTACAACATCCTCCGTTTCCAAAAGTTTATGGTTTGGATTTCTTGCCAATCTTGCCTCTAGTTCTTCTCTTGGTGCAGTTAACCAATAACCAGTATTAACCGCCCCTGGTGAAACAGAGTTAGCTCTGCCTCCAAAAGATGATAATAATTTTGAATATGATTGGTGGGTCACATTTATTACTCCAGCTTTAGCAGCTCCATAGGATATAGAATCTGTATGACCAGAAATGCCATGTTTTGAAGCTACGTTTACGATAATACCGCTACCTTGCTTCTCAAAAAACTCTGTAGCATATTTTGAAACACTTATAACCGAAATAAGATTTTGCTTTATGGATTTTATCCAAGTTTCAGATTTTAGATTCCATTCATCACCATCAATATAACGACCAGCATTGTTTATAACTATATCTAATTTTTTAAACTCTTTGATTACACTCTTTACTGCTTTTTTAGCATCTTCGTCTTTAGACAGATCAGCCTTTATTTTTATAGATTTTCTACCCATACTTTTTATTTGATCTACAACATTCTCGGCACCTTTTTTGTTACTTTTATAAGTAATAGCGACATCAGCACCCTTTTCGGCAAATAAAATAGCCGTGGCCATACCTATACCGCTTGAGCCTCCAGTTACTAATACAACTTTATCTTTAAACATTATCAATATTTAACCATAAAAAAACTTTGGCGGAGAATGTGAGTTTGGAATCTTTCTATCCTTATAATTAAACCTGAATTATTTGAATTGAATCGTTAATAATCCAAATATATTGTTGATTAGTTATCGGAGTTATTTTTACGCCTTCTGTATACATCAATTCAAAGCCCTTAAGATATTCATCACGAAAAATATCACTTCCCCAATGAGGCAAAATAGCTAAATCTATTATTTCTAACCCAGTCAATTTTAAATCAGGAGCTTTTGATTGATCGTCGATTGTTGAGACTAAATCAATTCTCTTTCCAATAATCATTGATCCTGCACTCGATCCAATATAAATAACCCCTTTTTCAATCTTATTTTTAATTATTTCATCACAACCAGTTTTAATTACCTGATCTAATAAATAAAAAGTATTTCCACCACAAAAATAAATTATTTGTTTGTTTTCTAATCTCTTCTCGATTTCTTCTTTAGACATTCCTTTAATTGAAAATTCATCAACCTTAAAACCAACTTCAATTAATTTATCCTTTTCAGCCTTAACCCACCAATGATCCCCATCTTCAACTTCAGCAGCCGTATTAATAAAAGCCAAGTTTAATTCTTTAGGAGATTTTGGTAATTTATCAACAATGTCGTCCATAACATCTTCACTACTTGATGTTAAAAATAATTGTTTCATAAGTTATTTTATCAGTCTAATTTCAAAATTACTCAAACAATACCCGAAATGCGGAGCATGTGAGTCTGGAACCTTTCTATCCCTATAATTCCTTGTTTTTTGCGTATTAAACCAGTATTTTTTTATAAATATCAAAACTACCAAGTGAATGTTTACTCAAACCACTCCTTTCTCTTTTTTCTTTCATTTTTAATATTTTAAGTTTATTTTTTTCATTTAATTTAGCTTTCATCAAATTATCTACTTCTTTCTGATCATTAGATTCTTTATTAAAAAACCAAATTTCTATTTCCCATTTTCTATCATTAAAAGGCAAAATCAAATTTAAAATATAAGATTCAGGTCTTTTCTCTCTTTTAAAAGTTACAAAATCACCATATTCATATTTTTGAGCCAATTTAGCTTCAATAACTTTATTTAATGCCTCTAATGAAGATTTTCTTGTATTTTGACAAACCACCGTAATATCAATATCGGCTCCCCACATAATGTCATATTTAAAACTTCCACCAACAATTACTTCACCATATTTTTTTAAAATACTTATTAAATCAGTATTTTTTAACAAAAAAGTCGCGTCATCTTTAGTTTTTTTAGAAAATTCCAAAATATCTCTATCTTTCATATCAAATTATACAATGTCATAATAAGTGCGGAGGAGGCGAGATTCGAACTCGCGAGTCCTTGTGAGACGCAGACTTTCCAGGTCTGTGCAATGAACCACTATGCGACTCCTCCAATTTGTTAATGTATAGAACCACGATGTTGAGCGAAGCGAAATCCCCGTAGGGACGACTCCTCCAGTTTGTTAATGAACCACGATGTTGAGCGAAGCGAAATCCCCGTAGGGACGACTCCTCCAGTAGGGTATTATATCTTTATTTTTTAGTTTTTAATAATGCTTCTAACTTACTTTTAGCCTTTTTGAGCAAAGTCTTTTCCGAATCATAAGCCAATTTTTCTTTGGCTTCTTCGAAAGTAAACCAATCCCTAGCCAATACCATTTCCGTATCAAAATGTTTTAAGTTGCTTACAGAAAGATACTCCATTAAAAAGAAAGTTACCTTTTTGATTATTCGCTTTTTTTGAAGTTTATCCCAAATAATATAATTATTCGATCCTAGTTTAGTTACAATTTTAGCCTTAACTTGGCCTTCTTCTTCTACTTCTCTTAGGGCAGTTTGTTTCAGAAACTCCTTATTTTGGATATGACCTTTTGGAAACTTGTAAACAATCCTATTGTCTTTTGTATTACCACCAGTTCCATTCTTCTTTTTTCTGTCAGTTGTAGTTTTAACTAAAAGCCAAAAAGTTTTATTGTTTTCTTGTTTATAGACCAATCCACCCGCCGATCTCTCGTCATACTCGACTATTTCTTTTCCTTCCGGTTTTAAACTCATAAAATTTTAAATAATGAATCTCCGATTTTAACAGGTTTTGCCCGGTTTTTATATCTTTGTGTGTCCGAGAGGACTTGAACCTCCAACATCTCCCTTCGGAGGGGAGTGCTCTATCCAATTGAGCCACGGACACATGCCCTTATATTTTACCTCACAACCTATAATTTTAGGAAAACTAGAATAATTAAATTTTAGTTGTTTGCAGTTGCCAGAAGTGTTTGTATAGTCCACCATCTTGGCTTAATAATTCATTGTGGGAACCAATCTCTTTAATTCTACCTTTTTCCATAACTACTATTTTTTCGGCTTTGGCAATTGTTGATAGTCGATGGGCAATTACAATAGTGGTTTTATTTTCTCTGGCTTTCCAAAAGGCGTCTTGGATCAATCTTTCCGATTCGGAATCGAGCTGCGATGTTGCTTCATCAAAAATAATAATGGAAGGATTAGATAAAATCATCCTAGCAATGGCTAATCTTTGTTTTTGTCCACCAGATAATTTAACCCCTCTTTCTCCCACCCTTGTTTCATATTTTTCAGGTAAGCTCTGAATAAAATCATTTAAATTCGCCATTTTAGCTGCACTTTCAATTTCTTTTTGGGTGGCCATTGCCACCCCATAAGCTATGTTGTAACCAATGGAACGATTAAACAAAATTGGTTCTTGAGGAACTACTCCCATAAAAGATCGGAGTCTATTTTTAGATAATTTTTTGATATTAACACCATCAATTAAAATTTCACCTTTGTCCGGATCAAAGAATCGCATCAAAAGTTTTACTAATGTAGTTTTGCCAACACCCGAATGTCCCACCAGGGCAATAGACTGCCCTTGTCTGATTTTTAAATTAATATCGCAAACTGCTCTATTTTTGTTTGAAGGATAAGCAAAAGACACATTATTAAATTCAATTTCACCTCGAATCGATTTCAAATCGATTGCATTTTCAGGATCTTTTATTTTAATTTCTTCATCTAAAATCGATAAATATTTTTGGAGATCCGTTTGATTTTTGGAAATATTTCTAAGCTCATAAATTAATTCATAAAAGCGGGGATAAAAAGAAATAGTAAAGCCCAAAACCATAATAAATTCAGCTGGACTAATTTTGGATTGGTACATTTGTAAAATTCCAAAAAACAGCACGAAGAACAGACCTAAGTTACCCAAAACACCCACACTAATATCGATCATTCTAAAAGAATTAGCATAACCCCACAACTTTTTCATCCAATCTTTAAATACTATCTCTAGTCTGTTTCTTTCTCTCTCTTCTTGGGCAAATAATTTAACAGTTTCAAAATTTATCAAGTTATCGACAATAATATCCGACACATTGTCTTCTGCGTTATTAAATTCTGTTCTGGCCTTAACGTTATTTTTGATTAAAAACTTAGCCAAAATTAAATTAATCGCAAAAGAAAGAATAATTACTAAGGTAATTTGCCAATTTAAATGAGCAAAGAAAAAGATTATTACTAAAAGATTTATTATTACTAAACCTACTCTTTTATTTAGAGAACGATGTAGATTGTCAAAAGCACCGTCACCTCTTTTTATAGCACTAATCAAAGACCCGGTACTTTTTGACAAATGAAAGGCAAAATCCAAATCCTGAATTTTTTTAAAAACAGCTATCCTTGCGTCTCTGCCTGCCGGAAAAATTACTACATCTCCCAACCAATCTACTAAAAAATCAAAAAGTATTTCTAAAAACCGGATTCCGATAAAAACAAAAAGAACTAATAAAACTTCTTTTCGGTCAACCTTATTAATCGCCTCCAAAAACAATTTATAAAAATAAGGTTGAATACTAGAAACAATACTAGAGATTATCAAGGCCGACGCAAACAAAAACATTTGCCATTTGTACCGCCACAAAAATTTATAATAAGTTAAATATAGCTTCCACATACCAAACTAATTTACCCTATTAACAGCCTTTTATAAATAGGCTGCTTAAAGTATTGAAATACGACATTCTAATAACCAATAAAATTATCTAAATATTATAATTAATAATGAAGTTTTTTAGGCCTTTACTAATAATCTGTGTAATTTTTGTCCCGATTTTAGTATTGGCCGTGTTTATGGGATATATAAAATATCCCCGAAGACCCGATCCTGTAGTTGGTTATCCAAAGCATCCAGATGCAATTGATCAAATTAGTAAACGAGTTTTAACTAATCAGGCAATTACTGTCGAAAAAACCATTACTACCACCGATAATCATCAAACTTATTTGATTTCCTATCCTTCTGATAACTTTAAACTTTATGCTCTCATGAGCCAGCCAGTTGGGACTCCACCCGAGGGTGGCTGGCCAGTTGTGGTCGTAAATCACGGTTATATCCCGCCGAATCACTATTCCACCACCAGTTCTTACATCAACACTTTTAATTATTTTGCCTCCCAGGGTTTTGTAGTTTTAAAACCGGATTATCGTGGTCACGATAATTCCGAAGGTGGGCCCGACCCCATCTTAGGTCGGCTTCAATATGCCGTCGATGTTTTAAATTTAATTGCCGATATTAAATCTATAAACGAAGCCAATCCCAACAAAATTTTTCTTTTTGGGCATTCAATGGGCGGAGATGTGGCTTTGATGGTAGCCGAGGCCTCTCCCCAAATCAAAGCCTTAGTTTTATGGGCCCCAGCAGTCACCACTTTTCCAGAAAATATTACCTATTTTATGCATTATCATTTATCTAAAACAACCGATTTTAAAAAACTAGAAGAAACTCTTAATCAACTAATTAGCCAATATGGCAAAGACCAATTTTCTTCATTTTCCAATGCCACTAAAATAAATATTCCTATTATTTTGCAACAGGGAAATGCCGATGAATCAGTTCCTTTTACTTGGGGAGAAGCTCTCAATAAACATCTTAAATCAGAAGGCAAAAATATCACTTTTTACCAATACCCCAGTGACAACCACAATATTTCTAACCATTGGTACGACGCTCTTTCAAAAGACGTAGAATTTTTTAAAAGTTTTTAATCTTTATCTTGGCAACATTATTAGTTTAAGTCTAATGGCAAAAAAAACACCTATTAGGAAAATATACTCGATCTTAGGATAAAATAAAAAGATGCAAGACATTCTAATCGCCACAACTAATCAAAATAAAGTCGGAAGAATCAAAAGACTTTTGGATTTAACAAAAATAAATGTTTTGTCATTAAAAGACTTGAATTATCAAATTGATCCACCCAAAGAAACAGGTCAGGATGGATTGGAAAACGCTTTATTAAAAGCCAACTATTATTATCACAATTTAAAGTCACCAATTCCTGTTTTGTCACAGGACGAAAATATATTTTTAGCAGAAGTTTCTCCAGATGAGAATCCGGGTAAAGATATTAAATTGCCAGTAATTAATACTTATGGAGAATTTAACGACGAAAACGCCAAAAAATATTACACCAATCTGGTCAGAAAATATAATAAAAAATTTTTAAATTTAGAAATTAATTACAGCTATGCCCTTTGTTGGCAGCCATTTTTGCAAGGTTCTACCTCAATTTTGTCAGCCCGTCTATTCAGTCAACCAAATACTACCAATACCCCTGGCTACTTTTTAGCTGATTTAATGAAATTAAAATCAGGGAATACTTGGAAATATTTTTCAGATTTAACCGAGCAAGAATTAATCTATCAAGACCGCTTTGCTCAAAAAATCCTAAACGATTTAATAAAAAAGATTTTATAAAATATTTATATTCTTTTTCTATACACTGGTATTTTGGCAATCGGACTATCCATAAAATCCCTCCAAGTTAAAATATTTTTAATCAGTCAAAACTTTCTGGCATCCACCAACCATTGTATGTATTGATCCAAAATATTAATCTCTAATATTTTACAAAGTTACTTATCTATATATTAATACCTGTCCTTAATATCCAAAACAAATATTTTTGGATATTTAATTCCTTTGTAGGTGTCAATAATCCTCAATTTATGTTTATTTTCCATTACTAATATTAAATTGGCCCACTCAATATCTTTTTCACAAATTTTTCTTTCACTATTTGAACTTAATCCAACGGAACGAATATTAAATCGAACATCATTTTTAAATAAATATTCAGCCGTTCTGCTTCGTATTTTATTACGACCACAAACAACTAAAATATTTGGTTTAATCATAACTCGATTCTATCCTTATAAAATTTATTTATTTTCTAATTTTTAGATTTAATTTATGTAATTCTTTTGCATTTTTATTAGTAATAGCAATTTCTGGATCGGCAATTTCTTCTAATCTTTCATAACCAACTTGAGCCAGCCATAATTTAAAAGGCTCGGCGTTTGGAGAGGGAATAGATTAAATTCCAAAGATTAAAACAAAAAATCGGTTTTTAAAAAATCGCCCGCTTTTGCAACGGTGCCGGTGCCGGAGGAGAGAGGGGGACTCGAACCCCCAAGCCCTTGCGGGCGGCAACTTTCGAGGTTGCTGCCTTACCAATTCGGCGCATCTCTCCAGAAGGGAATAATGTGTACCCGAGAGGGATCGGACCTCCAACCTTTGGTTCCGCAAACCAATGCTCTATCCAATTGAGCTACGGGTACTTATAAATTAATCAGTGAATTATATCCTAAACTCGACTATTTTTCTCTGTTTTCTAGGGGCAGTTTGCTAGTCACCCAATTCGTCAATTTATCGATAAAAGTGGGGGACGATTCAATCAAAGGAATTCTTTTGGCAACAATCTCTTTAATTTTTTCTTTATCTTCTGGATTAATTACCAAAGATATTTGTCGGGGAAAATGTAAATTAGTTTCAATTTGCAAAGTTTCCGAACTTAATATTTGTTTAAACCAGAACCGGTACAAAAGAGACCATTCATATCGACCTTCACCAAAATAAATACCTCGATTGGTAATTTTACTTTTGATATTTTCCGGGGGAACGGTATGGAGAACATAATATAAAAACATAGCAGCGACCAACGCCAAGATCAAATAAAACTCTTTTATAAAAATCAAAATTACGGAAAATAAAACTAAAGTAGCGATGATCGTAATCCAAAAATCACGGTCTTTTTTTTGAAACGACCTTTCGGCTGCTTCCCATTCGAACAAAACTCTTTCCTCATTTGCATCAGGTGCTTTCTTAACTTCAACTTGAATTACTTTTTGTTGTTCTTCTGCCATATTTTATATTTAAGTCTACAAAATAATAATAAATCATTTAGTTAAAATTTGATATACTTGAACGGAGTTCAAAGGGGACGTTTAAATTTGAGAAACAAATTTATTACGTTCCTTGATTTTCCTGAGACGTAAGAACATTTAATTGCTACGCAATTTTTACGTTCAACGTTTCTGTCGAGAAAATAAATTTCTCTCAGGAAGGGTGCGCCGAATGGTAAGGCACAGGTTTGCTAAACCTGCGTCCCGCAAGGGGCATGGGGGTTCGACTCCCCCCTCTTCCGCCACGTAAATTTGCTACGCAAATTAACGTGGCTGGAACGTTAATTTTACGAAGTAAAATTTTACGTTCCGCTTTATTCACAAACTTACGTCTTGCCCTTTTTATTCAAACGCTGCTAGGAACGTAAGTTTTCTGAAAGAAAACTGTACGTTCCGCCTTCACTTCCTCCCAGTTTCCTCTTATACTAATTGTATGTTTTATTACATCTACATTTTACGGAGTCTAAAAAATAACAGTTTATATATTGGCTACACGGCTGATTTAAAAAAAAGATTTTACCGACATAATGCCGGTTTAAACAAAGCCACTAAACCATTTATTCCTTATCAATTAATCCATTACGAAGCCTTTTTAAATCGAGTTGATGCCAAAAGGCGAGAAGTTTATTTAAAGTCTGGCTGGGGAATAAAAAGCATTCACAAAATGCTTGAAAGATATTTTATATAATTTAATTATGAATCTTGATCTTCTTTTATCCGAACTAGAATCTCTCAAAAATCTTAGTAGAGTCAAAGATTTTTCTTGGTTTTTTAAAACCGGGCCGGGGCAATATGGGGAAGGGGATCAATTTTTGGGGATTATGACCCAACCTCTTAGAAAAGTTACCGACAAATATTGGCAGGATCTGGACTTTAATGATGTTGAAAAGCTTTTTAATAACCCATTTCATGAATGCCGAAATGTTGCTGTATCCACTTTATGTCGTCAATTTGCCAAAGCTACTCCCGATTTCCAAAAACAAATTTTCGATTTCTATCTGGCCCACACCAAAAGAATCAATAATTGGGATCTGGTCGATATTTCAGCTCCTGGTGTTGTCGGGAAATATCTTTTAAATAAAGACCGGAAAATTCTTTACCAATTAGCCAAATCTGATCTTTTATGGGACCGTCGCATTAGTATAATTTCTACTTTTGCCTTCATAAAAAACAATGATTTCCAAGACACCCTAAAAATTTCCCAATTACTTTTAAATGACAAAGAAGATTTAATGCACAAAGCTGTCGGCTGGGCCCTGCGCGAAGTCGGTAAAAAAGACTTAAATACTTTAATAAAATTTTTAGACGAATTTACACCCAAACTTCCTCGCACCACCCTCCGCTATGCTATCGAAAAATTCCCTGAAGAAAAAAGATTGTATTATCTACATTTATAACCTAACAAAAACCTCTGCCAATCTTTGTTTTTCTTCTAATGTAGCATCTATTATTTGGTCACTTTCTAAAACAGATTTTGGGCAAAGAATTACATGTAGAGGGTTAGCTCTTTTTTCTGCACAACTTATTGCAGGAGCATAAAAAGGAATCCAACTGGCATTATATATATCCTGTATTTGAGTTATATGTATCCTGTTTTTACTATGTGGAATTCTTCCGATTTGGTTAAGGTATGACGTTCGTATATCTCCTTGATTTGATTGTGGTGTACCAAAATATAAAGAGGCTGATATTCCCGGGCAAACGGCTCCTAATAATTCATTATTAAAAGAGTAAATGTTAAATATTTTCTGATCACCAGGTTTTAAGCTTAAATGCTGTGGGAGTAGGTTTTGTTGTCCAGTTTTAGAAATAAACAATTGGCCATCTTCGATTGGTTTAGCTGGGTATAAAAACTTATAACCTTCACTCCAATATATTAAAAGTCCTAATTCGTCATGTAAATAATCAGAATCATAAGGACTTCTGGATGGTGAAAAATTTTCCTTCATAGAATAACTTATAATATACCATAAAAAATGTTATTAGCAACGCTATTATCAAATCCGCCACTGACTTTTATTTGAGAAATAAGTAAAATATAACTTATGGCTACTATTTATCTATTTCGTCACGGGCAAACCGATTTCAATCGCGATCAAAAATTTACTGGCTGGCTTGATTCTCATTTAACTGATTTAGGTCGGCAGCAGGCCCAAAAAGTTGCCGATTCTTTGGCTAATAAAACCATTGATTATGCTTACCAAACCCGCCTTTCTCGATCTCAAGAAACATTAACTATTGTTTTAAAAACCCACCCAGAATGTAAAAAAATATTTACCGATGATCGGATAATCGAACGTTCTTATGGTGATTTTGCCGGGGAAACTCACCAAGAAGTAATAGATGGGCTAGGAATTGGTCAATATGAACATTGGCACCGAGGTTTTTATGATCACCCTCCTGGTGGCGAAAGTTTTGCTGAAGTTGAAGAAAGAGTGATGTCGTTTATCGCCGATTTAAAGCAAAGATTTTCTGGTCAAAAATTAAATATCGCCATTTCCGCCCATGGCAATTCCATTAGACTTTTTAGAAAGATTATAGAAAACGCTAGTATAGAAGAAACTTGTTCTTGGGTAATTCCTTACGATAAATTTTTCCAATACGAGATCTAATTTTTATCCGACCCCATCTCTTCTTCAATTCTCATTAACCGATTATATTTACACACTCTTTCGCCCCTGGTTGGTCCAACTTTAATATAATCACTGCCCACGGCTACCGCCAAATCTACCATAAATGTATCATTTGTTTCGCCACCACCACGGTGGGAGGGAACTGTCATAAATCCATTATCTTTGGCAAGAATACAACAATCGACAGTTTCAGTTAAAGTTCCGGCTTGATTAAGTTTAATTAAAATAGAATCAGCTGCATTTAAACTAATAGCCTTTCTTAAAAGTTCAGTATTGGTCACAGTCAAATCATCAGCAATTAACCGAACCTTTCCTCTGATTTGTTCCATTAATTTTGGCCAACTTTCCCAATCAAATTCCGACAACATATCTTCCCAAGAAAGCATTGGATATTTTTGTAGCCAATCAAGATAATAACTTATTATTTCATCCGAACTTAAATTTTTATTTTCTAATTTCAGTTCGTACTTCATCGATTCCATTTTAAAAAATTCCGAAGCCGCCGCATCAAGTGAAATCGCCGCATCAACTCCTGGTGTATAACCGGCATTTTTAATTGCTTCAGTTAAATATTCCAATGGTTTTTCGTTACTAGCAATTCCGTTTGGCGCGAAAGCCCCTTCATTACCCACATTAGTCGATAAACCTTCTCTTTTTAAAATTTTTTTCAAATTATCATAAATTTCCATTTCCATTCGGACATTTTCTGCCGCTGTTTTATTGCCTAGGGCACTAATTAAGTACTCTTGAAGATCAGTAGTATTATCGGCGTGTTTACCACCTTCAATCATTACTACCATTGGTTTCGGTAATTTATTTTCACCATCAACAATATCAAAAGCTTTTCTCAAATAAGCATATAAAGGTAGATTTTCTTCATTAGCCTGGGCTCGGGCTACCGCCAAAGATACTCCCAAAATAGTATTGCCTCCTAATTTACTTTTATTTTCCGTTCCATCCATCAAAATCATTTTTTGATCAACCATTCTTTGCAATCCAGCTTCAACCCCGATTAAATTCGATTTAATTTCACTATTTATATGATGTATCGCCAAAAGCATACCTTTGCCGTTGTAGCGATTAGCATCGCCATCTAATAAAACTGCAGCCTCTTTGCTTCCCGCCGAAGCACCATAAGCCACCGAAGCTTCACCAACAGCTCCCGATTCCAAGGTGACCGTGACTTCTAAACTAGGGCTACCGCCCGAAGCCAAAATTTCTCGAGCAAATATATTTTTAATTTTAGACATGATCTATTCTAATCAATCTATTAGCTTTTGTCATTCCGATTCTATGTCAACGGTCTGCTAAGCATTCTTTTTACCCATTTTTTCAACCAAAAATCTTGTAATTGTCCCCAATAAAATCCAAAATCTTTATCTTTTTTCACCCATAAATTACCATAATTATTTTTTTCATTAACTTTAAAATTTCTATCCAGCCAATTTTGGTTTTTACCTAAATATATTTGAATATACTCATCAATGTAATTGGTTGATCCATAATTTTGCCTTAAAAATTCCGTCATTTCTTTGCCACCCAATTTTGCCTGGTGATAAGCCCATGGCCAATATTCAAAAAAGATTGTTGGTTTGTAATTTTGGATAGTTTCTTTGGCACCTTCAATCACTGCCGGTTCCCATCCTTGAGTATCAATTTTTATAAAATTAACTTCTTTACCACCCAAATCTTTTAGTAAATCATCCAACCTCCGGCAAAAAATTTCCATTGTCATTTTGGACTCTCCCCAAACTCTATGATCTCCAAAATTTTCTTCCGATTCAAAAAATTTCATCTTTTTATTTGCATTCCCCAAAGCCGCCTTTACCACCACCACATTCTTAAGACCATTAGATTTAATGTTTTTTTCTAAAATAGCAAAGTTAGTAGGATCCGGTTCAATTGAATACACTTTCCCATTTTTACCCACCTTTTTGGCAAAAAGTACTGTGTCATAACCGATATTAGCACCCACATCTACCACTACATCGCCCTCATTAATTTGATCAAGCATTAATTTAGTCACGTATGGCTCATATTTTCCCAAAGCCACTCTTTGACCAATAAATTTATCATCTTTCAGGTACCAAAATTTACATTCATATCCATGGACTTTTATTTCCACCAGTTTCAAATCTTTCATTGAGAAATTTTAACATCATATTAATTATTGCTAGAATTGTTTTATGAAAATTCTGCATTATTCCGACGCTGGTTCGCCTGATTTTTTAAAGTTATATTCCGAGGCTGATATTTTAATTACCACTGGCGACTTATCTCTTTTTGACTTCGCCGGGTTGGAAAATATCTCTCCCGAAATTCCCAGTTTCGGCGTTTATGGCAACCACGATACAAGAGGATATTTAGAGCAATTAAATATACTAAATTTACACAACAAAATTGTCGAATTTAATGGCCTAAAACTTGGCGGCTTTCAGGGTTGTTTGCAATACAAAGAAACCAGTGAATTTCAATTTTCCGAAAACGAAGCCAAAGTTTTTGCCGACACCTTTCCTTATGTCGACATACTATTACTACATGTCGGCCCCAAAGGCATGCTCGATGCCCCCGACCCAGTTCACCAAGGCTCGGAACATATTCGCCGCTATGTTTTGGAAAAACAACCTAAATTTATTTTCGTCGGCCACGAGCACAGCACAGCTAATTTACAAGTCGGTCCAACTAAAATTTATCGGACTTTCCGAACCTCCCTCTTGACGATCTAGCTTAGCTTGCATACAATATTAGCAGTCTTCTCTTTTGAGTGATAAAATAAGTTTATAAGTATAAATTAATAATTAATATCAACCAAATATGTCAGATACGAAATCAAAAATAATTCCTGCTGCCGGTTACATTTTAGTTCAACCTCAAAAAAAGGAAAAAACCACTGCCTCTGGCATAGTTTTACCTGATTCTCATGAAGATAAGCCACAACAAGGCATAGTCTTGGCTGTTGGTAATGATTTTGTGAGTGATTATGGCACCAAAAAAAGTGCTCCTTGCCAGATTAATGATGTTGTTATTTACCGCGAATGGGGTGGCAAAGAATATAAAGAAGGTAGTATTGAACTTTTAATTTTAAAGTTCGACGATATCATGGCTACCATAAAATAAAAATTGCCCTTTTTAAGGGAAATGTCCCGAAGGGACAAAGGGTTTTATACATTTAAAAATTAGTAATTAAATAAAAAATTATGGCAAAACAACTCAAATTTGGACAAGAAGCCCGCCAATCACTTTTAGACGGGATAAATATTTTAGCAAACGCTGTTATCACTACTTTAGGTCCTAAAGGCCGCAATGTGGCCATCGACAAAAAATGGGGTGGACCCACAGTTATTCATGATGGTGTCTCTGTCGCCAAAGAAATTGAGCTTCAAGATCCATACGAAAATATGGGTGCTCAGTTAATCAAAGAAGCTGCCTCCAAAACCAACGATATTGCTGGTGACGGTACAACTACTGCCACACTTTTGGCCCAAGCTATTGCCAATAAAGGTTTACAAAATGTAGCTGCTGGCGCAAATCCCATGATTGTCCGTTATGGTTTAGAAAAAGGTTTAAAAGCGGTTATTAACGAGCTTGATGCCATGAAAAAAGAAATCAAGATTGATGACAAAGCTTCAATTGAACAAGTCGCTACTATTTCCGCTGCTTCCAGTGAAATAGGTAAAATAATTGCGGAAGCTGTAATAAAAGTTGGTCGTGATGGTTTAATTACTGCCGAAGAAGGCAAAGGTTTAGGGTTGGAAACCAAAGAAACTTCTGGTATGGAATTTGATCAAGGTTTCTTGTCACCCTACTTTGCTACCAATACTGAAACCATGGAAGCGGTCATTGACCGACCTTATATTATTATTACTGACAAAAAAATTAGTTCTATTCAAGACATTCTGTCATTTTTAGAAAAATTAGTTAAATTAACCAAAAATTTTGTCATTATTGCTGATGATCTTGATGGTGAAGCTTTAGCTACTTTTGTCATCAACAAATTAAAAGGCACTTTTAATGTTTTAGCGATCAAAGCTCCTGGTTTTGGTGATCGTCGCAAAGCCATGCTCGAGGATATTGCTGCTTTGACCGGTGGTCAGGTGATATCTGAAGATTTAGGCATTAAATTTGATACTGCTGAGCCTACCGAATATTGCGGTCAAGCTGATTCGGTTGTGTCCGACAAAGACAAAACTCGAA
This sequence comes from Candidatus Shapirobacteria bacterium, assembly GCA_030698565.1. Classification (GTDB taxonomy): domain Bacteria; phylum Patescibacteriota; class Microgenomatia; order UBA12405; family UBA12405; genus JAUYJS01. The sequence continues at coordinate 117,566 of JAUYJS010000008.1, forward strand.
TTTTAGGCGGTGCTGGTTTGGAATCAGAAATAAAATCTCGAGTAATTCAACTTCGAACTCAAATGGAAAAATCGACTTCCGATTATGACAAAGAAAAACTCCAAGAAAGAATTGCCAAATTAGCTGGCGGAGCCATTGTTTTGCAAGTCGGCGGTGCTACTGAAGTCGAAATGAAAGAAAAATTGGAAAGAGTTAAAGATGCTATTGATGCTACTAAGGCAGCAGTCGAAGAAGGTATTTTACCTGGCGGCGGCGTGGCTTTACTTAAAGCATCTTTTGTCTTGGATTCGGTTAAAACCGATTCTGAAGAAGAACAGGTTGGCGTCAATATTTTAAAATATGCCCTCGAACAACCAGTCAGAATGTTGGCTCAAAATTCTGGTGAAGACGGCGGTTATATTTTAAATAAAGTTAGAGACGAAATTATCAAAAATCCAAAATCCGATTACGGCTACAATGCCGCCACTGGGCAAATGGGATCGATGATCAAATTCGGTATTCTCGATCCAGCCAAAGTTACAAAATCAGCCTTAACCAATGCTGTTTCTGTTAGCACTATGATTTTAACTACTGATGTTTTAATTACTGACGCTCCAGAAAAGAAAGAGTCGTCTCCTACTGGTGGTATGGAAGGCATGGGCGGTATGGGTGGAATGATGTAAAAATATTATTATAAATAATAGGGGCGTATTACAATACGCCCCTATTTTGATTATGTACCGAATCTGAAGCTATCTCCGCCGGACTCCAAAAATCCAAAGACTGTCCAATAAGATAACCATATATCCCATAACTTGAATTAAATTTATTTCCGTGTTATATTCCGCATACATTGTCATACAAGACATTGGTCCTTTAAAACAAACCTCAGCAGGTGATTATTTTCAGAACAACCAAAAGTTGTTTTGTTAGACTCAGGGATCCAAATCAGAATTCGGGAGGTCAAATTTTAGTGTCCACAAATCCGAGTTCCAAGAAAAATCCGAAGGTCAAAGTTACTATTGGTCCTTCTGGTCGGGTAGTGAGGGAACTCGTCTCTCACCCCGTGTTCGACGTACCTGGTCCCAAGCAGTTTAAGGTCGCTACCCATAGTAACCTTAAACTAGTCAGCGCCGAATCAGGAGAATACTCTCCTCCAGAGAGGCCGACTCACTATCCCATGGTTCACAGTTGCACCTGCTGAATCCCTTCCGTAAAGATAAACTGAACATTCTATCTCGTTGCGAGGTAGGGCTTGTTCAATTTTTCTTGTGAAACAGGAGAGGGAACGGACGACACAATCCAACACTGTAAGCTTTCAGCTTGCAATCCATCTACGTATGTCTCCCCGTTCCCTCCCCGTTCCTTTCTTAAATTTCCAACAATTTTTCGTTTTCTCCTCGTCTTTTATTTAATTCCTTCAAAGTTACCTTGAACCAAAAAGTATAACTGCCTGGATTTTTATTTACATCTTCATTTAAATTTTCCCAACTAATCCATTTCCAATCTTCTGCCTCATCGCGGTTAATTATCGGGTCTTCATCATATTTGCCTATAAATACATGCAAGTATTCATTTTCACTTAATCCATGGTCTAGTTTAATTTGATATTTATATTCAAAAACTTCTTTTAATTTACAATCAAACCCCATTTCTTCTCCAAGTCTTCTATGGGCTGCTGCCAAAGTATTTTCTTCTGGTCGGGGATGGCTGCAACAAGTATTCGTCCACAATCCACCACTATGATATTTGCTCAATGCTCTTTGTTGCAACATTGTTTCGCCTTTTTCGTTGAAAATTAAAATCGAAAATGCTCGATGCCTTTTGCCATCACCCTCATGCGCCTTCATTTTTTCTTCAATTCCAATTTGTTGATCATTTTCATCGACCAAAATTACAAAATCAGCCATAAATTTATTTAAAATTAATTTCTAATTATATCTTTAGTAGTTATTTTAGTTCAAATTCATTCGCTTCTGGTAAAATAGGAAGATTTATATAAGTGACCCGGTAGCCAAGCGGTTAGGCAGTGGTCTGCAAAACCATATAGATGGGTTCAACTCCCGTCCGGGTCTCAAAATCTTAATCATTCCTATTTTTAATTTCCATTTCCAAAATTTCCTCATTTTCTCCAAACACAAATATTGCTTCGATTTTTTCTCCACTCAAAACTTTTGGTAACCAAAATCTATCATCAACCCACATTTTATCGTAAGGAATTTTGTCTATGTCGTACCACATCGGCGCCATTTCTTCCGATTCTTGCGGTTCATTTTCCCATTCATTAATTTTATAAACCACCACTTCCTGGTTCCAATCTTGATTATTTTTAAAATAAAATTTTATTTTTGCCACCAGCTCTTGATTTTTAAATACCACCCCTATTTCTTCCATAATTTCTCTTTTTAAAGTTTCTTCGATTAATTCTCCATCATTTGGTTTTCCGCCAACCCCATTCCATTTTCCCGCCCCAAAACCTCTCTTTTTCATGGCCAATAAAATTTGATTGTCTTTAATTAAAAATCCTAATGTTGTTTGCCTTAAATTCATAATCTATTTTACTACCGCTTATTATTATCTACTGGTTGTATACTCTTTTCCATATGGTCAGAAAAAAACGTCAACGCGAAAAAATTATTGCCTTTGTTGGTCCGATGAATGCCAGGAAGACACTTCTTTTAATCGATCATATTTTGGCTTCAGAAGCGGTTAATCTTCAGGTCGATGTATTTAAACCAGCCATTGACAATCGTTACCCTGAAAATATTATTCGATCAGGTGCTGGTGGTGAACATCAAGCCATTCCCGTGGCCAACTCCAAACAAATATTAGACCATATTTTTTGCACTCCCAATCGCCCTTTGCCCGATTTAGTCGCCATTGATGAAGCCCAATTTTTTGATGAAAATATTGGCAAAGTAATTACCTATCTTTCTGAACACGGCATAGAAGTAGCCTTTTCTGGATTAAATATGGATTTTAAAGGTGAAGCTTTCCCTTCCATGAAAGACTTGATGCCCCTAGCCACCAGAATAGAGCTATTGACTGCCAGATGCACTTATTGTCACAAAGACGGTCGTAGTTGCGGTGCCCCAGCCACCATGACCCACCGACTTATTGATGGTAAGCCCGCACCTTACAACAGTCCTTTAGTGGTAATCGAGTCTACTAGCCCATCAAAAATTACCTACGAAGCTAGGTGCCTAAATCACTGGACAGTGCCAGGAAAACCCAAAATAGAAATGTGTCTAGATTCAGACGCCCATTGTTTGGATGATCACTGTACGATCTCGCGAGCAATCTAATTCAATCGCCAAAATCCTCTGCCAAATACCAAGCATTAATTTACCATCAATAATAGGAACGACCTCTGAATTCCTCATTAAAAAATGAGTGCAATGTGAATGGCCATTTAAACAATCTGAAGCAGTTGGATCACACACTAAATTCTCAGTTCTAATACTCAAATCGTTATGACGATAATAAGTTTCTTTGGGAATTAATTTACACAAAAGATCCTTAAAATCAGCAAAGATACCTCTCTCGCTTTCATTAATGCAAATAGCCAAAGTCGTGTGGGTCGAATAAACCAAGACTTGACCATTTTTAATTTTGCTTTGCAGAACGAATTTTTCTACATCTTTAGTTAAATCAATAAAATCAATATAACTATTACTTTTTAATTTAACGACATTATTAATAATTTTCATGTTAATTTGGTCGTAAAATTTCAGGCAAACACCCGGTCTTCTTTGATATCAATCCTATCTCAATCTCCAGTTCAATGGCACATGACTTTCGTTTATTTTTTATACCTTTTTAAATACTTTAAAAATCCAAAATGCGATATAAGAAAATGCTAGTAATTCTATCAGTACAATAAAAGCAAAAACAGCTCCGACCGAGCTTACTAATTCTCCATAGCGATAATGATCCCAAAAATACCGAGCCGTGGCATAAATAATAGCGGGGGAGACCGCGGTTAATGCTAATAAAAATATTTGAGATTTATCCCTATCTTTAATCAAAGTTTTTAAAGTCAAAAATGGTTCGTAAACCAAATGATATAAATTGCACAGGAGTTTCCATATTTGTCTGACCGCAATCAAAAATCCCAGTTTAATAATCTTTTTAATTCTTTTTTTGATCATAATTCCATTTTTGTCGAAATTTTAATTTAGCCCGCAATAATCTTGATTCGACCGCTTTAATACTCATTTCCAGTTTTTCGGCTATCTCGTTAATTTTGAATCCGTCTATATACTTTAGTCGCAGAATATGACTATAACCTTTGTTTATTTCAGCGAATGTTTTTTTTATTTCATCTTTTAATTCATTTTTTAGTACATCTCTTTCCGGACTCAAGGCTTCATCAGCAATTTCTTCAAAAAATGGACTAACAGAAAACAAAATTGTTTTTAATTTCTTTTTCCGGTAATAATCAATAATTTTGTGCTTAGCGATACTACATAGCCAGCTAAATTCCGAGCATTTATGATTAAAGGCAGAATAGGTACTTATCCCCGCCATTAATACATCATTGCTCAATTCTTCCACCACATCCTCATCATCAATTTTTTGGGCAATAAATCCTCGAACGCCCAAATAGTACTTTTGGTACAAATCTTCCATTATGGTCTAATGTAGCACACTGGATCAAAATTTGTAATTTTGTCAACCGTGTCACCCTGTAGAGACGCATTGAATGCGTCTCAAAATATAATTTATAAAAATATGGGTAGGGGCGTATTGCAATACGCCCCTACAAAAACAATAAATTCATTCACGTACGGACAGGTCGCGACCTGTCCGTACAAAAACGAATCAATAAAAACATAAAATCATTACATCCCAATACTGGGAAAATTATGGAATCATACCTCTTTATTTTTGATAGAATAGGACAACAATGAGCAAGGAACTTTTGGAAATAATTTCGGGTTTCAAAAGAACATTCCACCTGATGGATCGTTCGGAAAAGATAACTCTGGTTATATCCTCAACTCTAATGCTCACCACCGGTATTCTCACTAACTTACCTGCCATTATTTTGGGACGATTGGTAGACAAACTCACTGAATCGGCCAATATTCAATTTAGTTGGGCGTTACCTTTTATTTTATTAATAGTAGTAATTATCATTGTCCGTGAGGTATTGACTGTCATTAGAAAATATTTAGTAGAAAACATTGCCACCCAAACAGAAAAGAAACAAACTGTTGCCGTAATTAGTCATCTTCTTAAGGCAGACATTGCTGTCATCAACCAGCAGCAAATTGGTTCCCTCCACGGAAAAATTTTCCGTTCTATTCAAGGGTTAGTTAAAATAATTAAACTTGGTTTTCTTGATTTTTTTCCAGTTTTCTTCAGTGGTATGGCTGCTATTGCTATTGCTCTTTTGCAAAAACCATTATTAGCATCAGTAATGATTCTGGTCATACCTACTGGATTATTTATTATTTTCAAACAATTATCATCTCAAAAAGGACTTCGGGTTGCCTTCCTTAGGAAACAGGAAACTATTGATGGTGCTGTTGTAGAAATGCTTGGTGGTTTAGAAACCGTTCGGGTGAATGATACCACTGATTTGGAAGTTAAGAAGGTAGAACTGGTTGCAGAAGAATTGCGGGCAAAAGAAATAAAACACCATATTTCTATGGCTTTGTTTGATTCGGCAAAATACCTAAACGAAGGTTTTTTCTATATCTTGGTCATCAGTTTATCAATCCTTTTTTCCGCTCAAGGCTTAATCAGTAGGGGAGATATTTTGGTTTATTCAATTTTGTTTTTAAGTATTACTGGCCCCTTAAGAGAAATCCATCGCATTCTTGACGAAGCTCACGAGAGTTCGATCAGGGTTAACGATTTATATGAGTTATTAGACGAGCCGATTGATGAGTCGTTTAAAACTGTTACTCAAAAATTAAAACCGACCCCCGCTGTTCTCCAAGTCAAGAATTTGTCATTTACTTATCCTGATAAAACTAAAAAGGTTATCGATGATATTAGTTTAACCATCAAACAAGGAGAAAAAATTGGCATTGCCGGTGCTTCTGGTTGTGGCAAATCAACCATGATAAAAATCATCCTTCGCTTAGTTCACGACTATTCAGGGGACATGTTTCTTTTTGGTCAGGATTTAAAAAGCATTTCCCGATCTCAAATTGCTCAAAAAGTTGCCTATATTCCTCAGAAAAGTTATGTCTTCTCCGGAACAATTAAGGAGAATATTGTTTACGGTTGCCAAAATAAAGTTTCCGAAGAAGAAATCGTTTCTGCTGCTAAAAAAGCCAATATTTATAATGAAATTATTGATTCTTTGGGTGGTCTCAGCGGCCGGGTGGGGGAAAACGGTAACAATTTAAGTGGCGGTCAAAAACAGCGATTAACTATTGCCCGATTAATTTTAAAATCTCCGGATTTATTTATTTTTGATGAAGCTACTTCTGCTTTAGACAATACCAACGAAGTTCTTATTCAGAAAAATATTGAGAAACTATTTAAAGATAAAACGATGATTACTATTGCCCATCGCCTAACTTCTTTAAAAAATAGTGATCGAATATTCGTCCTTAATAAAGGCACAATAGCCCAGGAGGGGACTTTTGATATGCTTGCAAACCAAAAAGGACTATTTCAAGATTTCCTAAATCAGAAAGAAGAAACAATTCTACAATCCCACAATTAAAATCAAATTCGGCATATAATTTCAAAATAATGGCAGAAATATTATTTGATAATCGTATTGCTTGGGAAATATCTAAAATCTCAAAAATAAAAAAATATTTTAAATTTTTCTTTTTTGGGCTAATTCCCCTTTATTTTTTAGCTGTTCCGTTCTTAATATTTATCGAACGTGAACACGGTATTTTGCGGGTTAGAGTACCAGTAAATTTTAATTTTCATCAATCATTAGATATCTATTTAATCGGTCTTTTTACATTAATAAGTATTTTCTTGATTGTTATTTTTATAGTTTATCTTTTTAGTCCAAACGAATCTTATATTATTGATCAACAAGGTATGGTTAAAACCATTAACAGCTTATCTAAAAGATATTCTTGGTCAGATTTAATTGAATTTTATAGTTATTCTAATTTAGTCGATCGCAAACAGTGTTCGATTAAAAATCTCCCTAGTGGAACTTTTGTTAAAGTAAATTCACACGCAATTAAAAACCTGCCTATTTTTGATTATCCAATTATTTGTATATCGATTAAAAAGCAGAATACCTCTTCAAATAACGGTAATAAAATTTTAATGATTAGAACACTGCCGGAAAACTTTAAGCAAGTAATAATATTTTTAAGTCGAAAATTACCGATCTTTTTTCCCGAGTATATTACAAAAGGTCTTTTCAGTCATTTTGAATGATATCTGATATTCAAAATTGTATTTTATAACCTGGATTTTATATACTGAATTATGTTTTATTCTGTTCGCCATCCGTTACAAAAACTTTCCACCGAATTAAGACTAGATTTATTGGATTTGATTTATCAAAACGGTGGCCATATTGGCGGTTCATTATCATCACTAGATTTAATGGTTGCAGTTTATTTTGGCAAAATATTTGATCTAAAAAAAGATAAATTTATCCTATCCGCTGGTCATATTTGTCCAGCTCTTTATACGGTTTTAGCAAAAGCCGGTTATTTTTCCCAAGAAAAACTAAAGACTTACAGTCAGTTTAAATCCTTTTTGCAAGGCCACGTGTCAACTGAAACACCCGGAGTCAATTATTCTTCCGGTTCGCTTGGCCAAGGATTATCTTTTTCCGCCGGCTTAGCCCTGGGCAATAAAAAAAATATGGCAATTTGTTTGACTTCCGACGGGGAGCACCAGGAAGGCCAGGTCTGGGAAGCGGCCATGTTTGCCGCCAAATATCATTTGGGTAATTTAATTAATATCGTTGACGTTAACCGATTTCAAATTGATGGCAGTACCGATGAAATCATGCCACTCAAAAATCTAGCCGCCAAATATATTCAATTTGGTTGGACTGTGACTACTGTCAATGGTCACAACTTTAATCAAATTTTAAAAGCCCTTAACAAAGCCAAAAATTCGACTTATCCAAACTGCATTATCGCTCAAACTACGTTTGGTAAAGGCATTTCTTTTATGGAAAATAATTATCATTTTCATGATGTTAAAAATCTTTCCGCCGACCAATATTCGGAGGCAAAAAAGGAATTGATGAATATCAATTCCCGTAGAGACGTATTGCATACGTCTCAATCCAAATGATATTTAACGAAAATCAAACATGAACAATAATCAAAATTTATCATCTATTCGCCAGGCATTCGGTGACACCCTCCACCATCTGGCTACTCTTAATCCTAAAATTTTTGTCGTCGATGCCGATTTAAAATCTTCCTTATTTTTGGATAAATTTGCCACTGATTTTCCCGACCGTTTTATTGAATGCGGTGTGGCCGAAGCCAATGCTGCCGGGATTGCGGCTGGTTTGGCAAAAACCGATAAAACTGTTTTTTTAACTTCCTTTGCCTGTTTTTCTCCGGCCATCAATTGGAACACGATCAAACAATCAATTTGTTACAACAATGCCAATGTCAAAATTATCGGTTCCCACTCTGGTTTAATGAGTACTGATCTAGGGGCCACTCACCAGATGCTCGAAGACGTCGGCCTTATGCGTTCGCTTCCCAACATGGAAGTTTTTGCTCCGCTTGATGCTATCGAAACCGAAAAAATTATAAAAACCGCTGCTCATAGCCCCCACCCGGCCTATATACGTTTGGTTCGGCCACCAACAGAAATCATGTTTGATAAAAAATCAAGCTTTACTATCGGTAAATCTCATGTTCTCAAAAAAGGCAAAGATCTAACTATAATCGGTTATGGACCAATTCTAAATCTAGCTTTTCAGTCTCAAAAATTACTCAAGGAAAAGGGTAAAAATATAAGTATTGAAATAATAAATTGTTCATCAATAAAACCCTTAGACACTATTACTATTTTGAAAAGTGTTAAAAAAACCAAAAGATTAATTGTACTTGAAGACCATCAAAAGCAAGGGGGATTGGGCGAAGCTGTCGCCTCCTTGGTTTTAAGTAATAATTTAAACTGTCATTTTGCTCATCTAGCTGTCGATAATAAATTTGGTCAGTCCAGCAAAGATGTCGACGAACTTTACAACCATTTTGGTATTAGCCTTAATCATTTAATGGAAACAATTAAAAAAATCTTATGAATTCTTTAAGACAGGTTTTAAGTGAATATAAATTAAACCATAAAGCTCTCCCGGCTTTCAATATTGATAGTTTTGAAATTTATCAGGCCATCGAAAAAGCTGTGGCTGATACAAATCTGCCCTGTATTGTTCAATTGTCTGCCGGTGAAGATAAATTTATTTTAGCCGAAAGACTTTATCTTTTAGTTAAACGGGCTCAAATTGAAGGTCTACCTATTTATTTAAATATGGATCATTCCGAGGACACTCAAAGGTTGGAACATTTGATTAAATTAGGTTTTGATATGGTTCATTTAGATTTGTCCCTTCAGGATTATCAAACCAATTTAAACACGACCGCTGAATTTATCAAAAAAATTCGGGCAATCAATCCGGAAGCCATAATTGAAGCCGAATTTAATCATATTAGTCTGGCTGGTTCCCAAATTGATCCCAAAAGTTATACCAATCCCACTCAAGCCAAAGAATTTATAGATCAAACTCAAGCCGATCTTTTGGCAGTTTCAGTTGGTAATGTCCACGGGGTTAACCAAAAAGTTCCCGAAAAATTGGACTTAAATTTACTCAAACAAATTCGTCAAAGTCTAGGCGATGCCCAATATTTAACTCTTCATGGTGGCTCGGGTGTTTCCATTGACGATATTACTTCGGCTATAAATTTGGGTATTGTCAAAATTAATATTAATACCGATTTAAGACTCGGTTTTAAACAATCTTTAAACCAAAACTTAGCTCAAATCCAATCGGAAAAAATATACGAACTATTAAACCCGGTCGTCGAATATCTGGAAAATATAGTCAAAAGTAAATTATTAAATTTTTCCTCCGCCAATGTTTGATGTCATTACTATTGGCGGCGCGACTGCCGATATTTTTGTTAAATCAGACAGTCTGGTGGTCAAACAAGATAAAGACTTCAATACTGGTCTGTCGATTTCCTTGGCTCATTCTTCCAAAAATGAAGTTAGTCAAAGTTTAATCTGTTCTGGTGGGGGAGCCACTAATACTGCAGTATCCTTTTCTCGCTTGGGTTTAAAGCCTACTTGTTTATCGCTTTTGGGCAATGACCCTTTGGGTGAATATGTGTTTCAGGAATTAGGTAAAAATCGAGTCGATACTAGTTTTCTAATTCATCCCCGGGGTGAAAAAACCGATTATTCTATTATTCTAGTTGCCCCAGATGGCGGCCGGGCAATTTTGATAAATCGCGGTGAGACTCACCTAGAAGAAAAACATATAACTTGGGAAAATCTAAACCAAAACAAGTGGTTTTATATTAGTTCTCTTGAGGGCAATATTGATCTTTTGGAAAAATTAATCGGTTTTGCCAAAGAAAATAATATAAAAGTTGCCCTAAATCCAGGTAATCGAGAACTATCTCAAAAAAATAGACTTCTACCTTTAATTAAACATATTGAATTTTTACTCTTAAATAGGACTGAATCGGAAGATTTATTGCAGCTAGATATTGATAATTCTAGTTTTTGGACCAAATTAAAATCTCTTGGTGCCAATATTGCAGCGGTAACTAATGGTCGAGAAGGAGCACACGTACTTACAGTCGACGGTCAAAATTTATATTCACCCATAATTAATACTACTCCGGTCGATGAAACTGGCGCTGGCGACGCTTTTGGTTCCACTTTTGTAGCGGCCTTAATTCATCAAAAAACTATTGAGGAATCTCTTTTTTGGGGCATTAAAAATTCAGCTTCAGTGGTTTCATTTATGGGTGCCAAAACCGGATTATTAACTTTAGATCAAGTCAATGCTACCTAAACCCGACAAAACCAAAAAAAAATCAGTCGAACAACTAGATATATTGGACTCGTTATCAATTGAAAAAAAACTTCAAAACAAACGCCGGTTTATTTTATTTGTTTTAATATTAACCGTCGGTCTTAGTCTCTGTTTTTGGATTTATACATTTATTAAACGAACTCTATCTTCACCGCCTACATTAAGTTTGAGTCTTAATTTATCTAGATTCAATCCTCAAATTATCCTTCCCAATAAATTGGATATTAAAAAAGAAATATACGATATTTTAGGCAACAATGCTAGTAATTGGCTAGTTTTATATCAAACCAATCCCCCCACAGATAATTTTTATTGGCCTGACAATAACACTAACTCCTTTTTTACTGGAAACACCTCGAAAATTATGAATGATTTAGATAAACTCGAAGTTAATCCGTCGTTAATTACTGACGCACTGCCACCAGGTGCATCGGTTAAGCAGTCAGTTTTTTCTCAAGACAATATCAATGAATGGCGCTTTTTAATATCAGTTCCTCAAAAGCAAATTTTAATGATGTTTCGCTTTACTGGTTCAGTTGAATCTGCCCAAAAAATCTTACCCCTGTTAGTCGAAAAGCTTTATTGGTTTTCTTTAAAAAGCTAAAATTAATTTAAAAAATTAGTCTATAATTTTTTTAACTTCCGGTTTAAAATTATTAAATTTAATCAAAAATTCTAAATAATTTTCTAGTAATTCTTGTGTTACTGCCATTCGTTCAAACTCATAATTCTTATTTTTTAAAATCGGCCTCATGTTTATGTGTTTTATTTAACAATTAATTAATTAAATAAAACACATAATGTAAGACCGCGCAAGTGCTTGGTACTATTTAGTACAAATTACATTAATTCACTATTACTGGTGTTGGCAGAACCGGACAATGAATTGATTTATCAGTATCATTGATAAAATATTCTTCTTTACCACAGACATTGGATTTATGGACCTCACTGGGTGTAGCCCAATTTTCGTCAGGCTTGCCTTCTAAAATATTTTTCATTATATTTTGCCAAATCGGAGTCGCGCCAGTTACTCCCGAAGCCACCCAACTCATGGGCGCATTGTTATTATTACCCACCCAAGTCGCCACCAAATAACTTGGTGTCCAACCGATACACCAATTGTCTTTTAGACCATTGGTCGTCCCGGTTTTCACCGCCACGGTCTTGCCGTCAATTTTTAGCTTAGAATTTAACCCAAAGATAGGGGATCTAGCCTGATTGTCACTTAGAGCGCTATTGATCAAAAAAGCATAACCTGGTTCAATGACATCTTTTTCGTCAATTTCTTTTTGATAAACTGTTTCTCCCAAATAATTTTCAATTTTTAAAATTGGATTAATTTCTACTTTTTTACCTAGATCAGCAAAGATACTATAAGCTTGAGCCAGCTCGATCATTTTAACTTCACCACTTCCAAGCGCCAGCGATAAACCATAACGATTTCTGTCGGTCCAAGTATTTATCCCCATTTGTTCAGCCAAATCAATCATATTATTGACGCCATTTTCAGCTAAAAGTCTAACCGAGGGAATGTTCAAAGATGAAGCTAGTGCTGTTTTTAAACTAACTCGACCTAAAAATTTGCCGGTATAATCTCTTGGTGAATAAGGCTTTTGGCCCTTAATATCATAAGTTACTGGACTATCGTCAATCATTGATGCCAAAGTCTTGCCGTTTTTTAGAGCCAAAAGATAGTTAATTGGTTTAATAGAAGAACCTGGTTGGCGTAAAGCCGTCACAATATTGTATTGACCATCAATATCGCTGGCATTGTAATTTTTAGATCCGACCATGGCTAAAACATCACCGTTTTTAGTGTCCAAAACCAAAGAAGCACCATTACTAATATTCATACCTTTAATTTTTTCCACCTCATCCTTCACCGCCGCTTCAGCCATCGCTTGAGTATTCAAGTCTAAAGATGTAATGATAGTCAATCCCTGTCGGCCAAAATTAGTAAATCCATATTGTTTTTCTAATATATTTTTTATATAAAAAATAAAATGGGGCGCCTTCATTTTTCGTTTTTCTTTTAATAAATTTATTTTTTCTTTTTCTGCACTTTCACCTTCTTTTTGACTGATAAATCCAGCGTTAATCATTTCCGAAATTACATGCTTTTGTCTTTCAAAGGCAAATTGAGGGTTATTGCCAAACGGCGAATAAGAACTAGGTGCGGCCGGTAATCCGGCCAAAAACGCCGCTTCACTTATATTTATTTCCCACACATTTTTGCCAAAATATTTTAGTGAAGCTTCCTCGACTCCATAGGTATCGCCACCATAAGCCACCTGGTTAAAATACTTTTCTAAAATTTCTTTTTTACTTAATTTATTTTCCAAGACAATCGCTAAAACAGCTTCTTTTATTTTTCTTTTGAAAGTTTTTTCATTACTAAAAAAAACATTTTTAATTAGCTGTTGGGTAATTGTCGATCCACCCCGTAATTTATCTGCCCCATTTTTTTTAAAATTATAAAGTGCTGCCTTACTTAAACCTTTTAAAGAAATGCCGTTATGATAGTAAAAATCCTTATCTTCTATGGCTAAAGTTGCCCAAATTAATGACTGGGGAATCTTATCGATTGGCACCCAAGTTCGGTTCTCCTGATCATAAAATTGATATAGCAAATTGCCGTTTCGATCAACTATTTTACTGGCCATTCTCGGTGGCAAATATATTTGGTTAATATTGGGCAAATCTACTAGAATTTCTTTGTAAAAAACGACACCGATAATCGAAAATATTATTAAAGGAATACTAGCAATTAAATAACCCCACTTAATTTTCCTAAATAAACGCCACCCACACAATACTAGTAAGTATGCTGGATATCCTATTTCTATTAGTATTTTCTTTATTATATTTACTCCAAGTGTCGGTTTAATTAACAATTACTGCTGGCTGACTTTGACCGTCTGGTTGGGTTCCTACGAGAGGACAGTCCAGACAAATTGTCACCCCACTAGCGTCTTTGACAACAGTATGTTCTTGCCATTCAGCATTTGGTATATTTTCACCTTGCTGGACTAATCGGCCAGTATCCTTATTAATTAAAACATTACTTTTAATTGGTTCGCTTTTAATTGGTACAAATTCTTTTTTGAAATATTCGAAATGAGAATCACAACCACTATCTGGTACAGCCCCACCAGTTAAATTACAGACATTCACCCCTACTACTCCATCTGGTTTTGATGGTTTTCGAATAGTTTGATTTTTCAATATTTGAGTCATTATTTTATTCCAAATTGGGGCTGCTCCGGTCACCCCTGAAACCACTCCACCCATTTTAGAATTATCATTGTTGCCCACCCAAACAGCCGCGACAAAATCTGAAGTATAACCCATCGTCCAATTATCTCTTAAGTCATTGGTAGTTCCAGTTTTTACTGCCACTTCTGGATGGCCTTTGATATTCAAAAGTGACCCAGCACCAAAAACCATACTTCTGGCTCCATCATCAGATAATGTTTGTTGAATTAAATATGAAGTTTCTGCTGATAACACCCTAGAATCAGGAATATATTTATATTCGTCTAATATAGCACCGTGGCGATCAGTTACTTTTAATATAGAAACTAAATCTTGTTTTACACCCATATTAGCTAAAACACCATAAGCTTTGGCCATATCGGTCATTATGACTTCTCCTCCTCCCAAAGTTAAAGATAATCCATAATTTGACGGATCTTTAAATGTGCTAATTCCCATAGCTGAAGCCGAGGCAACAAAAGTTTCCAAGCCATTTATCTTTAGAACTTTAACGGCCGGAATATTTAAAGAATTGGCCAGTGAATTTCTTGTTGTTTGTAGACCATGATAGTGATTACCGTAATTTGATGGACAATAAGGTTTTTGGTTTTCTTGATTAAAGCAAGTTGGATCATCGTCAAAAACCGACGCCAAGGTAATTTTGCCCAATTCCAAAGCGGTAGCATAATTCAAAGGTTTTATAGAAGAACCTGGCTGTCTAAAAGCCGTGGTTACGTTATATTTACCATCAATATCATCAGCAAAATAATCCTTAGATCCGACCATGGCCAAAATTTCTCCGGTTTTTGGTTTAGTAATTAATACTGCCCCATTGGTCACATTTGATTTCTTAAGTTTAGCCACTTCAGAAGCCACGGCTGTTTGAGCAAAATCTTGCAAATCTAAATCTAGTGTCGTCTGAATCTTCAATCCACCCTCATTTACGGCTTTTAGGCCATATTTATCAATTAATTGTTCCTTCACATAAAAAACAAAATGGGGTGCTTGAATATTGCTTCTATTTAAGTAATATTTGAGCGGTTCTTCATCAGCCTTTTGTTTTTCTTCTTTAGTTATATACCCCAATTCATACATTCTATTTAAAACCAACGCTTGTCTTTTTTTGGCTAAATCAGGGTGAGCAAATGGGGAGTATTGAGTGGGTGATCCGGGCAGTCCAGCCAGCAATGCCGTCTCTGCCAAATCTAAATCAGAAATATTTTTATTAAAAATTCCTTGGGCTGCTGCTTGGACTCCCCACATAGTTCCGCCATAAGGGGTTTGATTAAAATACATTTCCAAAATTTGGTCTTTACTATAAAGCACCTCTGTAGCGATCGTTAAAATTGCCTCTTTAACTTTTCGCGTCACGGTTCTTTCAGGGGTTAACAGTGCATTTTTAACCAATTGTTGAGTTAAAGTTGAACCACCCTGTAGTCTCTTTTTGATAAGTGTCCGATATAATCCTCTTAAAATTCCTTTCCAGTCAAAACCACCATGTTTATAAAAATTGGCGTCTTCAATTGCCAACGTAGCTTTCTTCATACTATCTGGAATTTGAGATAAATTAACCGTTACCCTTCTTTTGTCCGAATAAAATTCGTATAGCAATTTGTCATTTCTATCAAAAATTTGGGACGATTCAGGATATTCATCGGTCACCAGTTTGGTCGGATTAGGTATGTCTCTGATAATATATATAGTTCCAATCAAAAACACAGATAAAAACAAGACCAAAAATCGTATTGGCCAGTTTTTTTTAATCCCCGTTTTTTTCTTTTTGCTTTTCTTCATTTAATTTATTTAGATCTGTAATTATTTGTTGATACTTTGCTTCATCCAATCCAAATATATTATTAATTGAAGTCATTATTTCTTTATAAGCATTTCCAGTTTGGAAAATTCGTATCTCCATCTGTTCCTTAAAAATATCTTCTTTTTGATAATTAGCAATCAATTTATCAGCATATTTTAGTTTATCAACTGCTTCTATACCAGCATTTAATCCAATTTCTAATTGGTCGTTATTAAATAAAGCAATAGCTTCAGCTATTTTTTTGTCTGACAAAAGCAGGGCAATTTGACTTTTTTTAACCGGTCCGTTACTAAAGGTAAGCCACAAGTAATCCCTTAACCTTTTCAAACCATAAAAAGGACTAGTTGGCAGTGTGTCTACTGGGGGTAATTTATAAATGGAATCAATAAAATCCACTGGCACCACGCCGTATTGACCTTGTTGCTTGGCAGCTATCTCCAATCCAGCACGAGACAGAGAAATAAATAGAATCATAAAGGCAAAAAACAAGATTAAAGTTGGCAAAACAACACTATTTAAAATATTTCTTTTTATTGGGAAACCCATTAGCCTATTTTAGCAAAATAAATCCAATCCCGCGCTACGTCTCTACTCACACATGTTTCGTCATTGCAAGAAAACCCGGCAGTAGTTGGGTTGACATGTCAATCTCTATTTATTTACAATCATATATAAAGTATAAAAATTAAATCAATGGACCAAAATTTAGAAAATTTTAAAACCCAAATTGAAAAACAAATAATTGCTGTTTTGGATTTTCTTTTAACCGACAATCAAATTACCACAGAAAGAATTAAGGAAATTTCTTATTTAGTTTTAAATTATTTCGATTCATCCAAAAATTTTACCGAATTAAATTCTCGCTTTAATTTAATTTTAAAAAATTATCCGGAACTAGCCAGCCACCTCCAGCAAGCCAAAAATTCCTTAGACGAGTTAGCGGTAAAAGCCTAAGTATTAGTGTATAAATTAAGTATAACTTATGGCAGAACCAGGCGGCCCCGAAGGCCCTCAAATTCCAAGATCAGAAACAAATAAACCCTCGGAAACAAGGAGAATTTTTGACGCCCTCAAAGCCGGAATAACTGGACAAATCCCACCAAAAGAAGTATTTAAGCAAATTCTTAATGTTGCAACCGAAACAAAATTAACCGCACAGAGCTCAGTGTCAGTCATAGAAACTGTAGTGTCTGAACCGATAGTTGAACAGGAAAAAGTATTAGATCTCCACGAAGCCAGTGTAAAAAAAATTGATCAGTATTTAGAAGCGATTAAGGCTGATAAAAGTAGAGAATCTTTTTTGCAAAAAAATCTTGATGAAGTCAATTATGGTAGAGAAAGACTTCGTAAATTAGCTAGTAAGAACCCTATAGATCGATTATATCTGGCAAAGGATAGACGAGATGTTATAGCTAAATTAGGTCAGAATGGAATTAATAATCCGGAAGTCTTGGTGGAAATGTTAGAAAGTATTGGTTCTGATTTACTTTTGGCTTCAAGAGACGTATCTAAAAGGGTTAAAGATGAAAATGGAATGAGGACAAGGATAGGTGAACCAGTGTATGTTGAATATACCGACTATCGGGAGCTTGGCAGAAAAATAAATTTGGAAACAGTAATAGAACTCAACAAGGGACTAGGAGACGCCCAGAAGATCGGCGAGGCTATCAGAGTTGGAGAAATTTTTGGTCTTGCTGGGTATCAACTTGCGGAAAACACTGATCTACTAATAACATTAGGAAAAATTCCCATAACAAGACTAAACGAAATTGTCGATAAATTAAAAGAATTTTCCTGCATATATCAATTTAATAATTGTAAGACAGTAGAGGCCAAAAAGAAATTCGGAGAGTTGATGACAAGATTTGCTAAGGACCCGATCTATTTTCAAGGTATTGTTGATAATCTAAAAGATGCCGAAAGATTGTTTCGGGTTTCAAGATCAATTAATGATCCAATTTTATTGGAAGATCTAGATAGGGGCAATACTGATTCACAAGTATTGACTGTGATTGGCAACATGTTAACTGAAGATACCAGCGATATAAATCTTGATTTTAGAAGCACAGTTCATACTTTAAAAATTAACCCGGAATCAACTAGAGAAATAATTAAGCTTATCGATTCTGGTTTTACGATTGATAAAGAAACTGCCAGTCAAATGAGTGGATATCGCTTCAAAGAAAAATTAGCTACCAAGATCAGGACAGCAACAGATATATTAATTTCGGATGAATCGGGAAGTAGACTGGTAAAATACTTAACAGGATTTTTGGGCATCTCCGATTTTGATGGTTTATTTCATGCAACTGAAATCACTGACAAAATTAAAACTAGACTGGCTGATGGCTCGGCTGACGATTCCCTGGATAATACCGATGTTATATTGTCAGAGATTGTTACCCATCTTAATAATGATAAGGAATTCGCCGATCGGGTCTTTAAGGGTCGGGAAGATTTATTGTTATCTCTAGCCAAAAAAATGGATCCGGCCAGGCTAGGTGAAGTGATTAAAAGTACTGCTTCTACATTTTCCCCTGAATCAGCGATATTTTGGCAGTTCTTTTCCAAACATGGAAATTTTAAGGATTTCTTATTAAATCATTATCAAGATTTCCATAGGTTTTTCACTAAAATCGACAATAAGTTTGTTCCCACTCTTGCATGTGTTAAGACAATGATAGCGTCCAATGACAGTAATTGCGTAGATTATTTGCGTGATGAATTTAGTAGTAATCAGAGAATGGAAACACTACCGGTCGAGGAACAAGTAACATTGGCAACAACCATAATTCGATCATTAGAATATTACCAAGAGGTCTCAAATCGAGCTTGGCCTGAAAGAGCTGCGCTTCTGAAAAAGTATATGTCAGACGGAAAACTAAATCAGCAATTTTTCGAGGATATTGCCTGCAGTAATACTACCTTAGCGATAAATCTCTTAACAGACCACAATCTAAGTCTAATGTCGCTTGAAGACAGATATTTCTGGTCTATTTTTAAAAAAATTAACCCTAATATTAGAAGAGATTTTTTGGATTTAAAAGAGAACTTTGGTCAGTATGTAGATAACGACGGTCATTTAAAAGCAGAGTTGTTTGAAACTTTAGCAAAAAAAGGTAGATTAGAAGCAGTTAATCGGGCATTAGATCTGGAAACAATCAGTAATTTTCCTGAAGAAAAAAGAAAATATTGGCAACTATTAATTAATTTAAAGTCTGTGCAGGCCAAGGAAGCATTGCTCGGAATTATAGAACCATTATCTCAATATGCAGAAACAGGTGATACTAAGTTGCTTATTGAACAAGTAAATAGTTTAGGAATTGATGAGGCTGGGTCTCTTGTAGGTAAATCTTTACAACTGGACTTTTTAGATATTGATCAAAGATATTTGACGCCGATTGGATTAACCGGTTGGAATACGTATAAAGAATTTTTGGCACAAAAACAAAATGAAGTTGGTCCATTAACTGCTGTCGATTTTGAAAAAATAATTAGCATTTCTAGAGAAAAAGTGATTAAGAGATTAAAAGCTATAAAAAGTATGGAATTAACAGTACCTGAAGGCTTGAGAGTGAGTCTGGGAATAGAAATAGAAGTAGTAAAAAATGGGCTAGCGAGAACTGGTAAGATTACAGAAGACGAGATTGTTGAATATAATCAAGCATGTCAGCAAGCAGGTAAACGGCAAAGCATCTTTGTAGAAGATTTTATTAAAGAAATTGGGCAAAAAATTCAAGATGCTAAGTATTTATATCGGAATCAAACAACATTAGTTGATGAGATGGATGTTGGCAGAGGTAATGATGCCACCCACGAATTTGCCAATCGCCCGGTACAAAATTATTCATTATTATTATGGGAACTCTCAGAGCTCCAACATCTTGGATATATTAATTTCGATCGCAAATTTCTTCAACATATCGAAAAGGGGTTACATTTAACTATATCGGCTGAAAGCGGAGGGATAGTTTTGGATGAAAACTCAACACTCCTTCAAAACGCAATCCTGATTTCAGGGTGGGGTACTAGTGCTTTAGATGGTATTGGTGCAATGGAAGTTGTTGATGTGGCAGCAGACAATTCAGAAAAATTTTATAAACAAGCAAAAGGATTTATTCTAGAAAGAAGTGGATTAAAAGAAGAGGTTTTTCGCGATGGAACTGAGAAAAAAGGAGTGGAAAATCGTACAGTAGGGTTAGTCAGCTTTAATCATCTAGCCAGGACACTTAGGTCTTTTCAGGTATTATCTGTATCTCTAAAAGCTTTTCAAACCTATAAAAAAACATTTGGTAGTACTAGGGGAAGAGAAATAGTTTTATTTGTTAGAAAAAAACTAGATGAGAGTAGATCTCTATCAGAAATAATGACTGATTCAACCAGAATAGCACCTGAATTTAAAGACGAAAAAATAAAGAAACTAGCCATATTATGGGCATATTTTCGGGAAAACACAACAATAAACTTCGAGGAAAAACAAACATCGGCAGGTAAATACCGTTTAAAATCACCACTGTTAGAATACAGTCCTCGTGATATGACCCGTTTAGGTGGGGAATTATTTAAAGTTTTTGGTGGTAGAAAGGATGATGGTGGTTTAGAGGAAGACGCTCTAAAGTCTTACCATAAAAGGCCTCGTAAAGGCAGTTTACCCGATATTGAAAGACAGCTCATTATTAGTTGCCGTCGAGAAGTAATCAAAATTCTAAAAAATTAGTCTTTATGAAAAAATGCCCTCTTCAAGTCCACCTTTTCTGATCCAATTTTCGGCCACATGAATAAAAACTGAGGGGTAAAAACCAAAAAATTTAAAATATATAAAATTTCTGCCCCCCCCTTTTTCAAAGGGGGGTTGGGGGGGATTTGAGTAGCCAAAAGACAGAGGATTTCATTATATCCAGTGGCAGTATATTTTTTCGCCCACCCGTTTTCTTCTATAAATTTTTTATAAATATTATCTTTATTAATTAATGGTTTCATTAAAACCAAATCAATGGCATTTTTTAAATTATGCTTGTCTTTGGGTAATTTTAAAGCATTTTCATCTAGCCAAAAATTAAAACAAAACTGATCTCTTTTTTCCTGTTGTCCATATCGGCGATGGGGCAGGTGGTGACTAAAAATATACCATCTTAGTAATAGTCGAACGATCCATAAAGTATCTTTTTTGGTAATTATTAGTAAATCAATATCATCGTTTTTTGCAGGATACCCGGCTGCGACCGAACCAGTTAAACCAATAAATAAAATATCTTTAAATTTTTGGCCAATAATATCGGCTAAATTTTTAGCCTTTTTAGTTTTAGTAATCAGCCAATAATTATTATTACTTTTTACTAAAGAATTTTTAAGTCTATTTTTACTTAAACCTTCCTTAATTTCTTTGTCCAGATAAACATCTTTACTGATCAATCTTTGCTTTAATTCATCAAAAGTGAGTTGTACCCCAAACTCTTTGGCATAACTCATAGTTTCCTCAATTGACCTTGCTAAATTCATACATTTAATTTTAACTTAGTTTTTTGCTCTATTTTGATATAATTACTTGCCCAGCTTATGAAACCCAAACCAAAAATCTATCGTCTCTGGGAAGCCATCCCTGGTTTTTTTGCTTGGATGGTAATTTTATTTCCCATTTGGGGCGCTTATTTAGTACCCAAGGCCGTGGCTTATTTTGTCATCTCCTTTCTGGTTTACTGGCTTTATCAATCATTTAAATCCTCTTATTTGGCTGTTTTTGGTTACTTTAAAATTAAAGCCGACAAAAAACGTGACTGGCTGGAATCCTTTAAGGAAGACTTTCGGGCTAATTGGTTGCATTATGCCGATATTAACCATGTCATCATCATCTCTTCTTATAAGGAGCTCAATGATGTTATTGAAATGGCTTTTGGTAGTTTGGCAGCCCAAGTCGATATTGATTTAAAAAAACTTCATGTAGTTTTAGCTCAAGAAGCTCGAGCAGGACAGGAAAATAATCAAAAGACTGTTGATTATTTTTTATCAAATTACAAAGATACTTTTGGATCCTTAACTTTTACCGAACATCCAGCCAATCTTCCTGGAGAAACCCCAGGTAAACACACTAACGAAGCGTGGGCAGCCAAGTATTTTAAAAAAGAATTTATTACCACCAACCCTAGATCACTTAAAAAATTTAGTATCAATCATTTAACTCTGACATCCTGTGACGTCGATACGATTTTTCACCCCAAATATTTTTCAGCTTTAACCTACCGTTTTGCTTCAAATCCTAATCGCTATGTTCGTTTTTGGCAGTCACCCATATTTTGGCACCACAATATTAATGATGTTCCCGGGCCCATCCGGATAATTGGTACTATGGGCAATGTGATTCATATTGCCAATATTCAGGAACCAGATGGTTTGTTTTTTAATTATTCCTGCTACTCCTCTTCTTATAAATTGATTGATTTAGCCGGGTACTGGGATCCCGACATGATCCCTGAAGATTGGCATATATTCTTGCAAGCCTTTTTTGCTTCTGGCGGCAAGGCATTAGTTGAACCAATATTTTTACCTACAATTGTCGATGCACCCGAAGGTAAAACTTATTGGTTAGCTTTAAAAAATCGGTACAATCAATGTTTACGTCACGCCTGGGGAGCGATCGATATTCCATATACAATTGAACAAGCCAGAATTCACACCGAGATCCCTCTTATTACTCGAGT
This sequence comes from Candidatus Shapirobacteria bacterium, assembly GCA_030698565.1. Taxonomy (GTDB): domain Bacteria; phylum Patescibacteriota; class Microgenomatia; order UBA12405; family UBA12405; genus JAUYJS01. The sequence continues at coordinate 140,334 of JAUYJS010000008.1, forward strand.
TTTAAGGATTTTTAAAATTATCCAAACCCATTTAATTTGGTCGAGTAATTGGTTTGTCTTAACTTTGGGTACTTCATTGCCAGTAATTCTAAATCCTCATTTTTTTCAAACAGCTATTGGTTATAACTTACCCAGAATTTCCAATTTAATTTTAACTATTTGTCTTATCCCATTATTTATCTTAATTATTTTGGACTGGAAACTACGACCCGTGTCTCAGAAAAAAGGGTTTAAAGTATTTATAAAAAATCTACTTCAATGGCCCTTTTTTCCCATTGCCACTTTAACTATGTCAGTTTTACCCGGGCTGCATTCACACACTCGTCTACTTTTTGGTAAAAAATTGGAATATAAAACCACTGTCAAAAAAGCCAGCGTTTAATGTAGAATATAAATAAATGGTAAAGATTCTTAAGCATAAATATTGGCTAATTCCCTTAGTCTTCTTTTTTCTATTAAGATTACCTTCTTTATTCGAACCTTATTGGTATGGCGATGAAGGTATTTATCTCACCTTGGGCCAGGGGATTAGAAAAGGACTAACACTTTATAGTCAAATTTATGACAACAAACCCCCTCTGCTTTATTATTTAGCCGCTTTTGGTCGTTCGGTCTTCGGTTTTAGATTATTGCTATTAATTTGGATGATTCCCACTATTTACGCCTTCTTTAAACTGGCCAATAAGTTTTTTTCCAAACATCTAAGCTATTTTGCTACCCTTATATTTTTATTTATCACATCAATTCCTCTTATTGAAGGCAATATTGCTAATGCTGAAATATTTATGCTTTTACCCACTATTTTGGGTATATTTTATTTTTATAAAGCCACCACTGTCTGGCAATATTTTTTGGCGTCATTGTTTTTAGGAATCGCTTTTACTATTAAATTTCCAGTAATTTTTGAGTTTATTTTCATTATAGCCTTTCTTTTTTTGAAAAAATTTAATTTGTTTTCGGAGTTTTCACTTAAAAGATTGATTAAAGTTTTACCTTCTTTTTCACTTGATTTGTTTGTTATGTTGTCTGGGTTTATTCTACCTATTTTACTTTGGGCTGCCTATTTTGCGTCAAAATCAACATTTTTACCATTTCTATCGGCTGCCTTATTGCGCAATTTTTCTTACGTATCTTCTTGGAGTACTGGCAACCAGCAAAGTTCATTCATGGCGGGTGGGTTAATGCTTCGTGGACTTTTATTTTTAGCCGCATTTATCAGTGTTTACTTTTTAGTATTAAAAAAATTAATAGATACAAAACTGGCTTTTCTTTTGTTTTGGTTTGCCACCTCCATTTTTGCTGCAACAATTTCCGGCCGGCCTTATCCTCATTATTTAATTCAAATTCTACCTCCGTTGTGCCTTTTATTACTTTATTTTTTTTCTCATAAAGAAAAATTTGTTGGTTTATCTATCGGTCTATCGTTATTTTTTCTCACTTTAACTATTGTTAGGCTTAACTTTTATTTTTACCCTGTTTTAGATTATTACACCAATTTTTATTCTTACGCTTTTCATCTTGATTCAAAAGATAAATATCTTGCCAGTTTTGGTTCGGATATAAACAACAGCTATAAATTAGCTCAATATATAAAAAATAATTCTTCACCGCAAGATAAAATATTTATTTGGAGTGACAACTCTAATATTTATGCTCTAAGTGATCGTTTACCAGCCAGTCGTTTTATTGTGGCTTACCATGTAATTGATTTTGGTTCATTTGAAGACACTGCCAATCAGCTTAAAGCCAATTTACCCAAATTTATTATCTACTCGTCAGTTAATCAGCCGTTTACCCAACTGGATAAATTTATTAACCATTATTATTTTATTAGTCAAGTTTACGATCAGACCATACTTTTTCAGTTAAGGTAATCTTATGTCTATTTTAAAATCAGTGTCTTTGTCCGTTTCTATTCTGGGTGAATTTTGGCAAGAAAAAATTAACGGCATAGTTTTTCGTTGGAACGTTTTAATTATTATTTTAGAATTAAGCTTTTTATTTTTAAAATTTAATGATTTACCAGTTCAAGTACCTCTATATTTTTCCTTGCCTTGGGGGGAATCACAACTGGCTTCAGCCTCAACTCTATTCCTACTACCAGCTTTTTCCATAGTAGTCTTATTGTTAAATAACCTTTTGGCCGCACTGTTTTTAAAATCAATTCAGTTATTATCCCGATTGTTGGTCGTATTCTCTCTTATATTTTCCTTTCTTTCAGCCATTTCTCTTTATAAAATTATTACCCTCATTTCTTAAATGTGGATTAAATTTTTATTGGCTATCATAATTTCAGCAGCCATTTCCGCCTTTTTTACTCCTCAAGTCCGTCGGTTCTTTGTACATCATCATTGGGTTGAAGACCCAAAAGAAAAGGATCTTAAAACTAAAAATGCCACCGCGACAGCACCCGTTCCCCGAGGTGGTGGACTGCCTATTTTTCTAGGTATTTTTATTAGCACTATAATTTTATTGCCTCCCGACAAACACCTTTTAGGAATTCTATTAGCCGCTTTTTTGTCTTTAGTCGTCGGACTTTGGGATGATATAAAAGATATAAGTCCAAAATTAAGGCTAGTATTTAATATCGTTTCAGCTTTGATTGTCGTGGCTTCTGGTATTGGTATTGCCTTTGTTTCCAATCCTTTCGGTGGAGTCATTAACTTATCGATTTGGCAGTTTAGTTTTAATTTTTTGGGCGACCACAGTATTTGGGTAATTTCCGATTTATTAGCTCTTGTTTGGATAATTTGGTGTATGAATATTGTCGGTTGGGCCAGTGGTATTGAAGGTCAATTACCAGGATTTACTGCCATTTCAGCTTTTTTTATTGGTATTTTAGCCCTAAAATATTCAACAGATATTACCCAATGGCCGGTAATAATTTTAGCTGGGGCTGTTAGCGGGGCTTATTTAGGATTCTTGCCATTTAATTTTTATCCCCAAAGCATCATGCCTGGTTATAGCGGTAAAAGTTTGGCTGGTTTTTTCCTGGCGGTTTTAGCCATTTTATCGGGAGCTAAGCTAGCCACAGTAATTCTCCTTTTGGGTGTACCAATGCTAGATGCTGTCTTTACTATTTTTAGACGAATTAAAGAGAAAAAGCCAGTTTATCTTGGCGATGGTCGACATTTTCATCACAACCTTTTGAAACTGGGTTGGAGTCGCAGGTCAATTTCACTTTTTTATTGGTCTTTTAGTTTAGTTTTAGGAATTGCTTCTTTGGCTCTCAACAGTCAACAAAAGTTTTATGTCTTTACCGGATTAACCTTAATTTTATTCAGCCTTTTTATTGGGATTTCTCGGCGTACTTAGCTGATATCCATCCGCTTTTACCATTTCCTAAATCAATTTTATCCCACTCAGTTGTTTCCTCTAATAAAGTATATTTTTCCTTGGGTTTAACTCTACCAACCTCTATCGCAGCGCTCGACGAACTTTCCCGCACTCGAAGCCAACCCGTTTCAGTTTCTTTAATTGTTATTGAATTGTTTAGCTGAGCAGTTGGGTTTGCTTCCAATTGAATATCATCAGTCTTAATATCTTCTTCGGCTAATTTATTTTCGATTATAAATTGATAACTATTAACAGCCTTGATAAAGACATTGGCACTTTTGTAACCCGGGAAAGAAATCGTAATTTGTCGATCTCCCTCACCAATATCATCAATTTTTAAAGGCGAGTAATCTTTGATTTCTCCATCAATAGCCACGCTGGATTTATTGGGAAAAGAGTTGACTAAAATGCCAGCTCTCTTGTCATCACCGGTTTTTTCCATATAGAGTACATAACCACCCGACAAATTATCCTGGCTGCCAAATTCCCAATCAATCACAGTATTAGAATTGTTTTGCAATTTTATTTTTTGTTGCCATTGTTGATCACCGGCAATTAACTTAACTTCACTATCACCAGGAGACAGGGAAGTGTTTTTATAAGGTGTCATCCCCATTTCCTTACCATTAATGATTACTTTAGCTGCCGGGTAGCTCATTATTTCCACACCTGATCTTTTTGGCGTCAAGGCACAGCCGCTTAAAACAAACGACGAAATTAAAATAATAGCTAGCCTTAATAACATGTAAATTCTATTTTAGCTTAATTTTTTTCAATGGACTTAAGCAATACAAGATTCTACGGCTCTAAATACCGCCTCGCCTAAATCATTTTCAACCAAAATAGTTCCGCTACGTGTTATTTTATTAATTCCCATTCCTGAGTCCCTCCCTTTCCATTCTATTTCTTCAATGACTCCAGTTTCAGACAAAACACCACTCACCCAACACTTATTCTCATTGCTTTCAGATTCATTAGTAGGGAAATCAAAAGAAAGCCTGACACCTCTCCACCACTGTTTTTCACCCATCCTTATAGAAGTATACCTAATTTCAGCTGGTCCGAAAGATAATCCTACTACCCTAGAATCTCGAAGCTCCTCAAAAATACCACTTAACCCCGACTCCCTACAGAGTCCTTCTGTTTCCCGTAGTTGTTCTTCTCGCTCTAATCTTTCTTTTTCTCTTTGTTGCATTTCTTGTATTCCGGCGATCCGGATTCCAGCGGAAACTGTATTAATTTGGTTACCAATTTCCTTAATTCTTACAACCATTCTTTCATTTTGATTCATAAAATGGTTTATATCATAAAGAAAATATTTGTACAATAATTAATCGCGAGTCTTTACTAGAAAAGTTTAATTTAAATTTATTTAAAAGTCTGCTATATTTATTTAATGGGTAAATATGGGACATGGCTTATCGCCGTATCTATGGTTGCTCCATTTTTTATAATTCTGTTTCAGAACCGGGCTGATCTAAATAGTCCACAGGTACTCTCTTCGACTTCAACTATTTCCAATAACGAGTCTGTAGTTAGTTTTGGTCTGATGGGGGATTTGGGTTTAGGCCGCAATATTACAGCTCAAGCCCGGCTTAAAAAAGATTTTAATTGGAGTTTTGGAGGAGTAACAGAATGGTTAACCCAAAACGATTTTAATTTATCCAATCTTGAAAGTCCGATAATTAAAGATTGCTCCACCGACTTCAAAAATACTATGATTTTTTGCGGCGATCCTCAATTTTTACCCAGTCTAAAATATAATAAATTTATATTAAGTCTGGCCAATAATCACATCTTTAATTATGGTCAAAACGGCTTTACTCAAACCAAAGACTATTTATCCCAAAACGATATAAATTTTGTATATTCTGATCCACCTGTCATTGCGAGCGATAGTGTGGCAATCTCTCCCAATTCAATATTAACCCTCAAACAAATCAACGGCATTAAATTTGGCTTTTTAGCCTACGATTTGGTTATTAGTGGGCGCGTCATTGCGAGCGATAGTGTGGCAATCTCAAACGATATTAAAAAATATAAACCCGAAGTTGATTGGCTCATCGTTTCCCTTCATTGGGGTAATGAGTATTTATCTAAACCAGAAAAGTGGCAAATTGACTTAGTCCACCAACTAATTGATGTCGGCGCTGATATTATTGCCGGTCACCACCCACATGTTGTCCAGCCCGTAGAAACATATAAAAATAAGCTGATTTTTTATTCTTTAGGTAATTTTATTTTTGATCAAAATTGGTCCCAAGCCACTTCCGAATCGGAAATTTATCGCCTTAAAGTCTCAAAAGATAAAATCTTAAATATCGACAAAACACCCATAATAATAAAGTCCAATTCCCGCCCAGAGATAAGAAAATAAGTTTGTAATGCCAGTGTATGTATGATATAAGTTTTGGAATATGAGTGTAGAACAATATGTGGGAATGTACAGAGAAATGGCAAAAAGAAAGGCTCCTATTCATTTTAACAATGATGAACAAAGACTTAGAATTAAATTAATGAACAAACAAGCCATAAAACTTAATGAGCAATATTGTTATTTTAAAATTTACAATGCTATCACTCAATTTTCAGAACAAGTCTGTACTTATAAACCGGACACAACCTTGTTTTTTAGTGGATACCAAGGCGTATGGGTCAAATATTTACAAAATGGGAACAATCTATCAAATCAAGGCGTATGTGAAGATAAGCAGCGATTTAACCTTCCTGGTTCTGAATTTAGGTCCCGATTTTATTCTACTTGTCTTGTCCGATTACAATGGAATGAATCCATGATAGAAAACCAGTTAAGATCATCTCAACTTTGCTTACAACTATCTCTAGCTGAAGGAAGGTGCACCCTGGAAATGTTTGCAGGAACTACTGACTATACTCAATTTTGCAATACACCCGAATTTAGACAAAAAGTTTTTTTTGCAGAGAATACTAGTCACAAAAAACAAATATTAGCCTTCTTGCCAGCTGAAATAATTGAAACTTGTGCTGATGCTGGTTTAATCTAAATAATTAAGCCCTAAATAGTTCCAACCACTTTAAATAAATCGATTTTTTCTTAATTAATTTTCTTTTATTAAGCAATTCCAACACTTTTTCTGGCCGGTCAACTATTTCATAAACTTCCTGCTCTTTCTTTTCCAAATTTAAATCCCAGACTAATGTACTTATTATTTCTCTCCAAAAATCACCAAAAAATATTAAAGGTTCATGATGGCCAAATTCAAATTTAGCCTTGCTCCACACCAATCCAACTTCCGCCAAAGTTCCAGTACCACCTTTAAAAATTACAAAAGCATCAGCAATTTCGACTATTTTATTTAATCTTTCTTCATAAAACTGCAATTCATATTTTTTATCAACCAAGTCAGTATTTTCATGGCTTTCACCTTCAAAATTTTTTGGTACCTTTTTTGGATCAATAACAACTGCTTGCACTTGTCCACTCCCAGCCTTGGCTCCTAAAGTAGCTGCCAACATCACCCCGGGTCCGCCACCATTGGCAATAATATAACCGTTTTCCGCCAATAACTTGGCAGTTTCAAATGCACCAATAAAATGGGCATCTGTTTTTTGAGCATCCGCATCGCCAAAAAAAGCCACAATTTTTATTTGTTTATTTGTTTTATTTAGCATTAGTCAATTGCTCCCAGTTCATTTCAACGTTACCATTAAAAACAGCACCACCGCAATAAGCGATATCGGCCCCGGCCTTTTTAATTAATTCTAAATTATCTAAATTAACTCCTCCATCTACACCAATTAAAAATTTTAACCCTTCTTTCTGTCTTAAATTAGATAAATCCTCAATTTTATCTATTACTTTATTGTCAAAATCTTGCGGTTCAAAACCAGCTTTCCGAGCCATAAGTAAAACCACATCAGTGTCTTCAGGAATATTTTCAATTTTTGTTTCAATATCAAATCCTAGTCCTGCCTCAACGCCACTATCTTTTATTTCTTTAACAAATTCATTGAGATCATCCATCATTTCTACTTGCCCTATTATTCGACTAGCACCAGCAAAAATATTTTTTTCAATCCACTTTTGCGGTTCTTTGACCATCAAATGTGTTTCCCATAAAGTCTTATTAGTATCAAAATTTATTTTAGTTAAAAGTTCCAATTGAAAACTTCTACCTTCTGAATAAATGCCATCAATTACATCAATCTGAATCCATTGAGACATGTCTTTAATCAATTTAATTTTGTATTGAGCTTGAGAAAAATCTTTATCAAGAATAGTAGGAATTATCTGCACATTTCGATTCTAACATTAAAATTACTTAAATATTTGCATTTTTTATATCTCTTGCCTATAATCCCCGCATATGGCTCAAGAAAAACAACCAACTAACAATCATGGTTCAATGCATAGTAATTTTTGGGATGGAAACAAACCCCCACTTCACAAATTTTTAGCAGAGCAAAGAAAAGCTGAATCCAAACAATTGCCAAATAATGTAGAAAATCCGGAACAATTAGTTCATAGGCGCATAAAAATAATCGACTAGTTCATGTCGCCCGAAAACATTCAACTAGAACGAACGACAAAGGCTGGACTATTTAATTAAAATAAATATTGTGTGATATTATACGGATTATGTCACAAGAAAAATTTACTGATATAGGGATGAGAATAGACGCCTTAATAGACAAGGCAGGAGTCAGCCCTAGCCCAACAGGAAGCATTGCGGTTTTTAATATGGCATTCTCTTGTTTAGATCGACAAGGATTAAGACCTGAAGATTATGGTATCAACGAAGATGGTATTCGGGGAATTGTTGAAAGACAGTCTGGATCGCCAAGTTACAAGGCCGCAGTTGCCCAAAAAACTCAAGAATTGATTAATTTATATTTCAACAAATAATTTTATCTCCCCACCCAAATCGCCATTTCGATTAGTCGACAGCTGTAACCGTACTCATTGTCGTACCAAACCCCAATAGAAATCATATCGTCGGAAATGACTTTGGTCATTCGTGCGTCAATAACACAGGAGGCATTGTTGCCGATAATATCGGAAGAAACTAATGGCTCGTACGACACTTTTAGTTTACCAACTAATTTCGGGTCCACACTGGCTTCTTCAAAAATACTATTAACTTCTTCCACAGTTACTTTTCTGACTAATTTAAAAGTTAAATCGGAATAAGAACCGCAAATTACTGGCACTCGAATTGCCGTACCTCCAAATCTTCCTTTAGCTTCGGGATAAGCCGCAATAACTGCTTCAGCTGCACCAGTCGAAGTCGGCACAATATTGATAGCCGCCGCCCTAGCACGTCGGGGGTCTTTACTCACCCCATCAACTAAATTTTGATTAGTAGTGTAGGCATGAATCGTAGTCAATACTCCTTCTTGAAAACCAATTTTTTCGTCAATTAGCTTGACGATTGGAGCTACGCAATTAGTAGTACAAGATCCATTGGAAACTAATTTTTCCCCATCATATCGATCTTCGTTTACACCTAAAATAAAAACTGGAATTTTGGGATCCTTGGCCGGGGCGCTAATAACCACTTTTTTGGCTCCGCCTTTTAAATGAGCCAAGGCTTTGTTGTCCGTAAAAGCACCAGTACATTCCAAAACCACATCCACCCCATAATTTTTCCAAGGAATTTTACTAGGATCTTTTTGCCCTAAAACCGGAATAATATGATCACCAATTTCTAATCGTCCAATTTCATTACTTTTTTCCGCATCGGAAAAAGATACTTTAAAAGGGGAGCGACCATAAACCGAATCATATTTAAACTGCAAAGCGTAAGTTTCCATATCAAATTCCCCGGTCGTATTTATAGCCCCGACTTCGACATCATATTTTTCCAAAAGGATAGCTCTTAAAATCACTGTACCAATCCGCCCGAACCCATTAATTCCAATCTTTAATTTTTTATCTTTTCTCATGGATTAATCATAGACAAAAATTAATCTCTTGTCCATTAAATTCAAGCTCTTATTCCCAAGCTGGTAGTGTATCTTTTGTCAAAAATTCCAATATTACTCCGCCACCACTACAAATAAAATCAATTCTGTCTTTTAGTCCAAGATTAACAATCGAAGCAGTAGTGTCTCCTCCGGCAATGACTTTATATGCGTTTGATTCAGCCACTGCTTTAGCAATTTCTTCAGTTCCATTTCTATCATCTTCTGATTCATACATTCCCATTGCCCCCGCCCAAATTATCGTTCTGCTTTGCAGAATTATTTCTTTGAATTTTTCAATATCATTTTGACTCAAATCAAAACCACTTTCATCCAACTCCGCTACTCTGATCTTGTCATCCTGAACTCGTTTCAGGATCTCTTGATCAATTAATTTAGGTAATTTTCCCCCAATCAATATCTGATCCGCAATTTTTTCTAACTCCGGTAAATATTTTAATTTGTCCTCTTTGGCCCCGCCCAAAATTATAGTTAGGGGACGATCTGGATTAACAATTAATTTACTGATGGCATTTGCTTCGGCAATAAAATTTATTCCATAAAATGCAGGTAACTTGTGGTGCAGCATAATTGACGCCTGTTTTCTGTGGGCGACCGCAAAAGCATCGTTCACAAACACATCAACTAACGAGATTAAATTTTCCAAAAATTTAGGATCATTATTTTGTTCCCCAGGCCAGAATCTCAAGTTTTCTAAAAACACCATATTATTTTCAGCCAAAGCCAAATCGATTTTTTTCGCATCATTTAAATCATCAATAAAAACACTATCGTAAATATTTTGGCCCTTTTCTAATAAAGCCATTAATTCCACATAAGCCTGTTTTAAACTCAAATTATTATCGATTCCCTGGGGCCTACCCCTATGTCCAATTATTAAAAGTTTACAATTTTTATCCAACAGAAGTTTTAAAGTTGGCAGCGATTTAATTAAACGGGAGTTATCTAAAATCTGGCCATTTTCGATTGGCAGATCAGTATCTAGTCTAATAATTACCTTAGTATTGGGCAATATTTCACTAACCGGTTTTAGATTCATAAGATTTAATTTTATTAAGCCTTCCAAAATATCTTTCATCGCCAGAAAAAACAGTTTCCAAAAAAGTTTCGATTATTTTTTGGTTTGTTTCTTCACCAACAAAATCAGCCGATAAACACAAAACATTTGCATTATCTTCTTCTCGAGCCAATCTGGTCTGCTTCTCTGAAGTACACAAAGCTGCTCTAATTCCTTTGACTTTATTGGCAGCAATACTCATCCCCACACCCGATCCACAGATTAAAATCCCTTTATTTTTTTGAGAAGACACCTTTTCGGCTAAATCTATCGCAAAATCGACAAAATCATCCTCGTTATCATATTTATTATTACCCAAATCTTGACACTCATATCCCCAATCCCCAAGCCATCCTTTAATTTTTTCTTTTAGTTTAAAACCTCGATGATCTGCTCCAATATAAACGCTTGCCATATATCCATTCTAGCATTTTGTACGGACAGGTCGCGACCTGTCCCTACGCTATAATCAAGTACGTGCCAAAAATTTTAATAAACGAAAAAATTTTTTCTTATACCATCAAAAAAAAACAGGGAGTTTCTCTGGGTCTTAAATTAATAAGTCCAAAAAGTTTTCAAATTTCCTGTCACCGTTTCGTTCCAGAATTTTTAATTATTAAATTTATCAAAGACCATTCCGATTGGATTATAAAAAACGCCGTTAAAATTTATCCCAAAAAATCTATTTTAAGTTTAAAAGAACTGATAATATTAGACAAAATATATAAAATAATAATATTAAAAACAGTGAGGGATTCGGTCATAATTAGTGAAAACGAACAAACAATTTATATAAATTCATTTCGTTTAACCGAAGCCCATTTACGGTCTATTTTGGAAACAAGATTGAGGCGTCTGGCTTTAATTTTAATTAAATCAGAATTAAGAAAACTTCAAATTCAGCATGATTTTAAATTCGGCAATATCACTGTCCGCAATCAAAAATCCCGATTTGGTTCTTGTTCCTCTGTTGGCAATTTAAATTTCAACTGGCAAATTATTTTATTTCCCGAAGATAAATTCAGACACATTTTATTGCACGAATTGAATCATTTAAAAATTAAAAATCATAAAGCCGAATTTTGGCAGCAGCTTTCTGTTTACGATCCTAATTCCAAATCCAACAATCTCTGGCTCAAAAAAGAGGGAACAAAATATTTTCTAATAAAACCCTAAATAAAATTTAATGTTATCATAAGCCAAATGTCACCCGAAAGACCGTCTCCCATAACTATTTTTGGACCTGAGTGGAATCGCGTGAGTATAATGGAAGATTTTAATAACGCCGGAATTATCTTTACACCAAAAGAAAATTTGAGCAATCCTCAAATTGTTACCTGTCCAGTAGGTAGAATCTCGTTAGAAAACGGCAAATACGTGGAAGAAATTGATTTCCTAAAAGAAGAAAATGGAAGTTACTTTGTAAGAGGTATAAAAAACGGCTTGTTCCAACAAATTGAAGAACACAATTTAGGTATTCCAATTAAACTCGACAATGAACCAGAAAACATTTACGGAGTATCAATCACTAATTCAGAAAGTCTTAAAAGATTAGTTGATATTGTAAAAACTTACTATAGACTATTACATCAGACTTCCACTTCAATTCCTACCGGGCAATGATCCGAACCTTCAATCTCAGGCATTATAAAAGCATTTTTAATTTTGTCTTTCAAATCTTCCGACACAAAAAAATAGTCAATCCGCCAACCCACATTTCTTTTTCTGGCTCCCGTTCTTTGGCTCCACCAAGAATATTGATCCGCCTCGCCTTTGTGAAATACTCTAAAAGTATCAATATAGCCATTAGCTTCTAGCTTATCCATCCATTCTCTTTCGATTTTTAAAAACCCGGAAATTTTTTCATTTTCTTTTGGCCTAGCCAAATCTATTTCTTGATGAGCCGTATTTACATCACCACAAAAAACAATTTTTTCTCCATTTTTTCTTAATTTATTAATATATTTCAAAAAATATTCGTAAAACTCCATTTTAAAATTAAGCCGGGTTACATCCCTTTTGCCATTGGGAAAATAGACATTTAATAAAGTAAATTCTTTAAATTTAGTCGTGACTACCCGGCCTTCAGTATCTTTTTCAAATTCATTTTCATCGTCATTGCGAGCGGAGCGTGGCAATCTCATTCCATTAATCACCTCAATTGGTTTTAATTTGGTAAACGTAGCTACTCCCGAATAACCGGCTTTTTCCGCTGAATTCCAATATGTAAAATAGTCAGTCGGCATCTCGAGGGTATTTGGTACTTGTTCGGCTTTAGCTTTTGTTTCCTGAAAACAATAAATATTACTATTATCCTTTTTCATCCATTGCCACAAGCCCTTTTTGGCCCCAGCCCGGATACCATTAACATTCCAAGAAATTAAACAGATTTTTTGCTTCTTCATTGCATAATTATAGACTTATTAAGTCAAATAATTTATAATCACTCGTACTAAAACCAGTGGTGGCCGAACGGTTAGGCGATGGTCTGTAAAACCATTTTGAGCAGGTTCGACTCCTGCCCACTGGACCATAGTTTCTAGTAATCCACCGTCAAAATCTTCTTCTCACCTCCTCTTCGATGCATCTTTTTTATATAATTTTGGTATCTTAATCGCTCTTTATTTGATTAATTTCCAGCCACAAGAGTACGCCGTTAAACTAAAACATAGAATAAAACGCAAGATTGGGAATAAAAATTGAATGTAATTCTTTGATAAAATACAAATGTGTATATTTCCAAACTTTTACTCGAAAATTTCCGTTCTTACGATAAAAAATTATTCGAGTTTAAACCCGGATTTAATTTAATTTTAGGTCCAAATGGTTGTGGCAAGACGAATATATTGGAAGCCATTTTTTTACTTTCATCTGGTAAAAGTTTTCGTTCGAGTTCATTACCTAAATTAATTGAATGGAATAAAAATTTTTCTTCGGTTAGGTTAAAAGTAATAAATAACAAAAGTGAAACGAATGAGGTCGAAGTCGAATTAATCAAAGATCCCACCGGTCAAAAAAGTACAATCAGCCGTAAATTTTTAATAGACAAAGTCGAAAAAAACCGCAAAAATTTTATCGGAGTTTTAAAAACAGTCATATTCCACCCAGAAGACACTAGATTAGTAACCGGTTCACCTAGTCGCCGCCGCGATTTTTTTGATAGTCTATTTTTACAAGTAGAATGGCGCTACGCTTCAGCCTTGTCTCAGTTTAATCGAGCTTTAAGACACCGCAACGAGCTTTTGGATCAAATTAAATTAGGTAGAAATTCTAAAAGCGAACTATTTTATTGGGACCAGGCGCTAATAAAAAATGCCAATATCATTCACGATTTCAGAGTGAATTTTATTAGATCAGTTAATCTTTTTTTTGCCAATCACTCTAATTCCCAGATTAATACTATTTCTTTAAATTATCATCCGTCTCTAGTAACTCAGGAAAAACTTGATCGGAATTATCAACATGAATTAAACTCAGGTTATACAATCATTGGAACTCATCGTGATGATTTTAGTTTTGATAATTCTATTTTTCCTCAAGATGATAAAAATTTAGCTTTTTGGGGTAGTCGGGGACAGCAAAGGCTAGCCGTATTGGCTATCAGATTGGCTCAAATTGATTATTTAGAAAAAACATATAACGATACTCCTGTTCTATTATTAGACGATATTTTCTCCGAACTAGATGAAGACCATCAGAAATTAGTGGTAAGTGTTTGCCAAAAATATCAGACGATCTTTACTTCATCAGAGAAAAATACAGCCGATATTATGGGTAATTGTAATGTAATTCAGTTGTAATTTATTTTGTTAATTTTGTGTTAAAATATTAATTGAATTACACGATAATTCGTTTGAAAAAATTCTAAATTAAGTGGTTTTTACCGAAGTAAATTTGCTTGATGCAAATTTTGTTCTCGTGTAATATAATAATTCACTGTCAACGGAAAGTTGGCAAAGTACATTAAAATTTCGGATTTATTTTTGTTTAGAGCCCAAAGCTGTTAGTACCAGAGAGTGACACCGATAATTCGGTATTTTCATTTTAATTTATTCTGCTTTGCAGAATTTGTACTAAGAGTTTGATCGTGGCTCAGGGTTAACGCTGGCGATGTGCCTAAGACATGCAAGTCGAACGGGGCTTGTAGTCTACACGAGGCAATCGAAAGCTTTTTTTTCAATGTCGATTATCTTGCGTAGATTGCAAATTCAGTGGCGAACGGGTGAGTATAAAGTACGAACATACCTCTTTGTGGAGCATAGCTCGCCGAAAGGCGAGGTAATTTTCCATGTTTCCCGATTTATCGGGGTAAAGACGTAAGTCGCAAAGAGAGTGGCGTACTTGCTACCAGCTAGTTGGTGAGGTAATAGCTCACCAAGGCTATGACGGCTACCGGCTCTTAGCGGAGAGTCCGGCACAATGGGACTGAGACACGGCCCATACACCTACGGGTGGCAGCAGTTAGGAATTTTGCGCAATGGACGAAAGTCTGACGCAGCGACATCGCGTGTAGGATGAAGGCCTTCGGGTCGTAAACTACTTTTCTTTGATACTACTTTCAGAGGAATAAGGAACTACTAACTACGTGCCAGCAGTCGCGGTAATACGTAGGTTCCGAGCGTTACCCGGTTTTATTGGGCGTAAAGAGTCTGTAGGTGGTTTTTTAAGTCTTATTTCAAAGATCTCGGCTTAACCGGGAAAAGGGGTAGGATACTGGAAGACTAGAGTGATATCGGGGTTACTGGAATTTGTAGTGTAGGGGTAAAATCCGTGGATACTACAAAGAACACCAAGCGCGAAGGCGGGTAACTAGGTATATACTGACACTCAGAGACGAAAGCTAGGGTAGCAAATCAGATTAGAGACCTGAGTAGTCCTAGCCGTAAACATTGTCTGTTAATTCTTCCTCGATTTATCGGGGGGGGATGTAAGCTAACGCGTTAAACAGACCGCCTGGGGAGTATAGCCGCAAGGCCGAAACTCAAACGAATTGGCGGGGAGGCGCACAACCAGTGGAGCATGTGGTTCAATTCGATACGAAGCGATGAACCTTACCTGGGTTTGAAATGTATCTGCAAACCTCGAGAAATCGAGGAATCCTTCGAGGGTGATACACAGCTGTTGCATGGCTGTCGTCAGCTCGTGACGTGAGTTGTTCTCTTAAGTGAGGTAACGAGCGCAACCCCCATCGTATGTTATTGTGTCATACGAGACTGCCTAGCATTATTTTGTTAGGAGGAAGGAGGGGACGACGTCAAGTCATCATGATGCTTATATCCAGGGCTACACACATCCTACAATGGGGTGTACAGAGGGTCGCAATACCGCGAGGTGGAGCTAATCCTTAAAACATCCCTCAGTTGGGATTGCAGGCTGCAATTCGCCTGCATGAACCCGGAATTGGTAGTAATCGCAAATCAGCAGATTGCGGTGAATACGTTCTCGCCTCTTGCACACACTGCCCGTCAAATCAGCAAAGTTGAGGGTACCTGAAGTTTTACAATTTGTAGAATCAAGGTAAATTCAGCGATGAGGGTTAAGTCGTAACAAGGTATCCGTACTGGAAGGTGCGGATGGATCACCTCCTTTGAGGTTTTAATTAGAAGAAATTCTAATTCACCTTAATCTTTCTGGTGCTAACAGTTTGACTCTAAACAAATCCGAAATAAAATATAAAACCCGGCAATTGCCGGGTTTTATTGTATTAATTTTCATGAATCGAGTGATTTTCTTATTTAATTCGACTAAAATCTTATGGTTCAAAAAATAGATTCTGATAATTTACCTAAACATATTGCCATAATAATGGATGGTAACCGTCGTTGGGCTAGGTCTCGTGGACTATCAGATACGGAAGGCCACAAGGCAGGAGCTAAAAATTTACAAAAAATAGTCAATTATTGCCGAGATATTGGCATAAAACATATAACCGTCTATGCTCTTTCTACTGAAAATTGGCATAAAAGATCGATTGAAGAAGTTAAGGGTATTTTTAATCTTCTAATACAGGTTGTCAAAGAAAAAAGAGTCGAATATAAAAATTCAGGTATAAGGTTTTTTGTTTTAGGAAATTTTCAAGCCTTTCCTTTTAAAGTAAAAAATGCCATTAAAAAAATGCTCGACATAGTTTTAGATAATGAAAGAATCAAATTTAATGTTGCTTTAAATTATGGTGGCAGAGACGAAATTGTTAATGCTATTCAAAATATTATTAAAGACGGGGTACCGGCTAATAAAATCAATGAAGAATTAGTCTCTACCTACATGTATACCAGCGGTCAGCCCGACCCAGACTTAATTATTCGTCCTGGTGGTGAATTTAGACTATCAAATTTTTTACTCTGGCAAATGTCATATGCCGAGCTCTATTTTACCGATGTACTCTGGCCTGATTTCAATCCAAAAGAATTAGAAAAAGCTATTTATTGGTATCAACAGAGGGAAAGAAGAGTGGGTAAATAAATTTACAAGATTTTCACACCCAAAATAACTTGCACTAATTGCACTACAAAATAGCTAATAAATACAATTACAAAACCAATTAGGGCTCCGGTAATTCGGCCATATCCAACTTTTGATTGATCCGGATTTCCAGCAGCTGTCATTAAAGTAATTCCACCCCAAATTAGCATCAAAAACAAAGACAATCCGGCAATTAAATAAATGTAGGGTAATAAGGCAGAAATTATATCTCCCAAAGTTTTAGCCTCAAAATTAAACTTAAGAGGTTTGTCAGTAACAGGATCGGTCATTCCGCTATAGGTCGGTAAAACAACATCTTGAGCATAAATTAAAAAATTCATATTTAAGAAATACCCGGAATTTTTAATATATCCGCTAATATCAATTTTAAGATAAATAGAGCAAAAATGGAAACTAAAAGTCCGATCAAAGCCGAAGTAATTGTTTCTTTGGCTCCTTCAATTTCTTTTGGATCCCCAGCTGATGTTGCCACTTTTATAAATCCAAATACCATTAATAAAAACGATATTCCCCCAGCGATTCCAAAAAGATAAGGCAATAGCCATTTTATAAATGTCTCCACAGTAGCAGGAACACAACCCAACGCAGTATAAACTCTCAAATTTCCTGGTTCTGGTTTTGATTGAGGTGTATCCGAAGAACTACAAAATACCATCCCTTTATTTTCCGAAAGCTTCATGGTTAAAGTTGAATCGCCATTTTTTCCAGAAACCGGTTCTGGATTTGTATTTATTGGTATTTGTCCACTCGAATCAGGTTTTAAATACTTTTTAGGATCAATAAATGGTTTTTTAGCATTAGGATCTGAACAAGATACTTTATCTTTTTTTTCTGAGCCTGTTGACGTTTTTCTGCAGCAATAATCTTTCAAAGTACTTCCGTTATCTTGACAAGCAGTTTCTGTATCAGACCAATTACCGTTTTCGTCTCCCATCGGACAACATTTAATTGTTGATAGAGAACTTTCAGCAGCAGTGTAAGTACAAGCTATTTTTGGCTGGATATCAAATGAGTCACTTACGAACCAATTAGGATCATGGTATCTAATTCCACAATTACTATCATAAAAATTGATAGTTTGAGTACCCATAGACTGGTAATTATTTTCATAACCGCCTGGTTTACAACACATCGCATCTTTATTATTAAGAGAGGATGTTAATACTTTATTAGCATGACCTACTATTGGATTAGGGTCTGCTTTTAAATAAATGGTTTCATTAGATCTTTTATAAAGTCTACAGCATTGAGTCGTAAGGTCAGTGCCAACGTTACATTTATCCGGATCAGATGAATAATTAATCGGACAACTATATCCAGGCTTCTTCCAAGCATTTGGGTCCTCACCAGATTTTAACTTAGGAAGCAGAATAATAATGTGACTTGTGCCGTTTTCTGAAACCCCGAAATCTTTGCAGCACTCCTTATTAGAATCAAATTTTGAAGACCCTACATAGTCATAAGATTCTAATTTATTTCCAGGTCGAAGAAAATAAGTATACTCCACTGTTAATGGACAACTTCCCCCCGCTTTTAAAAATTTTTCATCAAATATACCGTCTTTGTTCCCATCTTCAAAGCCGGCGGGACAATTAGTATTCAAATAAGCAAAAATATTACTTGGTTTGATAAAAACCATTATCATCAAAAAACAACATAAATATAAGCCCAATCTTTTCATAATCTTCAAAATTTTAGCACAAGCCCCAGCTTAAAAACATAAGATGTTAGAATTAATCTGTGCAGCTAAAACCCAAAAAATTATTAATTTTTATTTTGTTTTTATTTCTATTTTTAGCTCTCTCTTTTCAAGGGAGAGTGCCCGAAGGGCGAGTGGGTTTTGTTGTTTTGGCCGACATCAACGACGATATCGCTGCTATTAGTAAACAAATTGCCGATTTGGAAAATGCCATTAACCCTCTCAAAAAAGAATCGTCTAGTTTACAGTCAAAAATTACTCAAGCCAAATCTCAAATAAGCAAAGCTGAAAATCAAATGGCAGATTTAAGTCAAAAATTAGTTGACAAGGAAGCGGATTTGGAAGTTCAAAAATTACTTTTATTTGAGCGGATCAAAAGATATTACAAAAATACCAAAAAATTTAATCCCATGTTAATGCTTTTTTCCAGTTCCGAAAATTCCGATTTACTTCATCAGTATGTTTGGTATCAATCCATTATTAATCAGGACAAAAGCACTATCAGTAACTATACAAACGATATCAATTCCTTAAATCAAAATAAGATAAAACTTGAAGCCGATAAAGTAAAACTAGCAACTCTTAAGAAAAGTTTAGAGAGCCGCTTTGGCTTTCTATCGGGCGAAATTAAAAAAGCCGAAACCTACAAATCTGAATTAAGTCAAAAATTAAAAGATTTGGAAGCTCAAAGAATCGCCAGTTTAAATTTACCTACCAGTGCCGCTGGTTCCATGATGTGTGCTGACGATAGAAAAATTGATCCTGGTTTTGGTGCCGGATTTGCCTTTTTTACCTTCGGTATTCCCCATCATGTCGGATTAAATCAGTATGGGGCATATGGCCGGGCCAAAGCTGGTCAAAATTATAAGGATATCCTAAATGCCTATTTTAACAACGTATCTTTTGATAAAAAACCCAATATTACCCTAAGAGTTAAGGGTTTTGGGTCGATGTCTTTGGAGCAATATTTATTAGGTATTTACGAAGTTCCCGATAGTTGGGGAGATAACGGTGGTTATGAAGCTCTAAAAGCCCAGGTGATAGCCGCCCGTTCTTATGCACTTGCTTATACCAACAATGGTGCCAATGAGATTTGTACCACACAAGCTTGCCAAGTCTATAAAGGTGGCAATAAGGGCGGTAATTGGGAAAGAGCAGTTAAGGCAACTGAAGGAGAAGTCTTAACTCAAAATGGTCAAGTTATAACTGGCTGGTTTGCTTCAACTGCTGGTGGTTATACTTTTTTGTCATCTGATGTCGGCTGGAAATCAACCGGTTGGACCAAAAGAACTCGCGATACTTCCGGAGACATTAATTCTTTTGATGACTTATTTGCCAAAGCTTATGATCGTGAATCGCCTTGTTTTTATGCCGCCCAAGGTTATCGTAAAGAATATAATAAATCTGCTTGGTTAAAACCTTCTGAAGTTGCCGATATTGTTAACACAGTTTTGCTATATCAAAAAGATTCTTCCACCCAAAATCATCTATGCTATAAAAATGATTCGCCTCACGGCTGTACTGATACTTGGGATCCTGAAAAAGTAAAATCTGAACTTCGTAATCGTGGCGGTAATCCATTTAATTCTATTTCTTCGGCTTCAATCACTGATTGGAATAAAAACGAGGGTCGAGTTAATAAAATTTCTTTTTCAGGTGATTCTGGATCCGTTGATTTCGACGGTTCTACCTTTAAAAGTCTTTTTAATATTCGTGCCCCCGCCAATATATCTATAGTCGGCCCTCTTTATAATGTCGAAAAAAGATAAACAAAATTTGTTACAATAAACCATGTCAAGAGCTTCCAATTTAGATACAATTGCCCCAGATGATCCGATTTCTGACAACACATCTGCCGCCCCAAAACTAGTCACGCCAAAAATAGATCCTCCCAAAGTTGATCTGCCCAAAGAAGATATTTGGCCAAAAATATATGACATAGTTGGTCATACCAAAAGTCCACTATCTTCCAGTTTGATTAGACCAAAAGTGTTTTCTTTCGAAGAAAAAAATGAGAATGAAGAGATCGTCATAGCACTACGACCTCATTGGATCAATAATGCCGGTTGGTTTTTATTGGCACTCTTATTTGCTTTTTTGCCATTCATTTCAGTTTTAATTATGGAAGTTTTATCCCAAGTTTTAGTAAATTACAATTTAGTTGATTTAAGAAATCTAACTGCCGACTTTAATCTATTTTTTCACCCGTTTTACCTACTTTTTTGGTATCTACTTACTTTCATTTATGCGTTTGAAAGATTTGTATCTTGGTATTTCAACGTTTTTATAATAACTACCGAAAGGGTAATAGATATCGACTTTTATAATCTTTTTAATAAAAAATTCTCCAGCGCCGAGCTTTCCATGATCCAAGATGTTACTTATTCCATAATTGGTTTCAAAGAATCATTTTTTAACTACGGAGACGTTCTTATCCAAACTGCCTCCGAAATAAATGAAATTGTATTTGAAAGAGTCAGCAATCCCGATCGTATAATAAAAGTTTTAGAGGAATTGAGACATAATAATAAAGAAACATCAGGATAAAATTATGACACCAGATTTAAACAACCCCATTTTTTTTGCTCTAATCCAAAAATTATTTTTAATTTTTCTTTCTGTGTTCTATTTTATTTTCGCCATCATCATCACTAAACAGATAAGCATATTATCCAAAAGTATCAAAGATAAATTTAATTCAATTCTAATAACTGTTTCTTACGTTCATTTATTTTTCTCATTTCTTTTGATTGTTTTGGCCTTCCTGTAGTATCATCAATTAATAAATGCACTTTATTTGTCGGTCTTTTATTGGTAGTCATTCGTCTACTAGCTGGTCTCAGTATTGGGAGAACGAGCCAGATGATTTTGACTTGGCGTCTCAAAAAGGACATCTTTTTGGTTTAATCAATCTTGATGAAACTACTACCCTTGGTCGGGATATAATTTTTGAGCTAAATCAAAACTATTATTCTTCCGATACCTCGTTGGACGTGATTTCTAGTTTAAAAAATACCCTTAACTCAATTTTAGAAAATCCACTTTTTACCAATTCCGGTTTAACAATTTTAGTCGCCATAGTTCTAAAAAATAGACTTTATTTAGCTATCTTAGGAAATGGTCGGGTTATCTTAAGCCGTCAAAATAAAATTGCTTCCATTTTAGTTGGGCACGATAATGAAATTACAACAATTTCTGGCCCAGTATTTTCACAAGACAAAATACTGCTTACCACCGATCTATTTTTTAGATCTATCGGTTGGAACCGAATTAAATATTTTCTTTCAGAAAACAAAATTCAAACTATAGAAGAAAATTTTTTATCGGCCTTATATTCTCTAAACAATCAAGAGAACCAATCTGCTGCCTTAATTCAAACCCAGGAAGAGGAGAACTTGCCACCAACTCTTGAAACAGATCGGGAACCCGATTCGATTGAGACCAAAGCAACCACTTTTCCTAAAAAAAATATTTTAAAAAAATTTTTCAGTAAACCAGTTTTCGTTTCTTATCACGATAGTTATCAAGTAAACAAAAGAAAAAAAATAAACTTGGCCATGGCAATTACTTTACTTTTAGGGTTAGGACTTATTTCTTACGTAGGTTATCGAAAAAATAAAGCATCACGCATCGAAACCCAATACCAGCAGTTTAAAACCGAATTAGATCAGAAAATAAACAATACTCTAACCCTAAAAAATCTAAATATAAATTCAGCTCTGGAATCAGCCAAAGAACTTCAAACTATTTATCAGCAAATGTCAATTTTAAATATTCATTCTTCGGAATTAGCTGATTATCAGAAAAATATCAATATTTTATTAACTCAAACCGGCTCCGACAACACATTTGCCCCGGATTTTTTCTACGACACATCTTTGATAGTAAACAATCCCCAATTTAACCACATACTTCTTAATAACAATAAATTATATCTTCTAGATTCCAATACTGGTCGGATTGATTTAGTGGATACTGACAGTAAAAGTATTAAAAATTTACTTATTAATAATCAACTCAAAGGGTTAAAAAATATTATTGAAAATAGTGGCAGTTTTTATGTTTATAACTCTGATAGTTTAAGTTTAATTACTAAAACAGGGCTAGATTCTAAGATAAAATTTACTTCTCCAATTATTCCAACCAGTGTCCAGTCATGGAACGGTGCCTTTTATGTTCTTGATCCTAGCAATTCCACTATTTGGAAATACGCCCCGAACTCATCAGGTTTCGGTGCTGCCACTAAATGGCTAAAAGAGGGAGAAAAAACTTCAGCCGACGCCACTTCACTGGCCATTAATGGCAAGGTTTGGACTCTTTCGACTTCAGGTCAAATTACGCCTTATTCTTTAGGAAGCAAAAGTGAATTTAAATTAAATCAAAAATTAGAAATTAATAATGCCGACAATCTAGCTACCACCACTACTGGTGAAAATTTAGTTTTTGTTGGCGATGATAACGTCGTTTATATAATTAATAAAGATGGAAATATTATCTCCAAATATAACTTGGGTTCTCTTAAAGCTCTCGATCTAACCTTAAATAAAAACACAGTCTTTGTTTTATGTAGCGACCAAAAAATTTATAAAATAAATTTGTAATTTAGGTTATAATTGACCGTCATGAAGCATTTTAATAAAGACTCTCGAGATTACCAGTTTGTTGAAAAATTTGAAGCCGGCCTCATCCTAACCGGATCGGACGCCAAATCTTTGCGTACCCAAGAATCCCAATTTTCTAATTCTAAAGTAGAAATTGTAAATGGTCAGCCAGTATTAATGAACCTAAAAATTCCAGTCTATAAATATTCCCAAAGCCAAGAAATTGATACAACCCATGACCGTAAACTCTTACTGTCCGAAAAAGAAATAGCCAGAATTATCTCCTATCGTCATCAAAAATATATGATTATTCCAATTTCGATTTTTCTTAAAGGCAAATGGTTCAAGGTTGAAATCGGCATCGGTCGAAAAATTAGAAAATACGAAAAAAGACAAAAGATTAAAGATCGAGATTTAAAAAGAAATTTAAATTAATTTTTTTTAAAGAGGCTAATTTATTTTTGAATTGTCAAAAATGGTAAAATAAATTACAGTATGACAGATAATTTATATTTTCTATTTTTAGATGAAATCTATACGCCAAATTTAAATGAATTTAGAAATATCATTAAAGATGAGATATTTAATAAAATTAAACATTGGCATTTTGGTATTGCAGGCACAATATTTCCCGCATCGGGAGTTTATGATATCTATGATAAATCACGAAAAATAAAAAATAAATATTATTCAAAACAAAGTAATTTAATATTTCATTATGTTGATACTTTGAATAAAAAGGATGCTTTTTCTGATTTAGCAAAAGATCCAGAAAAATACTGTAAATATACTTTGAGTTTAAATAGTTTAGTCGAAAATTCTGATTTTAAATATATTTCTAGTTTTGTTGATAAACACGAACTAATAAAAAAATATGGAGTTTTTGATACAAACAAAAAACTGGTAAAAATCCAAAAAATTGGTTCAAATTTATTTCCTAAAAGTCCGTTTTTAAATTATAATTTATATTTATTGTGTCTTAAAAACATCGTGGTTGAGTTTTATAATTTTATTTCCAGTCGAAATATATCAGCCAGGGGAATTATTGTAGCTGAAGCCCGAGGAGAAAGAGAAGATTCTGAATTAAGACAAGCATTTCAAAAAATGTATTATTATGGAGTTTCCTCTATTCAACCCACTCAACTTAGACGAGTAATTTTGGATTTATTTATCGTTCCTAAAACACAGAATTATGTTGGCACTCAAATAACTGATATGTTAATTTATCCAACTTACGATACTTTTGTCCCAAATCATAATTCAAGAAAAGACCATTTTATTACATTTAATTCTAATCTAAAGAGAAAATTTTTAAACAGTGGAGTCAAGATTACCCCATAAAAACAAAACAAGGCCTTACGGCCTTTTTTTGCGAACAGAATAACTCTATTCCCAATTTTTATTGTACTATAAAAAACCAAACAAGCAATGACGATTATTCTATCACCTGGAAAATTTCATTCTTTCTGACAAAACTTCTCAATAAATCCTGAAAGGGAATGGGATTTAGTTGAGATATATTTTTAGTTATTGCATCTAATTTAATTTTTTCCTGATTGTCTCTTAAATCAAAACTAAACCAAGCATTTTTGGCAAAAAGTTTTTTGGGTGGGTACATAAAATCATTTGGATTCCAGTCCAAACCAAAAAAAATGAGGATTTATCCTCCGTAGCTTTAGCGTAGGAGGAGATGCCAAGTAGTGAACCTGGGTCCGAAAGTGGACATTAAAAAACATCTACAAGCTTAATTTACTTTATCCTACGCTTTCAACAACTAAAGTAAACGAAAAGTGTTGAAATGTCGATTAGTGAGGGCATTACCCCTCTCTTAATTCTTCAAGAAATCGAGATCTTAAAGTCAGCATTCTGGTTTAATTTACACTTCTTAATTCCCTCCAGAATAGAGGACTAAAAAATGGCTTTCTTATGCTAAAGCTTGGAAGCTAGTAGCGTAAGCAGGAGCAGCGATTTTACCAATATAATTGGAGAAATCAGTTGCTAAAGCACTAAGTTTTTCCTTAGCATGTTTGTTTTCAACCCTGTTTAACGACTCAATGGATCAAAGTCGGCTTGCAGTTTTTTAAAGTACTCACTCCGTCAATGCAATACATCTCCGAAATAATCTTCGTATTATACCATACAAATACTTATATTTTTTTTTTTAATTAAAGCAATTTTCATTATCATATTTCAACTCATTAAAAATAGTTATAAATTTAACCAATGTCCTTAATTTTAGATTTAATTTTTCCCAAAAAATGTTATGGTTGCCACCAAGAAGGTCAATATTTTTGTTCAAATTGTCTTGATAAATTAAATAATATTCCTATTAAGCCACTTGTCGGCAGTAAACTGGAGAGTTGTTTGAGTCTTTTTAAATATAAATCAATTATCAAGTCAGCTCTGTTAGATTTAAAATACGGCTTTGTCTCCGATCTTGCCGATGAATTAGCCAATATTTGTGTTAACCGTATTAAAAAGGATTATCCTAGTTTACTAAAATATTGGTTGGACAATAATTTCATTCTTATTCCTATTCCACTTCATCAGCACCGATATAATTGGCGAGGCTTTAATCAAGCCCAAATCTTAGGTGAAAATATTGCCGCAAAACTAGGCTTAAAATATTCAGATCAATTTTTTTATCGAACCTTAAATACATCAGCTCAGGCAAAATTAAAAGATAAAACCAATCGATTATCCAATGTGGCCAATGCTTTTGTTTTAAATCCAGATAATATAGAAAATTTACCTAAAAATATTATTCTTTTTGATGATGTTACCACCACTCAAGCAACTTTAAATTCAGCCGTTACCGCGTTTAATTCCTCGCATGAAAACCACCATTATTGGGGTCTGACTGTGGCTGGCTAAGATCGCTAATAAGTCTTTCTTTTTTAATTTCTTCAGCAGTTTTTAATAGTTCCGGCTCATTTTTAAAGATATCAGTATCTTCTCCAATTTGAACACCTTCAATCGGAGTCAATGAACTTAGGTAAAAATTTTCTACAAATAAGCCATGATTTGACAATGAATCTCTTAGTTCCTGTTTAATTTCATCCTCAATTAAACTCCTGTCTGTCGATAGAGCTTTTACTAAGGTGTGACAAGTTAATACCTTTCTAATTCGGCTTCGAGTTACCGGTCTAACAACTTTTGATACAAAATTTTCTCCAATATTTTGCCATATTTCCGGTAGTCTTTCTGTATCAAGTTTAATTAAAGCTGTGGCTTCGACTGTAACAAATTTATTGTCAGCCGTAACCGCATTAATAATTTCATCACTCATCGCTTCTTTGTTATCTTTAAGGACGACATCCTTAGCAATAGTATATTCAATTAACTGAGCATTAAACAGTTTTACACGATGAATAATCGGAATCTTAAAATGCATTCCTGGGTACCACACATTTTTCAAAACTCCCTGAAACACACTATAGATACAGCCAACATGACCCGGAGGCACAGTGACGATAAAACCGCCAACAATTTCGTCAACTAAAAGCGATACTAATAAATTATCTATTGATGCCATATTTTGATGAATTATACACTAAAAAGCAGCCGATAATTCTAATAATTCTTTTTCCGGATCAGCCGCTGTAACAATAGCTGAAGAAACCAAAACTCCCTTTGCTCCCAAACTCAAGGCAATCTCCACATCCTTTGTTGACTTGACTCCGGCTCCCACTAACACAGGAATATTTGGATAAAATCTGACAAATTTTTCAATCGATTTTACTTCGTCAGTCGAAACCGATTTATCTTTACTACCAATTAAATAACTAGGTTCATAAGCAATGATATCCGCCTTTATGTTTTTAGCCCAACTTTCTGCTTGTCCAGTAGTTTGCAAACAAACAACTGACCTGAAATCTTTTGGCCACTTTTTCAAAATACTTTTTATTGTTCCTGGTTTTAATTTATGTTCGGAATGATTAATGATTGCACCCATTGCTCCAGCCATTTGGGCGGCAATAGGGGAGATATAACCAGATTTGGCTCCTTCTTCGTACAGGTCTACACTTTCAACTAACACTTCCATATCTAGTTCATGTTTAATCCGATAAACATCCAGAGCTGAAACCGCCGGTATGATTTTTATATTCCTTTTTTGAGCTACAGATTGGCAAATTTTGGCTAATTCAAGTGCACCATCCCCAAATGTTTCTCTGTAAATTTTAAAATTAACGATGATCATTGTATTTGGTATTTTTGAATCATTTGATTTAGGCCATTTCTCAATGGGACCATAATATCGGCTGCACTATTATTATCTAAAGCTATGCTATTTATAGCATCACCAAAATATTTTTCCATATCTTTGTTTAAACCATCACCAAACGTGCGAGAGGATAAGTAACCACCTGAAGCATTATTGGCTGCCGCTACAAACGGCTGTACCATCGAATTATCGGCAATTTTATCGGCCATGCTTTTTCGGGGATAAATTTCTCCAAAATCTCTTGTTTGAGAAGCCGCTTGATACATCTTTTCCAACGTATCCTGTGAAGCCATGAATTCCAAGAATTTCCACGCCTCTTTTTGTTTTGTGCTTTTGGAATTTACACCCTCAACCCAATAACTTGCCCAATGAATGTTTGTTAATTTGCCAGAAGCGCTGTTTTTATCCATGTTAGCATTGTCCAAAACTGGCAGCTGAGGTACCATAGCAATACCAAAATTTAGATTTTTATTAATATCCTTAATATTAAAAACTCGCCATGATGGGGCAAAATAAAAAGCCAATTTGCCATTCGCAAACAACTGAGTTGATGATGGCAAGCTTTCGTCCCACACATGGTCTTTGGTTCTAAATAAAGTATAAAATGTCAGTACATCCTGAAGTTTCTTGTTATTAGCATCATCATTTATTAGTGGATTGACTCCGTTTTGTTTCATCATTAGCCCGATAATATCATTCCAATGGTCAACATTATTTATCAACCCCATGGCTACTCCAGCCACTTTTATATTGCCATTATCATCTTTAACAGTTAATTTATTAGCTGCTGTTTCCAAATCCCACCAGTTTTTTGGCAATTCTACTTGAGCTGCATTAATTAAATCCTTATTGTAATACATCGCTAGTCCGTCATACATCAAAGGGATAGCCATATAAGAACCCTTTTCTACCAAATCCTCTTTGTATGTATCAAAAAAATCCGTATCGAGCTGAATATTTTTTACCGTTGTCGCTGGCACAGGGGCTAAGTAATCTCTAAAGCTCGGAATCCAACTTTGGTGAATTCGATAAATGTCAGGCACTTCTTCGCCAGCCACTCCGCTTTTAGCCAATCTACCTTGTAATCGAGAACCATAATCATTTTTCTGGTTCATTTTATAATTAATCTTTATTCCTGGATTTTTACTCTCAAAATCGGCAATTATTCCTTCTAAAATATTTGAATCTTCCCATAGCCCCCAATAGTTAACTACTACCGGTTCTTTCTTCAACCCATCTTTGATTTTAGGAATTACAATTCCAATCAATACACCGAGTAGTATCAAGGCGATTAGACCAATCCCACCAAACTTAATCAATTTAGGATCAAATTTTGGTTTTGGCGTTATTGGCTCAGGTGTAGCTGGGTTCGAAACCGCGGGAATTGGCGGCAAGGAATTGGCCATCTCTTTTTCCGGATTAAGAGGTATATTTATTCTCCGAGGTGGTAATGGTGATTTAATATCGTCGATGCTCACTCTTATATAATATCTTAAAACGCCTGCTTCTGGCCAGATCTTATTTATTTTGCTAAACTTCCGCCATGTCTGCTTTGATTTTACCCTTGCTTGCCGCTTTGCTTGTCAGTTTAATTTCTCTTATCGGAATTTTTTTCGTTTTTTTTAAACTGTCATCAATAAAAAAAATTACTATGATATTGGTTAGTTTTGCTATTGGTGGTCTTTTGGGGGATGCATTTATTCATCTATTACCAGAATCCTTTGAAAAAATAAGTTCAAAAACAGCCGTCTCAATCTTTTCCATAGCTGGAATTCTTTTGTTTTTTACCTTAGAAAGAATCCTCCGTTGGCGCCATTGTCATGAAATCGATTGTCAAGAGCCAAAGGATGAAGATCACCATGTCGTCACTTTAAGCCTAGTTGGTGATACCGTCCACAATATGATCGATGGTATGGTAATTGCTGCCAGTTTTTTTGTCAGCCAGCCTGTTGGCATTGCTACTACCTTAGCCGTTATTTTGCACGAAATTCCACAAGAATTAGGTCATTTTGGTATTTTAATTCACCATGGCTTATCAGTTAGAAAAGCTATATTTTATAATCTATTTTCTGCCCTTGCTAGTGTAATTGGAGTATTATTGACCTATTTTCTGGGTAATTATATTGGTCATGTTTCAATTTACCTTCTTCCTATTACCGCCGGCGGCTTTATCTATTTGGCATCTTCGGATTTAATTCCCGAACTTCATCGTCATAACCCAAAAACCACCGAATCTATTTTCCAATTATTTTGTATTATTTTAGGTGTTAGTCTCATGTCGTTGCTTACATTAATAGAATAAGTTTGATTGACGAGGCACGCATAAGTTATAATTTTTCATGAAAATAAATGTTTTTACTGATGGTGGAGCTAGAGGTAATCCGGGCACAGCTGGATTTGGAGTAGTTATTTATGGCGAAAACAAAAAAATTATTTTTCAACAAGCCAAACATATTGGAATCAAAACTAACAATGAAGCCGAGTATTTAGCCTTATTATCAGCCTTAGAATGGATAAAAGATAATAAAAACAATTTTAATATCAGCCAAATTGATTTTCATTCCGATTCTCAACTAATGGTTCGCCAAGTTCAAGGAGTTTATAAAGTAAAAGCCGGCAATCTTCTACCGCTTTTTAATCAAGCCAAACATTTATTGCCTTTAATTAATCTACCATGTCAATTTATTGATATTAAAAGGGAATATAATAAATTAGCCGATAGTTTAGCCAATCAAGCCATGGATCAAAAACTATGAGTTTAAAAAAAATATCAATTTATTTTTTAGCCTTAATTATTATTGTTGTTCCGTTCGTTTTATTATTCTCTCCAATAATTTTTAATTATAATAAAACTGCCAAAAATACCCATGTTATAGGAAAAGATTACTCATCACTCAGCCGTGAGGATATATATCAAAAAGTCAATTCCGATTTTGTCTTACCCCAAACCCTCACTCTCAAAACTCCCCAAAAAGATTATAATTTTAATTTAGCCACAGTTTCAGCTCAAATCGATAGCCAAAAGCTAGCCAGTACGATTTTATATCGTCGGTTAAATCAGGGTATTTGGGCTTACATTAAATATTTCTTTTCCAATAAAAATTTTCCCTTAGAGATTTCTTATAATGCCGAAGCGTTTGACAAATATCTGGCTGACCTATCTTCCCAAATAAATCACCCTTTTATTCCCAGTGAATTTCAGCTAAAAGAATCAACTTTAAATTATATTCCTGGACAATTAGGCCTAGAAATGTCTAGTGATGAATTAAAACAAAGAATTATAAACAGTTTATCTACCGGAGATTTTTCTTCCCCTATTGTTATACCTCATAAAAGTTCTGGTTATTTACCTACTGATAGTGAAATTTCTCAGACCAAATCAAGAGCCGAAAAACTAATTGGCAAGAATTTAGTATTAACAACTGAAAATACCAGTATTCCTATTGATAATAAAACTCTTATTTCTTGGTTGGATTTTCGAGACGATTATAACCAAAACGATCTAGAGGAGTTTAGTAAAAGCACTTCTGCCAGTTTAAAACGCGATCCGGTTAATGCAGTTTTTAAATTTGAAAATGATAAAGTATTAGAGTTTAGACCTGCCGCAAATGGTATTGTTCCCCAAGAAAAAGAATTATCTGATTTAATTAAAACCTCAATTGATAAACTAATTTCTTCAGAAGAAAAGCAACTAACAGCCGTTGTTCCGGTTAAAACGGTTGAACCGGATGTCAGAACTCAAGACGCAAACAACTTAGGAATTAAAGATTTGTTAGGTAAGGGAGTATCAACTTTTAATCATTCCACTGCTATTCGTAATTTTAATGTAGAAAAAGGTGCTTCCATTGTAAACCGAATTTTAATAGCCCCTGGTGAAACCTTTTCTTTTATTAAGTCGCTCGGTGAGGTTAGTTTGGATAATGGTTATAAAAAGGCTTATATCATTCGTCAAGGAAAAACAGAATTGGATGTTGGTGGCGGAATTTGTCAGGTGTCAACCACTCTTTTTAGAGCCATGCTCAACTCCGGTTTAGATATTACCGACAGAAAAGCCCATGCTTATCGCGTCAGTTATTATGAGGAAGACATGCTCCCGGGTTACGATGCTACCGTTTTTATTCCTAATCCTGATCTAAAATTTGTTAACGACACTGGTCATTATGTTTTAATTCAAAGCAATTACGAGGATCAGAATAAAAAATTAACTTATGAAATTTATGGTACTTCTGATGGGCGCAAAGTCGATATTTCTAATTATCGCCAATGGGATGCTCAGCCCGCCCCTCCCGATAAATACATCGATGACCCGACTCTACCACCCGGAAAAGTTGTTCAAGACGAGCATCGCGTTCCCGGCCTAAAAACCGCCTTCGATTGGAAAGTCATTTCTTTCGATGGCAAAATTTTGCATCAAAAAACTTTTCAATCCGTCTATGTTCCCTGGGCTGCAGTTTACCGGAGAGGAATCTAAATATTGTCTGTCATTGCGATCCCGCAACAGCGGGAGAAGCAATCTCATTTGATTTAACCGCTTTAATCCATTTTCTCGTAGAGACGCGCTGCAGCGCGTCTCTACAACCTGTTGTAATTTTTAATATAATCACACTCATACAATACGCCCCTACACAGACAAAAATATGTAAACAAATTTATATTTCCGCTCTAGGCATTCTATCTAAATTCTCAATATCTTCCACAAACTCCAGTCTCAACGCTTTGTAGTATCCAACCACACCAATCATCGCCGCATTATCAGTATTCAATTCTTTTTTAAACGGCATATAAATTGGTAAACTAAAATCTTTGGCCAATTTTCTTAACTTCTTTCTCAAATCTTTATTTGCCAAAACTCCGCCACTAGCTAATAGAGTTTTTGGTTTGAATTCTTTTATTGCCAATTTATATTTAATTAAAAGCGAGTCAAACACCGCTTCTTGAAAACTTGCCGCTAAATCAGCCAAATTAGCACTTATCTTTTCTTTTGGCCAATCTTTTATTTGGTAATAAAACGATGTTTTTAATCCAGAAAAAGAGTAATCAAAAGTCTTTTGTGTCGATAAAGGGCGGGGGAGTTTCATCCAATCAATATCACCTTTAAGAGCCAATCTTTCAATTATTGGTCCACCCGGGTATCCTAATCCTAGCATTTTAGATGCTTTGTCCAAAGCTTCACCCGCCGCGTCGTCCAATGTCTCCCCGATCACAGTATATTTAGGGTTAAAGTCTCCCTTGTCAAACCCACGGTCCTCTTTAGAGGAGGGAGATTTAGAGGGATTTTTCATTAAAATTAATTTTGTATGTCCACCCGATACTGTTAAAACTAAAGCTGGAAACTCTATTTTTCTGTCTGGTTTATTTTGACTATTTTTAGCAAAATTAGACAAAATATGTCCCTCAACGTGATTGACCGCAACTATTTTTTTATTATATTTTTGAGCCAATTCTTTGGCTCGATTGACACCAACACCTAAGGCAATTGCCAATCCCGGTCCGATTGTCACCGCAATCACATCAATTTCTTTCATTCCATTTTCAATTATCATGGTTAATTTCTCCCTTTTATCAAAGGGAGATGTCCGAAGGACAGAGGGATTTGCCCTTTTCAAGGCTGTTGCAATCACCGCATCAATTCTTTCAGCGTGAGCCCTTTTAGCAATATCAGGAACAACCCCGCCCCATTTAGCATGTAAGTCTGTTTGAGAGGAAATTACATTTGAAAGAATCTTGTCATTTTCCAATACCGCCGCACAAGTATCATCACAACTAGTATCTATTGCCAATATTTTCATCGTTAAGTTTTATTTAAATAATGTATTATAAATTTATGGATAGTAATTCTTTTTTATCTAAGCAAAATAAGATATTTTTAACTTCAGCAATAATTCTTGCAATTTTATCACTAATTGGTGGTGTTTGGCTTTTCCGTTCACTACAACAACCTCAAGTTTCAACTGCTGTTATTGAAGAACAACCAATAATCACATCTATACCGACTCCAACTCCAACTCCAACATCTCTAATTGATTTCAATAGCATTGATGATAATTTCTCCGTTTCTTATAGCCCTGTCCGGAAACTTTATCAAGATACTGAATCATCGGGTAATCGTTATACTTTTTACCTTTCTTCGGGTAACTTTGCTATCCATGCTGGCACGGACTGGTCCTGGTCATATCCCAATCGCACTTATACCACTGATTTTTTAATTAATAATCAGCCAACTTTCCGTTACGACATAAATACTCAAACCATTGTTGATGTTCAGTATAACGGCAAAAATTATACTATCCAATGTGTCCACAACGGCTCATCCGCTCTCAAATCCGAATGTGAACAATTCCTCAAGAGCTTTAAATTTCGTATTTAATCTCTCTGGTATTCTCGTCAATATATGCAAAATTAATCGGAAAGTAATGACTAATATTTTTCAGTTTTTTTAAATTTTCCTCGCCCATATTTTCCGACCACTCAACACAAGCAACGGTATTTGGTTCAAATAAATTTAAAAAATCAATTTCCTCAAATTCAAATGCATCCTTAATCCGGTAAAGATCAAAATGCAGAAATTTTTCTAGCCAGTTTCCCCCTTTCGTCAAAGGGGGATTAAGGGGGATTTCATATTCATTATAAATCACAAAAGTAGGGGAAGTAATTTTATCTTTAATTCCCAATATTTTACCGACTTGTCGGCTAAATACCGTTTTACCGCATCCCAAATCTCCGCTCAATCCAAAAATAATTGGCTTTTGTAGAGACGCATTGTATGCGTCTCTTATATTGTCATCCTGAACTTGTTTCAGGATCCTTTTCACCAAAAACTCTGCAACCTTTTCCGTTTCTTTTTCTGATTTGGAAATTAAAGTTTTAGCATTTCCGGAAATCAAATCACCTCGTCTCAAAATTTTTAATTCAGATTCTGTCGTATCAATAACCGTCGAAGGTAAATTATGAGGCAACTTTCCGGCATCGACCACCAAATCAATTATATTTTTTTTATATTCCGACAATGAATTTAAAAGACTTTGAATTGAGTAATTAGGGCTATTACCAGATATGTTTGCCGAGGTAGCCGTAATCGGTTTTTTTAAAATTTTTATCAATTCATTTATATATTTATTATCAGGAATTCTCACTCCCAAAGTCCTATTTTCCGCCTCAATTCCCGACACTACTTTATGTTTGCCTTTGCTCACAATAGTAAAAGGTCCGGGGAGTAAACTTTTATAAATTTCTTTAGCTTCGTCACTTAGTTCCACAAAATCAGTTGCCATTTTTTGATCCAAAACCGCAATCGAAATTGCTTTTCCTGTCGGTCGATTCTTAAACTCCAACAGCTTTTTAACTGCCGCCTCATTCATAGGATCAACAGCAGCAATATATACCGTATCCGATGGAAAAATTACTAATCCACCATTTTCGATAACCTTAGCTGTTTCCTTGATTATTTTCTCAAAACCAGAACCTAGTTTTATCCTCAATATTTTCATTATTATTATTATTATTTATCTCCCTTTTTCAAAGGGAGAAGCGGCGTTAGCCGAGAGGGATTTTTTTAACCACTCATTAATTTCTTCATGCCAAATTTTATATTTGATTTTTAATTCCGTCACATCAGGCACTCCAAATTTTTTCTTAAATCTTTCAAGTATGATTCCATAACTACTATTTATATTATTTAACTCGTTTTTTGTTTCTTCAAAACTATTAAATCCCGGATGGCCTTTGGAATGAAAATTATCAACATAAGCAATTATTTCTTCCTCTAAACTAATCGGAATATAATCATGTTTTTCTAATGGCAAATTCTCCTTTTCTATTTGCTCCTTATCTATACCCACCCCTGTATGACTTATGGCAAATCTTGCCACCTTTTCAGCGAATCCAAATTTTTTTAAAAAATCATAACCTAATTGTCCGTGAGTAATATATTTTACTTTTAATTTATAACTCTCATCAAAACATTTATAGTAACCCAAATCATGAACCAAAGCTCCTAAACTTAACAATTCTT
The DNA here is from genome assembly GCA_030698565.1 of Candidatus Shapirobacteria bacterium. Taxonomy (GTDB): domain Bacteria; phylum Patescibacteriota; class Microgenomatia; order UBA12405; family UBA12405; genus JAUYJS01. Next base: position 175,710 of record JAUYJS010000008.1, read on the forward strand.
TATCTATTTTTATTTCGTATTTCTTTTCCAAATCAGTAGCGATATTCAAAGCAATTTCCTCCACAATCAAACTATGGTTCCAACAAATTTCTAAAATTTTTTCTTTATATTTTCCGCTAGCTAAATTTTTGTGAAGTTGATATATTTTTTCTCTTTTCATAAAAAGAATTATAACTTATAGTCGAAATTTTAGCTTTATTTTCATGCTAAAATAATCGCATGGATAAAGCGTATACCCCAAAAGACGAGGAGAAAATTTACAAGTCATGGGTAGATGCGGGTATATTCACTCCCAAAGTCCCCAAAGATCCGATTAAAGCTAGGGCAAAAAAAGAACCATTTACTATTATTTTGCCACCACCGAATGCCAACAATCCGCTTCACGCCGGCCATGCTCTTTTCATCGTTGAAGATATTATGGTGCGATTTCATCGCATGCTTGGCGACCCCACTCTTTGGTTGCCAGGCACTGATCATGCCGGTATTGAAACCCAATTTGTTTTTGAAAAACAATTGCAAAAAGAAGGCAAGTCACGTTTTGATTTTGACCGCGACACATTATTTAAAATGATTTTTGATTACGTAACCAAGAATCGCGATGTTGCTAAAAATCAAATGAAACGATTAGGCTTTTCACTTGATTGGACTCGGGAAAAATTTACTTTGGACGAAGATCACATTAAACGTATTTACGCTGTTTTTCGGCGAATGGTTGACGAAGATTTGGTTTATCGTGATGAAAAAATCGTTAATTACTGTACTTTTTGTGGTACTGCCTTTTCCAATTTGGAAGTTATCCACAAAACCGTCGATTCTCATCTTTGGTATTTGAAATATCCAGTAGTAGGCGAAAAAGACAGATTTGTAACAGTAGCGACTACCCGACCGGAAACCATGCTTGGTGATACAGCCGTGGCTGTTAATCCTAAAGATCCAAAGTATCAGGATTTAAAAAATAAAAAATTATTATTACCTTTGGCCGACCGGGAAATTCCTATTATTTTTGATGATTCAATTGATATGGAATTTGGCACAGGTGCTGTCAAAGTTACCCCGTCCCATTCAGCCGAAGACTACGATTTGGCCAAAAAGCATGATTTGCCTTTTATACGCATTTTTGATTACAACGGAAAGTCAAACGAACAAGTTCCTCAAAAATATCAAAATTTGTATCCAAACCAAGTTCGACAATCGGTTGTGGATGACATGCAATCAATAGAATTGTTGGAAAAAACAGAAGATTATTCTCATGAAGTTGGCCATTGTTATCGCTGTGGGCGTCCAATTGAACCAATGACCGCACCTCAGTGGTTTGTCAAAATTAAACCTCTGTCTGACGAGGCTTCTAAAGCCGTCCAAAAAGATGAAATTGTTTTTGTCCCAAAAAGATTCAAAAAAAGTTTTCTGACTTGGATGAAAGACATCAAAGATTGGCCTATTTCTAGACAGATAGTTTGGGGTCACCGAATTCCAGTCTGGTATGATTTAGCCCAAAATCTTCAAGCAAAAATTACTTTTATAAACAAAAAAGGCGAAGTAATTACTAACATCTGGTCTAAGTTGTCGTCAAATATTGAGACTGGTTTTTATTCATTTGAAGAAATTAAACAAGGTTTGCAGGTTTTATTGGTGCCAATCAATAAAAATGACCAAGGCGAAGTTGCCGGTGTTTATTATTCTGAAACCGAAGCGAATCAACATGGAAAATATATTCTCCAGGAAACCGATACTTTTGACACCTGGTTTTCTTCTGGCCAATGGCCTTATTCAACTTTGGGTTGGGAACCGGATAGCAATCATTCCCCGGATTTTCTTTATTTTTACCCCACATCAGTTTTAGACACCATGTGGGATATCCTCTTCTTTTGGGTAGCCCGTATGGTTATTTTTGGTCTGTATGTAACCAAAGAAGTTCCATTTAAAGTTGCCCACATGCATTCGCGGGTAACAGACTCCAAGGGTCAAAAAATGAGTAAATCCAAAGGCAATGTCATTGATCCAGTAACAATTGTCGATCAACATGGTGCCGATGCTCTTCGCATGGCTTTAGTTTTTGGTATTGCCCCGGGTTCTGATGTAGCCATTTCCGATGACAAAATCCGAGCTCAAAGAAATTTTGTCAACAAAATTTGGAATGCCTCCCGTTTTATCGACATGCTCATCGACCGCCTAAAAGAAAAAAATCCAGCTATTGATATTAGTCTCCCCTTTATCAAGGGGAGAGACGGCGAAGCCGAGAGGGGTTTAGTCGATCAAGAAATTCTCACCCAACTCAACAAAATCATTCAATCAACTACCAAAAACATAAATAAATACCATTTTGGCCAGGCTTCTGAAGATCTTTATCATTTCTTTTGGAATCAATTTTGCGACATTTATATTGAAAAAGCCAAGGACAGAGGGGAAGATGTTGTTCCAGTATTACTAACAGTTTTATTAAACAGCCTAAAATTATTACATCCATTTATGCCTTTTGTTACCGAAAATATCTTTCAATATTTCAAACAGAAATATCCAAATTTTTCTTCCGAAGAATTTTTAGCTATTTCTTCCTGGCCAAAGCCTTATGAAGTTTAAAATACTAAAAACAACTGTTTTGTTATTTTTAGTATTACTTTTAACTGTTAATATCTATTTTTCTATATTCAAACACGATCCAATTTTAGAAGCCAAAAAGATGATGATTTCTTTATCGGCTGGCGACAGGTATTCTGGTCGGCTTAAACTTTGGTATTTATTGGCCAACAAAGGTGATTGGGGTAACGCAGCCAAGTTAGAATCAAATCTAGATTCGGTTGATATTGCAAATTACAAATCACTCTACCAGCCGGAAGAATTAAAAAAGAGAATGGATACATTAATTCAAAAACCTAATAAATCAGTTGAAGATTGGATGGAATTGGCAAAGCTTCAATTAAAATTTAATCAAACAGAGGCTGCAGACCTTTCAATCTCTCAAGCCCACAAACTCGATCCAATCAGGGAAGATATTGAAAAACTTTATTTATCTTCTTTTTCAGCTGCTTCTTTTGCGGCTAGTTCTTCTTCGGTTTTTTGAGCTGTTGCTGGAACTTCACCAGGAGTCACTTCTTCCGCAACTATAGGTTCTTCTTCAACTCTAGGTTCTTCAACTTTAATGATTACCTGAGTTGCATCATTTAAAATTTCTACTTTAGTTCGGTCAACATCAAGATCAGCAACTGTTATTTGAGATTCCAAATTTTCCAATTTAGAAATATCAACAATAATACTTTCTGGTAAATCAGTTGGCAAAGCTTCAACTTCAACTTCATTAGCAGCTTCAACCAAAACATTTCCTTCTTTAACAGCAAATGATTCACCAATAAATTCGATCGGGATCATCGCAGTAATCTTTTCTTTTAAGTTAACCTTAAAACAATCAACGTGCAAAAGATTCCCATAAATAGCATGGAATTGTGGATTTCTAAATAAAATAGGAATTTTTTTATCATCGAGCATCAATTCAATCAAACCAGATTCTCCTACCTCATCGAAAACTGATTCTAATTCTTTGGCTGTAAATTGGACAGAAAGAGGACTAAAATCTCGGCCGTAAACTGTGGCTGGTAAAAATCCCTCTCTTCTTAATTTTTTAACTTTTCGGCCTAAAACTGTTCTAATGGTTCCATTTAATTGAAGTTTGTCTTTCATTTTTTTTGGTTTTGCCTAATGCCCCTTCTCCTACAAATTCTGCTTTGCAGGATACCTGACTTCGGCTCAAATAAACTAAGGGGTATTATAACATAACGGAAGAAGCAATCTAGCAATTTTATTGTTACAATTTATTAAATATTATATTCCCCCTTTTCAAGGGGGAAATCCCGATTCATCGGGAAAGGGGTTTAAAATTATGAATCAAAAAAATATATCAAAACCTAGAATTTTAACCGGTGATCGTCCTACCGGTCCTTTACATGTCGGCCATTATATAGGTACTCTGGCCAACAGGGTCAAACTTCAAGACGAATACGATTGTTTTATTATTATGGCTGATCTCCATACTCTAACAACCAATCCTAGTAAGGAAAAAACCATTGGTATCAACGATCGTGTCAGGGGTTTAGTCTTAGACTACTTATCCGTCGGTCTTGATCCGGAAAAATGCACTTTTTATCAACAAAGTCGGGTTCCGGAAGTGGCCTATTTATCCTTAATATTTTCAATGCTCGTTACTGTTCCTCGTGCCCAAAGAATTCCCACTCTCAAAGACGTCTTGCGCGATTTAAAAATTGAAAAGCCATCCCTGGGTCTGTTGACCTATCCAGTTTTACAAGCCGCCGATATTCTAATGGTTAAAGCCAATTTAGTACCAGTCGGTAAAGATCAAGAAAGTCATGTGGAAATAACCCGGGAAATTGCTACAGATTTCAATCGAATGTATGGGGAAATTTTTCCAGTCCCCAAAGCCTTAATTGGTGATAACGGTACTCTCATAGGTACCGATGGTCAAGCCAAGATGAGCAAATCTATTGGAAATTGTATTTATTTAAGCGACTCCGAAGATGTGGTCAATCAAAAAGTCAAAACTATGTATACCGACCCCACCCGTATCCGACCAACCGACCCGGGTCATGTCGAAGGTAATCCAGTTTTTATTTATCATGACGCCTTCAATGATAACAAAGAAGAAGTTGCCGATTTAAAGGCAAGATATATAAATGGACAAGTAGGGGATGTGGAAGTAAAAACTAAATTAGCCCTAGCCATGAATCGTTTTCTGGCACCAATTAGAGACCGCCGCGCCAAATATGAGGGCAAAACCGATCTCATTAATCAAATCATCGACGATGGTTCCCAAAAAACCCGTCTCGAAGCCCAAAAAACATTAAGTGAAGTCTTGTCAGCAATGGGATTACAGAAATAAAGGGATAATAAACATTCGTTTTTGTAGAGACGCGCTGCAGCGCGTCTCTACAACTTAAATATTTATACAACAAATCAAATTTTCTTTTTTTTGTCCATGGGTTAGAATGAATTAATAAATTATAATTTTTATATATATGTCTGAATCACAAAACGGTCCTGGCTTATCAATGAAAGATAGACTTTTTAGTAAAATTAAAGAAATTTTTCCACATAGAAATAATGAGACACAAAAACCATCAGTAACAGCCTTAACTATTTCTTCAGCAGAAGCGGAAGAGTCAGTAGAATATGATTTACCTTATGCTTATATTCCCAGCGGAGATCCTGAAAAACCTTTATATGAAAGAACTACTGAGCCTTCTGAAGAAGAATTAAAAAGGTTTTTCACACCTGAAATGATTTCTAGATTAGTTAAATGTCCCCAAATTAAAGTTGACGAAACAGATGACTGGGGTATGTTTGGTTATGAACCGGGTTATTTTTTCGTATGTGAAAGTAGATACAAAGGAGCTAAACGTTTCAACGATAAAGACCTTTTAATAGGTAGATCTTTGAGAAGTGCAACTACTTCTACTGGATACAGTATTACTGAAATTCAACACGCAGACTCTTTTCCGAGAGATAAATTTGATAAACAAACGATAACTGCATCTAAAACTCCTAGAACATTCGCTTTTTTAAGAAAGTTATTAGACAATGTCAACCCTAATGATATAACAACTTATCTTATTGAAGATTTATATAATACTCTTGACAATTTAAAAAAAATAAAAGATATGCCAAGTGTTTGGGAAGAAGAATTAAACAAATTGTCAAGTCTTACTAAATATCCGAACGAATCGGATAATACCGGTCTTAATAAGGACATGGCTACATTAAGAGAGCGCATAAAAGAAGATAAAAAAGAAATTCCAAATGAGACTTTAAAACGTCTACAAATAACAAATGCAATCAGAGAAAGAGAGGTAGTTGATCCCGCAAAATTAGCTTTTTTTAAATCATTTAAAGAAGAACAATCTCAAGTTCAACAAGCTATTGAACAAGCAAAACAAGCTGGAAATGACGAGCTTGCAACTAGTATTTTAGACGCTTTTGAAAAAGGACGTTCATTTTTGGAAGGCAAAGTTTATTTACCAAAATCATCTTCGGATCAAAAATTACTCACCTAAAATTACTTCTCATTTTTATCGCTTTTTAGAATATACACAAATCCACAACTCATCGTTGTGGGTATGCATGGATTCGGACCATGGACCCCCGACTTATAAGATCGGTGCTCTAACCAACTGAGCTACATACCCTTTGTAGCAGAGGCGGGGATCGAACCCGCTACCTTAGCGTTATGAATGCTACGCTCTAACCAATTGAGCTACCCTGCCGCTTACCTGTGAATTATATCAGCCATACTGCCTAAATTCTATTTTTTCAATCTGATGCTAAAATTACATTATTTATGGATAAGGGATTAAAAACAGGACAATTAATTATCATTACGGGTCCTAGCGGTGTTGGTAAAGATTCCATTGCCCAGGATTTAAAGGGAAGAAAAATCTTATCTTTGGCTCATCGACCCAGTTCGGACCACCGATTTCCATTTCAAAAATGTGATTAAAAATGAGGGCTCAATCAGTCTTGTTGTTGAACAAATTAGTCAAATCCTTATTTCCTCGATAAAATAAAAAAGCCCACAAATTAATGTGGACCTTCTTATTTGTTGCGGGGCCAGGAGTTGAACCTGGCCTGTGAGATTATGAGCCTCACGTGCAGCCGTACACTACCCCGCATGTATTGAGCTTTGGAATTTTAGCACACCTTATTTATCTAGTAAACAAACTAATCCATTGTCTCAATGGTGAATCCGGATTTCCACTATCAGCCTGATCCCATAAGTTATAATTTTGTTCATCAGAAACTATTAGCCAATTATCATTTTTATCTCCCAAACCAAATTTATCTCGGACTTGTTGGTCAATAAAAGCACTACTGGTAGCGTATTCAACCTGTTGTTTTAATTTTCTATTTTCTACTTCCAAATAAGTTAGTTTATTCTTCATTTCCAGATTTTTAGCCTTAGCCATGGTCAAAATACTCATTTGTTTGACTATATTAATTACGATCAAAACCAGGAATATAATTCCAACTAAATTCTTTCCCATTTGTACCCTGTCCTTGTTTATGTTACTATAAGTCATATTTTAGAATTTATTTCATTATTTTATGAGTGAACTTTCACTTGAAAATGCTTTAAATTTGTTCGTGGGCGCGCTTTCCAAAAAAGGAAAGTCTACAAATACTATTGTAGCTTACAAAGGCGACATCAACCAATTAGTTGCTTTTTTAAAAAACAAACTTAATATTGTTACTATTGATGCTATTGAATCTAAAGATATTGATGCTTTTAAAACCGATTTAATGGACAATAATTATACTTCTAAGTCTGTCTCCCGAAAACTAAATTCCTTTAAAAATTTTTTTTCATTTTTAAAAAATGAAGGCGTTATCACCAAAGATCCCTCTTCTGAGATTCAGCATCCAAAATACGAAAACGATTTGCCCAAGATCTTAAAACCAATTGAATATCGTTCTTTGCGCGATGCCTGTCGCAATGACCTTCGAGCCACAGCCATTGTTGAATTAATGCTTCAAGCCGGTCTAAGAATCAAGGAAATTGAAAACTTAAAGATGGAAAATGTCAAAGATAACGAAATTTATATCGAAAGCTACGAAAGCCACCCAGCCAGAACTGTACCTCTAAATAATTCTGCCAAAAATGCTTTAAAAAGATATTTAGATGAAAGCCGATACGAAACTAAATCTAAAAGTGTTTTTATTACCAAAACCGGTCGACATTTATTGGCTAGAAATATTAGAAGCCTTTTAAATCGCTATTTTGATAAAGCCGATATTAAGGATGTTAAAGTCAATGACTTAAGAAATACCTTCATCGTCTATCAACTCAAATCTGGGGTACCTATTGATATCGTCTCTCAAGTCGTTGGTCACAAAAGAATTTCTACTACTGAAAAATATCTAGAACTAATCGATAGTCGGGAAGAAAGTAAAGGCATCAAACTCAAAGAACTTTAATTAAAATCTGGCTCTCTTGGCAATTTCCGCTTCGATAATCGCTCGTGGTTTACCGTATTTTAGTGAAGATAACCTTTTAATCATTTCTGCCATTTTTGGATTTCCTGGTTTTTTCTTTTCAACTGCTGCCACTCTCAATGAGAAAGGCGGCTTAGGATCTCCGTCGACCATAGTTTTCATATAAATTTCTCCAGTACCTAAGTTTAGAAGATCATGCTCATTAAATGTCGGCTGGAATTGTTTGGTCAAAAAGCCAGCATCAGAAATACCCAATCTAAAGCTAGAAATTGTACCCACATTTCCAAAGACAGCATTTTTCACCTCATCGTCCATTTGGGATATGAACTGATTAGCTACGATTAAATTCAAATGATATTTTCTGGCTTCAGATAAAATAACCGCAAAATCTTGAGTGGCGAAATTTTGGAACTCGTCTACGTACAAATAAAAATCTCGTCTTTTTTCTTCCGGCATGTCCTGTCGACTCATTGCCGCAATTAAAATTTTTGGAATTAGAACCAAACCCAAAAAAGCCGAATTTTCTTCTCCGATCGTACCTTTAGCCAAATTAATTATCAAAATTTTACCCTCATCCATGGCTTGACGGAAATTAAAAGAAGATTGGGATTGGCCGATGATATTTCTCATCATTGTATTGGTAATAAACCGGCCGAATTTAGACACAATGTAATCCAAAACTTCTGACTTGTGAAAATCCGAGGTTTGGGCAATTTGATCAGTCCAATACCTTTTTACCATCGGATCAGTTAATTTAGGTAATAAAGCTTGAACATATGATGGATCAGTCAAGCAACGTACAATTTCAATAAAAGTCGCGCCGGGCTCCATCATTACCGTCAACATAATATTTCTTATCGCGTGTTCAAATCTAGGACCGACGATACCGGTTTTATACGGATCGTATAACTTATACATTAAATTAATAATGGAAGACGTCACAAAATCTTTTTGATCTTCTCGTTCACACTCCATCACATTAAAACCCATGGGCCGGTCAGTCACCGAGGGATCAAAGTAAATTACATCATCAACTCTCTCTGGTGGAATTCTTTCCAAAATACTTTCATAAGTATCATGAGGATCAATAAAACAAACACCTCGTCCAGCCTTGATATCTTGCAAAGCCATATCGGCCAAAAGCCAGGATTTACCCACACCAGTTTGTCCCACAATATAAAAATGCCTTTGTCGATCTACAGGCTGCATACAAAACTTTTTTGTCACACCACGGTATAAATTGTCCCCAATATAAATTCCTTCTTGAGGTGAATCGATCGGGGCTGGAGCTTTTTTGGATTTTAGCCAATGAATATTGGGAGTTTCAATTGATTTATTAGGAAAATGAAAAATAGAAGCAATTTCATCAGCCGATAAAATAGTCCGATTTTTAAACCAAAGCATTACTGGATATTTATAGATAAAATCTTCCATAAACATTGTTTTAAATCTAATTTTTCGTCCGCTTAATTTATTCCACGGTGACTCAAATTGGGAAAAACAAGCCTTTATATTGGAAATATTCATTTTAGCAATCTCTGCAGTGGGGGCGACAGCGACTATTCTAATAGCAGTTTCAAAACCAGCCTTGCTGCATTTACTTTCAATAGCTTCTAATTGCCGGCCATCAACTTTATACGAAGCCTTTTCCGGATTTGATTCAGACTTTTTTGTTGAACTAATAAATCCTTTACCTTGTTTACTCCACTTACTGTCTATTGGAGAGATACATACCTGAATAGCCAAAGTTTCATCGTCATTTAACTTAGATAAAGTCGAAGTAATTGAAGCCAAAGGATCTGTTGAAATTTCTTTATACGATTTAAGCGGAAGATAAGGTGTCTTTTTAAGACCGAGCCAGGCATATTCTACTTTACCTTTTTCGGTATAAATATTTGGGTCATTGACTGCCTTAACATCAGCTCCAGCATATACGCTATAAATCTGTTTTTCCATAAAATCTTGATATTTAAGGGGCACTGACACATAAAATTTTATGTCATCGTGTGTCCCTATAATCTCCATAGAGATATTTGGCTGAGTCACTAAACTTTGTAACCACTTGAAGTCAGTGCTTTTGTAAAGGCTGGAAAGGGAACTAATAATTTGTTCCATGGCATCAATTTTTACTTCATTATCATTAGGTATACTTACCAAAAGTGTCACCAAATCTAACGATCTTTTTTCCCTGTCTTTCCATCTGTACCATAAAATAAGACCGTATCCTAAAACACCCAAAAGAGCCAAGACCAATATGACTGTCACAGCCATATAAACAACATTTAATAATTGTTGCAATAAATAATCTATATTCATTCTTCTTTAAATTTAATCTTTCCTTTTTTTATTTTAATCAATCTAAAAATATATTCTGATAGCCATTTACCAGCTTCACCCACCGTCTTTTTAAAACCATCAGCAAATGTTTTTCTGGTAATTGGCAATACTATCTGTGGATCAGATGGTGCCGATGGCGACATCAAAGGTTGCCCACTGCTATCGTCCAATATAGTTGTCGTTTGAGTTTGGGTTTTTTCTACCCTCACCATCCATTTTTCAACACCTGCCGGTAAATCTACTTCAGGTTTAGATCTAATTATATCAATTTCAGGAAGTTTAGTTTCATTTTCTGGTCGGGGAATTAATTTTTCTTCGTTCATTTTTAATATGAGTATATTCTAATTTGACGCAATCAACCAGTAGCCTGTAGGGTATAATCAAGAAACTGTGGAACAATATTCTGATTTGAAACTATCACATGTCGGACTGATCGACAATCACCGCCGCTCCATTCCTTGGGCCACCTTATTTTTAAGTTTAATCTTAATTGCTGTCACCGTTTGGTTTATTCGTGGCGGTACTTACAAATTTTACACAAGTCTTTTCTTTGGTCTATATTTTTTAACCCACCAAACCTGGGTATCAATAATATTAGTTGGGGTGGTTCAGAGCTTCATCTTTTTACCATTAAGAATAATTAGTAGTCGCCACCACTCAGATCTCAAAGATTTTGAGTCAGAATTGGCTAAAACGAAAAATGATAATCAGTATATTTTATTTCGCAAAAATGTCACCGAAGGCAGTTTGCCAGTAATTTTCTATAGTCTTAATTTTGTTCTCTTAACCATTGCTTTTGTATCGGTTGGTCGTGTATTTTTGCTTGATTTTTATAACGAGAAAGTATCACCCGACTATCTTTATTCTTTTATTCCATATCCAGAATATCCATTAAATGGCACCGTTTTTAATTTTCCATTTTTCAAAATCACTCAAACAATTTCCTTAAATTGGTCAACAATTTTTTATTTTTGGTTAATAGTTTTTGCTTGTTATATTTCACTTAAGCTGGTTTGGGTATTTCTAAAATTCTTTTTAACTAAAAATAAAAAAATACTGCAAATCAGAATAAAGTACAATCGCACTTTAATCTTTATTGGCAGTTTTATTGGTACACTCTTTTTATTCTCCATTATTTTCTTACGCCACATACCTACGGGTTTTCAATCTATATGGTTATCGGCTGATCTGGCTAAACAAAACACTGTTTTCAACATTATTACAGCTTTTGGTATGTTTTTTGCTGCCACCCACGCAGGTTACATTCATCAACGCGATGCCGCCATTGAAGCCAAAAAGAACAATATTCCAGATGAAATTATTGCCATAGTTTTTAAAAAACATATGTACATCACTCTAAGAAACGGTATTTTATTGGCTGGGCTAGCCCTCTGGGTGACTCGACTAATGCCTTCATCTCACGATCTATCTGTTCTAACTTTCATTGTCTTGTATCTTATTTCCCCTATTACTTTCGATTTACTAATTCCCAAAAAACCACATGGAAAAGTCTGATTTTCTTTCAGTCTTGTCTTCTTATCGAAATTTACTGTGGCCGGTTATAGAAATTTATCTTAAAAAGACTTCTCATTTTACTGGCGCCGGGAAAATAGATCAAAAATATCAACCATTAATTGATTTTCACAGTCAAATGGTGTCTGATTATCCCCAAAGAAAAGGCAAATATCTTCGACCATCGCTTTTAATGTTAACGGCCCAGGCAATGGGCGTATCTTTAGAAAAAACTCTTCACACTGCTGCTGCTATGCAGTTATCCGAAGATTGGATATTAAACCACGACGACATTGAAGACAGTTCTCTTCAAAGAAGAGGCCGTCCCACATTACACCGAATATATGGACTTGAGTTAGCTATCAATGCCGGGGATGCTCTTCATGCTCTGACTTGGCACGTTTTAAACGATAATATTTTGACTTTAGGACCTTCGCAAACCGAAAAAATTAATGACGAATTTTTTTCTATTATAAATAGAACTATTTTAGGTCAGACAATTGAAATCAAGTGGACCAAGGAAAATAAAAACGACTTAACCGAAGACGATATTTATTTAATTTTAGAAAGTAAAACTGGTTACTACACTATCTCTGGACCGATGCGGCTAGGTGCTATTTTGGCCAAAGCCACACCTGATCAATTGGAATCTATTTATCGTTTTGGACTTTATTTAGGCCGTTCATTTCAAATTATTGATGATCTTTTAGATTTAACTTCAGATTTTTCCGGTCAAAAAAAGCAAAAAGGCAATGATGTTTATGAGGGCAAAAAAACTCTTATAATTATCCATCTTTTACATCATATTGATAGTAAAAATAAAGAAGAGCTGCTACGTATTTTATCCCTGTCTCGTTCTCAAAAAAAAGCCTCAGACATAAAATGGGTTATCCAAAAAATGGCTGAATTTGGTAGTTTGGATTATGCCAAAACCAAAGCTCAAGAGTTTGCCAAAAAAGCTTCGCAAATTTTTGATACCGAACTTTTATTTTTAAGCACAGAGCCTTATCGTTCTCAATTACGATCCGCTATAGAATTTATAATTAACCGCCAGCACTAATTAATGGTCATTAAATTTATTAAAGCTGTATTTTTGCAATTTTCCGGTATTGTTGGCGCGGGAATTTTTGTTCTGCCTTATCTCTTTTATCATTCTGATTTTAAGCTTTCCTTACTTTCATTATTGGTTTTAATGATCATAATTTCCTTTTTAAATCTTTTTTATATCGACATAATCTGTCGCACCCCAGGCGATCATCAACTTTCCGGTTATGCCAAAATCTATTTAGGTTCTTTCTTTCAAAAAATTACTTTTTTAAATTTATTCTTACTTGGTTTCGGGGCTCTTTTTGCTTATATTCATTTGGGTGCCACCTTTTTGTCTTTATTGTTCCCCGGTCTTAGCTTGGCTTTTGCTTTAATTTTCTATATTGCCCTTTTATTATTGTTTCATTTAGGTAACCTAAGAATTGCCAAAAACTTTTCTCAAATTATTCCCTTAATCGGTATAGTTTTAGTTACTTATCTTTTTCTAACTGCACTCAAATTACCCGTAACCAAATTAGGAATTTCCAAATTTAACTTCACACTTATCGGTACACTTATTTTTGCTCTGTCTGGTTTTACTGTTATTCCCGAAGTTGAAGAGACTCTGCGCGGTTTACCTAGAAAAAAAATGATTTTGAAAATCGCCTCGCTTTTGGGTCTGTTTTTAGCCTCTTTGGTTTATATAATTTTTATATATGCGGTCATAAAATTAAGTGGCAGTCGCGTGTCTTCCGATTCCTTAACTGGCCTTATTTCAACTTCACCGCTTTCCGCCAAAATTTTGTCAGTTTTTGGTTTAATTATTACCCTCAAAGCTGGTCTTAATTTTCTTTTAATTTTTAAAGAAAGTTTTTATCGCGATTTTAAATTATCCTCAAAACTTTCATTTGCCTTATCATCTTTGGTTTTACTTTTACCACTGATTTTTTTCAACCTTCCCGTCGTTCAAGTTTTATCGTTAGTTGGATCAACTACTGTTTTTATAGTTGCCGTCATCATCTGTCTTATTCGCTATCAGTTTAATTTAAATATATATCAAAAAATAATCGCTTTTAGCCTTCCTCTTGTATTCTTAGCCAGTCTTTTACTATCCTTGGCCTAAAAAAACTTACCACCTAAATGTTAAAATTGGGCTGTGGACAACCAGGTCGAAGAAATCAAGCAAAAACTGGACATAGTTACGGTAATATCAAAATATTTACCTCTTAATAAGCGCGGTCGACATCACCTAGCTTGTTGCCCATTTCATCAGGAAAAAACACCATCATTTACAGTTTCTACCGAACTTCAAATTTTTAAATGTTTCGGTTGCGACAAAGCCGGTGATATTTTTAATTTTGTTCAGGAGTATGAAAGAGTTGATTTTCGTGAAGCTTTACAGATTTTAGCCAAGCAGGCTGGTGTAACTTTAGTTCAAAATACTCACCTAAGTCAGGAAGAAGCCCAGCATAAAACTTTAATTAGTATCAATTCCCAATTAGCCGAATTTTATAATTACGTTTTATTAAACCATCCTCTGGGCAAAATTGCCCTTGATTATGTTCTAAACCGGGGGATAAAACCGGAAATTATCAAAAAATTTAAAATCGGGTTTGCTCCTACCAACTCGCAGCTACAAGTTAATTTTCTTTTAAAAAAGAAATATAATTTGCCAGATTTAATTGCCACTGGTACTTTTGGCCAAAGTCATTATGGCGGCAACCAGCTTTACGATCGTTTTCAGGGTCGTTTAGTTTTTCCTTTAACTGATTATCGGGATCGAATCTTGGGCTTTGCCGGTCGGGTATTGCCCGGCAGCGCCGGTTCCAATTCTGCCAAATATATTAATTCACCAGAAACTGCCATTTATCACAAAAGTCAGATGCTTTTTGGCCTAAACTTAGCCAAAGAAGCTATTCGTAAAAGCAACTCTGTGATAGTCGTAGAAGGGGAATTTGACATGATTTCGCCTTATCAAATCGGAGTAGAAAATATTGTGGCCCTAAAAGGTACGGCATTTACCCAAGATCAACTGCAATTGCTTCATCGTTATACTGACACTATAATTTTGGGTCTTGATTCTGATTTCGCCGGCAACAATGCCGCCAGAAAAAGCATAGAAATGGCTGATTCTTTGGATTTCGACATTCAAGTTCTAATATTAGGTGAAAAATACAAAGATCCCGATGAAGCCGTCAAAGCTGATCCAGAATTTTTTAAAGCTCAATTACAAAAAACTATTCCCGTCTGGGATTTTATTATTCAAACAGCAGTTAAAAATTTCGATATCAATACCGTCAAAGGCAAAAAGCAGGCCCTAGAGATGGTTTTGCCATTTTTAGTTAAAATCAAAAATACGGTTATTAAAACAGATTATTTTCGTAAACTGGCGTTTGAAATTAGTTCCGATGAAATGTCTGTGGCTCAGGAAGCCGCTAGATTGGGTAGCCCTTCGTATTCGGCCGCTCATGTCAAAATTCAGCCTCAAGTCGATGAAGTTATTAATCTCGTCAAAAACCCTAAATTAGAGGAAGCCCTTATAAATTTGATTCTTGGTGCCAGAAAGCCACTTCTTTTAGCCAAAAAAATGGAGCATATAATCAACGGCTTTGCCACAACCAAGCTTCAACCTATAATTTCTCTCTTAATCACATCAACCGATTTTGAACCTTTAACTTTTCAAGAACAACTACCGGCCGAGATCCGTCACTACTTTCAAACTCTATTTTTAAATGCAACTTCAGAACCCATGGATCCCCATAGAAGAATGCTAGAGGTCAAAAAGATAGGAATTCAAATTGAAACGATTAACCTCAAAGAAAGGCTAAATTTATTAAGTCAACAGATAGCTTTGATGGAAAAAAACGAACAAAACGAGGAATTAAACAAGGTAGAATTGGAGTATAATCAGATTTTATTGAAACTATCCCAAATTCAAAGCAAAAAAAGCTAGATTTATTGTGATTTTTCGTATACAATATACTCCATGGTTGTCACTCTAGACTTTTCAAAGATTAAAAAAACATTAGTAGCTCAGGCTAAAAAGCTTCACTATCTCACAAATGAAGAAATTATAGGCCAAGTTCCAGAGCCAGAAAAATACATTCCTCAGCTCGATGATCTCTTCGATTACCTGTTTGAACAAGGGATTGATGTTTTCGACAAGGTAGAATCCAAAGAAATTATAGAAATAGAAAAGGAAAAATTAAGCTCTTCCGATTTTCTAAATCTTTTAACTCAAAAAGCCAATGTTGATTCGGTTAGGATGTATCTAAAAGAAATCGGTAAAATCGACCTTTTGAATTTTGACGAAGAAGTTAGATTAGCCAAAGCTATTGAAAAAGGTTCTGCAGATGCTCGGGAAAAATTAATTAATGCCAATTTAAGATTAGTTGTTTCTATCGCCAAAAAATATATCGGTCGCGGTTTAACTTTCCTCGATTTGGTTCAGGAAGGTAACCAGGGTTTAATGCGGGCAGTCGAAAAATTTGACTGGAAGCGCGGCTTTAAATTTTCTACCTATGCCACTTGGTGGATTCGCCAAGCTATTACCCGTGCCATTGCCGATCAGGCCAAGACTATTCGTATCCCCGTCCATATGGTCGAAACTATCAACAAAGTTTACAAGGCCACTCGGGCTCTCACTCAGCGCTTAGGCCACGAACCAGAAATCGAGCAAATTGCCGAAGAAGTCGGCATCACTGTTGAAAAAGTCGAAGAAATTTATAGAATTTCCCAGGATACTACCTCGCTTTCTACTCCAGTAGGCGACGATGAGGATTCATTTTTGGGAGATTTTATTGAAGACACTACTCAGCCATCTCCCTATGAAGAAACTTCCAAAGAATTACTTCGTGAATCTATTGAAGAAGTTTTGGGTTCTTTAGACGAAAGGGAAATGAAAGTTTTAAGTCTTCGTTTTGGTCTGATGGGTGAGACTCCAAAAACTCTAGAAGAAGTCGGCAAAATTTTCAACGTCACTCGCGAGCGTATTCGCCAAATCGAAGCCAAGGCTTTGCGAAAACTCCGCCATCCTAGTCGTAGAAAAAAACTCCAAGATTATTTGGAATAAAATAACTTTTCTGGAATCGGCCGAAATACAAGACAGTATTAATATTACACAATATATTTTAATATTTGGTATTTTTGTGTACAATTCTAAATATGAATTGTATATATGACACGTTTACAAATCTCTATTCATTATCAAAAACACTTAAATTTGAACTTATACCAGAACCAGCTACTCTTAAAATACTTAAAGAAAAACAAATAATTCAAAAAGATTTTGAGCTTAATGAAAATTATCAAAAAGTAAAGCCAATTTTTAATCAGATTCATTCAGAATTTATAGAAGAAAGTTTAGGTTCAGCCGTTAACAGCCAAATTAATTGGAATGAATATTTTGAGATTTATAAAATAGGAAAAAATGAAAAAGATAAAGCTAAATTAGATAGTCTTAGAAAAGAGAAAACATTAATTGAAAAAAAACTTCGAAGTGAAATAACTAAATTGTTTAATGTTACCTCCGAAAAATGGAAATCAAATCCCGAATATGTAGACGATAGAGGAAAATGCTTATTTAAAAAAAATGGGCCTGAAATTCTGGCAGAAAAAGGAATTTTAAAACTTTTATATATCAAATATCAAAACAAATCAGGATTGGAATTATTAAAAAGTTTTGATTCATTTTTTACATATTTTTCTGGATTTAATCAAAATCGAGAAAACTATTATTCCAGTGATGAAAAATCAACAGCTATTAGTTATCGTATTGTTCATGAAAATTTACCTAAGTTTTGTGAAAATTTATTAGATTATCAAAATAAAATTAATCAAAACATTACTATTGATAATCTAGATATCTTCGATATTAATTATTTTAATGAATGTCTGTCCCAGAAAGGAATAAATAAATATAACCAAGCAATCGGCGGATTTCGAGATGAATCAGATATAGCTAGCTTTAAAGTCCAAGGTATTAATGAAAAAATAAACTTATATTTTCAAAAAACAAAGCAAAAACTTCCCAAGCTCAAATTTTTATATAAACAAATTGGTGTAATCCAAGAAAAGAAAGAGTTGTTTTTTTTAATTGACGGTCACGACCATACTTTAAAAAACACACTAGAATTGTGTTTAAAAGAAAGTACTCTATATAACCAAAGAATAAATGATCTCGTTTGTTCAATTTTGAGGGCCGAAAACTTAGATCAAATATACCTTTCTAAAGCTGCATTAAACACTATTCAAAGAAAGTACTTCAATAATTGGCAGGTTGTCGAGGATGAATTTATAAATCAAAAATTATTTACCAAAAAGAAAAATAAAGAGGAAATCAGACTAACTATTCCAGAATTTATATCAATCGATAAATTCAAATTTGTATTTAATAATTTATCTGAAATAGACGCAAAAGATATTTTCAAAGAAAAATATCAAAACTTATTCATATTAAAAAACAAGTTTGATATTTTTGTAAAAATTATCGAACAAGAATTCTCTTGGAATTATTTAGAATTTAATCAATCATTAGAAAATAAAAAATTATTTAGTGATAGCGAATGGAACAGGGTTACTTGGGTATTAGCTAAAACTAATCTTGAAAAAATTATCAACAATTTAAGTGAAAAACCAGATACTGAACAAAAAAATATTATTAAAACATTTTTAGATTCTTCATTAGTATTGTTACAGATGCTTAAGTACTTTAAGATTAAAGAATCAGGGGTAGGTATCGTAAATTGGGATGGTGATTTTTATAATGAGTTAGACAATATCACACAAAGTTATCCACTGTTTAAGTGGTATGATGCAGTTCGCAATTATTTAACAAGAAAACCGTTTTCTGAAGATAAAATAAAAGTTAATTTTGAAAAAGGCAATTTACTTGGTGGTTGGCCAGATAGTCCAGAAGGTAATACTCAATATGGAGGTTTCATTTTTAGAAAAAATAACAACTATTTCTTAGGCATATCGCAAGACGCGAGACTATTTGATCTAACAAAAAATCCAAATTCTCACAATAATGATGGCTCGTTTGAAAAAATGGATTTAAAACAATTAGACGGAAAAACGATATATGGATCAATTTATGGTGGTAAATACCAAACAAAATATGCCAAAGATAAGGATAATATTTCAAACTATGAATTGATAAAAAGAGTTAAAGATATTCTAAAAGAAAAAAGCACGTATTTTCCACAATTAAATCAAATTATTGATGGTGATTTTGACGACCCAAAAAAACTTGCTACAGAAATTTCTTCAAAAACTTTATATTCAATAGACTTTTTTAAAGTTAGTGAAAATTATATTAACGAAGTTACTAGTCGAACCAACAAACCTCTTTATTTATTTAAAATATCCAATAAGTATCTTAAAAATTCAAACCAAAATAATAAAAATAACTTACACACTAAGTTTTTTTTAAAACTTTTTGAAAAACAAAACAACGAATCTCTATTTAAGCTGTGTGGTGGGGGAGAAATATTCTTTAGAAAAGCATCTGTTGATCAAAAAATAGATGAATCTAGAAAAACATCGATTAAAATAGTCAAAAACAAAAGATATACAGAAGATAAGTATTTTTTTCATGTACCAATTGCGCTAAATGCAACTAAGCCGGGTTATTATAAAGATTTTAATAAAAGAATTAATGAAGATTTGATAGGCAATAAAAATAATGTTCATATTATCGGTATTGATCGAGGAGAAAAGCATTTAGCTTACTATTCAGTCATCAACCAAAAAGGAGAAATTGTTGAACAAGGTTCGTTAAATAAAGATTTATTAGGTAAAGATTACGGTGAAAAACTTGAATTTATTGCAAAAGAAAGAGAAAAAGCCAGAGAAAATTGGGATCAAATTAATAAAATAAAAGATTTGAAAGATGGTTATATCTCACAAGTTACAAAGAGAATCTCTGACCTGGTAATAAAACATAATGGTATTGTAGTTTTTGAAGATCTAAACTCAGGATTTAAAAGAGGTCGTCAAAAAATAGAAAAATCAGTTTATCAAAAACTAGAACTTGCTCTAATTAAAAAACTTAATTATTTAGTTGATAAAAATAAGCACGACGGAGAAACATTATCAGTCACCAACGCTTTACAGCTTACACCCCCAACTGATAATTTTGGAGAAATAAAAGGGAAACAATGGGGAATCATTTTTTATACAACAGCAGCCTATACATCAGTTACTGACCCTATTACTGGTTTTAGAAAAAATATATATCTTAAAAAATCAGCAAAGAATATCATGCGAGAAAATATTTTAAAGTTAGACAATATAATTTTTGATCAAAATAATTTATGTTTCCGTTTTGATTATTCATTAAATAAGTTTCAAAAAGATACTAGTAATAAAAAATGGAGTTGCTATACCCATGTTGATCGAATATGTAATGAATACGATAAAAAAATAAATAAATGGGTCCCAACCTCAATTTGCCTCACAGAAAAATTAAACGATCTTTTTAAATCAGAGAATATAGATATTAATAAAAATATTATTGAACAAATAAAAAACAAAGAAAATCTAAACAATAAATTTTATGAAGACTTAACTTTCTACATTAATTTACTATTTCAACTTAGAAATTCCAATTCTTCAAAAGAGATTGATTTTATTTACTCTCCAATAGAACCCTTTTTTGACAGCAGAAAATATCAACAAGAAGGTCAAAATCTTGATTTTACAGAGAAAGCCAAATTACCTGTTCATGGGGACTCAAACGGTGCTTACAATATTGCTCGCAAGGGCTTAATAATGTTTAAAAGAATTAAACTAACTCCAGATAAGCCTGATCTTTTTATTGGAAATGAATATTGGGATTGTGTAGCGCAGAATTGGGAGGAATTTATAAGATCATAATGGATGGATTAATTCAAATTTCTAAAATAAATGATTTTTTATTTTGTCCTATGTCGTTATACAACCATAGTATTTATGAGAGCTTTGATCAAAAAATGTTTCATAGTAAATACCAAACCATTGGCAAAATCAAACACGAAAGCATTGATAATGGCAAATACTCTTCGTTAAAAAGATTTTTGCAAGGGAATACTGTCTATTCACAAAAGTACAATATTATCGGAAAAATAGATATTTATGATACTAAAACAAAATCACTTATTGAAAGAAAATTTAAAATTAACCATATATATAAAGGATATGTCTATCAGCTAATTGCTCAATATTTTTGTCTGGTTGAAAAAAACATATCTGTCGAGCACTTATTCTTACACTCACTTAAAGACAATAAAAGATATGAGGTGAATCTTCCTGACCAAATAGTTGAAGCTGATTTTAGTTTATTTTTAAGAAAGATTAGAAATTTCAATCCAAATCAAATAACTTTCGTTGCTGAGAAGAAAAAATGTTTACAATGTATTTATTCAACTTTGTGTAATTACAATCCATGCTAACTTTCCCAGATTTTTCACAAAAGAGAATAGTTATTGTTGGTAATAATGGCAATGTCACCAGCAATCTAAAATTCTATAATAGCAATATCCGATTATATTACGGGGAAAAATTTATTGATCAAGTTTCCTGTTACTCAGTTATATGTTTATTTATTGTCGGAGACACCACCTTAACCACAAAATTAATTAAAAAAGCTAAAGAGTATGGAATTTCAATTTTTTTACTTAGCAATAATTTAAAAAACTATGCAGAAATATTTTCCAGTGCCGAGGGAAATTATAAACTGAGACAGAAACAATACCAGACATCTGAGCAAAGTGAGTTGGTGCTATCAAGACTTATTGTAAAAAACAAAATTAAAAACCAACTCCTCCTCTTGCAGGAAAAAAATATCAATGAATTTAATAAAAAATTTAATTCTATTCTTGAAAATATAGACAGTGTAGATGACAGACAACTACTACTTGGAATAGAAGGAAATACTTCAAGTCTTTATTTTGGCGCAATTTATAAAGACCATGATTGGCATAGGCGAGCACCACAAGCAAAAGAAGATCCGTTAAACCTATTGCTTGATGTTGGTTATACTCTTATTTTTAACTATATTGACTCAGTACTTCATCTTTTTGGTTTTGATACCTACAAAGGTTTTTATCATAAACTATTTTTTGAACGCAGATCACTAAGCTGCGACATGATGGAACCTCTTAGACCAATAATTGATCGGCAAATATTAAAGATGTTTAACTTAAAACAAATTAATGAAAAAGATTTTTATTTGAAGGATTGCTCATATTCATTTAAAGATTTTGAATCAGCCAATAAATATTCTAATCATATCTTAGAAGCAGTCTTAAAACAAAAGGAACCAATCTATGATTTCGTTTACTCATTTTATCGCCATATTCAGGAACCAGAAAAACATAATTTTATTGAATTTAGCCCGCTATGATAATCGTTGCATATGATTTTGTATCAAACAAAAAACGTGCTAAGTTTTCTAAGTTTTTAAAGCAATACGGTGAAAAAATTCAATATTCAGTTTACAAAATAAAAAATAGTGATCGTGTTTTAAACAATATAATTAGCGAAATTGAACATAAATATGAAAGAACCTTTGACAATACTGATAGTATCTTCCTATTTCGGGTCTGCCAACGATGCCAGAAATCATTGAAACTTTATGGCAACGCAAAACATCATCGAGAAAATGTGGTAAACTTGGGTTAGAACTTTAAAAATACGACAAAATAGAAGTTATTGTGCGTAATTAAAACCTAAGTCTTTATTTTTCTTTAAAAATAGAGCAAATTATAAAATTAGACCATATATAAGGGTAATTTTATATCTATCATTATATGGATAAAGTCCTAAAAATAAAATTTTTAGTTGCATCTTTTTCCCATAAGATAGGTAAACCAGCTCCTAATTACGAATATTAAATTTCTACTTTTGTAGATATTTAAGCCATCTTCTATAACCTTTTCCTAATTACGAATATTAAATTTCTACTTTTGTAGATGGTAACTCTAGTGCTTATAGTGTTGTAGCCTAATTACGAATATTAAATTTCTACTTTTGTAGATATTGTGTAACCAGTCAAATAAGACTTTCCTAATTACGAATATTAAATTTCTACTTTTGTAGATTCTAGGTGTTTAGTGGTTTGGGTTGCCTAATTACGAATATTAAATTTCTACTTTTGTAGATTACTCGTGGTGCATACCCTGAATTAGACCTAATTACGAATATTAAATTTCTACTTTTGTAGATACTAATGTAATAAAAAGTATTACCATCCTAATTACGAATATTAAATTTCTACTTTTGTAGATTAATATTCATTTTTTTCTATTTAATAGAAGAAGTCGGCAAAATTTTCAATGTTACTCGCGAGCGTATTCGTCAAATCGAAGCCAAAGCTTTAAGAAAATTAAGACATCCCTCGAGAAGAAAAAAACTCCAAGATTATTTGGAATAAATACTTCAGCCTTAATAATTTCAATGCTATAATCAAGCTTATCAATCCATCCTTTAATAGAGCCTGGTTTAACTCGCACATTTAAATATATTTTTCTTTTAGATTAATATTCCCAACGTAATTTCGACTTTGTCGAAAAACGTTGTTGGAACGTTAATTTTTCGAAGAAAAATTTTACGTTCCCCTGTAGCCTTTATCATTCCGTAGCCTTGGCGAAGGATGATCAATGGTAGAGGAAAATATTCCCCTGTAGCTCAATGGTAGACCTGCCTGCCGGCAGGCAGGGCGCCCGCCTGTTAAGCTTATTCATGTACTTTGTTTACATCTTGAAAAGTTTAAAAACAGACGAGCTCTATAAAGGTATTACCAATGACTTACAAAGAAGGATTATTGAGCATAATTCAAATAAGAATATCGGCTCCCGTGGTAAAGGGCCATGGCGATTAGTATATTTTGAAGAACACTCAAATCGAATTGAAGCCAGAAAACGAGAAAAATATTTTAAGTCCGGTTCTGGCCGGGAATTTTTAAAAATCATACTAAACACAATCCCCTGTAGCTCAATGGTAGAGCGCCCGCCTGTTAAGCGGTAGGTTCGAGGTCCGAATCCTCGCGGGGGAGCAAAGCGGAACACTCAGGTTCCGAAGAAGCATAATACTTGGAAACTTTCGTTAAATCATACTGTTCGAAAATTTCTTTATCGTTATTCATCAATTTTTCTATATTCGAACTATTTGTTCGTTTAGCTAGTGCTAAAAGAGATTTAAATCCCGGTGTTAATGTGTAGAATACCTTGTCAATATCAAGTTCAATAGTGTCGAATACTTTTTTCATCAATTGTCTTTTCTCATTCGGTTCGACTTTTAAAAACGACGCCTTACCGTTCTGAGAAATCTCGTAAATTCTTACTCCCAGATCAGTAGTTTTTTGTATCGCCTCTGTTTGTTTGACAATATGTTTATCCAGCTCCGTTAAGTCACCGGAGAACTTTTTAGCAAGAATGTTGTATTGATCTTCCGAAATCTTACCATCCAACTTATCAATATATGCTTCACTTAATCTATTAGTGTAAATTTTTCTCGATTTTTCTAATTCCTTTACCGAATCAAGATACAAGTCGGATTCGCTATTGTTCGTTTCTTTTAATGCCTTTTTCAGCCACTCTCTAACTTTTAGGCTGTCAATTTTAAACTCATCGAGTACATTTCCAATACATTCTTCCACAACAATTTCCTTTGACCATTTTCGCTTAGGGCAATTTCGGTAATGATTACAATGGCCGTACATTATTCCCTTGGCCTGTTCCCAGGTAATTGTTCCGTGACATTCATGACACTTAAAAACGCCTTTAAATTTGTAGTCATGTTTGCTGTATTTTGGGGTATTCTTTGAACTAAGTATCCTTTGAACTTTATCAAACAGTTCTCGATCAATGATGGGTTCTTGTTTACCTTTGTGAATTTCACCTTTCCACATAAAGTCGCCTATATAAAACGGATCTCTCAGCAGCCGATGCATCCGACTCTTATGGACCAGCTTACCACTATCACTTTTCATACCTAATGTGTGCATTTCTTTGGATAATTTAAGTATGGAATAAGTGCCGGTCCCATACAACTCAAACATCTTTTGGAGAATTGACGCAACTTCCGGATTAACCACATGAATTTTATGACCTTGTTCGCCTATTGTTTTATAACCATAAGGTGGTTTGGTAGGCAACCACCCTTCGCTTATCTTTTCCTTCTGACCTTTCTTTACCTCTTCACTTAGATTATCTAAATAATACTGAGCCACTGATACTTTGATATTCCAAATAAACTTCTCGTTAGATTTAGAATTTTTATGTAGAATCACATTCTCTTTCACAAAATGAACCTGTTTTTCTTCATCATCTTCAATCCATTGGTTGATAATAACAGCGTCCCTAATGTTTCTTGTAAGCCGGTCGGTTTTTTCTACAACTAAGTTCTTTATTTTTTTTGATCTCAAATAATCCAACATTTCTTCAAAGAGCTTTCTTTGTTTGCTTCCGCCTGCTGACTCAGAAAGCGAAAACACCCTATCTATTTGAAGTCCTTTTGACTGACAATACTCCGTTAATAATTTTTCCTGGGAGGGGAGAGAATAGCCTGTTTCTTCTTGCTCCTTAGAACTGACCCTACAAAGTAATACTGTTTTCATAATTATCTTAATTATTAAATATAGTAACTGTATATATTCACCTTAAAAGAAATCCTAAAGTAACTATATATAGTAACTATAGTTATTCTTATAAAATAATATCTTATAATGTATGTCAATCAGGGATGTTAATTTCATCAGGGTTAATATCCATCGAAGATTCAGAATTTTCGGCTAAATTCTTTTCTCGGCAATACATATCATATATTTTTTGATAGATCTCTTGGTACAACCTCATATTATTGATGAAAACAATCTGATTCCATTTTTCACCTGATTTGTAGCTTGGAGGTTGGATCCAAATATGATCATGGAAAGCAAGATTTTCATAATTAGTTTTGCTAACCCTCCACCCCTTTTCTTCCCACTGATCAAATAGCACTAGAGTTACTTGGGCCAAAGTAGAGCTTGAATTTAGTAACTTTATTTTTACCTGAACATCATCAGGGTCAATCTTCATAGACATATGTTTTTATTAAATTGTTAATTTTGTAGGTTCGATTGTTGGTAAAATAATTCAAATTTCACCTTTTGGACCAAGGTCTGAACTTGTAAAGACCACAGTCTTTTATTCCGCAATCGGTTTTCTTCATCCCACCCATACAGTCAAAACATTTAGTCTTTATGGCCGCTTCGATTTCACGGCTATGCTTTATTATTTGGTGCTTTTTGAGCGAGTTTAGTTTCATATTCATTTTTCTGAACTAATAAAAGTTGAAAATACTCAACGAGAAAATTTGCCAGCTTACTTAAAGTTTCAAAATCCAGATTAAGGTTTTTCTCTTCTTTCAGGATTTCTCCAAGCTCAATGATTAACTCCCGGCTAAGTGTTTTCATTGTTGTGAGTAAATCCTGGTCTTAATAACTTTGAGTTGGTTAAAAAATTGTTGAGGTTCCACCTTTAGCTCACTGTTCCAATACATTCCAATAAGGTTTTCTAACTCTTGGGTTTTCTTGAAAACAAAAAATATCTTTCGGTTATCAACTGTTTCAAGCGATTCAATCGGGTAATACAGAGACAAAGCAGTCACCAATGCCAAGTCGGAAGTTTTGTAGTAATCTTCATTTAAATTCATGACCTCAGAATACCGAAGTCAAAATTTAAAATTATGACAACTATTTGATTTATTATTGTTATCTCGACTTTTTCAAACGACTTTTGTACTTTCTTATTCTGTTTACTGCTTTTCTATCATCTTCCTCAGTATCTGTTTTTGAAATCTCTGCCCTAACCACCCAGTCAATGTCGTGAAGTTTATAGCTAGAATTATCTGTTACATCTTCTTCAAACTTACTCTCTTTTTCATTTAGGTAATTTATATACTCATACAATCTTTTTCCCGTCGTAGGAGTAATGTTTTTGCTCTTATAGATCCTTAGCTCTTTTTGAAGCTCCTTAATCGAGGCCCATGCCTCCTTAATATCACTTAGCTTCGTTGACGAATTTATCTCTAAGGAAACAGTTTCGTTATTTTTCTTTTCGAATGATAGGTTATAAATCGGAGGCATAAAGAACCCAGTTATTACCAAAGTTGCTAATGGAGGAAACCAATCGTTAGTTAAGTTGTGAGTTTCTCTAAATTCTTCAACCTTTTTTAAAAACGCCATTCTTTTTTCACTATTCACAAAACCGACCACTCTTAGCATTTCTGACTGACTATCGTTCCAGAATTCCAGCATTTCCTTCCAGTCGCTCTCCTTGCTTTTTGTTCTAAAAAATCTTTTCCAAGTAATATAATTACCTCTATCTAAATTATTTAAACCAAGTAATCCTCTCGTCCCATTGATAAATTTCCAGAAATCATCTTCCAATAATGTAAATAGTCTGTTGAATTCCAAGTCATTTTTAACAATAGTTTTCAATTTACCATCCATTTTCATATTTCTCGACATACAACATGTATTTTATTCCGTATTACCGAAAAATACTAAACATTGATTAAATTTGTGGTAACATAAGTTGTCCTCACAATCTGTTGCCTAAACCTTGCAAAAGGCATGGCATAAATCCGAGTTAAGGGACGGAAGCTCTCCGTCTAGCTTTCCTTAACTCGGTCATATGTCGAAAGATGTATGGGTTTGATCCGCAAGGGTCCTACCGGCTAGCGGGGAGCTTTTATTTTTTCCCGTTAAGGATAAAAATATGAAAATTAAGATCGTAACGGGAATAGTATTTGTTTTTGTTATATCCTTTCTTTTTTACTGGTACGAATACAGGCCCACTCAAATAAGGTCCAAATGTGAAACAGATATGGAATTGACAGTGAAAGGAACCGGAAAAACAATAGAACAAGCTGATTTCTCTTATAAAATGTGTTTAAGATCTAGTGGTTTGGAAAATTAAATTATGAAACCACAACCATTTGATCCCAACGAGTTTCCAACATTAGTAAAATATGACAGCCAGAAAATCGAAGACGCAATCCAGAAACTGATGAAAGATCGCTCTATGACCAGACAGCAAGCAATGGTGAATCTAGAACAAGATTTAAGTGAGTTAGAATAATAAAAGATAATTAAAATGAAAATAAAAAAAGATAAAATTGACTCAACGGAATTATGTAGACTTGCTTTGAAACTTTATGAAGAAAACACGGATGAATCAAAAAAGGAGTTGTTAAAAAAGAATCTTCAATATGCCTATGAAGCTATTCCTAAAGCTCGTAGGAGATATGTACTGGGAGATATGGACATTCACGACTCTCCGATTCGAGACATTCTCTATGGTGAACACAACATGGTCAGTTGGGATTATCGGAGATATGTAGCCGATAATGGTGAGCTGTATCTACCTCACTTTAATGAATCTCATCAAAAAATAGAATATGTCCGAAAATCAGGTTACATAAACAATTCCAATCCTCCGGAAGACATTGCCATGTTTGCCGAAACTGTTGATCTAGTAAGAAGATCAGGTGTTGTCAGTTTTCCTAAAATAATGAGGCATTTTCTAGTTGGGTATGCCAAAGCTAGACGCTTAATAGATGAGTTAGGAAAAGCAGCAGTAATAAGTACGGTTACAAATGATACTGAACCAGGAAAGGTGTTGATCGAACATGGAAACAACATGAGTGCTTGGGATTTTCCGAAAACCAAATAAATTGATACCCAGAATCGACCAAAATCGACCATTTTCTCCCTCTAGCAACCCACCAAAACCAGCCATTTTCGGCCATTTTAGCTATGGATATTTACTAAAAATTCATTATAAATCACCATATTTCACCACATTTAGCTATATAAAACCCACCAAAAACCACCATTTTCTACCATTTTTAGCTTTAAATGATTAGCGAGAAACCATTAAAAACCACTATATTTCACCACTTTTCCCTATAAAAATCGACCATTTTCGACTATTTTTTAAGCTAGAAAGTCTTGTTTTGTCGTGATATTACCTATCAAAACCCATGATTTTCCATGTTTTTTAGCTTCAAATCATATATAAAAAACCTAATTTTTATATCAAAAATCGGTGTTTTTCGGTAATTTTCCTATCTTATCTGCCATTCAACTAGGCGAAAAAACCTAGAATTTCCTAGATTTTTATAGTCTTTTATAGGTTTTTCAATAAAAATGTCGAAGAACTTGATAATTTATTAGCTTAAATAGTAATGGAAAGTAATGGATTACGACTACCTGTATTTAATGCGAAAAGTATGTCTGTAGTGAGCTACAATATATAAGATTAAATCACCAGAAAACTTATGGTAAATATAAATGAATATGCAAACTTTATTTGGTCGGTAGCTGATACTTTAAGAGGCGATTACAAACAAGCTGACTACGGAAAAGTGATTTTACCTTTGACTGTTATCAGGAGACTAGATAGTGTTCTTTCAGATACCAAGGAAAATGTATTAAAAAGCTATGAATCCCAAAAAATAACCAATCTTCAAGAAGCTGATTTAGTACTCAATAAAATTGCCGGATACAAATTCCATAACCATAGTAAATTTGATTTTAGTAAATTGATTTCGGACCCGGATAATATCGTTTCAAATTTGAGAAATTACATTAACGGATTTTCCGAAAATGCCAGAGATATTTTAGAAAACTTTGAATTCGACAAAGAGATTCATAAACTGGATAAAGCCAATCTCCTTTATCAAGTTGTAAAACAATTTCAGGAAATTAACTTACATCCCAGCAAAATAAATAATCATGAAATGGGTTATTTGTTTGAAGAACTGATCAGAAAGTTTGCTGAAGCATCAAATGAAACCGCCGGAGAACATTTCACACCCAGAGAAGTTATCAAGTTGATGGTCAACATCCTTTTTATTTCTGATAGTAATATCCTTCGTGGTGACGGAATTATTAAAACCCTTTATGATCCTGCCTGTGGAACTGGTGGCATGATGTCGGTTGCTGAAGAGTATTTAAAAGAACTCAATCCAGACGCTAGACTTGAACTATTTGGACAAGAACTTAACCCAGAGTCTTATGCTGTTTGTAAGTCCGACATGTTGATAAAAGTTCAAGACCCGGACCACGTAAAATTGGGTGATACTTTGAGGAATGATCAGTTAAGGACCGAAAAATTTGATTACATGCTTTCAAATCCTCCGTTCGGAGTTAATTGGAAAAAGGCGGAGAAAGAAGTTAAGCAAGAATACGAGGATCTAGGATTTGGAGGAAGGTTTGGGGCTGGTCTTCCTAGTATCAGCGATGGATCAATGCTTTTTCTTCAACACATGGTTTCAAAAATGAAACCCACCAATGGAGGTTCCCGACTAGCGATTGTATTTAATGGCTCTCCACTATTCTCTGGTAGTGCTGGTAGTGGTCCCAGCGAGATTAGAAGATGGATTATTGAAAACGATATGCTCGAAGCAATAATCGCTCTTCCGGACCAACTTTTTTATAACACCGGTATTTCTACATACATATGGGTTGTAACGAACAGAAAATCCATCGAAAGAAAAGGAAAGGTCCAGCTTATAAATGCTGTCTCATCCTATAAGGTGATGAGAAAGAAACTAGGCGATAAAAGAAATGAAATAGGAACCGAGGATATTGATAAAATTGTCAGCTTATATGGGGAATTTAGTGATTCAAAATTCTCAAAGATATTTGATAATTCTGATTTTGGATATTCCCAATTAACAGTCGAAAGACCACTCAAAGACGAAAAAGGAAACATTATTAAAGACACAAAAGGCAAACCAAAAGCCGATCCTAAATTAAGGGACTCCGAAAATGTTCCATTAAAAGAAGATATTCAAGAATACTTCAAAAGAGAGGTGGTCCCATTTGTTCCAGATGCCTGGATAGATGAATCCAAAACTAAAGTTGGCTACGAAATCAATTTCACTAAGTACTTTTACGAGTATAAGCCACTTCGATCACTTGAAGAGATAACTAAAGACATTTTGGAATTAGAAAAAGAAAGTGATGGGTTATTGAAAGAAATTACTAAATAAATAATGACTTATAAATCAGACACCTCGACTTGGAATACTAAAAAATTGAAGTATGTTACTTGTATCAATTCAGAGGTGCTAAGAGAAAATAAAGATAAAGAGCAAGAAATAAGTTATATAGACATCAGTTCGGTAAATTCAGACGGTAGAATTAAAAAAATCGAGAAAGTCAAATTTGGAGTAGCACCTTCAAGGGCAAGAAGAATCGTTAAGAAAGGGGATGTGATTATATCAACCGTAAGAACTTATTTAAGAGCCATTGCTTCCATTAAAGAAAACATTGATGATTTAATTGTATCTACTGGTTTTGCTGTATTACGAGCCGGAAATGAAATATCACCAGATTTTCTGAAATACGCTATATTAAATCCAGATTTTATCGACAAGATAATGGCTAACTCAAAAGGAGTAAGCTATCCTGCAATTAGTAGTTCTGACTTGGCAAACTTGGCAATTTCGTACCCGTACAAAAAGGAAACACAAGATTTAATAAGTAGATACTTAAATTATAAAACCTCTCTTATAGACTCCTTAGTTCAAAAAAATGAAAAACTAATTAAACTTTTGGAAGAGAAAAAAGCAGCAATTATTAGTCAGACCATAACAAAAGGGTTAAATACGGATGTCGAGATGAAAGACAGTGTAGTTGAATGGGTTGGAAAAATACCAAAAGTGTGGAAAGTGGAGCCAGTTTCTTTAAACTTCAAAGAGAATAAAATCAAGAATAGTAATCTCCAAGAGAAAAATTTACTCTCACTTAGTTACGGAAAAATTATAAAGAAAAACATTCTTTCAAATTTCGGTTTATTACCAGAATCGTTCTCAAATTACCAAATAGTTGAAAAAGATTGCATTATATTAAGACTTACAGATCTTCAAAACGATAAAAGAAGTTTAAGAGTAGGCTACGTACCTGAAAGAGGAATAATTACATCCGCTTATATTGGTCTAACCCCAAAAAGCAATCTAAATTCCAAATATATTTATTACTTGCTTCACAGTTATGATTTAAAGAAAGTGTTTTATAACTTAGGTTCTGGTGTAAGACAAAGTTTAACTTACTTTGATTTTAAAAAGCTTCCATTGATTATCCCTACAAGTGAAGAGCAAGAAAAAATTGTGGAGCATGTTGAGGTAGGGATAAGAAAAATTAGTGATTCAATTAACTATATTGATAAGCAAATAAAATTATTAGAAGAATATCGCAAAACACTTATCTCAAATGTGGTCACTGGAAAAACTGATGTTAGAGATGAAAAAATTCCAGAAAGTGGGATAAAATACAACTATGCCTAATATATTAAATGAAAATACTTTTGAAACTAACATTGTTGAGAAACTAGTTTCAAGTTGTGGTTATATTGAAGGCAATCCTGTCGATTTCATTCCTGATCTGGCAATCGATACCAATCAACTATTCTCTTTTTTACTCGACTCCCAATCGAACGAAATTGACCAGCTAATCAAGGTACATGGGGAAGATGAGTATCAGGACCGACTGATCCAACGGTTAATTAAAGAGTTAGATTTGCGGGGGACTCTTGATTGTTTGCGAAACGGTATTACTGATTATGGTGTCCATCTTAATCTTGCTTATTTCAAACCGGAATCTAGCCTCAATCAGGAGACCAAAGAAAAATATGATCAAAACATTATCTCCGTTACTCGCCAGGTCCACTTTAGTGAAAAAGACCCTGATAAATCTGTCGACCTGGTATTGTTTATCAATGGTTTACCTGTCGCTACTGCTGAATTAAAAAACCCATTTACTGGACAGAATGTAGAAAATGCTCAGAAACAATATATTTACACCAGAGATGTCCGAGAATCACTTTTTCAATTCAAAAAAAGAGCTCTAGTCCATTTTGCCGTTGATCCTAATTTGGTCTATATGACTACTCAACTCAACGGTGAAAATACTAAGTTTTTGCCTTTTAATAAGGGTCTAAATAATGGAGCTGGTAATCCATCAGTCGAATCCGGTTACCAAACATCATATCTTTGGGAAGAGGTCTGGAGTAAGGATGGCTGGATGGATATTATTGCCAAATATATTCACCTAGAGAAAAAAGAAATAAAAACCGAAGGAAAAATAATTACTAAAGAGAAAATAATCTTTCCTCGTTACCACCAGCTTGATGTAGTGAGAAAGTTGGTTAACGATACCAAAAGAAGTGGAACTGGAAAAAATTACTTAATTGAACATAGTGCCGGAAGTGGAAAGAGCAACTCGATTGCTTGGTTGGCTTATCGTCTTGCAAATTTACATAATGATTTAGATCAACCTGTTTTCGATTCAGTTGTCGTAGTTACCGACAGGGTGGTCCTAGACAAACAACTTCAAGATACGATTTATCAGTTTGATCATAAGCAAGGTGTTGTTCAAAAGATCGACAAAGATTCTGCCCAATTAGCTGATGCATTGAAGAAAGGGATCAAAATCATCATCACTACTGTTCAAAAGTTCCCCTTTGTTTTGGATCAAATTGACGAGTTGGAAGCCAAAAAGTATGCTGTAATTGTAGACGAAGCCCACGGTTCACAAGGCGGAGAAACTAGTAAACAGATGAAAGAAGTTTTGACTTTTGGTCTACACGAATCAGAAGAGTCATCGAATTTAGAAGAACCTGAAACGGCCGAAGATGAAATTAGAAAATCAATGGCATCTAGAGGTAAACAGTCAAATCTTTGTTTTTATGGATTCACCGCTACTCCTAAAGCGAAAACTCTAGAAGTCTTTGGTGAAGTTGGCAAAGACGGCAAACCCAGACCATTCCATCTCTATTCAATGAGACAAGCCATTGAGGAAGGTTTCATTCTTGATGTCTTAAAAAGCTACACTACCTACAAAACCTATTTTCGGTTGTCCAAAGAAATCGAAGAAGATCCGGAAATAAGTAAGGATAAGGCCAATAGAGCCATCGCCCGATTCCTCTCACTACATCCGCATAATTTATCTCAAAAGACTGAAGTAATGGTTGAACACTTCCGAAGAGTCACTATGAAAAGAATTGGTGGTAAAGCTAAGGCTATGGTAGTAACTAGTTCACGGATGCATGCAGTTAGGTACTACCTCGAATTTAATAAGTACCTAAAAGAAAAAAACTACACTGACATTAGAACTCTCGTCGCTTTTTCCGGTACTGTTATCGACAAAGATTCTGGAGCTGAATACAAAGAAGTAGAAATGAATGGTTTTAGAGAGAAAGAACTACCAGAAAAATTCAATGCCGACGAATACAAAATACTGTTAGTCGCCGATAAATATCAAACAGGTTTCGATCAACCCTTACTCCATACCATGTATGTTGATAAAAAATTGTCAGGTGTAGCTGCTGTCCAAACATTATCAAGATTAAATCGAGTTGCTCCCGGAAAAGAAGATACCTTTGTCTTGGATTTTGTGAACGACCAAGCAACAATTTACGAATCTTTTCAACCTTATTACGAGCTGACTTCTCTTGAAGAAACTGCTAACCCAAATCATCTTTATGATCTAAAACACCAGTTAGAAGAAACCGGAATTTTCTGGCAATCAGAGGTTGATAGTTTTTCAAAGGTATTCTTTAAGCCTAAACAAACCCGAGCTGATCAAGCTGAACTTTACAGACTAATTCAACCAGCTATAGAAAGATATATTGCACTTGATGAAACAAAAAAAGAGGAATTTAAAAAGATGTTGACTGCCTTTATTAGAACCTACGCTTTTCTTTCCCAGATCATGCCATTCACGGATACTCAACTGGAAAAACTTTATGTTTTTGCCCGATTATTGAGAAATGCTTTACCTAGAAAAAATAATAATAACTTGGAGTTAAATGATGAGATTGCTTTGCAGTATTACAAACTTCAAAAAATTTCAGAGGGATCAGTTGAGCTATCAAAAGAAGGGGAGGTAAATCTCCCTGGAATAATGGGTGACTCTGGCAATGCTTCCACTGGTGAGGATGAAAAATCCAAACTATCAGAAATAATCAAAACATTAAATGACAGGTTCGGAACTGAATTTAGTGAAGCAGACAAACTTTTCTTTGACCAAATTGAAGAAGAGTTGATTGCAGATCAAAAACTCCAAAAACAAGCATTAAACAACGAGATCGGTAATTTCAAATATGGTTTTAATGAAGTCTTCGTCGATAAAATCATTGACCGGATGGAGCAGAATCAGGAAATCTTTAACAAGATTATGAATAATCCTGACTTTAAAGCAGTTGTTTCCGATTGGATGCTCAAAAAGGTCTACAAAAAACTTAGTCAAAAAGTATCTATAAAGTCTTTGATTAAAGAAGGAGAGGGGCAGAATCTTGAATTTAAATCTTCTCTTAGATGGGACGTTAAGCAAGGTAAAGAAAATAAAGATTTGGAAAAAGTGATAATGAAAACTCTCGCCGGATTTATGAACTCCGAAGGTGGACAGCTAATTATTGGAGTAGAGGATAATGGTAATGTTCTGGGCTTGGAAAACGATTATCAAACTCTTCAAAACGGAAATAGAGATAAGTTTGAAACCCACATGGTACAACTAATGAAAGCCTTAATGGGTATAGAGTTTGTTCAATATGTCAGGTTCCTGTTCGACAAAATTGAAGGAAAAGATGTTTGTCTAGTAACTGCTATCAAATCACCAAAACCTGTATATGTGAAGTATCAAGACAAAGAGGAGTTCTTTGCCCGGACTGGCAATTCCACTAGCCCATTTACTCTAAGTGAAGCACAGGAGTTTATTAAAACACATTGGAATTAAATGGATAATGATAAAGCCCCAAAATCAGGTGTAGTATATATTCTCATCAATGATGCCATGCCTGGCTATATCAAAATCGGCATAACCCAAACCTCCGTTGAACAAAGAGTAAAAGAACTTTCACGGACATCAGCGGTCCCCATTCCCTTTGAATGTTACTTTGCAGTTCGT
The DNA here is from genome assembly GCA_030698565.1 of Candidatus Shapirobacteria bacterium. Taxonomy (GTDB): domain Bacteria; phylum Patescibacteriota; class Microgenomatia; order UBA12405; family UBA12405; genus JAUYJS01. The sequence continues at coordinate 211,516 of JAUYJS010000008.1, forward strand.
GTGGCTGATGTCCGACGAGTCGAAGCTGCTATCCATAATGCTTTTGGAGATCACCGAAGAAATCCTAAAAGAGAATTTTTTCAGCTCGCACCAGAACGAGTTGTCCCTATTTTAAAATTATTAGCGATTGAAGAAGTACATATTTCAGTAGATGCTGGTGTCGAAAATAAAGCAGACGCCCAAGCCTTAGAGCTGGCCCATAAAAGGAGAGCAGCCTTTAATTTCGAAATGGCCCAAATTCCAATAGAGTCTGAACTGAAATTCATTCGTAATGAAGAAATAACTTGTTCAGTTGCACCTGATCAAAAACATGTGATATTTAATGGCGAAACGATGTCTGTTTCTTCTGCTGCCCAAAAAGCCTTAAATAGTAAATGGCAGGTTCAAGGTCCGGCTTACTGGACCTATGAAGGAGAAATTCTTGACGAAAGACGAATAAGAATAGAGGCTGGAATTCCCACTGACAAAGAAATCGAAGAAGCGGGGGATTATTGGATGAATCTACAAGATGAAATTGCAAGGGGTAAATAAATGGTGCAAGTGAAAGGGTGTGACTGTTGTGAAAACCGCGTATAATCTCGATAGATACTAAATCTAAATTATTAAAATTAAAATGTATTTATCAAGGTTAAAGATAAAAGGTTTTAGAGGAATTGTTAGTTGTAGTTTTGACTTCAAGTCAGGAGTGAATGTCCTTATTGGAGAAAATGCTAGCAATAAATCAGCTGTAATTGACGCTTTGAGACTTTTGTATTGCTTAGGAGATCCACAGAGGGATATATGGGTGAAAGATGAAGATTTTAATGTAAATCTTGAAACAAACACAAAGGTGGAAAAAATATCAATAGAATACGAATTTTCTGATATGTCAGTAAAACAAAAAGGAGCTTTATATGAATATCTTATCTTGGGGAAAACCGAATCTGAGGATTTGTGTAAATTCACTTTGGAATATCAGCAAAGAAAAGACGGTAGCATCATTACTGAGTATTTTTCAGGTACAGATCCAGAGCAAAAACCAGGCGGTGATACGTTTTCTATATTTCAGCATTACTATCTAGACGCTCTCCGTGATAGCACTCACATGCTACTTAATAACAAAAAGAACATTTTAGGAAAACTTCTTTCTAGGACAATTTCCCGAAGTGGTTCGGAAAATGAATTTCAAACAATAATTAACACTGCGAATAAAGGTCTCCTTGCACGTAATGAGATAAGTCAGACAAGACATAATATAAACGAAAATCTCCGAGGTATTTTCAAAAGAGTAGAGTCAAGTAATGTAGGGTTAAGAATAGATTCTTCCAGGATAGATTATATTATGAACACAATTAAGCCATATTTACCTCATAATCTAGCAATAGAAGACTCCCCTGGATTTCAAATTGGACAAAACAGTTTGGGATTTAATAACTTAATTTATTTTGCAGTTGTTTTAGGGGACATACGAGAGAGAAAAAAAATTGAAAAACTTTACCACTTTGCGTTACTAATTGAAGAACCAGAAGTACATTTACACCCACAACTACAATTAAACTTATATAGATTTTTAGAGGACAATCTTAGCGGTAATACACAACTATTTTTAACGACACACTCACCAACGCTAACCTCGAAAGTACCATTATCGAGTCTAAATCTTATCGCTAAAAATTGTGTTTGGAATATGGAAAACTGTTTTTTGGACCGTAGTTCAGAAAATATAAAAAAGGACGGGACGAATCTCACTGATGCCAATTTTAAAACCGAAAAGAACAAAGTCGAAAGGTATATTGACGTTACTAGATCACAGATGTTTTTTTCAAAAGCAATAATTTTTGTGGAAGGTATTAGTGAAGAGATGTTGGTACATAAGTTATGTAAAAAATTAGGCTTCGAACTTGAAGATTTTCAGATAGAACTGGTGAATGTAAATGGTGTATCATTTTATCCTTTCATTCATTTCTTCAATTCTTCTTCAGCTTCTAAAAGACTTCCCCAGCCAATTTTAATACTAACTGATGACGACCGCTATCCGAATTCCAAAAATAAAAAGTATTCATTTAACAAGCTGATTTCAAAAGAAGAGATTCTAGATAATCTGGTGAGTAAAATTGAGTCCGGAGCAGCAAGTAAAAGAATCTCAAACTTACATGATATTTCGAACGGTCAGCTTATCGATATAAAAACTTCATATCAGACATTTGAATTAGATCTGGCTTATTCAAATGTATTTCCCAAGCAAGATATATTTTATAAAAATGCACTTATAAACTATCTAAAGGACTACCACAATAATAAATTTGAAAAAATAAAAAAATATGTAGATAAACTATTTACTGTGAAGACGATCTTGGATCAATCCGAGAGAAAAAAAATAGCTTTACTTCTCTGGAAGTGCATAAAAACAAAAGCGAACTTCGCTCAAGAGTTCTCAATCTATCTCGAAAATTCTACTTTGATGTTTGTTGTTCCAAGATATATAAGAAGGGGATTAAAAAGATTAGTAAACTCAATATGAGTTTTAATTTCGATCTTACCGAGGAGAGGAAGATTTTTTTAAGTAAGAGAGGAAAGGTAATACTATCAGCTTGTCCCGGTAGTGGAAAGACCACGGTATTAGCATATAAAATGGTTAATTTAGTGAAAGAAGTTGAGAGTAAGCACAATAAACATGCGGGGGTATTATGTTTATCTTTTACTAATGTTGCAGCCCAAGAAATTCTAGAAAAATATCGCGTATTTAGTGGATTTAACCTAGGCCGACCATCCCAAGTAATGACAATAGATAGTTTTGTAAACACTTATATTACACTTCCTTTTTACAGGTTGTTAGCCAATAAAGACATAAGACCCCAAATAGTTGAAGATCTGGAATTAGATTTAATACTCAAAAATTATGTAATGAGATTTTTAATCAATAGAAAACTAATATATTTTATCTATCCTCCAAGAAAATTTGAGTTTGATGTAAATGGAAACTTTGTCTTACCATTTTTATCAAGCTTTACTTCTCCCCAAGATGTTGAGAACCTTGGTAAGTATGTGGCTAAATTAAAAGAAGTCCAACTAGACAAGGGAATATTTAAGAACAATGACTCAACATTCATAGCTTTAAAGATAATTGAGAAATTCCCAAGGATAAAAAACTATTTGACTACAAAGTTCCCGTATATTTTAATAGATGAAGCTCAGGACACATCTGAGAATCAATATAAACTTATAGAATCGTTGACGGAAAGTAATCTCGAAGATCTTGAGTTGGTAGGCGATCATTATCAAGCTGTCTATGAATGGAGAGATGCAAATCCAACCAAGTTTTGTGAACTGAAAGTAGACAAAACCTGGCAATCTTGCGATTTTACTGATTGTAGAAGATCGAATCAATCGATAATTGATGTCTACAGTAAGCTAAGAAACTCGACAGAAAATAAGATATCTTCAACTTCTGCTGATATGGTACAGAATCCTGTTCAAATTGTTTTGTTCAATGAAGCTAACTTAGTTGATGCAGCTAAAAAATATGAAGAAATAGTCAGTTCCTACGAATCCAATATCATTTTATCCAGAGGTAATTCTTTGATTGAGAATTTAAAAGGAATATCAAGTGATAAGAAACTTCCTTGGAAATTAGATGTGCCGATAAAGCTAATTAACGCAAAAAAGTATTTAGATAGTGGAAACATAAAAAAGTCTGTTGATATTGTGAGATCATTTATACCACTGCTTCTCGATAATAATGCTCCTTTTTCCGAAAGAAAGATTACAGAAAGAGAATTAAAAAAAGATTGCGAATTTAATGCTTCATTGTTAACTTTAATCAAAAAAATACCCTCATTTGAGTTATCACTTAAAGAATGGACTAAACAAGGGGAAGATTTAATAAATGGACTTCTAAAACAATCACCTAACATCTCATTCGAGTTAAAAAAAGGGATTTGGATAAAAGAATATCCCAAAAAAATAGTCGAAATTTTCGATATGCAAAACAATGTAATAAAAACAAATGTTTCTACTATACATGGTGTAAAAGGAAAGACATTTGATTCTGTTTTTATAATCTTAAATAGTTCAAGTTCTGGCCAGAGCATATCGATAAATGATTATGTCCAACCTACTAGCCTTCCAAATGAGAAACAAAGGCTACTGTATGTGGCGATGTCTCGACCAAAGCACTTGCTGGTAATAGGAATACCGTCTTCTACTTGTGATGTAAACAAAGCCAAACAACTTTTTGGCAACGAAGTCCAAATTCATCAAATTCCTGAATCAATTACAATTTCATCTCCAGAGATTGCAATGTCTCAGACCAATACATGAAATTCTTACCGTATTTTAGCTATCTAAAAGATTTCGATATTACTTGGTTTAATCCATATGGGGGTTGTTTTAGTTCTCATTTAATAGATAATATTGAGCAAGATTATTTATGAAAATATCAGAAAAAGATATTAAATTGCTTTGGGGTAAGTCGGGTAACCGATGTTCGATTTGTCATGTCGAACTATCTTCTGACAAAAAAACATCCACAAAAGACTATCCTCTCGGCGAACAAGCCCACATAGTTGCAGAAGAATCTAGTGGTCCAAGAGGCGAAAGCCAACTTACTTCGTTGGAAAGAAACTCGTATTCAAATCTGGTACTTTTATGTCCAACACACCACACAGCCATTGACAAAGATACAGACTATTATTCGATAGAAAAACTCCAATTTATAAAAAGTAATAACGAACAGTGGGTTAGAGAAAAGTTATCAAGTATTATAGACCTTCACAATGAGGCAAAAGACATGGTTTATGCTGACTTGATAGATAAAATTGTAAAATTTATCGATCTTGAACACTGGGATAGCTGGTCAAGTCATCTGTTATCCTCTTTGCATCGTATGGACCAAACTCTTAGAAACTCGCTTCTGGACTTGCAGGTTCAAGTATCGAAAACTTTATGGTCTGGAAAATATCCAGACCTTGAGAAAGCGATGAAGCTTTTATCAAAATATTTTGGTGATGTTTTGGGGACTTATCTGGAAAACGCAGAATTAAATAGCGAAGGAGACTATAAGGGAGTGAAATTTTATAAGAATTACTATGGAAAGGCACAATCTGTTGTCAGTGAAAAAGTTGCTGAATACGACAAGTGGGAAGAAGATCTGTCAACCTCAATGCACGAGGCTACAAAAAGTTTAAATTTATTTGCAGATAAGGTCAGAGAGCACTTTAATCCATTTTTTTACGTCACTGACGGTAAATTTATGATAGTTGAAGGACCATATGAAGACTTAGAATTTAAATATTACACACCTGAATTTACAAATTTAGAGAAACAAACAAAAACATCTTAATTATTTTTATCAAAATCAAAAATTATATATTTGTGAGTAATTGCCACTAATGGAAAAAATAATAGAATGGATTCAGACAAATTACGGCTGGATTTTCAACATAATTATACAAAGCTTTATTGCCTATCATATTTATTTTTTGTCAAAAAAAATATCAACAGAAGCTAGGCTTGAACATAGGGAAAATATTAAAGAAATAGCAGAAACGATCCTGTCAGAAATTCATAAAAAGGGTTTAACTTCAAAAGTTTACTTAGTTAACATTGTTAGATACTTTAAAGATTATCCCTCTAATAAAGAAAACATATTTACCGGGTATTCTCACATTAGGGCTGAGATCAAATCCACTAGATATGATGGAATTGAATTCTTTGCTGAGTCACCAAAAGAGGTTTATAAAAAATCTAATGGGCAACTTTCTTTTACTGGGAAAAAAGAGAATAAATTATTTAATGTATACCCGGTAGGAATTGTTCCTTACGACTGGATAGAATACCTAGATTCAGAAGGTGACGAATATGGATATGTACCACTAATCTATTGTTATTTTAAAGGAAGGGTCTACTGGAAGTTCTGGAAAAAACTCTTGTTTTTTGGCTACCCATACAAGAAAATAATTTACTACAAACTAAATGAGATTTACAATGAAAGAAACGATCCTCGTGATATGAAATATTCTTATGTATATGACAAGATCTATAAAAAGTGAAACTTTATTGCTCTAAAAGTACATTGTATTCCTTATTGTTTCCATCTCGTGGAGCATTCTAAAACCTACGGCATAAACATATACCCATATTCATCACTCGGTCCAAAGTAATGCGATTTGTTCAGTAAAGTATCCGCTAATTCTTGTGCTGTCATATTCTCCGAAATGCGATAACTCGCCACAATATCAATTGAGCCATTGGTCCCAACTGACAATGCTCCCGGATTTCCCTGGGTCGTATCCTTGGTGTGTTCTAAAGCATATTTAAAGGCTTTTTCACTTCTGATAAAACCGTAGTATTTCAGGTTGCTAATTACCGCTTCCAATGTCGAACCTTTACCGGGGCGAAAATCTACTGTTTGGCTTTGCTTTTGTCTTTCTAGATCACTTTGAGTAAATCTTAGTTTTTCGACAAAATAGTCTTCTACCTTTTTAGACGACTGCCAAGTTTTCCCCGGTGCTTTAAAATCTTCTTCCGAAATTTTATTTACTTTCTTCTGCCAGATTACATATCCTAAACCGACCACTATTAAGGCAACAAAAATCGGTAACAATTTTTTCATTTTCATATCTTATTCTACTTCATTAGTTTTTCACTATGGTATCCCATTCCGCATAGAAGGAACCTTAAATCGTGCAAGTTAGCCGGAAATAGTTCCATTTGGCGAGCATGTTATCCTTTTTTAATGTCTCGAGTTTTTTTAATCATCTCTCTAATCATTAATGCCATTTTAGGTTTTTTATTTCTTCGTCCCCGTCCAGTTATCCCAAATCTCTATCAAGTCGATCGCGTCATCGATGGCGACACTTTTATTGTCAAAGAAGGAGACTTGTCTGCCGGCAGGCAGATTCGTCTTATGAGTGTCAACTCTCCCGAAGTCGGTCTTTGCGGCAGTGCAGAAGCCACAGCTAAATTAAAAGAATTAATTGATGGTAAAAAAGTTCGATTAGTCGGTGATCTCAATGATCATTATGGTCGTCTCTTGGCTCTGGTTTATGTTGACGATCAATTAATTAACAAAGAAATAATTCTTTCCGGCTGGGCCCGTTTCACTTCAACTGCATCTTCAGAATCCGAAAATTTAAAATCCGCTTTTCAAAAGATAAAAACCGAAAAATTGGGAGTTTTTAGTTCCAAGTGTTATCAAACCACCAACCCTCAAAATCCAAAATGTAACATCAAAGGAAATGTCAAAGAAGGTAAAAAAATTTATTTTTTCCCCGGTTGTGGCAATTACAGCAATGTCGCCCTCGAACTAGATCAAGGCGATCAATGGTTCTGTTCCGAATCCGCTGCCACCTCCGCCGGTTTTACCAAAAGCGCCAATTGTTATGCGAAAGTGTATTACTAACCTATGAAAACATATGAAGCTAAAATATAGACAAATAGTTAAATAGTACGGACAACAAGGGAATAATAGCAAGTTATTGAAAATATTTAAAAAGGGTGTATAGTTCTTATTATGAACGAAGAATTACTAACAATTAGCCAAGTAGCTTTGATGTTTAATATCCATCCAGACACCCTTAGAAATTGGGAAAAAGACAACAAACTTGTACCTTTACGAGTTGGGCCAAGACAAGATCGAAGATATCGAAAACAAGATATTCAAACCATACTTGATAAATTGGGAAACAAATTAACGCTTCCACAACTAGAACAATTTTTATGGAGAAGTGCAGATATTTTAAGAGACAAAATTGATAGTTCTGATTATAAAAAATATATTTTTGGTCTTCTTTTTTACAAACGGATTAGTGATGTTTGGGATGAGGAATACAAAAAGATATTTGATGAGTTTGGCGACAAATCTTTGGCTCTTGCTGATTACAATCATCGATTCCAAGTACCAGCCGATTGTGGCTGGTCAGTTATTACCGAAACATCAGAAAATATTGGTCGCAAACTAAATGAGATTTTTGAAAAGACAACTAATGTCAACAGTCCCAAACTAGACAAAATTTTTGATGATTTAGACTTTGCCAACAAAGATCGTTTCCCAAATGAAACAATTCAAAAATTAATTAATCATTTTTCTCAATATAATTTTAATAGCAATTACATTAGTTCAGATTTACTCGGTGATGCTTACGAATATTTAATCAAGGAGTTTGCCGCTGACGCTGGTAAAAAAGGTGGCCAATTTTATTCACCTCGTGAAGTTGAAAGAATAATTATAGGAATTGTTAAACCTCATCAAAAAGATCATATATGCGATCCAACCGTAGGATCAGGAGGATTTTTACTTGAAGCATACAATTACCTAAAAGATAAAGCCGGAGAACAAATCGCTCGCTCACTATATCTATATGGCCAAGAAATAAATATCAGTACCTTTGCCATTGCTCGGATAAATATGTTTTTGCACGGTCTTGATAGTGCTGACATTCGTCGAGGCGATACTCTTGCCAATCCACAGTTTTTAAACAACATGGGAGGATTACAAACCTTCGACATTGTGGTGGCAAATCCACCCTACTCGATAAAAGATTGGGAATTTGAAACATTTAGGAATGATAAATACGGTCGAATTGATGATTATGAATTGCCACCACAAAAAAATGCCGACTTTGCATTTCTGCTTCATATTGTTAAAACACTAAATGCCAATGGTCGTGCTGGTGTGGTTCTGCCACACGGAGTTTTATTTCGTGGCGGTGCTGAGGGTAGAATTCGCGAACAATTGATAAAACATGGACTAGTTGAAGCTATTATTTCACTCCCTGCCAAATTATTTTATGGCACAGGTATTCCAGTTGCGATTTGGATATTAAATAAAAATAAGTCAGAAGAGAAAAAAGACAAAATATTAATTATCGATGCCTCAAAAGAATATTTAGAGGGTAAAAATCAAAACAGTATCCGAAAACAAGATATTGAAAAAGTCATTAATACTTTTGATCAATATCAAGATATCGAAAAATATGCCCGAGTTATCGATATAAAAGAAATAAAAGAAAACGATTTTAATCTAAATGTCACTCGTTACATCGACTCAAACGAAGAAAAAGAAGTTATTGATGTCAAGCAAGTGTGGAATGAATTGAAAATATTAGAAACAGAAAGGAAAGATATTGATAAAAAAGTTAATAGTTTTATAACGGAGTTAGGCTATGACAAATGAACCAATAACTATATTTGAAGAGTCAAAAAGAGTTAATCAGCATAATTCAGAATATTGGTCTGCTAGAGCACTGGGAAATATCCTTGGATATTCAGAATATAGACACTTTTTACCTGTAATTGAAAAAGCAAAGGAATCTTGTATTAACTCAAAACAACCGGTGAATGAACATTTCGAGGAATACCTCGAGATGATCAAACTGGGTCATGGTGCCGAGAGACCTATAAGTGATATTAAATTGTCCAGATATGCTTGTTATTTAATAATGCAAAATGCTGATCCGTCAAAAGAAGTGGTTGCACTTGGACAGACATATTTTGCAATTCAGACTAGAAGACAGGAGATACGGGATCAAACGATTGAAGACAATAAAAGAATGTTCCTAAGAGAGGAAGTAACCGCTCACAACAAACATTTAGCAGAAGCAGCGAGTATGGCAGGTGTCAGAAATTATGGCATTTTTACAAACTACGGATACATGGGTTTGTATGGGGGTAGGTCAATGGTAGAAATACATCAAAAAAAAGGATTAAAGAAAAGTCAAAAAATTTTAGACTTTATGGGAAGTGAAGAGTTGGCTGCAAATTTATTTAGAGCTACGCAGACAGATGCAAAATTAAGACGAGATCAAGTAAAGAATGAAGCTGTGGCCAATCATACCCATCAAGAAGTCGGTCGAGAAGTTAGGGACACAATACGGAAGTTAGGTGGCACCATGCCCGAAAATCTCCCAACTCCCGATGCAATCACCCAAGCAAAAAAGAGAATTAAAAACATAGAAAAAGTAATGTTGAAAAACAATGTCTCAAAATAATCAGAAAACATCAGTAAAATGGCCAATCAAAACAATGTCTGAAATTGTTGAATTTGCCTATGGTCAAAATCTTCCGAAAGAAAAACGCATCACGGGTAATTGCGAAGTTTATGGTTCTAATGGGGTAGTTGGTTCACACAATCAATTTTTTGTTGAAGGTCCAGGAATTATTATTGGCAGAAAAGGGAGTATTGGTAAGGTTATTTATACAGATAAAAATTTTTGGCCAATCGACACTACATACTATGTAAAACCGATTGATGAACTAGATTTAAAGTGGTTATATTATTGCCTCCAAATGTTAAAACTTGACAAGTTGAATTCTGCAACTGGTGTACCAGGTCTAAATAGAAATGATGTGTATTCGAAAAAAATATTGTTTCCTCCAATAAACACTCAACAAAAAATCGCCACAATTTTATCCACCATCGACGAGGCAATTCAAAAAACCGATCAAATAATCGAAAAAACAGAAAAATTAAAAAATGGGTTGATGAACGAAATGTTGACCAAAGGCATTGGTCATACAAAATTCAAAAAAACTAAATTGGGAGAAATTCCTGAGGAATGGAATGTAGTTCAACTATCTGAATTAAGTTACATCACCAAACTTGCTGGTTACGAGTTTACTAAATATTTTAATAGTTACAAAGACCAAGGCGAGATGATAATAATTCGAGGTCTCAATTTGAAAAATAGAGAACTTGATTTGAGTAATATCAAGACAATTCCGAAATCGGTTGCTGATAATTTACAGAGGTCGAAACTAAGTTCCGGAGACTTAGTTTTCTCATACGTTGGAACGATTGGTCCAGTGGCGGTTATTACCGAAAACAACAAATATCACTTAGGGCCAAACGTCTGTAAAATTTCCCCAAATAAATACGTTAGTTCAAATTACCTTTATCAATATTTTTTAAGTGAGTTGATCAAAAAAGAAATTAATAAAAAAATTAGTGTTACGGCACAACCAAGTTTATCAATGGAAAAAATAAGAGTCTTCGAAATAATTCTGCCATCAAATATGGACGAGCAAAATAAAATCTGCGAGATATTGATGAATTTTGATAAAAAAAATAGAAATTATGTCGCGACAAAAGAGAAATTGTTAGTCATTAAGAGTGGACTAATGAATGATATTTTTAGCCAAAAGGTGGAGGTAAATAATGCTACCTAACGGCTGGACATTTCCCAAACCAAATCCTTCTGTGATATTACAGAACAGGGAGGCTGGAATGATTTATAGCTTTGATTTTGGAAGTGGAAAAGGAAAGTTTATTAGTACAGTGCTGGATGGTTCAGATCCATATGACATTTCTGTAAAAACCTCACCTAAAATTGAAATTAGGTTTACATATATTTTTGATAAAAAGGAAGTGGTTGGTATACAGTTTTCAAAAGCCGAAAAAGATGGTTCTCTTTCTGTGATACATTTATCCACTTTAGATTGGAATGGAATACTTAAAATTTTATATTTATTTTCTAATTTAGACTTTTCATCACTTGCAAATAATAGTCTAATTATTGATGGTGGTTTAGTTCATGATCCAGTTGCGTTAAATAAATTTTTAATGACTGTAGCTACTGACCCAGTTGGTCAAGAAAAGATGAAAGAAGTTTTAAAAAATTTTGGAGCCATAAAAAATGGAGATATTAATGAAATTGTTGAAAGGAAAAATGCCATTGAACTATTTGAAAAATTACTTAATAGTGCTGATGAGTTTCAAAAATATAAAACTACCAATGTTATTGGAAAGAACGAAGAGGTGTGGCAGAAGTTCTTTCAATCAAATTCTTGGATATTAGGATCTGATTTTGTTGAAATATTAGACGAAAGGGTAATTGATGAAGAAAGTATCACTGATTTACCTGTTAAAGACTACGATGGTTTTGTAAATATTATAGAGTTAAAATTGCCTACTGAAGATTTTTGGACTCAAGAGATGATTCCTGTTTCAAATCTTACTAAGGCAATGGTGCAATGTATGCGCTATGTGACAGAGATGGAAAGAAGGATGAATGATTATAAAAAAATTGGCGAATTGGGTGCCAATATACTTAAGCCAAGAATTACTTTAATTTTTGGCAGATCAAATGATTGGATGGATAAACACAGAGAACAATTAAAAATTCTAAACTCTAGTTTTCACAATATTTCTATTTTGACATATGACCATGTATTACAAAGAGCAAAAAAAATTACTGAACAAACAAAACATTAATTACATATAAATTATAAAAATTATGCCAAATAAAAAATTTCTAGAGGAATATCCATTATACAGAAGGTTTGACTTCGAAATAGAAAAAATATGGTCGACTAACTACACCACTGGAGGTACTAGAATTTCACAATTACCTAAACCTGCCATAAACCTGGAATGTCCGATTTGTAAGTCGATACAAACTTTCAATATGGTTAATGAATATTTTGACGATAGCGACCTCAAAAAAAAGTACAATTCTCCGGCTTTTGTATCATTTCAGTTAAATTATTTTTGTTCATGTTGTAAAGCTTTTCACTATGAATTCTTCGTTGATTTTGGTGTAACGAGGAAAATTGATAAAGACAAAAATGAAATTTGGACTAATGGTTGGGTCAGAAAAATTGGTCAAAAACCAGAGTGGTCAATTGAAATTGATAGCCAAGTACAAAAATTTATAAACGAGGAAAACATTTTGCTTTTTAAAAAAGGATTAATTTGCGAATCACAGTCGTATGGAATTGGGGCATATTCGTATTATCGTAGAATTGTAGAGTCGATCATCGACGACCTACTAAAAGAAATTGAAGAACTAATTCCAGATGGAGATGAAAAAAAGGAATATTTGATTGCTTTTGAAAAAACTAAGAAAGAAATCATTGCTGCAAACAAAATTTCACTAGTAAAAGACCTAATTCCTAAAGTTTTGTTAATTGATGATGTCAATCCGTTAGCTGTTTTATATAGTGCAGTTAGTGATGGTTTACACAATAGGACAGACGAAGAGTGTTTAAATATAGCTGAAACAATTAGAGAGTGTTTATCGTTTTTAATTATACAAATCTACTCTAGTAAAAATAGTAAAAAACAATTTACAGATAGAATAAAAACATTATTAAAGAAGAAAACAAAATAACTATGAAATTTAATGAACAATATACAGTCGAGAATCATATAATCAAATATATTTCTCAAACCTTAGATTTTGATTATATAAAACCTGAGGAGTTTGCTAAGTTGCGAGAATTTGAAAATGAATATTTGGTAATTCCTGAATTGTTTGAAGCGATAAAACGAATCAACAATTTAAATGACGATGGTAAAGTCCAAAGTGTTATTCGCGAAATAAAAAAGATTGACACAAACGAAGAATTTTTAAATCTACTTCGCAATGGGGTTAATATAAAAGACCCAAAAACAGGTAAAAATAGAGATTATTTGGTCGTCGATTATGACAATATTGATAATAACCATTTTGTCGTCACCAACCAATTTTATTTTGAAGGGAATTTGGAAAATATTCGTCCTGATATCATGGTTTTTATAAATGGTATTCCTGTAGTTGATATAGAAGCCAAAAGCCCAACCGCCTCGGAAATTGTTGATTATACAAAGGCTATCGGTCAGTTAAAAAGATACGAAAGAAATGCTATCAAATTATTTTGGCCTAATTGTTTTAATATCGCTACTGATGGATTAAAAACTGTTTACGGTGCCACTTATGCTCCAACTCAATATTTTTTGCAGTGGAAAGATGAATTCGAAAATAAAGACGATGAGGAGCTAGAGATCACCTTAAAAGCATTACTCTCAAAAAATAATTTGCTCGATATTATTGGTAACTTCATATTATTTGAAAAAGAAAAAGAACAGAAAATTAAAAAGATTGCTCGATATCAACAAATCAGAGCCACTAATAAAATTGTTGAAAGAGTCAGAGGTAAAGAAAAAAAGAGAGGATTGGTTTGGCATACCCAAGGATCGGGTAAAAGTTTAACTATGTTTTTTACTGCTTGGAAACTTCGGTTTGATAAACAGTTAAAAAATCCTAAAGTATTTATTTTAGTTGATCGAATCGATCTTGATGATCAAATTAGCGATACTTTTGGTAATTGTGGTGGTAAAAATATAATTAGAGTAACTTCTCGAGTTGATTTAGAAAAAAAAATAAAGTCATCAGAAAGAGGAATATTTATTTCTACAATTCAAAAATTTAATGAATTAGGAAAAGATATTGAGAGTTTCGATGGAAATGTAATTGTATTATCTGACGAAGCTCATCGCGACAACGAAGGTATAGCTGCTATAAAACTTCGAAGTTCGATGAAAGATGCTTTTTTCTTTGGATTTACTGGAACACCAATTGACAAAAAAACTCTAAATACCCATCGAAATTTCGGGCAAGAAGGTGAACGGTATTTGGATTATTATTCTATCCAACAAGCCATTGACGACGGTGCTACTTTACCTGTTGCTTACGAGGCCAGATTGTCAAAGTTTTCTATTGATGAGGATAAGGTTGACCAACAATTTGATGAATTAACCGACGATCTAACAAAGGAACAAAAAACTGCTCTAACAAAAAAATACGGTCGAATGGAAGCATTGATAAAACTAGATAAAAGAATGAAGGCAGTGGCACAGGATATTGTTGAACATTTTAGAACCCATATCGAACCAAACGGATTTAAAGCTCAAGTGGTTTGCTACGATCGTGAGGCCACTGCGAAGTATAAAAAAATATTTGATGAACTTTTACCAAAAGAATGGACAGAAGTTGTTTATTCATCAGGTGATCCAAACTCTGATTCAGATACTTTAGAGAAATATAACACCAATAAAAAACAACGAGAAAAAATAATTGAAAATTTTAAGAAAAAAGAATCATTGCCTAAATTATTATTGGTTTGCGACATGTTGCTAACTGGCTTTGATGCGCCTATTGAACAAGCCATGTATTTGGACAAACCACTTCGAGATCATAATTTATTGCAAGCAATAGCTAGAACCAATCGTGTTTATCAAAACAAAGGCTGTGGTCGAATTATTGATTATTATGGAATAACTAATAATTTATATAAAGCTCTAGACTTTGATGAAACTATTGTTGCTAGCGCCATGTTTGACATCGACAAATTTAAAGTAGAGTTTGAGCAAAATATTGGCGAAATAATGGAAGTTTTTGTTGGAGTAAATATTGAAGACCCATCAATTAGCAACTTACGAAGATGTCTCAAAATATTTATTGATAATAGTGAAAAACAAAATTATTTTTCAAATAAATATTCCCGACTTAAGTTATTATTTGAAATACTATCGCCTGATCCATTTTTATTACCATACCTAAGGAAATTTGAATGGATTACTTGTTTTTATCTAGCTTTCAAAAAAGAATATTCAAATGAGAATGATGACAAAAATGCACTGGCAGAATATGGCGAAAAAGTAAAAACAATAATTCAAGAAAAGATAGATTTTGAAGGGATAACTAAGAACTTCCGAGAAATGAGGATTAATGATATCTATACCATCGATAAATTACGAAAAGCTGAGCCAGAAGAAAAGGCGGAAATGTTATTGAAAATTATTAAAAATGAAATCAATGCCAATATTGACAGCGATTATACTTTTGTAAGTTTTAGTCAAAAATTACTAACGATTCAAAAAGAATTTGAAAAACATCAAATTGATTTATCAGACAGAATCAAAAAATATCAGGAACTTTTAGAGGATATAAAAAACAGAGGTGACGAAGCCAAAAAAGTCGGCTTAGACATGAAAGAATATGGTTTATATCTGATCACTAAAGAGTATTCGGAATTCAGTGAAGATAAAAACATAATTTCATTTGTACAGGACTTATCCAAAAATCTCAGAAATTTGTTAGACAAAGGTTGGCAAGACACAGCCAAAAAAGAAGAGTTTATAAAAGGTATCAAGCAACAATTGCAAATGTCATTATTGAGGGATTATAAGGAAAAAATGATTATTTCTGATTTTCCAAAGTTAATGAACAGATTGGTAGATATAATTGTTAAAAATTTTTAAAGATAAAATACTTTATCCATCCTCGCCCTCCAAAACCTATTTTTCACTAATTGACTTCGTGTTTACTTGTCTTGAGCCTGTCGAAAGATTCGGGTATATTTATAGTATGAAGAAGATAATAAATGAGACAAAAAGAGGTGAAGTAACAATTTACAAATCCACCAATGGGCCAGTTTTAGATGTTCATTTAGATAAAAATACCGTATGGTTATCTTTAGATCAAATGTCAGCATTATTTGATCGTGACAAATCTGTAGTTTCTCGCCACATTAAAAATGTTTTTACCGAAAATGAATTATTAAAAAGTTCAGTTGTTGCAAATTATGCAACAACTGCCAGTGATGGTAAAAAATATAATGTCGATTATTATAATCTCGATGTTATTATTTCTGTCGGCTATCGAGTCAAATCTTTATGCGGGACTCAATTTAGAATTTGGGCCACTAAAACTTTAAAACAACATTTGATTCAAGGCTATACTATCAATCAAAAAAGGTTACTCCAAGTTAAAAATAATCTGGAAGATTTACAACAAACAATTTTATTTCTAAAAGAAAAATCGGGTAATGAATTATTAGCTGGTCAAGAAAAAGAAATTTTAAATATTCTTGCTAATTATTCAAAAACTTTAACTTTTTTAAGTAAATACGATAAAGATGAATTAAAATTAATCGGCAAATCTAAAGGCAAATTTATTTTAGATTATAGTTCCGCTAGAAATTTAATTGATCAAGTCAAAAGCGAACTTTCGACAGTAAAGAGTTATATTTTTTTATAAAAGATCACCCTTTTGTTGATGGTAATAAACGATCTGCCTCACTTTTATTTGTTTATTTTCTCGACAAAAACAATTATCTATATCGCAATACCGGAGAAAAAAAGATTAGCGACAACGCTTTGGCTGCTTTAGCGCTATTGATTGCCATCAGCGATCCTCAAGAAAAAGATAAATTAATTAAAATGATTACTAATTTATTAAATTTTTAAATATAAGCCTATATCGTCCCAGAATTGATCTTTTTCTAAACTGTCCCAAGTGTTTTTTTTGGATGTCAAATTAAAAGTAAAAAGACCGGTAATTTCGATTGGGTCGACGGCACTGTCAAAGAAATTTGGAATTGTCTAAACGATGACACCATTCCTCAGCCTAGTGCTGATTGTGAATTTTGTATATATCGACAAGCTACACACAAATACGACTAATAATAAATCACCATTTTGAATTTTAAGAACTTTTTGATGGCTGTAACTATTGCCGAAATCAGTACTACCATACCAAATATAATGAGTCCAAAAAGTAGAAATATAAGTAAGGCCATTATCGAACCTTCGTCATCCTTTAGAAAAGAAGCAGAAGCAAAGAATAGGAAGAATAAACCACCAATTACCAACAAGCATTTCTTAAACCAAGGACTCATCAACGCTTTCTGTTGAGGTTCATTTTTTGGTTTAACTATTTTGCCATTGATAGTAATTATCATTTCAGTTTAATTTTACTCCAATGGCATTATCATGAGTTTTTTGGACAACTCCTAAATTAGGCTAAAACTTTCATAACATTTTTAGAATAAAACTCAACCGAAATGAGGTGTTTTACCCAATCTGTAGTACTGAAATTCACCCATGTGGTGAGCATCATATTCTAGAAAAAGGATATAATTTGTTATGAAGACTTCACAAAATATAAATCAACAAATAAATTTTCAGGAGGGTTCAGTTGTCAGTAAAGAAATCGTTAACAAATCCACAGGAACAGTCACTCTTTTTGCTTTTGACAAAGGCCAAGGATTAAGTGAGCACACTGCTCCATATGACGCTCTTGTAGTAATTACTGAAGGTGAGGCAGAGATAATTGTCTCTGGTATTAAACACCAGGTTAAAGCCGGAGAAATGTTGCTTATGCCAGCAAATGCGAATCACGCTCTTAAAGCAATTGAGCCATTTAAGATGATGTTGACGATGATCAAGTCGTAGTTTAAGTTCTAAAATCATTCCTTAACTTTCTAACACCTACTACAAGTACTACATTTTATTGTAATACATGTAATAATATAACTATTACATATAGTTAAACACCCTTGCTCTGGAGAAATTTTATGAAAATCTTAAAACAAATTAAGTTCATAGTATTACTACTAATTATTTTAATGGGGTTCATTTTTACACCAGTATCAAAAGTATCTGCTACCACTTCTAGAGTAGACCTTCTAACAGCCGATGGTTTTGCTGTTTTAGGTGGTTCAGCTATTTCCGACACTCCCACTTCAACCATAAATGGTAATGTTGGTTTAAATCCGAATGGTGGTGCTTCTATTACCGGATTAACTTGCAATGAGGTCACTGGAACAATTTATGATAATAATGGTGCTTATACTGGTAACCCATCGGGCGTAGCCTGTCGAATAACTGATGCTGGCCTGCTTACCCAAGCTAAAAATGATTTAACCACAGCCGTAAACGATGCAAATGGACGAAGTGTAACTTCCACAATTGCTACTGAGCTTGGCGGAGCCACCCTCACAGACGGAGTTTATAATTCTGCAGCTGGTACTTTTGGAATAACAGGCACCCTAACTCTTGATGGTCAGGGCAATGCTGATTCAGTTTTTATTTTTAAAGCAGCCTCTACCCTTATTACCGCCTCCTCTAGTAAAGTCGTTTTAATTAATAGTGCTCAAGCTTGTAATATTTATTGGGTTGTTGGATCTTCGGCTACCTTTGGAACATCATCTACTCTTAGAGGAAATGTTATGGCTTCAGAATCAATTACAGACGATGGTAGTTCAACAATTTATGGAAGACTTTTAGCTAGTACAGCTGCAATTACCCTAAATAAAACTACTGTTACAAAACAAACATGTGCCGCTGGTACTTCTGGTGGTCCAGCCCTCACTTCAACTTCAAATACCAGTTCAGGTACAGCAATTGCTTATTGTCCATCAATTGTTAATACAGTTGTTCCTCCAATCATAATTGAATCAAAGAGAGTTGACAAAGATAGTATTTATATTAAATGGGGTCCATATTCGGGAACAGATACATTTAATGTTCAATATGGGACTGAAAACGGAAAATGGTTATACAATGTTGATGTCACCGGATTTTCAACTACTATCAATGCTCTACCAATAAACCGGCCAATTTGGGTTCAAGTTGCCGCCAGAAACCTTTGTCAAATCGGAACTTATGGAGAGTCAAAATTTGTTGGATCGCCAAAGCTTCCAAACACTGGTTTTGCTCCTCATAAAAATAGTCTTTTTATTTTCATAAATCAAATAAAGAATTGGTTTCTATAAGTATTTTGAAAAAACCTCTCAGATTGCCATTATTATTGATAATATTTTCTCTTGTTCTTTTTTATTTTATCAAAATAAATTTTTATTCTTCACCAAAAGTTTTAATAAAAAAAGATCAAGAAAATATTTCTTTTTCACCTGTGCGTCTGGTTATTCCTGCTATTGATGTCAGCGCTAATATCCAATCTATAGGAACTAATTCCAATGGAGAAATGGAAGTTCCCAGCAACATTACCGACGTTGGTTTATTTAAATTTGGGGTTATTCCTGGCCAAACTGGTAGTGCTATTATTGCGGGTCATTTTAATGGAAAAAATAATCAAAAAGGTGTTTTTGCTAACTTAAATAAATTAAAAGCAGGGGACAAATTATTTGTTGAAGATAAAACAGGAAAATCTATTACTTTTATAGTTAAAAAAAAAGAACTTTATAATTCTGGTTATGCAGATGAAGTATTTAATCAAAGCAACTCTGCCCATCTCAATCTCGTTACTTGTGATGGCCTATGGGACGAAGCAAAAAAAAGTTACACCAAACGCCTAGTAATATTTACCGACATTTCTACACTTGACAAGTACTACAACTAGTTATATCATATGTAATATGACAACTAATACACGTGAGTCAAAACAGCGTGTCACCTTATTTTTAAATCCCAAACTTTTAGTTCATGCCAAAGCTCAGGCCGTTATTCAGGACTTAACTCTTACAGTACTGGTTGAAAAAGCTCTGGCTACCTATTTACCTGACGAAATAGTTGTAAAGAAACCAAAAATTTAAGCGAATTTTATTTTGTCAGTCTAATTGATTTGATTAAGTGTTAATTTATTTATTTATTTAGGAGTATTTAACATGGGAATTTTATTATGGATAATTTTTGGTGCTTTTGCTGGCTGGATCGCCTCATTAATCATGAAAACTGATTATAAACAGGGGATGTTTTACGATATTATTTTAGGTATTGTCGGGTCAGCCGTCGGTGGTTTTCTTTTTAATTCAATTGGTCAGTCTGGTGTGACCGGTTTTAATTTCAGCAGTTTATTAGTTGCTGTAATTGGGGCAGTGGTCGTTATTTATGTTGGTCGATTAATTCGAGACAGATAGTTTATTAATTATTTAAATTCTAAAAAATATGACAAATATACAAAAAAGTAATCATACAAGTGGTGTTATTAATCCAGTAGTTGCCGCAGTGGCTGGAGCAGTTGTTGGTGGTGTCGCCGTCGCCGGTGCTATCATCATGTCCGACAAAGACAATCAAGACAAAGTTAATAAGGTTGTCTCCAATGTCAAAGATGACATTAATAATAAAAAAGCGGTCATCATTGATAAAGCTAATAAATTAGAAGACATTGCCAAAAATACGGTTAATGAAATCAAAAATATATGAAAGAAATAATTACCACCCCAATAATCAGCACACCGGTACGAACCGGTGCGACCAACAAAGAAACAATTGAATATTTAGTTTATTTTTTCTTCGGTCTGCTTGAAGTACTTTTGGCCTTCCGTTTAATTCTTAAACTAACTGGAGCCAGTATTACCAGTGGTTTTGTTGGATTTGTTTATGGTATTACTGGAATTTTCATTCTGCCATTCCAGGGAATTTTCCGTCAGGCCTACGTCTCAACTTCGGTTCTTGAGCCGTCTGTCATCGTTGCCTTTTTTGTTTACATTTTATTAGCCTGGGGAATCGTCAGCTTATTACGCATTTCCTCTGGTGAAAAACAGGAGTCTTAATTATGAATATATCCTTTACCTCTTTTAATCCTTTATCAGCCTTAGTTTTTGGAATTTTAATATTATTATTCCCTAAAATAATCAATTATCTTATTGCCGCCTATCTGATTATTACCGGACTTATTGGATTGGGAATTTTAAAATAACTATGTTACTTCTAATCCTACTGCTAATTATTGGCTCAGGTTTGGTATATATTTCAAAATATAATTTCATGTTGGTTTCCGTAAACTTTGGTTCTTTTATAATTTACGGTATTCCTCTTTTTTATGTCATCATCGGTTCGACTCTCTTTGGTCTCATCCTTTCTTATCTCGTTCATTTAGTTAATTCTATTTCTACTTCCTTTACTCTCCGTGGCAAAAATAATCAGATCAAAAAAGAAAAAGAAGAAGTTTTGGAATTGACCAAGCGGATCCACCAACTCGAATTGGAAAACGAAAAACAAAAGAATGGCGACGTTTTAACCCCCACCGACTCAAACGCTCTGTGAAAACACTTCTAGTCAAAATATATAAAGCTCTTCACCTTTCCAAAAAATGGCAACTATTTATAATGCGTTTTTCTCAAACTAGATTTTTAGTTGGAGTTACTGGCATCATTTTTAATGATCAACGAGAGATTCTTCTTTTTAAACATACCTATCGTAGCCATGCTTGGAGCTTACCTGGTGGTTATCTAAAATCTGGCGAACATCCCAAAGAATGTCTCGAGAGGGAAATCAAAGAAGAGTCTGGTTTTGTCGTCAGTGTCGACGACTCTCTTAAAACTCGTACCGATCGAGATTCTGCCCGCCTAGATTTGTGTTATACCGGAGTTTTGATTGGCGGTGATTTTATTCCCTCTCATGAAGTTTCCGAATTTGGTTTTTTTACTCTAGACAATCTTCCTCTTCTCCGAAAAAATCAGTTATTTTTAATTGATCAAGCCACAAAAGAATTGAGCCCGAACTGACCTTAATTTATGCACACAGCAATCCTGATCGCTTCCAAGGCAGAGGAGCACCATTTTTTGGTATAATCCTAATATGCACCCAGAACAAAGAATGATTTTTGGAGATATTGTAAATCGGAATATTGCTCGAATTCTTGGCTTTAATAATGACGGGGCTACCCCTTCTTTCGGAGTAACAGACATTGGAGAAGGAGAAATATATCACACAAGAATGTGGAATGGTATAAATATTGTGGTAGCATATGTTGTTTTAAATGGAGAAACTGAAACCAGTTATTTTTTCAGAACCTTTGATGGTCTGGATCCAATAGGGATGGACAACTTGGAGGCAGAAGAAGGAAAAAGACAATATAAAGATTGGTGCGAAAAGGTCACGCAAGTTATTAGTCCAGAATTTAAAGTAGCTCCTAATGATTTAAGAGAAAAACTCGAAGAGCTTTCAAATGAGTAGTTGAACAGAGTATATAATGTAGTTAGATATTATCCATCCACAGGAAGATTATGAAACAAGTCAACCCATTTTAATAGTCGCGATAATAATAGTTTCTATTTATTTTGCAAAAATCCTCATTCAATATAATAGTCAGGAAAAAACCATTTCAACCCAACCAGAAGTAACAACTGAACAAAGCAATAAGGCTAGGGATTACAGAGTTATGACCAATTCATATGAATTATGGAATGCTTTTGAGAGATATTATGTTTCTAATGACCGTCGTTATCCTTGGCAACAATATAAAAATTCCAACAACCCTACTCAAATGATTAATATAAATAGTGCAAACTGGATGGAATCTATCTATTATGCAGATGAATTAAAGAATAGTTTTTGAGATAATTTATTAAACCCAGATGATAAATATACCCTATATGGAGACGGAACAGATTACTATGTTTGTTTCAATCCAAAATCAAAATATGGAATGGAAGTAGCCAAAGCTCGTTGTGTTACAGAAGTCAAAATTAGCAATACTAGTCTTTGTCTCAATAATTTAGAGCAACTCTGCATTCCTTTCAATACCTATTATAATTTTCAATGAAGTTTAGAATTCTTTTGCAAGAAGAATTTAAATTTATCAACGACTTTTACTTTAGGTGGTGCATTTTCATTTAGAATCTGTCGCTCAAAAAATCATCTTCTCTTTTTCTTTTCCGTAATTGGGTAAAAGCAGCATGCAATTCAATGTAACGCGAATCGGAACAATGACTATTTATATAACGCGCAAACCCGACTTGTCTAAAGAGTAACGGTGCTTTGCCCGCTTTAACAAGCCACAAGGCTCGTGAAATAATATTTTCTTCAAACGCAAAATCACAAATATTAGCCTCCGGTAAGTATCCAGATTTATCTGACGGCAATACTGTTATATATGAATTTCCACAAACAAACGGAGATTTTTTAAATAACAAAAAATCAAAACCTTTAGGGTTAGATACTAAATATGGATCTAATTTTGTAGCTGATTCGTTCGTAATTGTAATTTGTTCTCCTAATGGCCAAATACCATCAACCCATCGGAGTCGAAAATATTCTGGATAAAATGATCCTCCTGTTTTAACTTCGACTATAGGCCGAATCTTGTATTCTATACTCTTATTATAGATAGGATATATTCCTACGACAATGCTCGGGTTTCTTTTACTGAAGGGATTAACGTTAGTATAAAACATACCAAGAACCGCACTTTGCTTATCTGAAGTAGTAACAGCAATCAATCTTTCCTTAAGCCCACCCATAATGATCCCTGCTTCTGGGAGTGTAACTCCCTCCATAGCCCCATTTAGCGCCAGAAGCATGTTTTGATTAAGTGTTGGGAAATATTTACAGCCCTCCACACCTTCTGCCCGCCTTTTATCCTCAAGAGCGTCAGCACATTTTCTTATAAAATCACCAGCACCTAATTTCTCCATAGCGGCATTGTAACATGCCCAAGCAATCCATGGTATTTGCTAAATTAGATTTTTATGTCCCATCGAAGAATTTTATCCCCTAAAAATATTGATGTTGTCCCAGGTCAGATTGAACCGATTATTAATCGACAAGAGAATCCATTTAATAAATCTCTGATAATTAATATTGCCCATTTCTTTATTCTCATATTTTGACATAATGATTTGGTATACATTTTCTAACTACTTTACAAAAAAACATGAACAAAAAAATCATAATTCCAGTAATTATAATCGCTCTAGTCGGGATTGTAGCCGCAGTCAGGACTAATAATACTCAAAAAGTAACTGTTGAAAACCCGATACCGGTTGTATCAGAAACAAATAATGAAAATCTCAAAGAATTTGCTATGGATTCTTTTTATGAAATGGTCGACAGCAAACCAAAACCACAGTACTCTCTAAAAGAGATCACTGTTAAAAAAGGCGATAGGGTGAAAATAAAAATTACTGTGACAAAAGGTATGCACAACTTCAACATAGACGAATTAAATATTCACACAGAAACTCCATTAGACACAACAACCATTGTAGAATTTAAGGCCGACAAAGCAGGGGAGTTTGTCTATTATTGTTCAAAACCCAACCATAGAGAAAATGGGCACTGGGGGAAATTGATAGTAACTGAGTAACTATGGCAGTTGGAAATATCTCAATTGCCACAGTTTTCTATAATCTAGGACAGTGGGTTGGTATCGTCGGATTTATAAATCTTTCTATATTAATTATATCTGGCGACCTTTCCATATTTCTTAACAGATTCTTTGGATTAGATAAGGTTATTAAGTTTCAAAGAAAACATTCTCTATTTACCGCAGTATTTATTTTATTACACCCATTATTTTTTATTGTTTCTGATTTTTCGTACATCAAATATCTAATTAATCCTGATTTTACACTACTTCCTTTTACCTTAGGAATAATCTCTTTTTACATTTTTATTGTCGTAATGATCGCCTCGCATATTTATAAACTGATTTCATATAAAATTTGGCAATATATTCATATTCTTACTTATTTTCTATTTTTCTTTTCCTTGTACCACGCCCTAAACTGGGGTTCTCATGGCAATAATCCTTTACTAAGAATAATTTACGGATTTTTATTCATTATGATTATTTTTAGTGGTATTTACAGATCTATAAGCAAAATAAGAAAAATAAATTCCAGTAAATTTTATCTCAAAAAGATTAAAAGCGAGACAGAAGATACTTTTACTATTGTGTTAGAAGGGAAAGAAAGGCTTAGATTCAAATCGGGTCAATTTTGCTTTTTGAGATTAAATAAAAATAACTTACATTCTCGTCACCCCTTTACCATATCAAGTTCTCCCTATGAGGAAAACTTATCTTTCACTATAAAAAATACTGGTAGATTTACTAAAACGGTTCTGGAATTAAAGAGGGGAGAAGAGATTCTGGTGGACGGGCCTTTCGGTATTTTTAATTTAATAAATAGTAAAAAAAATATTGTTTTTATTGCCGGAGGTATCGGTATTACTCCTTTTTTTAGCATGATAAAAGACAATTTCCAAAGAAAGGAAAAGCAAAATATTCTATTACTGTATGGAACAAAAACAAAAAAAGATTTAATTTTTAAAAAAAATTTGGACAATATTAAGGAAAAATGGTTTAAAAAAGTATATGTGTTAACCAGGGAGCCTATCTCCTCCCCTCAATTTGAAAATACTTATATAGATAAAAATTTAATAAAAAAATACGTAAAAAATGTAAATGACTCATTGTTTTATGTGTGTGGTCCCAAAAGTATGGAAGATAATATTAAAAAATCTCTAATTGAATTGGGTGTTAACAAGAAAAATATAATAATTGAAGATTTTTTTTGGTAAATATATGACCAATGTAATTTTTCTCCAGCTTTCCGAATTATGACTTAAGCATTGCCTTTTTTGCGGTTAGATAATTGCAAAAGGCGACCCTAATCTCAACTCTTTCCGTAACTCAAGTAAACTTTTAGTAACTTCAACTGTCATTAGATCGCCTATATTGATAACAAATTTAATTATGTCTCCGTCAACTGAATAACCGCAACAATAAATAACATCCTTGTTTGCATCCAATTCTTTTCCCATAGGGAGAATGTCTTTGAAAGATTCTCGAGTAAACAACGGAGTATCGGACATATCGACAACATTCAAATCTTCATCCAATAAAGCCAAACCCAAACTATAGGCATAACCAAAAACCTCTTCGCCTGTATGTTGATCAACACCTAAACTAAATCTATTAACCCCATGAATCGGCAATATTCCTCCTGGAAGCAGTTGAGCCTGTGTTCCAATTTGCCATTCACACCATGGTCTTTTAGTAAACTCAATTGTTCTTATCACTTTTATTTTTTTTTCGCCTTCTTCATTTTCGTTATATTCAATAACTTCCAAAGAATGTCTAAATCCTTCTCTTCGAAATAAAAATTGATTTAGTGAAATTGGGGTTACATTTTTCCCCTCATCATTTGGATATACTATCAATGACTCCTTATTGATGGAGAAATTATTGTCAACGATATTTCCTCTTACAGTTGCTGCAACAGGCCTGTTATCACGAGCCCTGATTGCTGTCAGACCAATTAAAACCTCTCCATTTTTACCAGAGCAAGCCCGAGCGTCTTCCCAGTTATTTATCTCACCATGGGATAAATCTAATTGACCAATCATTTTTGCTTCAGGCAGTTCGGGTTCTAATCGATAGATAATTAATTTTCCTCTATCTGGTATCCCGGGCATTACCCCGTCTCTAGGTACTTCTCGTGCTAAAAAAATCGAATTACCACCCACTCTTATTACTGCAGCGTTATAGCGTGCAACCTTAGGGTCATACGGGATTAACACTCGAACTTTGTCTCGTTCCAAGCAACTGGACATATTTCTTATGAAGTATTGCATTAATAAATTTAGCTGTCAAAACCAACTATTCACCCATTTTACTTTTAATATGCCATAATTTAGGTAATGTTGCCAAAGATTGGTATTTTTTTAGCTGTCATTTTTTCAATAAACTTAATTGCCGCCGATGTCTTTTTATATCGTTTGTGGCAAAAACAAAACTTACAAGTAATTAAATCAGAAAATACTCAGGAGTGTTCTGTTAATTGCCCAAAAATAACCGACACACCCACTCCCGTATTGGTCACTACTCCAACTGCCACACCCACAATCAAAAAAGTAATTGTCAAAAAGACCCGAAGTATTCAATATATTCCCATTCCTGGCAGCGGCAGCACCTTGGAAAATAAATGGGTAGATTTGGTAGGAACTGAATTTTATTTTAGTACTAGTGATTATCCAAATTTAACCGAAGCTTATTTTGAAGCCAACATGAGATTGGTTAATGGCAATGGCTTTGCCTATCTCCGGCTTTTTGACATTACTGCCGGAATTGAAGTTTGGGGTAGTGAAATTTCCACCAATAGCCAAAATTTTACGTCAGTTAGTTCCGGCAAATTAACCATCCGAAAAGGCAATCATCTGTATCGAGTCCAAGCCAAAAGTCTCACCGCCGACACCACAGTTTTCAATTCAGGAAAAATAAAAATAATTTTGGAAAATACTCTTTGATGAAAAACTTGTGTAGAGGTCGCGGTGTTTGCTGTAAACTTTTTCTGATAAATCTTTCCCAAAAAGAATATGAGTCAGGAAAGTATCAAACCATGTTTTACGAATATGGGCTTATCGTAATTTTTTTGTAATTCAAAAGCAAATAAATTTAAAGACATGATCAAAATTATTAAAAAAAGTCATTGAATTTACCCCCCAAATTTGGTAACATATTAGCTCCATGATTACTAAATTAGGTAAACAAAAATTAGAACAGCAAATTCTCGATCTTCAAAAAGAACTCGAAAGGACTTTTGATGAACGCAATAAAGCTGCGGCTGAAGGAGATTTGAAAGAAAATTCGGCCTATATTTACTTAGGTGAACAGGCACAACTTCTTTACACCCAAATCGAAGAAGCCAAAATAGATTTAAAACACTCTAATGTTCAGGAAGCTCCGACTAAAACCGATAAAATTTCCTTTGGTCATAAAGTTATTATTCGATTTGAAAGCGACAAGCGCGAAATTTCCATTACTCTTGTGGGCAAAAATGATGCCCGCCTAAAACCCGATTGGATTTCTTGTGAAAGTCCTCTTGGTATTGCTTTGTTAGACAAAAGTAAATCCGATAAAGTTTTGGTCAACGACCAGCCAGTAACCATTCTCGACATTTCTATTGGAGAAATTTAATCCAAAACTTCGATATAATTATAAAAATCATATATCGGCGGAAATTCTACAGCTCCTCGAATAGTCAGCCGTTTAGTTGTGAGATCATATGAAAAAGTTAAATTATTATTTTTCTCTTTTTCTTTTTCCAAAACTTTAGTAATTTCCAAAACGGCACTTAGTGTCTGATAACTTGTTGGCATACAGGAATTATATTCTATATACTTAATTCAATATGGATGAAATTAATTCTAGCCCTCGTCCGCTTTCCACTTCGTTATCTGCCCAAATAATACTTTATCTAAAAGCTCTACTTCTTCCTCCAATGGGTTTCTTCTGGGGTTATCGTTATTTTCGCCAGTCAGACACAAAATCAAAACTAATTGGTCTTTTTACCATTTTAATTACCATTATTGAAATTATTTGGATAACTCAATCCACTATCACAGCCATAAATACTATTAACCAACAAGTAGCTCAACAATCCGCATTGTATGGACTCTAAAAAAATAACCAATCTACTTTTTTTTGGTCACAAACAGAATTGATAGGGAATTAACGCAGTGCCTTGTATCTTTATCAGTTAAATTTTCTCCTTTAAAAACATGACCCAAATGGGCTCCACAATTGGCGCACTGAATTTCAATTCTTTGTCCATCAGGATCGGGTAATTGTTTTACTGCATTTGGAAAATTTTCGTCAAACGACGGCCAACCGCAACCGGCATCAAATTTGGCTTTGGATGAAAACAGGGGAGAACCGCATCTTCTGCAAACAAATATTCCATCTTTATAAAAATTATCATATTCGCCCGAAAATGGTGCTTCGGTCCCCTTGTCTTCAATAACTCTTTTTTCTTCAGGAGTTAAATCGCGATATCTCATACTTAATTTTACTACCTAAGCCTTTAGACATAAAATCTTTCAGAAATAATGGTGTTAAAATAACTTTATGAACAAGGGATATTTTTTTGTCCTAACTGCAGTTTTAATTTGGGCCATAAGTTCGGGCGTCTTAATTAAAAATATAACTATTTCTCCATTTGCTTTTTATTCAATCGGAGCATTCTTTGGTGTTATCTTTTTACTAATAAATCTAATTGTTAATAAAAAAATAAACGACTTTCTAAAAATTCCCCGAAAGACTTTTGTTTTAATGTTGCTTGTAGGTTTAGGAACAGGAATAAATAACGGACTATTTTTTACTGCCCTAAAATCAGGCTCTGTTGCCAATGCTGCATTAACCCACAACCTTGCCCCCGTCTTTGTTGTTTTTTTATTTGCCCCTCTATTTTTAAAAGAAAAATTAACACTAAAAAAAATAATATTGGTATCTATTAGTTTTTTGGGACTATTTATTTTATCTATCCCGACTTTCAAAAAATCTCTTGATTTGGCCTTGCTTTATGGATCATTGTCGGCAGTATTTTACGCCTTTCATGTTGTTATAGAAAAGAAAGTAACCCAACTTAATGCAGATCCCATAATCGCGGCTGTTTATAAAAATTTTGTTCCTTTATTTATATTTTCTCCATTTGCCGTAAACAGTATTAGATCTGGCATCTCTTTTTCTAATTGGTTTTGGGTAACCGTATGGGGAGTTTTTGTCCTTGGTGTTTCCTTCGTTTTATTTTTTAATGGAATCAAAAAAATATCCGCCACCAGCGCTTCAATATTGACTTACGGAGAGCCGGTCGGAGCAATTATTTTGGCATTTATTTTCTTCAAACAACCTATCGATTTATACACTATTTTGGGAGGATTACTTATTATATTAAGTGGAATACTTGTCATGAACACAAAACCCCCTGAAATTCAGGGGGTTTGATTGAGTTTAAAAAATAAACTTAGTATCTATTTCCGCCACCAAAACCGCCACGGCTTGGTCCATGAGAGTAATTATCTCTTCTTGGTGGTCTTTCTTCCATTGGCTTAGCTTCGTTAACTTTAACGGTTCTACCATCAAGTTCTTTTTCGTTCCACATCTCGATAGCGGCATTAGCCTCTTCGTCTGTAGACATTTCCACGAATCCGAAACCTTTTGATTGACCGGAAAATTTATCTTTAATAACTATAGCTGACACAACGGTACCAGCTTG
This sequence comes from Candidatus Shapirobacteria bacterium, assembly GCA_030698565.1. Taxonomy (GTDB): domain Bacteria; phylum Patescibacteriota; class Microgenomatia; order UBA12405; family UBA12405; genus JAUYJS01. The sequence goes on from JAUYJS010000008.1 coordinate 241,780, forward strand.
AGCAAAGGCTGCTCTTAAACTATCTTCGGTGGTTTGATAAGACAAGCCGCCTACATACAACTTTTTTGCCATAATTCTACTAACTTATAAATGTAGCGACCTCTCTTAACTAAAAAATCTCTACGCCATAATCATACCTCATTTATTATAAAATATCCAGTGACCAAAGTTTTACCAAAATAAGATATAATACAAGCTATTGATATTGTCCAAAACCTTTTCTTCAGTAAGTTCTGGTTCTGAGATTCTCTAGCAAATTTATGACCAAGTTAAACTACTTTGATGTTCTTATCGTGTATTCTGAAGCACTTGCTGCGAGTGCTTCAAATACTTCGACCGAGAACATCTCCCCATTTTCCCGCGGTTCTCGCAATGAATCCTATAATACTGTCTATGGTTATTTTTTGGAAACCTGCAATAAATTTAAGCTAAACGCCGCCTTTACCACCTCAGCCGATATTATAGGACCAGGTTTTTGTCGTAGTTATTGGAAATTTAAAGACAATAATTGGCTTAAAATTAATTCTCCTTGCTTTTCAAATTTGATTTTTGATAAATTTTCTCCCACCAGAAAAGGCAGAAAAAATCGTCGTCAATTGTTATTTTCTTCCCCTGAAATTAGGCCATTTAATGATCCGCAGCTGTTTAATTTATTTTTTGATAAACAAAAAACTTACGATGAGTTATCCGAACACTCTATTCCCACTATTTCGCTGGGAAAAACTCTTCAAAGTATTACCGATGCTTGCGACACTTTGACCAAATTAATGAACCTTCATTCTGGCTCAAAAGATTTTAGCCTAGATTTAATCATGAAAGACAGATTTGGTGCCGGTGGGCGACATGTGTATAAATTTAAGCCCGGGCAATCCGAAAACATGTTTTCTGTTATCCAAAAAAATACCAGAACTTCCTTCATTATTCAACCATTTGCCAAATTTGATCAGGGATTCAGTTACCATAATTGTCCTGCTTCTACTGATATTCGTCTAATTTACCTAAAGGGTAAAATAATTCAGTCTTATATTCGAGTTGCCAAATCCGGTGATTTCCGTTGCAATGAACATCAAGGGGGTTTGTTAACTTATTTATCTATCAAAGAAATACCGCCTATTTTAGTGGAAAAGGCGAACTCTATTGCCAAAATTTTAGACAAAAAATGTTCTCTTTATGCTCTTGATTTTTTGATCAGCAACAATGGCAATGCTTATCTTTTAGAAGGCAACACCGGCCCCGGTCTTGACTGGAACATGTCTCTTATTAAAAACGAAATTAAAGCCAAAAAACTTATTCGTTTGGTTGTTGAAGAATTGAATGTACGCGCCAAAGCTCCACTCAATTAATCGTTGTTATATACTATTTCTATGAGCAGACCTTATAACACGCTTTTTATGATTGAATCACTAGACGGAAAAATATCAACCGGTGATGTTGACGAACTCGATGTGGATACTGATTTTAAAAGAATCCGAGGCATAAAAGAAGGCTTATTTCAGTATTATGATATCGAAAAAACCACAGACGCATTTTCCTTAAATACTGGTAGAGTTATGGCTAAGATTGGAGTAAATACTCGTAAATCAGAACCGGTTAAAATAGATTGTAACTTTGTTATTATCGACAATAAGCCACATTTAACTGCAAAAGGGCTCGAGTATTTAGCCAAATGGGTTAATACTCTTTTTCTTGTCACTTCAAACAAAGATCATCCTGTATTTCTAATTAAAAATAAATACCCCAATATTCAAGTAATTTACTATGAAAATAAAATAGACTTTATTGACTTATTTTTTAAATTAAAGACAGCTTATCACGCTGAAAGGGTAACAATTCAATCCGGCGGAACCTTAAATGCCGAGCTTATTCGCCTGGGATTAATAGATGCCGTTTCAATTGTTATCGCTCCATGTTTAATTGGTGGTTCAAATACTCAATCTTTAATTGGTGGCGAATCACTGCATACCCAAGAAGACTTACTCAAAATTAAGGCACTTAAACTAAAAGATTGTCGGGTTCTCAAAAATTCTTATATCCACCTTTTATATGACGTTATCAACAATACTGTTGTAGAGGAAATCTAAAAAACAGTCAAAACAGAGTTCGGTATCTGCTACAATCTAAAGCATGAGATTGGTATTTTTAAATACTTGGTATGGCAAAATTAATCAACCCTTAGTAAAATTTATTGAAAAAGAATCCCAAAATACCGATGTCTTTTGTTTTCAAGAAGCGTCTGAAAAAGTCAGGTGGTTTTTAAAAAATAATCTCTCCAATTACACCTTAATTACCGACTATAAATATATTGACAATGATGATGATTTTCCTCAGTCAACTTATATAAAAAATACGCTAAAAATTAATACCAACAGTACTATACTTTCAGATGAACCCAATTCTGGTTTGTGTGTTTACACCCAAATTCAGAATGAAAATAAAATTATAAATCTTTGTAATGTCCATGGTATTTCCAAACCGGGAAACAAATTAGATACTCCGGGTAGGATAAAACAATCACAAATAATTATCGATTTTATGAAAAATGTTGCTGGTCCAAAAGTAATTGGTGGTGATTTTAATTTGGAACTTAATACTGAAAGCGTCAAAATGTTCGAGGATAATGGTTATATAAATTTAATCAAAGAATTTAATATTTCGACAACTAGAAACGAATTAGCCTGGAAAAAATATCCCGATAATAAGCAGTATTTTGCTGATTATATTTTTGTAAGTCCCGATATAAAAGTTATAAATTTTTCTGTTCCCAATATCGAAATTTCCGATCATCTGCCTCTTATTTTAGAGATAGAATAGAACTATATGAAACTTCTTCTAACATCAGGTGGAATCAGTAATCAAACTATTATTGACGCTTTAAAAGATTTGGCACAAAAACCGTTTGATCAATTAAATGTCGCTTTTATTCCCACCGCCGCTAATTTAGAAGCGGGGGATAAATGGTGGTTAATTAAAGATTTACAAAATTGTAAAAATTTAGGTTTTGCCGAAATCGATATCGTCGATATTTCTGCTTTGCCAAAAGAAGTTTGGTTACCAAGATTGAATATTGCCGACATTATTATGGTTGGCGGCGGCAACACCTATCATTTAATGTATTGGTTTTATAAATCAGGACTATCAGAAATTTTGCCCGATTTATTAAAAACAAAAGTTTATGTCGGTATCAGTGCTGGCAGTTTGGTTGTTACTCCGAGTATTGTTAATGCCAATTCAGAAAAACAACCGGTAATCGATATCAACGAAACTATCTATGACGATGGTCTTGGTTTAGTTGATTTTATGGTCGAACCACATATAAATAATTCTTATTTTCCAGAATTAAATTTTGACTACCCGGTTTATGCTATCGACGACAATTCAGCTATTAAAATTGATAACAAAAATATAACCATTGTCTCCGAAGGTCAGTGGAAATTGTTTTAGATAAAGTGTTAAACTTTTTTAATTAATTTAATAAAAAAAAGTATGTATAATTCGTCTAATTTGCCTTTAAGTTTTAAAAAAGTTTGGAAAAAAACAATCAACCGATGTGGTTTTTTATTATCTTCAGGATTAACAGCATTTATTTTCCTAAGTGTATGGAGAAAAACCGCCAACTCTGACTCTATCCCTAGTCTAATAAATTATTACGATATAGTTTTAAATTATTTCATTTTTGGTCTTTTATTTTTTTCGATTATCTATTTTGTAGTAATATTTATTTACGAATATCTTTATTACAAATCATATTATTATAATTTTGAGGAAGATAGGGCAGAAATAACCAAGGGAGTTATTTCTAGGTCTACAGGCAACATAAGATACGATAGATTGCAAAATATTTATGTTGATCAGGATTTTTGGGATAGAATTTTTGGCCTATACGACGTCCATTACGAAACTGCAGGTGAAACATCAGGATTCTATTCTCATATAGATGGACTTTCCAAAGAAAGTGCAGATAAATTAGTTGCATTTTTGGTTGGAAAATCAAACAGAGATAATCAACCCAATCAGTCGTTTAATTCAAGAATAATTCAGCCAAATACCAGTCAGCAAATTTCGGAAAATATTTTAAATAATAATATCAGTAACGAAGAAATTTCATCAAATATATATAAATTATCGCCAGCCATTATTTGGATCAACGCCTTATCTACCACTGGGTTTGGATTACTTGTAACGTTCTATTTAGTTATGCAATTTGGAATAACTTTATTTATTTATGAACACTCGAACATATTAAATATCATTCTTTTATATTTGGCACTCATTGTAGTTATTTTTTTGGCATCATATATACACGCTTTTATATGGTATAAAAATTTCTTTTTCAATTTTTCCAAAGATAAAGGTGAAATCAGAACTGGTGTAATTTCTCGATCAGTTTCCTTTCTTTATTACAATAAAATTCAAAATATAAATATAAGGCAAGGTATTATAGGAAGATTGTTAGATATATATAATATTTCCATAGAAACAGCAGGTGAGAGTTCTGGTAGTCGTTTGAATCTTCCAGGATTTAGTAGACAAGATGCGCAAAGTATCAAGAATTTTCTTTTAGAAAAATCAGGAATGGTGACGCCACCACCTACATCCGCTCGTTATAATGTTTCCTAAAAATTTTTACTAAGTTTTTTTGATCATTGGTAACAATTTTTTGATAAGACTTGAACAACAAAAGCCAATTATCAAAACTTAATTCACTCGGTTTCAATTCTCCCAACTTATAAATTTTTTTCAAAGATTTAAGTTGATTGTACGAAAATATATTTTTAAAAGATTCGACCACTGTCGGCTGCCATTGATTAAAACCATAAATCACAAAATCAAAAAAATCTTCTTTATCTTCTTTTTTAATAAACGATTTTTCTTTCAATTTAAATTGAACAAATACTATTTTTACTTGTGGTTTTAAAGTGAAATTAGTCCGGTCGATATCTCCTAAAATTTCAATATCATAAAATGGTTTAGCTGAAACCGAACTTTGAGTTTCGCCCGGTATACCCATAAATTTTTTTGCCGTTTCTTGTTGCATAATCAAATAAATTGATTTGGGCAAATTTCCAGATTTCAAAATTTTATGCAAAATTTTGGCAGTAATACTAAAAGGAATATTAGAAAATATTTTATAAGGAACACTCGGCAAATTAAATTCCAAAAAATCTTTTACAATTACTTTTAAATTAGGAATTTTTTTACCTTCTTCAATCAAATCGTGCGCCAGGTCAAAATCTTTTTCTATGGCAATTACATCCTTGGCCACCTTACAAAGTTGATAAGTGATAATTCCTTTGCCAGCACCAATTTCCAATACAGTATCATCCTTATTAATATCCGATACTTCCAGTAATTCAGTTACCAAAGCAGAGTGTTTGATAAAATTTTGCGACAGCGAATCTTTCTGGTGATAAACCATAATTACGGTTCTTCAGGAGGCAAATATTCTTCTCCATTATCACTTGAAGTTTGGTCGGCTTTTAGCCATAAAACATATTCGCATCCAGTGGCTTTTTTGGCGGCACTATCCCAACCGGAAGTAGAACACTTTTTCATTTTTTTACCATTGGCTGTAGTATATAAAACCAAATTACTACCACACTTAGGACAAACCTCATCCAAGGCTTCAGTGGTTCCAGTAATCCATTCTATATAGTCACATCCAGTAGCTTTTTTAGCTTCTTTATCCCAACCGCCCTTACTACACTTTTTCATTTTCTTACCAAATCTAGTTACTTGAAGTACTAATGGCGCTCCGCATTTTGGACACACTTCGTCCAATTCTTTTGGTTCAACCTCAAGCCATTTTACATACTCACAACCCTCATTTTTATGGGTTTGAGCATTCCAAGAACCCTGAGAGCAGCGTTGTAATTTTCGGCCAGTGGCTGTTTCAATAACCTCACCTAATTGAGCCCCACATTTGGGACATTTTTCGTTTGTTTGATCCATATTTTATCTATAAATAATTTTAGCGTTTTTCTTGAGGTCGGCTAACCAAGTGCTAATTGCTTCGTTTTGAGCTTGAGAGCTCAACTGGGTTTTAGCCAAAGTTTGTAATTCTTCTTTACTAGCACCTTTTGGTAATTGATCTTTATTTTTATCCAAGAAATCATTAATTTCGGCTTCGGTAATTTCAGTTTTTGGAGCTGATAACTCTTCGGCTAATTTTTGCAGACGAATTTGTTTCTCTAAATCAGTTCTCGCCATACCCTCAGCTGCCAAAGCAGAATCCAAAGTTTGTCCTTGGGTTTTTAATTGTTCTTCGATTTTTGCAATTTCAGTGTCAACCACAGCCTTGTCAATTTTTACACCCTTTTTAGAAGCTTCATTCATAATTAAAGTTTCAGTTACCATTCTATCAAGTGTCTGCTTTCCTACCTGACTTTCCATGATTTTAATATATTCAATTCGAAAAATCGGTCGGCCATTTACTACAGCTACAACTCCATATTTATAGTATCCAAATAGTCCAGCAGCCACAACCAAACCACCCAGAACTACTGGCAAATTAACTTTTTTTAATGATTTCAAAAAATCAAGATTAATTTTTTTAGAAACTATTTTCTTACTTGTTTTTTTCATTTTAATTTTCCTAATTTTTAGATGTAACAAAACAGTATAGCATTTATCTTTTGCTATTTTTTTACTTTAATTTATTTAGCATTATGTTTATTTATCTCGACAATAGCTTCGTGAAGTTTAATCAAACGTTTTTCTATCCCTTTTATTTCTTTGATCATCTCATCTTCATCCTCTTCTTCTTCGTCCTGATCCTCAGTAATCTCTCTGACTCCAATTTGGATATTATCAATATCTTTTTCAACCCCAGTAAGACTTTTGGTTGTTCTATTTACCGACATTTGAATAAATATCGCCAAATATATTGCTTCAAGCGAAACAGCGGTAGTTAAAACCAACAAAATATTATCAATTGTAAATCCAAAGAGTTTAAGTGAAAAAATTCCAATGAACAAAATAGTGTGAACAATAATCGAGGATGGTGTTCCAATCCAATTAGTTAATTTTTCGGAATTTTTTTCTAAATTTTTCATAATTTGACCCTATAAAAAAAAACAGTCATTAGTATATCACTATGAAAATATAATAGACCCAATTTACGAAAAATCACCAAGTTATGTTGCCATAACTTGGTGATTTTTATTTATCTTAAAAAAGATTAGTATCTGTTGCCACCACCAAAATCGCTTCGTGGAGGTCTATCAGCCATAGGTCTGGCTTCATTGACTACGATTGTTCGGCCATCAAGCTCTTTGCTATTCCACATGTCAATAGCGGCGTTAGCTTCAGCCTCTTCCATTTCTACAAAACCAAATCCCTTTGATTTTCCAGAGAATTTATCTTTAATAACGATAGCAGAAACTACGTTTCCTGCTTGAGCAAAAGCTGCTCTTAGAGAGTCATCGGTGGTGTCCCAAGACAAGCCACCAACATAAAGTTTTTTTACCATTGTGTAAAAAATATATAAATGTAGTAAGAATTACTACTCCATATTCTACTTCATTTTGTTTCTAATCTCAATTAGTTAAACTAAACCGTCGCTTTTTACATTTCTTCTCTCGCCGCTTTCATTTTTTCCGCCCAAAAAGTTAGTGAATCCAAAATCTGATTAGCCATTTGTTCATGTCTTTCATTGAATTTATATTTCCCATTTTCATCTAAATTTTCCCAGTAATTAGATAATAATATTTGTTCGCGTAAGTCATACATCTTCAATTCTCCAGCAACTCCTCTTAAATGTTCCACAGCTCTAGCTCCGCCAGCCAAGGATCCGTAGCTCACAAAACTAACTGGTTTATAGTTCCACTCCGCATACAAAAAATCAATCGCATTTTTCAAAGCCGGTGAATACGAATGATTGTACTCCGGTGTTACCCAGACAAATCCATCAGCCTCACCAATAATTCTTGCCCATTCTAAGGTATGTGGTTGCGAATATTTGTGTTGCGATGCGGAAATAGCCTCATCCAAAAAAGGCAAATTAATTTTTACTAAATCCAAAAACTCCACTTCAATATTTTGTCGTTTTTTGGCGACTTCATAAATCCACTCAGCTGGTTGGATATTAAATCTTCCCGGTCTCGTTGATCCGGTAATTATCTTAATTTTTATCATACCTAATGTTATCACTATTTCTTCTTAACCGCTTAATTTTTCCAAATATGGAATTTTGTGGACCAGATAGGCAATTAAAAATGAAGTCCCAATAGTGAGTATGAAAAAAGCTGGATCATACCATATTTGTTGAGCAATTTGAGTATGGGTTAATTGGGCCAAATTATTTCCAACTAATTTCCAAATTGTTTCCATGACATATACATGTATAAAAAATACAAAAAACGATAAATTGGCTAACAATTTAATAATAGGGTAGTCAGTTTTTATTTTTTTAAAAAAATAAAACAAAATACTGGCCAGAGAAATAGTATAGATCAACACACTCGGTCTCCACTGAGAGTAAAATGCCAAGTAATTATTGGTTTCAAAATAATTTCTCCCTCCCTGCCAAGCGATATAACCTGCCATAAAAATCGTTATCAGTATCAATAAATTTTTCCATTTCCCCACAATTTTTATTAATTTATCTTGATTATTGGCAACCACACTTCCCAAAATAAAGACAAAAAAATTTAAAAAAATTACACTTATGGGATAAAAATAAGGTAAGGGGTGTACGTAATAATCTTGGTATAAAAGTCTTATTTCAATTCCACCCAATGCCACAAGTGACCAATTATTGGAAAAGTAAGGATAAAGCTTATGAATAAAGGGAAAAATTAAATAAAAAATCAGAAGGGTGGGAATAAAATATAGCTGATGTGAGGCGCTGCCGGAAATAAGAGCAGTCAAAAAACTCGCATTGTGTTGCTTGTAAACAAAAAGAAAATAAATTGCGCTCCAAAAAACATATGGCACAAAAATACGTTCCACCCTTCTTTTTAAATAAGGTAAATAGCCAGTATAACGTTGATGACTCAGTTCCAAAACAAATCCGGAAATCATAAAAAACAACGGTACAGCAAACCGCGAAGCTTGATTAAGAAATAATGTCCAGGGTATTCGGCCCAAATCATTTTGTGTCATTTCAAAGGTTCTAGTGGTTGTGTGGATAAGAACTACTGCCAAAATTGAAATTATTCTTAAGATATCAATAGCCTGGTTATAACTCTTATGTTTTTCTTCCACCCGCCATTTTAGCAATTTTTTAACGCATTCGGTATATTATGTCGCGACATTATCACCTGGGGTTAACACGACACCTGGGGTATTGATATTTAGCGGGTGAATCGATAAAATGACCCATGTCAGGAGGAAGAGCAATAAAAATACCAGAGGCATGTGAAAACCCGAGATACTCTGGTCTACCAATGAATGTCTATTTAGGTAAAGAAAGATAACCCTAATTTTTATTTTTATGGTTTTGTCTAAGTCCAAAAAAACTGGTTAGTTTAGAATTCAGTCCTTTGCTATAATATATTTTATATGTCTCCCTTAATCATTTTTTCAGCCAAATATGTTTATCTAATAATTCTATTTTTAGCCTTAATTTTCGTTTATATTTCTAATTCAAAAAACAGAAAAAATATAGGAATTCTATCTTTTTTTTCTTTACCTTTATCTTTATTGATTAGTAAAATATTAAACTATCTCTTTTATAACCCCCGCCCTTTTGTTGTTGAAAAATTGACTCCCTTAATCACTCACGCAGCCGACAATGGCTTTCCTTCAGACCACACACTTTTGTGTGCTACCGTTTCTTCAATTGTTTTTATTTTCAATAAAAAATGGGGTACTGTTCTTTTTATTTTAACTTTATTTGTTGGTTTATCTCGTGTTTTAGTCCTAGTTCACCACCCGATCGACATAGTTGCTTCTCTTGTAATCGCTGTATTTTCAGTTTACGTATGTTGGTTTTTTTTGAAAAGTAAAAATATTTGATATAGCTTTTATAAAACCCGTATCTTTTAAACTATCATTACCAAAATTAAAAGTTCTAATATCCTTTCCGATTTTTTTATTTTCGTTTTTTGTATTTGGCCTAACTGATCTAATTGGAACCATTTTTACTCCATTTTCTATATTACCAGCTAAAAAATCCAATTCTAATAATTCTGGCGGCGAGTCATCGATTATTATCCATTGTTTATCACTAATATAATTACCCCTCAAAATACATTTAACAAAACTACTTTTAAGTATTTTAGTTAACCATATATAGTCTATTTTAATATCAGGATTTTTATTTAAAAACCTGGCGATTTTATTTAATTGAAAAACAGGATCGCCAAATGTAAAAATTCCTAATTTAATACTTACTGGCTTATTTTTTATAAAATATAAAATCTCATTAAAAACAGGTGCATCGTATATTTTTTCTAAAATTGATTTTATTTCATTATAAAATAAAGCATTATCATCTATTTTTAACGACTCTGCATTCGCCAATTCTATAATTTTATTTACTGTTCTTTTAGAACCAGTCGATAAACATTTTAGAACAAAACATAAAAATTTTATTTCCCTTTCCATCTTATAAATATTTTGTTTTTGCTTTGAAAATTTTTCTGCCGCCTCTAATATTTTAAAAATTTCGCCGCCTTTTACATCCGGAAAATTATTTCTAAAAATATCAATAATTTTACTATTGATTCCTTTTATAAATTGGGTAGTAGGGACAGCCGTATCATCCCAATCAAAAAAAACAATATTTTCTTCTTTTATAGATGTTGTTTTGTTTTTCAATTGATAGCCATCTCTACCAACTGTACTTGTATCAAAACCCCCCAAGACAATTTCTCTCTTTTCCTTTTTATACTCGTTATTTTCAAACCAATAATTATTTGAAGTCATGACCCTATTCTAACAAAGTATTATCTTTTTACAGTTGTATACTTATAAGCACCTAATTAAAATTTAATTAACCATGATCACAGATCCATTTCAAAGTTCTATTGAACAATTAGAATCAGCCGCCAAGTTTTTAGGATTAAGCCGTGAAATTATTGATCAACTTAGTCAACCACAAAGAATAGTTAAAGTTAATTTCCCTGTGCTTATGGACGATGGCAATATAAAAATATTTGTCGGGTTCAGATCTCAGCATAACAATGCTCGTGGTCCGTATAAAGGTGGTTTAAGATTTAGCTTACAAGTAACTGAGTCAGAAGTTAAAGCTTTGTCTGCTTGGATGACTTGGAAGTGTGCTGTTGCCGGTATTCCATTTGGTGGTGGTAAAGGTGGAGTTGTTGTCGATACAAAACAACTATCTATTACTGAACTAGAAAGATTGAGCCGGGCTTATATTAAAGCCATCTATGATGTTATTGGCCCAAATAAAGACGTTCCCGCCCCCGACATGTATACCACGCCAGAAATTATGGCCTGGATGGTTGATGAATATTCAAAATTAGTAGGGGAATATACTCCGGCAGTTATTACCGGCAAGCCGATTGATAAGGGCGGTTCCGAAGGTCGAACTGAAGCCACTGGTCAGGGTGGGGTTTATGTTTTAGAGCAACTATCCCAAAAAGCAAACTTAGTTCCACAAAATACTTCTGTTGCAATTCAAGGATCGGGTAATGTTGGATATTATTTTGCCGTTTTAGCCCAACAATTAGGCTATAAAATAGTTGCCATTAGCGACTCGACTTTAGCTTTATATAATCCAGATGGGGTAGATGTTAATGCCGCCATGGAACATAAAAAACAAAGCGGTTCTTTTGTGGGTTTCACAGGAGCTTCTCAGATTACCAACGATCAATTGTTGGAATTAAATGTCGATGTTTTAGTTCCCGCTGCCGTTGAAAATGTTATTAATGAAGTAAACGCTGGCAATATTAAGGCTAAATATATTATTGAAATGGCCAATGGTCCTGTCACTCCCGAAGCCGATAAAATATTAAGTCAAAGAAATATTATTTCCATTCCCGATATTCTTTCTAATTCCGGCGGTGTCACAGTTTCTTACTTTGAATGGCAGCAAAATAAAGATAATCAAAAATGGACCAAAGAAGAAGTGCTAAACAAACTAAAACCAATTATGGTCAACGCCTTTGAAGAAGCTTGGGCGGCTATGGGAAAATATGGTACCGACATGCGCACGGCTACCTATGTCTTAGCAGTCAAAAAAGTAGTCGATGCCATGATAAAATAAAAACAATTTTATGAAAGGATTTATAAATTTTATTAGAGAACAAGGTGTTGGTGGCTTAGCTGTTGGTTTCATCTTGGGAGGAGCGATTAGCAAATTAGTTACCTCTTTAGTTAATGACATTATCAATCCATTGCTTGGTGTATTTTTGGGTGTAGTTGGCAATATTAAAGACGCCTATTTTTCATTAGGTAGTAGTAAAGTCTATTGGGGTAATTTTGTTAATACATTAGTGGATTTTCTAATAGTTTCTTTTGTAGTTTATTTTGGTTTTAAAATACTTGGATTAAATAACCTCAATATTAAAAAAAAAGTAAAAATTAAACGCAAATAATATCCATGGTCAATGAAATCATTTTTGATATCAAAACTAACAATCCCTTCGGCTTTGGCACCCCACTCCTCCTAAACCCAAAAAATAACAAATTGGTTTATTTTTAAAAAGTAAATTTTATTAGTATAAAATACTAAAGTATGCCAGCTGATAAATATACTGCCGTTTGGGTGTCTCACAGCTCTCTTTCGGATTTCATTAAATGCCCCAGGTCTTATTACCTAAAAAATGTTTATAAAGATCCAAAAACTGGGCATAAAATAAAAATTATGAGTCCTCCTCTGGCCCTAGGTCAAGTGGTTCACGAAGTATTAGAATCACTGTCTGTCATTCCTACCGACAAAAGATTTAAAGAATCTCTTTTGGATAAATTCGACAAAGTTTGGAACAAAGTTAGTGGAAAAAAAGGCGGATTTCCTGATAGTGACACGGAATATAAATACAAAACTAGAGGTCAGGATATGATTAGGAAAGTAATTAAATCGCCTGGTCTACTAATGAATTTAGCTGTCAAAATTAAAATGGATTTGCCATATTTTTGGCTCTCAGAAGAAGACAACATTATTCTTTGTGGCAAAATCGACTGGCTCGAATATTTACCCGACACCGACAGCGTTAACATCATTGATTTTAAAACCAGTCGCAATGACGAAGATTCTGATTCTCTCCAATTACCCATTTATCATTTATTAGTTCATAATTGCCAAAAACGCGACGTCTTAAAAGCCAGTTATTGGTATTTAGATAGAAGTGACGCCCCAGAAGACAAAGAATTACCCGATTTAATTGAATCAAAGGAAAGAGTTCTAAAAATAGCTAAACAAATAAAACTAGCCCGACAATTGGAAAGATTTAAATGTCCTCACGACGGTTGTTTTTCCTGTAAACCTTTTGAAGAAATTTTAAAAGGAGAAGGCGAACTTATCGGAAATGATGAGTACCGGTCTGACGTCTATATTCTCAATAAAAAAACCGAAACCGAGCAAGACAGTATAATTCTTTAATTATTGATCTTCTTTTTGTATTTTTTTCCAGTGATAAAAATACAAAGGCGCTCCAACTAAAATTATTGAAAGAGAAGTCGCCATTTGTCGCTGCTTATTTCTTTCATTATTTGCTTTTTCCGCAGCGTCCCAATCCTTTTTAATAAGCTTGGCTTCTTCAGTCGACACATTAACTGATCCATCTCTGCCATAAAGTGCAGGTTCATAATTATTTATATATATATCAGCATCTTTAAACACCAATGTTTTTATTCCCAAATCAACCAATTGAATAGAGCCAATAACTGTAATCAATAAACCGACAAACGAGAACAAATATAGATACAGAATCTTAATATTAATTTTCATATAAATTAATTATATACGTTCGATACCTTTTTATCCAATTGTCTTTATCCAAACGATTGTGATAAAACCAGTAATGAAATTTGTAATTATATCCGGTGGAGTAGTTTCTGGTTTAGGCAAGGGTATAATTTCCTCTTCTTTAGGTGCACTATTAAAGTCTCGTAGTTACAAAGTCGCTTCAGTAAAAATCGACATGTATATTAATGTCGATGCGGGTACTATTCGTCCCCAAGAGCACGGAGAAGTTTTTGTGACTCACGACGGAGTTGAGACGGATGAGGACTTAGGTCATTATGAAAGATTTTTGCATGAAAATTTAAGCCGAGTAAATTACATAACTACTGGTCAAATTTATCAAGAAGTTATCCGGAAAGAACGGGCTTTTGAATATGACGGGGAAGATGTTGAAGCGGTTCCTCATGTAACCGATGAAATCGAAAGACGAATTAGATTAGCTGGTGAAAAGAATAAAGCGGATGTCGTACTTGTTGAATTAGGTGGTACTGTTGGGGAATATCAAAATGGCATCTTTTTTGAAGCCACCAGGATAATGAAGTTAAGAAATCCCAAAGACGTGATCCATCTTCATGTAACTTATTTGCCCTTTTTGCACAACTTAGGAGAATTAAAAAGTAAACCAGCCCAAACTTCTGTTCATATATTAAACGGCATGGGTATTCATCCCGATGTTATGGTTGCCCGATCAGAAAAAGCTTGCGATCAACGCCGTCTAGATCGTTTAGCTCTTTTTTGTAATTTAGATCCAACATGTATTTTTTCTTCTCCCGATCTCGACAGTGTTTATAAAGTACCTTTATTTTTGGGCAACAAGAAAAATGGCTTAGATGAAGTTGTCTTAAAACTACTCCAATTAAAAAAGAAAAAACACCAGAAAATTAATGAATGGAAACAGTTAGTTAAAAATATAAATAACCCCAAAAAGAAAAAAGTATCCATAGGTTTAGTTGGCAAATACTTTACAACTGGTGATTATAAACTGTCCGATTCTTATGCTTCCGTGATCGAAGCTCTAAGGCACGCCGCCTGGAAATTAGGAGCAGACTTAAATTTATCTTGGATTAATGCTGACGATGTTGAAAATAAAAAAGTCGATTTTTCTCTATACGATGGCATTCTTGTCCCACAAGGTTGGGGCAGTCGTGGGGCTGAGGGTAAAATTTCAGCTGTAACTTATGCCAGAGAAAATAAAATTCCTTATCTGGGTTTATGTTTCGGCATGCAAATGGCAGTCATTGAATTTGCTCGCAATGTTTTAAAATTAAAAGACGCTAATTCTGAAGAAGTGGATGTTAAGACTAAACATCCCGTAATTCATATCATGCCCGAACAACAGAAATATCTAAAAAACCATCAATATGGCGGCACAATTAGGCTTGGTGCTTGGCCGTGTTTAATTAAATCTGGCACTAAATTAGAAGAAGCTTATAAACTATATGGCAAAGTCGAAAATGCTCCTTGGTATGAGCCAGGTAGTGCAGATCAGAAAATTGATTTAAAAACAAAAAACTTAATTTTTGAGAGACATCGTCATCGTTATGAATTCAATGACGATTTTAGAGATCAAATGGAAAAAGCTGGATTAATTATTTCCGGAGTTTCTCCAGACAATAAATTAGTTGAAGCCATAGAAATAAAAGACCATCCATTCTTTGTAGCCACTCAGTTCCATCCAGAATACATTAGTCGCCCACTAACTCCACATCCGATTTTCATGGCTTTTCTAAAGTCCATTCTTCTAAAGTTATCTCTCTAAAACTTCGTTCGCTTATTTTTTTATAACCTAAGCCCTCGAGTTTTGCAAAATGATTTAGTCCATGAATTATTTCGCCATAAGGAATAACAGTGATTTCTTTTGCCGTCGGATTAATAGTTTTTAAGTCAATAATTTCGATATCTTTTCTATAATATTTAATTGGGTCAGCAAAAGAATCGATTAAATAAATAGAACTATTAGCACTCAGGCTGTTTGATAAACTTTTCCAATCTTCCCTGTGAAAAATAGGGTTTAATAAATAAGTTAAACTGAAAATTAAAAATATACCACTGGCTACAAGTTTCAAAAAATCTTTTTTAATCCCCAGTGCCAACAATAATCCCAAAATCGGGATTAAATATAAAAATCTAAAGTACTGTAACAATGGCGACCATAGCGAAAATATGAACCCTAAAACTATTGGCACAATAAACAAAAATCCTAGTATTTTATTTTTTCTTGTTCCCCATATCGCCACTGCAAATACAATAGTTGCCCAGACCCCCGCCACTAAATAATAAAAATATTTAGGCATAAAACTTATTCTGCCGCTACTAAATTTCAATGGAATCAATAATAAATCTTTTAAATTTGCCTTGCCCAACACTAAATTCCAATTAACCACAGTCTGAAGCATAATTCTTGAATTAGTAATTTGAATCAATAAAAGAGGGGATAATATGGCAATCGCCAACAATATTCCAATATTAGTTAGTAGTAATAATTTAATTTTTTTATTAATCAAAAAATACAATCCGAATACGGCCAACAAAAATATTGATCCATAAAAACTAAAAAAACTTAAAAAAGACCAAAAATTAAACCAAAAAATATTCAAAGTATTATTATTTTTGTTTTTAATAATTTTTATAAAATACAAAAGTACTAAAGTTAAACACATGGTTACCAATGAATACATTCTGACTTCCTGGGAAAAATAAACAAAAAGTGGGTTAACTCCCGTAAATATTGCCGCCCACAATCCTAAGTTTTTATTTTTAATTTTTCCACCGATTAAAAAAACAATCCAAATAGTTACCAATGAGAAGATAATCGAAAGTAACCTTAAACTAAAAACCCCGTTACCAGTCAACCCAACCCAACCCTTAAGTAATACATAATATAAAGGTGGATGAAAATCATGTATCGAAAAATTAGTAATAATATCTACGGTGTTTAGTCTGATTACGTTTGCCGATATTGCCTCGTCCAACCACAATGATTGACCAATCGAAATTAAGCGTAAAATAAAAGATATAATCAAAATAAATATTAACTTAGTGGTTGCTGATAATTTATTATTTGCTATCATATTGCCTGAATGAATATAACACTTGCTCCAGAAGAAATACTAACAATCTCGGGGTTCAAAGTCACTAATTCGATGTTAACTGCTTTTATTGTTACGCTTTTATTGATTATATTTTTTATATCTTTTTCTCCTAAATCAGCAAAACCTTCTAAGTTTCAACTATTTATGGAAACTGTCTATCTGACTCTCAAAAATATGGTAGAACCTCTTTTGGGACATTTAACAGTTACATTTTTACCGTTTTTGCTAGCATTCTTTTTCTTTATATTATTCTCCAACTGGTTTGGGCTTCTACCAATCACTGGCAACGTTGGTTTTAATCACACCAACGCCGAAGGTAAAATTGAATTAATTCCTTTTTTTAGAGCCCCCACCTCTGATATATCTGCGACCCTAGCACTAGCTCTTATTTCTATTATTGTTACTAACGCTGTTGGTTTTCGTTATTCCGGATTTAAATTTATAAAAAAATATATTGATACCTCCAAACCAATCAATTTTTTTGTTGGTATATTGGAGTTAATTTCCGAATTGGGCAAAAACGTTTCTTTTACCTTTAGACTTTTTGGCAATGTGTTTGCGGGTGAAGTATTACTTATTGTTATTACTTCTCTTACTTATGGTCTTGCTACACTTCCTTTCTTTGGGCTAGAATTGTTTATAGGTTTAATTCAAGCCTTTGTTTTCTTTATGCTAACAGCTGTCTTTATAAGTTTAGCAGCCAACCACGAACATTAATTATTAATTAAATTAAAATTTTATAAAAATATGGAAAATGTAGATCAATTCAAAAGCTTAGCTATGGCATTAGCCATTGGTTTAGGCGCACTCGGTCCCGGAATCGGTATCGGTATATTAGTAGGTAAAGCTCTTGAAGCTATCGGTAGAAACCCCGAAACAGAAGATAAGATTAGGTCCACTATGATCGTCGGTATCGCCTTCGCTGAAGCTTTGGCTATCTATGCCTTAGTTATCGCATTAATTATTCGCTTTGTCTAAAACCTATGGATGCTTTGGGAATTAATCTATTAAATATAATCGTCTACTCTGTTCTATTTTTGATAATATTTTTGGTACTCAAAATCTTTTTTGTCCCCAAAATGGAAAAAGCACTAGAAGATCGTCAAAAAGAAATAGCCAAAGGTTTGAAGTTTTCAGAGGAAACCGATCAATTAAGACAAGACATTGAAACAGAGAAAGAAAAAGTTTTAACTCAAGCCAGAAGTCAGAAAAAAGAAATTTTAGCTGCTTCCAAAAAACAAGCTGATGAAGAATATAAAACTTTGATTTCTCAAGCCAAAGAAAAATCTAATCAGATTATTGCTGATGCTCAAAACATAATTTCTATGGACAACGAGAAAGTTAAAAGTGAAATCGACACTCAAGTCAACAAAAAAATACTTGAAAAACTCGGGAAATTAGCTCAAGACGGCAAAATTAAAGTTAATATCGACAAGATAATCTAAAATGACTACTAAAACTGATCCTCGAACTATCGCTTGCCAACTTTATCTTTTGAGTCAACAAGAAAAAGACCCAACTATTTTATTTTTAGAAATATTAAGTTCGGTTGATCCCAAGATTAGTCAGGAAGTTATCAAAGAATACAAAAATATTCGCTCTGGTGAACTTAAAATAGCTCAAATTTCCTCTGCCCAAGAGTTAACTGAAGAACAGAAGAAAAAATTGGAAAAGAAAATATCTACCGACTTTGGCGAAAATGTCATTTTTCTTTATTCCCTCGACACTAGTATGGTTAGTGGTTTTTGTCTCCAAATCGGTGATCTTTTATATGACCGATCTTTGGAAGCTTTATTAAGTTGATCAGAATTATGGAAACTAAAAATATAGGTAAAATAATTCAAGTAAAAGATTCTGTTGTTTTAATTTCTGGCCTATCTCAAGTTGGATACAATCAATTAGTTTCAATCCAGGCCGAAACCGGTCGCGTACCAGCTTTGGTTTTGAATTTACAAACAGATCAGGTTGGTGCCGTCGTTTTAGGAGATTCAAGTCTGATAAAACAAGGAGACTTAGTTGAATTTTTAGAAGAAAGTTTAAGTATTGATGTTAGTGAAGAACTTTTGGGACAGGTTGTTGGTCCGCTAGGTAACTCACTCACAGGCCACAAGCTCCAAGTAGTCACAAAAGGTGAATCAATGTTCCTAGAAAGGGTAGCGGCCGGAGTTTTAGCCAGGAAAGACGTTTCCCGACCTTTGTATACCGGAATAATTGCTGTCGATTTAATGATTCCTGTTGGTCGAGGCCAAAGAGAATTAATTATTGGGGATAAAAAAACAGGTAAAACTTCAATTTGTATTGACGCAATTATCAATCAAAAAGGTAGAGATGTAATTTGTATTTATGTGGCGATCGGTCAAAAAGCCAGTAAAATTTCTCGCATTCGTCAACTCTTAATTGATTATAAAGCCATGGATTACACCATAATTGTAGCTGCCAATGCCTCTGATCCAACTGCTTTACAGTATTTAGCCCCTTACTCTGGTAGTGCGATTGCCGAATATTTTGCTCAAAAAGGCAAGGACGTTTTGATTATTTATGATGATTTGTCAAAGCACGCCAATGCTTATCGTGAAATATCTTTACTATTAAATCGCCCAGCTGGTCGCGAAGCGTATCCAGGTGATATTTTTTATCTCCATTCTCGACTTTTAGAAAGATCTTTACAGTATTCCGACAAAATGGGCGGCGGTTCGATTACTGCCTTACCTGTCATCGAAACTCAAGCTGGAGATGTATCTGCCTATATTCCTACCAATGTTATTTCCATTACTGATGGCCAAATTTATCTTGACGGTGACTTATTTAATTCAGGCCAACGCCCAGCTATCAACGTCGGTGCCTCAGTTTCTCGTGTCGGTAGTAGTGCTCAAAACAAAGGTGCCAAGCAAGTTGCTGGTCAACTAAAACTCGATTTAGCTCAATTTAGAGAATTGCAGGCATTTGCCCAATTTGGTTCTGATTTAGACGCGGATACTACAGAAAAATTACGTAGAGGTGAGTTAATTTCCGCCCTTTTAAATCAAACTGAACTAAAACCGCTCTCTATATCCCATCAAATCGTCATTTTTTATGCCGCTATCCACGGTAAAATAAAATTTTCAGCCTTATCCGAGATTGAAGATTGGCGCTATCAGTACATCACGTTTATGAACGACAAAGGCAAAAACGTTCTAAAAGAATTGGAAGACGGTAAAAAAATTGAAAACGATTTGGAACAGGAGCTTATTAAACTGATCGATCAATTCAATCAAACCTATGGCTAACTTAAGGGAGATCAGAAAAAGAATCAAATCCATTAAAAGCACAGCCAAGGTGACCCAGGCCATGCAAATGGTTGCTGCTACCAAATCAAAAGTTTCCCAAGTATCCGCACTAAACGCAGCTCATTATGCCAAAATGATTACCGATTTGATTTCTGGAATGCACGTTTCTTCTAATTTTGGCAGTCCGTTTTTGGTAAATCGAAAGCCAGTCAAAAACATTGGATTAGTGGTAATTGGATCTAGTCGAGGATTTGTCGGACCTTTAACCAACAACTTAACTGCCATGGTTTCCAAAACAGCTATTGAGCTAAAACAAAAACATGAAGGAGCTCAATTGCATGGTATCAGTCTTCACAAATTAGGTTTCAAAATTTTAAATTATGCCGGTATTAAATCTGATTATCATTTTGCCGATTATATCGAAAAGCCCACACTTTCTAATTTATCACCGATCTCTAGTTTAATTTCCAACAAATTTTTAGATGCTTCGTTCGACCAGATTTATTTAGTTTATTCCCGATTTATTAATTTATTAAATTACCAAGCTACTGTTATAAAACTACTTCCCGTGGATACCACCTTTTTAGCCGCCATTTCGGAAAAATCAAAACCAACCTTAGACGAAACTTATATTTTTGAGCCCAACAAAGAAGCGGTTTTAAATTCCTTATTACAAAAATACTTTGAAACCCAGCTTATTTTTGCTGTTTTAAATTCCAATGCCTCAGAAAATGCCGCCAGAATGATGTCGATGAAAAACGCCACTGATAATGCCAAAAGTTTATCAGACGATTTAACTTTGGTTTATAACAAACAGCGTCAAGCAAAAATTACCCAACAAATTATTGAAATTTCATCAGGAGTCAACCAATTATGAAAAACAAAGGAAAAATCATCCAAGTCATTGGAGTCGTTGTCGATGTTATTTTTGAAACCCAGGCAATACCACCAATTGGTCAAGCTCTGGAAGTCGATCTAAATGGCAATAAACTCGTCTTGGAAATTCAGCAACATTTAGGTAAAAACACTGTCAGAACCATTGCCATGGGACCGACAGATGGTCTCAAAAGAGGAGTAGATGTTGTCGATACTGGCAAAACTATTTCTGTTCCAGTCGGCAAAGAAACTATTGGTCGGGTATTTAATTCTCTAGGTCAAAGTATCGACAATAAACCCCAACCAAAATGCGACGCCGCCTCTATTTTTCAACCAGCTCCTTCAATTGATTATTTATCAACTGAAACTGAAATCCTGGAAACTGGTATTAAAGTAATTGATTTGATCTGTCCTTTTATTAAAGGCGGAAAGATAGGTGTATTCGGTGGCGCAGGTGTCGGTAAAACCGTTATTATTCAGGAATTGATTTACAATATTGCCACCGAACATCATGGTATTTCCGTATTCACTGGTGTTGGCGAAAGAACCAGAGAGGGTACTCAACTTTTGCAGGAAATGACCGACAGTGGTGTTTTAGATAAAACAATTTTAGTCTTTGGTCAAATGAACGAACCGCCAGGTGTCCGTTTGAGAGTCGCCCTGACTGGTTTAACCATGGCCGAACATTTTCGCGACAAAGAAAATAAAGACGTATTATTGTTTATCGACAATATCTTCCGTTTCACTCAAGCTGGTTCCGAGGTTTCAGCTCTGTTGGGTCGCTTACCTTCAGCCGTCGGTTACCAGCCAACTCTAGCTTCTGAATTAGGTTATCTTGAGGAAAGAATTGCTTCTACTAAAAAAGGCTCGATCACTTCTATTCAAGCAGTTTACGTGCCAGCCGACGATTATACTGATCCGGCACCAGCCACAACTTTCGGTCATCTTGACTCCACTTTGGTTTTAGAAAGAGCTTTATCAGAACAAGGTATTTATCCATCTATCGATCCATTATCTTCTACTTCTTTGGCACTTTCGCCAAGTATAGTTGGTCAACGTCATTACAATGTTGCTCGTGCAGTCCAAAAAATATTGCAACGCTACAAAGAGCTTCAAGATATCATTGCTATTTTAGGCATTGAAGAATTATCCGACGAAGATAAATTGATAGTCTTCCGCGCCAGAAAAATTCAAAAATTCTTGACTCAACCTTTCCATGTCGCCAAGCAATTCACTGGTCGCGATGGATCTTTTGTGCCAGTTTCTCAGACAGTTGAAGGTTTTGAAAAAATCCTAAACGGCGAATTTGATTCTCTCCCAGAATCCAATTTCTACATGAAAGGACCAATCGAGGATATAACAAAATAATTATGCTAACAGTTTCTATCGTTTCTCCAACCAGTCAAAAAAAATATGAAAATGTTAAATCGTTCGTCATATCTACTCAGGACGGAGAAATAGAAATATTACCGAACCATAGTCACATTATAAGTGCTCTAAGTATTGGCCAGCTATCTATAAAACAACTAAATGTAGACAAGCCAGAAGTTATCGCCATAAACGAAGGGATTATGAAAGTAGCTGAAAACGAAGCCCAAATAATGACCAATAATTTGGCTTTAGCCGACGATATTATAGATAAAGAAATTGAAGAAGCTTTGGAAAAAGCTAAACTGAAATTAGCCTCCAACCTATTACCGTCTGAATTAATTCAGATTGAAAAAGAGATAAAATACGAAATGCTCAAGAGAAAAATCAGGGATTCTTTGGGTAATTAACTAAATCTAACAATTCCCACGCTTTGATTTTATTAATTTTCTTCATATCTAATTTTAGATAAAATGAAATGCTATACTTATCAATATCCAAATAAAACCCGAATAAATATGAATAATGAACCCCTAGCCGCACTTATTCGTCCCCGTAATTTGGATGAATTTATTGGTCAATCGCATTTAGTAGGCAAAGACAAACCCCTTCGTTTAACTATTGAATCCCAAAAAATATTTTCTATGATTTTATGGGGACCTCCAGGAGTAGGAAAGACTACTTTGGCTAGAATAATGGCCAAAGAAACAGGGGCCGAAATTTATGAACTTTCTGCCGTATCTGCAGGCAAAGACGATATTAGAAAAATTGTCAACGGTAACCAACCAGGCTTAATTAAAAAAATATTATTTTTAGACGAAATTCATCGTTTCAATAAAGCTCAGCAAGATTATTTATTGCCTTTTGTAGAATCAGGCCTTTTAACTTTAATTGGGACTACTACCGAAAATCCTAGCTTTGAAGTTATTCCACCACTTTTATCTCGTTGCCGAGTTTTTGTTTTGAAAGAATTATCTAACGAAGAAATTGGCCAGATAGTCGATCGCGCTGTCAAAAAATTATCTACCACTATCCCCGAAGACGCTCGCGAATGGCTAATTAATTTAGCCAATGGTGATGCCCGCCAGGCCTTAACCATGATCGATAATACTTTTACTCTTTACAACAAGTTAACCAAAACAGCTCTAAAATCGACTCTCCAAAACACATTTTTAAGATTCGACAAAAAAGGTGAAGAGCACTACAACACCATTAGCTCATTATTGAAGTCTCTCCGAGCTTCAAATGTTGATGCCTCATTGTATTATCTTGCCAGACTAGTTGCCGCAGGCGAAGACCCAAAGTTTATCGCTAGACGATTAGTTATCTTCGCCTCCGAGGATATTGGCATTGCCAACTCCAACGCTCTACTTTTAGCTAATCAAGTCTTCAGGGCAGTTGAGATAATCGGTTATCCAGAGTGTCAGGAAAATTTAGCTCATGCAGTTGTCTATCTTGCCCTTGCTCCCAAAGACCGCAGTGCTTACGATGCTTACATGGCCGCTCTTGCTGATGTTAAGCAACACGGTAATCTACCAATACCAATGAACCTCCGTAATGCCCAAACAAAATTGATGAAGGAGGTGGGATACGGAAAAGGATATGAGATGTATACAGATGAGGATTTATTGCCAGAGAAGTTGAGGGGGAAAAAGTATTTTAAAATAAAAAAATAATATGCTCACAAAAATTAATGAAACTAAGGCAA
Organism: Candidatus Shapirobacteria bacterium; assembly: GCA_030698565.1. GTDB lineage: Bacteria > Patescibacteriota > Microgenomatia > UBA12405 > UBA12405 > JAUYJS01. The sequence continues at coordinate 265,960 of JAUYJS010000008.1, forward strand.
AAACAATTCTTACCAAAACTAATTTGCCAGGCTGTGATTATGTGGTTAATCCATACAATGGCTGTCAGTTTGCCTGCATGTATTGTTATGCTGCCCAAATTGCTCGATGGAAACATCCTAATGAGGAGTGGGGAAGTTTTTTGGATGTAAAAATAAACTCACCAGAGTTGTTGAAAATAGATTTAGAAAAATTGGAAAAAAAGTTCAAGTCAAAAAACTTTGGCATCATTTGGTTTAGTTCTGTCACCGATCCATACACTGGTCTTGAGATAAAATATCAACTGACTAGAAAGTGTTTGCAGGTTTTAGTTGATTTTGGATACCAAGGTCAAGTAGCACTTCAAACTAAATCATCACTAATTACTCGTGATATTGATTTGTTGAAAAAGCTCCATGATGTGTCCGTCGGCTTTACTGTCACAACACTTGATGATAAAGTTTCTCGTTTTTTGGAAGTCGAGGCTCCGCCTGTCTCGGACAGAATTAAAGCCATAAAAATGTTGAGTGACAATAACATTCACACCTACGCCTTCATCGGACCACTATTACCACATTTTGTGAATAGCAAAGCTGAAATCAATCGCCTACTCGACACACTCCAAGAGGCTGGTATTACCGAAGTCTGGTTTGAACACATAAATTTAAGTTCCAAAATAAAAGCTCGACTTTTTGAGTATCTAAAGAATGAGTCACCCGACTTAATTCCAGAGTTTGAAAAAGCCGATAATCAAGAATATCGAGACCAATTAAACAAAGTCATATTTGATTGTCTTGAAGGACGAAATCTAAAACTTGGATTAGATAGAGTTATTTATCATCACGACTTACTGCCAGAAAAGTTAAAAGAGAAGAAATATTTTAAAGTTAAAAAATGAAACCGGGAGAATTTACCAAAAATGTCTGTGAATTAGCCAAAAAAATTCCCTCGGGTCGAGTAACTACTTACGGACTTTTAGCTGTCTCAGCTGGTGGTCATCCGATTTTAGCCCAAATGATTACTTCAATTTTATCTAAATCTACCGATGTAGATCAAATTCCTTTTCACCGGATTGTTTATTCCGACGGTCGGGTTTGGTTGGATCCAAAATACAAAGCCAAAAGGTTAAAGCTTTATAACAAAGAAGGCATCAAGCTCGACAAAAATTTTAAGATAATCAATTTTGAAAAACTAATCTATTATTTTGATGATTAATCAAAAGACGCCCTTTCGGGCGTCTTTTGAAATCTATCATTGACAAGTAACCTCCTAGTTGCGTATCATTGTTTATGAAGTTACCTTCTTGTTTGACAACGGTTACACCTTTTTCCAAAATTATTGCCGTAATTCTTTTTATTACTTTACCTTTTTTTGGCTTAAAGTTAGGGATGAAATATCAAAGACTATTTGATTCTTATTCTTTCGAAAAAAACAATAATACTAATATAATTAAAAGTACGCCGACTGATCATCAAGAAAATAGTCTATATTGGTTGACTTACGAAAACAGTGAAGCTAAATTTCAAATTTCTTACCCGTCATATTGGACTCTCAAAACTAATTATTCAAATAATGCGAATGAGGAATCTGCTGTAATAACTGGCGAAGAAGGAATGATTGATCTTAGATGGGAAGAACTGGGTGGTGCCTGTCCAAATGGTTACGAAAAGTTAACTACCAAAGGTGATAGGGTATCTATCTGCCGTAATATTAATTCAGAAAATGTTGAAAGTTGGAGTGTTAATAGCAAAAACATTGGAGCTTTTGTCACTGTCAATAAGCCGACAAAAACGAATCGGGAACTGTTACTCAAAATTTTATCAACTCTAGATAATTTTAAATAGAAAATTTAGCTAACAAAAGTCAAGGAAAATCCCTTAGAATTACCTCGGCCAGTACGACCGATACGATGGATATAATCCTCATAATTATTCGGTATATCGTAATTAATTACGTGGGTAATATCGGCAATATCAAGTCCTCTAGCGGCCACATCAGTAGCCACTAAAATTCTAAGTTGACTTTCCTTAAACATCTTCATTACTCTCTGTCTTTTATGTTGTGGTTTGTCACCATGAATCGAATCAGCACTAAATCCTTTTTGAATTAAAGTGATGGTTATTTCTTCAACCATTCTTTTGGTAGCTCCAAAGATCAGTACTTTTTTAAGTTCTTCCTGTGACAAAAGTTTACCCAACATATCTTGTTTTGCATGTCGATCAACTCTAATCACATTTTGTTCTACATGAGAAGAAGAGTCTTGAGTCTTAACAGATATTTTGACTGGATTAGTCAAAAAAGTATCAATTAAACCTTCAACTTTTCTGTCAACTGTGGCTGAAAAGAATAAAGTTTGGCGTTGTGCTGGCACTCTACCCAAAATAGATTTAATATCTTCTATAAAACCCATATCCAACATTCTATCGACTTCGTCCAAAACTATAGTATCAATTTTGGAAAAATCGATTACTCTTCTTTCGCCCAAATCTTTGATTCTTCCAGGAGTACCAATAATAAAATGTGGTCCTCTTTTGATATCAATAATTTGTTCTCGAATAAAAGATCCGCCGATAGCCAAAGCTACGAATACTTTCATTCCAAAAGTGAAAGACCTAATTTCTTGTTTAATTTGAGTAGCCAACTCTCTGGTTGGTGCCATAATTAAAATCATTTTTTTAGGATTATCTAAAATTTGGTTAATCAAAGGCAGTGCAAAGGCAGCGGTTTTTCCCGTACCCGTGTTGGCAATTCCCAAAATATCTCTACCTTTTAGAATATGCTCAATGGTTTGATCTTGAATCGGAGTTGGTTTTATATAACCTTTAGCTGTTATATTATCGTAAAGAACACTGTGGAAATTAAAATCAGAAAAATTGTGAATTGTATTGGTTTCTTCAATTTTTACAAACTCTTCTGCTTTTTTAATGAATAGGGAAGGATCAATGTGTTTTGAAAAAGCATTTGCTCTACCTCTTCCTCTACCTCCACCATTAGGTCTACCACCACCAAATCTGCTACCTGCAGATGGTCTTTGCTGACCACTCTTAAATGAAGGTCCACCAAAATGACCGCCAGATGATTGACCATATCTTCTTTGGGAACCAAAAGAACTTCGCTTACTGTTGTTGTACATAATAATTTTTGAGTCGGGCAAAATCCAAGATCGCAATCCGGATTAAAAATGCCCTAAAAAATTACTAATGCACACGTCGTGTGTCAGGGCAGGATATTAAAAAACTTTTAATTGCCTAAATCAGTCTGTAGTCTATCATATATCCAAAATATAGCAAATTCAGCCCAAAAACTAGCTAATTTTATAAAATTTTTATTAAATTATCCACAATGAGATAATAAACTATACATTCTTACCTTATCCTTTCAATACTGTAAATACTCCTTAATCTCACCAAGTAATCAAAAATTTGCCATTCAACCACATGGTTTTTATTTGTAGTAAAATAGTCCCATGTCAGCTCAAGTTTATAGTGTTAAATTTGCCGGTCAAGCAGGAGCAGGGATAAAATCAGGCGGACAATTATTATCGAAAATACTAATAAAACACAGGTTCAATGTTTTTGATTACAATGAATATCCATCCTTAATTAGAGGTGGTCACAACACTTATCAAGTCAGTTTTTCCACCGACAAAGTTTACGCACCTCGTTTTTATGTCGACGCCTTTTTTTCTATTCTGCCTGGTCATTGGCAAAATCATATAAATGAATTCCAAAAAGACACTCTTGTATTTTCTGATGAAGATTTCAAATCTCAAAAAGGCAAATTTTTACACTTACCCCTAAAAGAAATCGCCCAAAAAGTTGGTAATGCTTTATCCGCCAATATAGTTTGCATAGGAGTTATCTCTTTTATATACGGTTTTGATCTAAAGGTTGTTGAGGAATTAATTATCAGCGAATTTGGTAAAAAAACAGAAACCAATATTAGTGCCTTAAAAGAGGGATATGCTTTCGCTCAATTAAATTTCTCCAAATTTAAACAAAAAATAAAATTACCCACAAAGGTCCAAAAAAATAATTGTTTTAATGATGGTAATGAGGCGTATGGTTGGGGGTTTATACAAGGTGGTGGTAATTTTTATGCGGCCTATCCTATGACTCCGGCCACTGGCGCTCTTCATTTTTTAGCTCCCCGACAAAAAGAATACAATATGACAGTGGTTCATCCTGAGGACGAAATTGCTGCGGCCAACATGGTCGCTGGCGCGGCTTTTGCCGGTGCCAGGGCAGCCACAGGTACTTCGGGTGGTGGATTTGCTCTCATGAATGAAGCAATCAGTTTTTGTGGAGTTACAGAAATTGGCATGGTATTTTATTTAGTCTCTCGTCCGGGTCCAGCCACTGGTTTGCCCACATGGACAGGTCAAGGCGATTTACTTTACGCCATTTTTTCCGGACACGGTGAATTTCCCAAGGTTGTTTTAGCTCCAGGAGATCATCAAGAAAGTTTTGAATTATCAGCCTTATCTCTAAATTTAGCTGCTGAATTACAAACACCAATAATCGTTGTTAGCGACAAAATGCTTGGTGAATCAAGTGCCAATGTGCCTGATTTTTCTAAAACTAAAGTAAAAATTAATCGGGGTAAAATATTAGACCAAGTTGAGCCAGGTTTCAAACGCTATTCTCTAAATACCAAGGACGGCGTCTCTCCATACACTCTTCCAGGAACCAAAAACGGTGAATTTTTGTCCAATAGTTATGAGCATAATGAATTTGGTTTTTCTACTGAAGATTCTGATATCACCATTAAAATGGTCGAAAAAAGAGCTGCTAAATTAAAATTAGCCCTTAAACTAACGCCGCAACCAGTTTTGTACGGTACTAAAAAAGCTGAAAAATTAATTATCGGCTGGGGCTCAACCAAAGGTGTAATTTTGGAATCTATAAAAATGATGAAGAATCCAGAAGATTATGTTTTTTTACAATTCAAAACTCTTTGGCCAATCAATCCCGATATACAATTTATAATCAACGCTTTCAAAGATATAACCATAGTTGAAAATAACCACACTGCACAACTCGCCACACTTTTAAAATCTCAATTTAATTTTAATCCGACTAAGGTGATTACAAAATTTGATGGTCGGCCATTTTTCCCGGAGGAACTATATGAAAAGCTTAAGTGATTACCGCTCACCAATCGCACCAACCTGGTGCCCCGGTTGTAATGATTATTTATTTTATGCCGGTCTTCAGGTTGGATTAGCAGCTTTAGATATTCCTACTCACAAATTAGTCATTAGTTTTGATATTGGTTGTGCCGGTAATATGGCTGATTTTTTTAAAACCTACGGTATTCACACTTTACACGGTCGCTCTGTTCCTACTGCTATGGGTATTAAGATGGTAAAACCAGAATTAACTGTTTGTGTCGTTGGTGGTGATGGTGGATTGTATGGAGAAGGTTTAGGTCATTTAATTGCCGCAGCTAGGGCCAATATCGATATCAAAGTTTTTGTGTCCAATAATAATCTTTATAGTTTAACCACTGGCCAAACCAGTCCAACAACTCCCAAAGGTTCTAAGACCAAGTCAACACCACTTGGTACAGATAATCTTCCCATCGATGGTGTTGCTTTGATAAAAACTGTTAATCCCGATGTTTTTGCCAAAAGAGCCACGTTTAAAAATCCTTTAGAACATAATGCCATTATCAAAGAAGCCTTGTCTCACCAAGGTTTTGCTCTAGTTGATATTTCTCAAATCTGCGTCACCTTTGGTAAACAATTAAATCATGAAGAAGAAGTCCCCATCGCCGCCCTCACCAAGAATAGCTAAAACTTAATGGAAACACTTACTATAAGACCAAATTCAAGCCCAGTAGAAACTGTTATAGGTAAATTACCCAAAGAATATCAACATCTTTGTCGGGAAAGAATAGTCAACAGTCTAAAAATATTACAGCAATTTGGAGTTGAGAAAAAGTTGACCGACGTACTTCAACAATGGGGAACTGGAGATTTATATTATAAAATAATTTACGACATTTTTAATCCTAATAACCCAAGCAACTTTTATGATTTAAAACTTGGAATAGTAACTGCAGGGGTTGAAGAAAGGAGTAGGTGGGTGAGTAATGAAACTTATAAATATATTTGGATTAATTCCAGTGGAAAAAATATTACTATGAGTAGTGATTCTTTGGATTCAGTTATTTTGAAGGGCAGAAAAATAACTGAAGATGCAGTAGTGGAATTTTTAAAAAACGACACACTTACCCGAGAAAACAGAGGTGAATTACCCTATAATAAGTTCCTTAGAGGCATAATGACTGGCCACCAACTTGATCAATTTAAATTATAAAATCTTTCTCGCCAATATCGTCATAAATAAGGGAAACTCATTCCGAGACTTATCTTCCATTTCTGCCTTTGATCCGGTGCTTTTTTTATCAGACACCCATTCCTCAATTTTTTCAATTACAAATCCGTTATCAAAAAGCATTTCCGAGTAAGCTGACAGGGGATAATGAAATGACCAAGTATTTTCTGAATTTGTTTTTCCTGGATTAGTTAAAATCGGAATTTCCAAAGGTGTCATATATTGATCCACTCTTCTGTATTGAATTTTATTTGATTCGTCCACTTCCCAAGATGTGCTTTTGGGTATTCTAAAAGCTGGATGATTTAAAACTATCACAAATTTACCACCAATCTTAAGGTGCTCTTTGACATTTCGAACTACTCCAAAAGGTTTTTTAATATTTTGCAAAGCCAAAATTATAGCTGCGTGACTAAAATTACTGCCCTCAAGTGGCAATGGTTTACTAACATCAGCCACCACAAATCGATGATTTTGACTGGCAATTAAATTTATAGCCTCACTAATTAAGCCAGAAGATAAATCCATACCAACGTAATAAGCATCTTTTGGAATTTGTCTTTCCAAAATACCTTGCCCGCATCCCAAGTCCAACAAAGAATCACCGCGTTTAAGTCCCAAAAGTCTCAAAACATTCGGCAAAACTATCTTCTGGTGATAATAATGACCTTCATCACCGACAATATTTTTGTACCATTTACCCGATTTATCCCAAGAGGTGTCCAACATAGTCCCAGTTTACCACCTGCCACCATTTTTCGACATAATCTGCCCGGTTATTCAAATAATCCAAATAATAGGCATGTTCCCACACATCCAGTATTAAAACTGGCTCAAAATCATTTAATCCCAACAAATTATGTTTTTCTAATTGTCCAACCAACAATTGACCATCTTTATTTTTCCACAAAACCGCCCAGCCCGATCCCTCAACTCCGACAGCTGCCGCCGTAAATTCTTTTTTAAAAGCTTCGTACGAACCGAAATTTTCATTCAACAACGTTGTAACTTTTTCATCGGGTCCATTATTTTCCTGTGGTGCCCTCATCATTTGCCAAAATTGTTCATGTAATTTAGCCCCATTATAATTAAAGCTCAAATCTCTCATAGTTTCTCGCACACTTCCTTCAACCTCACCTTTTCTAATTTTTTCCAATTTTTCCAAAGCCGCATTGGCTCCGTTTACATACGCCATTTGGTGTTTATCATGGTGTAGTTCCATAATTTTTTGGGAAATAACGGGTTCCAGAGTATTGTAAGCATAAGGCAAGGGAGGTAAAACTAGTTTTATATTTATCATTTTTCTATAATTAATTAGTAACTACTACTAATATAGTAGTAATTTGCCCATCTGTCAAGTTAATTTACCCAACTTAGGATTATAATAAACAGAGGTAATAAACCAGTATGAAATTAAGAAATTTAAAACTAATTTTGTCTATCGTTATAATTTTTGTCTCTTTTATTTTAGCCATTTATTTGTATCCTCAGATGCCGTTTATGATGGTGACTCATTGGGGAATAGATAATCAACCCAATGGTTATTCCACCAAAAACTTTGCCCTCTTTTTTATGCCAATATTGTCCATTTTTTTATTAGGCCTATTTTTGTTTTTACCCAAAATCGATCCCTACAAAAATAACTTCAAGCAATTCTCCCAATATTACGACTCTTTTATTTTATTAATGCTTTCGTTTTTATTTTATATATATGTATTAAGTTTATTTTGGAATTTAAATTATAGATTCAATATGATTCAACTCCTCTCTCCTGCACTGGCCGCCATGTATTTTTATGCAGGTGTATTAACTTCCAAAGCCAAAAGAAATTGGTTTGTAGGTATCAGAACACCATGGACCATGTCCAATGAAACAGTCTGGCAAAGGACCCATCAAATCGGTTCAAAACTATTTAAATTTACCGGAGTAATTGCTTTGCTAAGTATTTTCTGGCCGCAGTTTTCAATATTCTTAATTCTGATTCCAGTTCTGATTTCATCAATTTTCGTCTTTGTATATTCTTATTGGGAATATAGAAAAATAATATTTAAAAAAATATGAAGATTATTTTATATATGGCTATTAGCGTAAATGGTTTTATAGCTAGAGATAATGATAGTACTGATTGGGTTGCTCCAACCGATTGGAGAGAATTATCAAGTTTGGTAAGTAAAATTGGTACTGTAATAATGGGCAAAAAAACTTATGAATTTAGCGAGGATAATTTTCCATATGGTGATGGATTAAATATTGTTATGACCCATGATAAAAGTTTGGTTAGTAGCAGCCCCAAATTAATCTTTACAGACCAGTCACCTCAAGAAGTAATTAAGTTAGTCCAAAATTTAGGTTGTCAAAATTTATTAATAATAGGAGGTGGCAAGATAAATTCTGCATTTTTAAAAAATAACTTAATTAACGAAATTTATTTAAGTATTCATCCTTTAATATTGGCGGACGGCATTAAATTATTTCATGATTTAAAAATAGAAAAGAAACTAAAATTATTAGAGGTGAAACAATTACCCGAAAATTTAGTTCAGCTTCACTATTCTGTAATTTAAAATTATCCTAACTTTAGCCTCTTGTGCAAGTAAGCAGTCTATTGGAGTATAATCATTGGATGATTATTATTAAAACCACAACTCAAATAGAAGGTATAAGAAAGTCTTCTAAATTGGCGGCGGAAACTTTAAATTACCTAACACCTTTTGTCAAACCAGGCGTAACCACTCAATATTTAAACGATTTAGCTCACAAATATATTGTCGATCACAAAGCCATCCCTGCTCCGCTTGGATATGGCGGATTTCCAAAAAGTATTTGTACATCAGTCAATGAAGTTGTTTGTCATGGTATTCCATCGGAAGAAGAAGTTTTAAAAGACGGCGATATAGTTAATTTGGATATTACGACAATATTAAATGGATACCATGGCGATACTTCAGCCACCGTTCCTGTTGGTAATATTAGTCGTGAAGCCAAACTTTTAGTCGAGCGAACCAAAGAAGCATTAAATTTATCGATTAAAGCCTTAAAACCAAACAAATATTTAAACGATTGCGTCGGCAAAGTGATTGAACCTTTTGTCCAGAAATTCGGGTATAGTGTTGTTAGAGAATTGGGCGGTCACGGTGTTGGTCTAAAATTTCACGAAGATCCATTTGTTTTTCATTTTGATATCCACCGAAACGATGTCATTTTGAAGCCTGGTATGACATTTACAGTAGAACCAATGATCAATTCCTCGCGCGAGGCTCAAGTGTATGTCGATAAAGATAATAGTTGGACAGTGCGTACTTTAGACAGATCATTATCAGCCCAATTCGAACATACAATTTTAATTACTCCGGATGGTTATGAAGTTTTAACCAAGATATAATAAATACTATGATTTTAGACGGTAAAACCACATCTCAGAAAATAATGTCCGAGTTAAAAGCGGAATTGGACAAAAACAATCAACCACTTATTGATCTTGACATAATTTTAGTAGGGGATGATCCATCTAGCCGTTTATATGTAGATTTAAAGCAAAAAAAAGCCAAAGATATCGGAGTTGGCGGAAAAATTCACGAATTGCCATCTACCAGTACCACTCAAGATGTCGTCGATCTTATTCAAAAATTAAATAATGATTCTAGTGTCACTGGGTTAATGGTTCAACTACCCCTTCCATCACCAATTGACAGAGATCTAGTCTTAGAGGCGATTGATCCCAAAAAAGACGCCGATGGCTTAACTTCATATAATCTAGGGTTATTATTCCATAAAGATCCTAGTGCTATTGCCTCGGCTACCTCATTTGGAATCATAAAATTAATTGAAGAATACAAAATAAATTTAGACGGAAAAAATGCCGTAATAATAGGCAGAAGTGTTGATGTTGGTTTACCTCTTTTTGCTTTATTCAATAATCGCAATGCTACGGTTACAATCTGTCACTCCCACACTCAGAACTTAATAGAAATTTGTCAAAAAGCCGATGTTTTAGTTTCAATCGTTGGTCAGAAAAATTTTGTCACCGCGGATTTTGTCAAAGACGGCGCCATTGTAATTGATGTCGGTACTAGTCTGGATATTGAAACCGGCAAAATTGTCGGCGATATTGATTTTAATTCTGTAGCTCCAAAATGTTCCTACATAACCCCGTCTCCCAGTGGTGTTGGTCCCATGACCATCGCCTCCTTGCTTTTAAATACGGTTGAAATATATAAACGAAACAAATAACAAAATCATTCCACTCAGCAACATAAATGTTAGAATATTTTTAATATGAGAATTCAACTCTACGATCGCGGTAGCCCCAAAGGTAAACAATTATTTTCTAATTTGGAAAATTTATGCAAAAGACTCCAGATAGATTACGATCCCGAATATATCAAAGACATGAATCGAGTATATAGCCTGGGTATTCAGGGAGACACAGTGCTTCTAATCGATGGAGAAATAGTATTTATTGATAAATACCCATCTCCAAAAGAATTGGAAACTATAATTGCAGATTATATAAAATAATTTGACTTCGTAGAGACGCGCCGCGGCGCGTCTCTAACTAATTTTGATAACAGATTTTATAAATCCCGATATTTAAATCCCAAACAATTTCTTTGCATTCTCATCAATTATTTTTTCGGTTTCTTTAAAATCTTTCCCCCAGATTTGTGCGACTTTTTCATATATAAAAATTATATTTGCTGGGCTATTTTGTTCGCCGCGATGCGGTACTGGTGTCAAAAAAGGGGAGTCTGTCTCTAAAACTAGTCTATCTTTAGGAATATTATTTACTACTTCAGCCAAGCCATCCTCATAAGTTACGTTTCCATCTATCCCAAAATAAAATTTGTTTTGTAGATCTAAAATATTTTTTATTCTTTTTTTACCACCGACATAACAATGAAATACCCCAGTAACATTTTTATAATCTTTTAAAATTTCAATCGTCTCATCAACAGCTTTTCTGGTATGAATAATTAACGGCAATTTATATTTTTCTGCCAAGCAAATTTGAGCTCTAAATAGTGTTTCTTGTTCCTTTTTATCTCTATCTTTTTCTTCTGGCGAAGCAGGGGAATAGTCCAATCCGCATTCGCCCACAGCTTTTATATTTATCTTATTTTTATCAATCAATTTATCTAAAATATTTATTTGTTCATTGATTGATAAATCGATTTTAGGATCTGTATTTTGGGGATGAACACCAACTGCCGCCCATAAATATTTTGGATACTTTTTACTTAATTCGATGTTATTAATCGAATCATTGATATTGCTGGCCGATAAAATAATATTGGATAAATTAGTTTCTTCTGGTGTGTCGCAAAATGTATCGGATAAATGTGCATGTGTATCAATCATATTTTTAGAGAATAATTCTAGGAAATAACGGTTTTTCTAAAGGCTTAATTATCCCAGTAAAAGCGTCCTCTATTCTTTTAGAAGATTCAGGAATCACGGATTTTAAAAGAAAAGCTGCTTTTCTCAAATTATTCACCAAGTAGTCCATTTGCTCAATTCTCTTTGGATTATTTTTTTCTAATTTCCAAGGCGTATCCAGATTCAATCTAACATTGGCTGTATTTATATAATTAGTAAAAACCAGTTGAATTGCTTCATCAAAATTAAGATTACTTAAAGCCTTTTCAAAATCATTATCAAATACAAAATTTTCTTCTTTAATTTCTAAATCTTCAGCCAGTTTAGCCACTCTAGAAACTAAATTACCCAAATTATTTGCTAAATCAGCATTGTATTGTTCCTTAAATCTGGCTATTCCAATATCGCTGTCATTGAAAGCAGGAAAAGATCTGGTAATTAAATATCTGGTTCCTTCCGCCCCAAAAGTATCCAAAAGTTGTTGCGGACTAATCACATTACCCAAAGATTTAGACATTTTTTGTCCGTCGACCAAATAAAAGCTGTGGGCAAAAATTTCTTTAGGCAGGGGAAGTTGTGCCGACATCAACATCGACTGCCAAATAACCGAATGAAACCACAATATATCTTTGGCTAACAAATGCAAATCAGCTGGCCAAAATTCCTTTTTGTTTTCTACAAATTGAGTGGCACTATAATAATTAATTAAAGCATCAAACCACACATAAATAGTTTGGGTTTTATCCCAAGGTGTCGGAATCCCCCACTCAACTTTCTCTCGTGAAATAGAGATATCTTTTACATCTGATTTAAGTTTGGACAGAATTTCAGTTCTTTTCCCTTCAGGAAATATATAATTAGTTTCAGTGTTTTCAGTTAGTTTAATAATTTCAGGTATATATTTTGATAATCGAAAAAACCAATTATCTTCTGATTTCCACACGGTTTTTTCTGGAGGATGAAGTGGACAGTGTCCATCAACCAAATCGCTTTCCATTAAAAATTTTTCACAGCCAACACAGTACCAACCCTCATACTTAGCCTTATAAACATCGCCGTTGTCATAAATTCTTTGTAAAAAATCAGAAACCACTTTTTCGTGTCTCGGATCTGTTGTTCTAATAAAGAAATCAAAACTTATATTTAATTTATTCCAGGCCTCTTCAAATCTCGGTGCGACTTTGTCACAAAACTCTTTTAGCGTCAAACCTTCTTTGGCGGCAGCTTCAGCTACTTTTTGTCCATGTTCATCTGTTCCGGTTAAAAAGAAGACATTATCACCTTTTTGACGGTGGTATCTCGCCAAAACATCCGCCGCAACAGTCGTACAGGTATGCCCGATGTGCGGAATATCGTTGATATAGTAGATTGGGGTACTAATAAAAAATTTATTCATAACTCCTTATCTTATTTTGCCATTTTTTTACTACTTTTTTTAGTAGTCTTGTTGGCCTTTTTTTTGACAGGAGCTTTTTTTACTATTTTTACTTGAGGTTTATCTATGCTTTTAGCATACTTCGATTTAAGTCTAGAAATTTTATTTTTATGAAAAATATTTTTATTTCCCAACTTATCTAAAATCGAATAAACCTTCTCCAAACTATCTTTTGTCGGTTTAGTTAAGTATCCTTTAACAATCGACTTAAATTTATTTTTGAAAGAAACATTTTCCTTGCGATTTTTCAAGGACTTTCTTAATGATTTTTTTGCAGATAAACTGATTGGCATGATAGGTATTCTAGCTTATGTTCTTTTCTTTTACAAGAATTATAATAAAGGCTAGGCAAAAATGAATAATAATAAAGATAAAAATTATACATCGGGCGTAAAACGCTATTTTCTAAATTTCAGGTATCAAATAAATTCCTTATCTCGTCGCAAACAAAGTAGTATCTTATCCGCCTCAATAGTTTTAGCTATAACTTTTGGTCTTTCGGCTATCCTGGGATTTTTGCGAAGCAGATTCTTGTACGGTCGTTTTTTTGCATGTTGTGTCTCCGATTTGGACGCTTATACCGCAGCCTTTCGCTTACCCGACTTAATTTTCAAACTATTAGTCACAGGCGCCCTGTCGGCTTCATTTATCCCAGTTTTTTCTAATTATATCCATAAAAAAGATAAAGAAACTGCCTATAAGATTAGTTCGACTGTAATTAATTTGCTTTTAATTCTATTTATATTTGCCTCTGTCTTCGTTTTAATTTTTACTCGACAACTTTCCGAGCTTATAACGAATAATTTTACTGGTCATCAATTAGATTTAATGGTAAATCTAACCAGAATACTGATGATCGCGCAGATATTTTTCTTAATTAGCAACTTCTTAACTGGAATTCTTCAGGTTCATCAAACTTTTATAATACCAGCGCTATCCCCGATTATTTACAACGTTTTTATAATTTTAAGTATTTTTACACTAACTCCTGTTTTTGGTATTTACGGAGCCGCCATAGGTGCTGTTGTAGGCGCCTTTTTTCACCTAGCTATTCAAATACCTGTAGCCAGAAGGCGCGGATTTAAATATTATTTTTCAATTAACCCCAGATTAAGCGGTGTCAAAGAAATAATTCGACTTATGATACCCAGAAGTTTGTCTTTAGGCTTAGGTGAAATTGAAAACACGGTAACACTATTCTTTGCTAGTAGTCTTGTGCCAGGATCAATCTCAATTTTAAACCTAGCTCTCCAATTAATGTATATGCCTAGTCGAATTTTTGGTACAACAGTTGGCCAAGCCTCATTACCAATGCTTTCCAAAAATATTGCCCAAAACGAACTTGAAACCTTTAGAAAAACTGTAAATAGAATTATTCTCCAAAGTGTTTATATTGCCTTACCAGTTACTATTCTTATCTTAATTAATAGAGTTTCCATCGTTAGAATTGCTTTTGGCGCCAAAAATTTTCCTTGGGAAGCCACTCTTCTAACAGCCAAAACATTAGCATTTTTAACACCAGCTATTATAAGCCAGGCAGTTATCCAAATTTTAATACGTTCTTTTTATGCCCTTCACAATACCAAGACCCCTCTGAAAGTTTCCATAATTTCCCTGATAATTAATGTTGTTTTAGGTTATTATTTTGTTAATTTTACCAACATGGGAATTGTTGGGTTAGCCATCAGTGCTTCAGTCGGCAATATGGCACAGCTTTTTGGTCTAATGTATTTTTTTATAAAAACAGTTGATGGTTTCAGTTGGAACGAAACGCTTGTTAGATTTAATAAAATTGCCTTATCAGCAGCCTTCATGGGTGCCACTAGCTGGTTAGGTTTAATTTTTTTAGACAGATTTATATTTGATACATCCAAGACTTTTTATTTAATAATTCTATTTTTGATAAACTCGTTTTTAGGTTTAGCATCTTATATTGTTTCTTCACATGTGCTTCATATAGAGGAGTATCGTGATTATGAAAGGTTTCTAGCTAAATTTAGCCGTTTTATTTTCACCAAATAGTTGTATATACTGGATATTAAGTAATATGATTCCCAAAAAGGAAATATCCCTTTTGCCAGAAGGGGAAAATCCCGATTCACTATCTTATCGGGCCATTCATTGGTTAACTACTGTTGGTCGTGTAGTAATAGTATTAACGGAATTTATCGTAATAGTTGCGTTTCTATCTCGTTTCTATCTCGACAGAAAAAATTCTGATTTATCTGAAGTTGCACGACAACAAAAAGCAATATTAGAAAGTACTAAAGATTTTGAAAAAGAATTTATGTTTACTCAAAATAAATTAAATACAATTCAAAAATTTTATTCTCAAACTCCCAATTATTCCCAATATATTAAATCTTTAGTAGAAAGCACCCCGCTCGATGTTGTCTACGACAGCATTTCTTTACAGAGAGATGAAACTACTTCTGAAATCACTTCTAATGCCTCACTTTTTGCCTATAGCGAAGAGTCAATTGTCGGTTTTATGACCAATTTAACATTAAATCCAACCATAAAAACCGTTGACATAAAGACAATTGAAAAAAAGGCCAAAGAAAATAAATATTTAATCACTATTTTTATATCTTTTAAACCGGCTCAAAAAACATGATAACTCTAGGCTCATTTTCTCAAATCCAATCAATGTACCGGTATCTTAGGTCTCAAAAAGAGAACAGGCGTTTTATTAAATCCGTAGAAATAACTTCCACCTTTACCTTAATTATTATCTTTTCAATTTTTGCTATTCGGCCAACATTTTTGACTATCTCGTCATTAATTGGAGAAATCAAGTCAAAAGAAGCCCTCTCGGTTAAAATGCGTGCAAAAATAAATAAAATAATTATCGCGCAAAGTTCTTTCTCTCAAGTTCAGGGGGATTATGACCTTATTGAGTCTAGTTTGCCGAACTATCCAAAATATTATAAATCATATGGACATTTTATTGGGGCAGCTCAAGCCGCAACCTCCTCTTTTGGAAAAATTAATTTTAATTTACTTTCGAATAGTGAAAAACCAGTTGGATTAGAATCTTACGCAGTTAATTTTACGCTTAAAAATGAATATTTACCCTTAATAAATTTTCTGAATTATTTATCAGAAAGTAGGAGAGTGATGGAAATCAACGATATCAAGGTCGAGCGAGTTGATACGAAGTCAGAAGGAAATGTAGTCAGTAGTGCTAATAATCTTAATTTAAATTTTACAACTCAATTATTTTATGAAGGTAATCAAAGATGAAAAAAAATAACCTATCCTCCTATTTTGTTTTTATCTCATTTTTTACCTGTATTACTGTGTTTATTCTTATTGTTCAAAAAAGTTACAGCAATATAATTGGTCCCACTCAACAAATTAAAGTCGATCAATTTTTAGATAATATTGATCCAAATCTCAACTTAGAAGTACTAAAACAAATAGAGGCAAGAAAAGAATATACAATAATTCAAACCACAGAAGAATCCACTGTTTCGTCAGAAATTAATCCCACTCAACTATGAACAAGGAAAAAAGAATACCTACCGTTCTTGGACTTATTTTACTTATCGGAGGAATATTTGCGGGGGTTGCTTTTAATAACCAAGAATTATTTCTAGGTTCAAAAGCCAGTGGAGATTGCAAACCAATAAATCCCCAAATAACCAATATTACTCACAATTCTTTTGACGTATCATTTATAACAACAGACACCTGTCTATCAAACATTGTCTTAGGGGGTAAAAATATTGCCGATATTAGATTTGTAAATACCAATACCGAACCGACTCCCAGCAAAATTCATTATTTTCAAATAAATAATTTAGATGCAGAAACTAGCTATAGTTTTTATTTTTTAAATAATGGCGAAATATTTAACAGTTCTCAATATCAAACAAAAACAGCTCGAAAACCAACAGTCCAAATACCCTCTTCAAATTTAGCCTGGGGTAGAGTTTTAAACTCGGACTCAAAACCAGCGGTCGATTCAATTGTATATTTAAACATTCCAGGAGCGTCTCCCTTATCTTCTTTTGTCACATCAAACGGCAACTGGAACATTTCTTTAGCAATTAGTTTCAATGATGCCAAAGATGATTGGTTTGTATCACCAAAAAATATCGAAGAAGATGTCATTGTCATTTCCCAGGATGGTCAGGCCACCCAAATTACCGGCAATACATCTCACAACAATCCATTTCCGGACATAATAATTGGCCGCAATTCATTTTCACTTGTACCCGCCAATCCTGAATCCGACAGTATTAGTAACTTAAATTCTGTATCACAGGTTTCGACCAATAAAAACTTAGAGATAAAGAACCCATCAGAAGGTGAATCAATTTCTACCTTAAAACCCGATTTTTTTGGAACAGGTCCAATCAACTCCAAAATTATTATAAAAATTGAATCAACTCAGTCCATTAATGATGAAACGACCACACAAAATGACGGAAGCTGGCATTGGTCACCACCTCAAAACCTAACACCTGGAGAACACACAATCACAGCTACGGCTCAAAACCAAACCACTGGTTTAGTAGAAAGTGTTAGTCGCAAATTTATTGTCTTAGCCTCTGATAATAATAATTTAGCTTTTAGTTCTTCTAGTTCAGCCAACCTTGTCACTCCTACAATTATATTACCCTCCCCCACCATTATTTCCACGCCAACACCGACTGTAGTTGAAATAAGTCCAACCTCAACCCCAGTTGTCAGAGCCGCCAAACCAAGCACAAGCTCTGGCATGCCAGTAGCTGGTGGCTCATTACCGACAGTAATATTTACTACCATTGGAATACTCTTGTTCGGAGCTGCTTTGATATTCTAATAATAATTACTCTAAATCTAGGGAATAGTGACTTTGCTTGGTTTTCTGGTATTATTATGAAGCTAAAGATGATAAAAAACGACATAAAA
This sequence comes from Candidatus Shapirobacteria bacterium, assembly GCA_030698565.1. GTDB lineage: Bacteria > Patescibacteriota > Microgenomatia > UBA12405 > UBA12405 > JAUYJS01. The sequence continues at coordinate 283,991 of JAUYJS010000008.1, forward strand.
TTTAAAGCGGTTTTTGAAGCGTTGCGGCCAAATCAGTGGATAAAAAATTTAAATTTATTTGCGGCCACTATTCTCAATGGCCAGCTTTTTAATAGCACTATTTTTATTGATAGTTTTTTAGGTTTTATTGTTTTTTGCTTCCTCTCCTCGTCTTCATATTTAATAAATGATGTTGCTGATATTCAAAAAGATCGACTCCATCCCGTCAAAAAAAATCGTCCCATAGCCAGAGGGGATGTTAGTGAGCAAACAGCTGTTGTTACATCCTTATTTCTTTTATTCACCGGTTTATTTATCGCTATTTTCATTAATTTTGGTTTTTTCATAATTTCTTTGATTTTTATAATTCTGCAATACTTATATTCATTCATAATAAAAAAGAAAGCCGTTTTCGACATTATCAGTATTGCAATATTTTTTATAATCCGAGCTTATGCCGGTGAAATAGCTACTGGTTACCATTTACCTGTTTGGATCATGTTGGCAGTTATTTTTCTTTCTTTATTTATTGCTAGCGGAAAGCGTCGCAGCGAACTAGTTAATCGAGGTTCTAAAAGCAGAACAGCTCTTGAAGGTTATAGCCGAAGTTTATTAAATTTTTACACGACTATGTTTGCGGTTTGCACATTAATTGCCTACGCCCTATATACTTTTTTTGCCGAACAACTTAGTTTCCAAGGACTAATTCACAGTTTTTTATCTGAAAATTATCCATCGGTATTAGACAGAAAATGGTACATGATAACCTTATTACCCGTAATTTTTGGAATTATGAGATATGGTCAAATTATTTTTGAAATGCAAGAAGGTGAACGTCCAGAACGAATTATCGCTACAGATATACCTCTTCTTGTTTCCGTTATGATTTGGGGACTAATGATGATAGCTATTGTGTATGCTTTATAAAAATGGGGTATTTAAGGCTTTAATAATATTTTGTTTGGTTTCAACAACATTATTTACTCGCTTTTATGGATTAAACTGGGGAGATCATTATTACTTTAACCCAGACGAGAACAACATGGCTATCTCCATATCTCAGTTAAGTTTCAATAATTTAAACCCACATTTTTTTGCATACGGTCAGTTTCCGTTATATCTAGTTTTTATTTCAGCTCAATTAATAAATTTTATTAAAAGCAGAACTTTTGTTGAACATGTAAATTTTGAAAATGCCATATTTGTATTAAGGTTTTGGTCGGCTTTTTTCTCTTCATTAAGTGTTTTTTTATTATATTTAATAGGAAAAAAAATTTTCAAAAACATTTTTAATAATTTGTTATTTATTTTTTTAATAATATTCACTCCCGGATTGATTCAATTCGCTCATTTTGGCACGACCGAGTCGCTTCTAATATTTGTATTTGTTTTCAATATTTACATCAGTCTCAAATTTATCAAAGACCCCAAGATCGGATACATATTTTTGGCGGCTTTAATTAGTGGTATCGGTTTATCATCAAAAATTACTGCACTGGCTTTTTTAAGTCCTATTTATCTATCTATAAAAAAAAACACCCTTCTGTTTCTAATGTTTACTAGTTTTACTACTTTATTTTTTATAATTTTCTCTCCATACAATTTTATAGACAATCTCAATTTTAGATCCTCAATTAATTATGAAACAGCAGTAGCTACTGGAAAGCTATCAGTTTTTTATACACGCCAATTTATCGACACTAAACCATATTTATTTCAATTTACCAATATCTTGCCCTATGTACTCGGCTTGCCAGTTTTTGTTTTAAGTATTATTGGATTCGCATATCTCGCCATTTCCAAAAAAATATTTAAGGTTGAAAACTTGATAGTAATTATTCCATCACTTATATACTTTTTATATATTGGCCAGCTTTTTACTAAATGGACACGTTTCATGTCTCCGATATTTTTCCTGTTTCCATTATTAGCCATTTATTTAATATCTTTAATTAAAAATAAAATATTAGGATCTTTTTTAACATTAATTTGTATAATTCCCGGTGTGATTTTTATGAGTAATTATTTTTACAAAGATACACGAATTGTTTTTTCCAATTGGATGGAAAGCAACATATCAGTAAACGCAAAAGTTTTATCGGAATCAGGCAATGTGGTAAATATACCAGTTAGCAATAAACCTTTTAATGTGGTTAACTTTGATTTTTATAATTTAGATCAAGACATTTCACTCCAATCCGGTTTGCCAAATTTAATCCAACAATCAGATTATATTATTGTTCCTTCTCGTCGAATGTTCAAAAATCAAACCGGTCCCAATTTTCCAATTTCCCAAGCCTATTATAGACACTTATTCTCTGGAGATTTGGGGTTTTCTCTAACAAAAATATTTAAGCCCAGCCCCGATTTTTTCCTGAACTCTGAAAACGCAGAAGAAACCTGGTCAGTTTTCGATCGGCCGACAATACGAGTTTTTAAAAAAGATAGACAATTATCAATCCCCGATATTAAAAATTTTATTTTAGGAAATGGATAAAGAGCAATCAGAATTAGTAAAAAAATATCCTTTACTTTTCCCCAGGGCTTACGCTTTTATAAGACTTCAAATATTGCCATTAAAATTAATTAATAAATTCATACCCAGCGATGGCCGAATTTTAGATGTAGGTTGTGGTTACGGGCTTACAACTATTTATTTTGCCAAAAGTCACAAAAATAGAATTATGGTTGGTTCAGAAATTAATTCTAATAGGGTAACCATCGCCAAACAAATTAGTAAAAATATAAAAAATATATCTTTTGAAGTTAATAATTTATTGCCAAAAAACCAAAAATTTGACACCATTATCGCAATCGATTTGCTGCACCATATTTCTAGTGCAGAAAAAACAACTTTTATAAATGATTGTTGGAAATACCTAAGACCAGACGGTTTGTTGATAATCAAAGACATTGACACAAAACCTTTTTTAAAATTTATATGGACATATATCCACGATCTTATTTTTACTAAGTTTGAACCACTCGATTTTTATTCATCTACAAAAATGTCATTTTTCTTAAAATGCCATAAATTTCGTATAATTGAGCAACAAAAATTAAAGAGCATTTTGTATCCTCATATTATTTATATTTGTCAAAAAGAAAAGTGAAGTTAAAACTTCTTCCCAAAATTATTATTTTTCTAATTTTTATCCTTGCTTTTTTGCTTCGTATTTACGGCATAACTTGGGATCAAGGCTACCATCTTCATCCGGACGAAAGGTTTCTGACTATGGTTGAAACAACCATAAAATTACCCTCCTCATTTTCTCAATACTTAGATACAAAAAACTCCCCTTTAAATCCATATAATTATAAGGAATTTCAATTTTTTGTTTACGGAACGTTTCCTGTATTTTTAGTGAAGTATATTTCAACATATATAAACATGAGTGGTTACGACCAAGTTTATTTGGTTGGGAGGGTTATTTCAGCCTTTTTTGATTCGTTAAATATATTCGGTATTTATCTGTTGACAAAATTTCTAATTAAAAATAATAAAAACAAATTTATATTGTTTTTACCTAGCTTACTATATGCCTTTTGTATTTTACCTATCCAGTTATCACATTTTTTTACCGTCGACACCTTCTTGTCTCCGATGTTACTTTTTACTTTTATATTACTTGCTTATTGGACAATTCAAAAAAAGAACTTTTTTTTATATTTAAGCGCTATTTTATTTGGCCTGGCACTTTCAACTAAAATATCCGCCTATTTATTCTCACCCATAATTTTATTATTTTTTATTTATTCTTTTTTTTCTGCCAAAACGCGTTCTCAAACTTTATTATCTTTTTTAATTTTTCCACTAATAAGTCTCGCAGTTTTTAGATTTTTTCAACCATATGCTTTCGTTGGAATAACAAAATTTAATCCGATTTTTATTGATAATATGATTTATTTAAAATCTTTATTAACCACTCGCAATGTTTTTTATCCGCCCGAGATTCAATGGTTAAGCAAAACAGCCTTAGTCTTTCCGTTTTCCAATATCTTGTTTTGGGGATTAGGCCTACCAATAAGTTTTCTATTTTTATTTAAAATAAAAAAAATACACCATCCATTTATTGTTTTTTGCATTCTATTCTGGGTTCTATTACTTCTTATTAATCAAGGTATCCAATTCACCTCCACCATGCGTTATTTTCTTCCAATTTATCCGTTTATATTTATTTTAGTTGGTCTAATTATCAAAGATAACTTGCCCAACAAATTAATTTATTTTTTAATCTCTGGTCATATTATTTTTTCAATTTTATTTTTATCGATATACACCAGACCACATTCTCGAGTTCAAGCCTCACAATGGATTTATCAAAACATTCCAGCTGATTCTAAAATCACCAACGAATATTGGGACGATCCTTTACCCCTAAATTTTTCCAGTCGCTATTTTTCTGATTACAAAAACAACATGTTGCCTTTGTATGATCCCGACACTAATGAAAAATGGAACCAGCTAGATCCGATTATAAAAAATGCGGACTATATTATTATGTCGTCAAACAGGTTATGGGGATCTATTCCGCAAGTCCCCGACAAATATCCGCTCACAACTAAATTTTATCAGGAACTTTTTGATGAAAAAAATAATTTCAAAAAAGTAGTCGAAATAAATTCTTATCCTGGAATAAATTTACCTTTCATGAAAAAATGTATTTACATCGGCCCAACAAATTTTCCATATAAAGACAAAAAAAATACTTGGTTTTACATAGACAATTATTGCCAATATCCTGGTATCTTCTTAAGAGATGATACTGCAGAAGAGGCCTTTACTGTTTACGATCATCCAAAAGTATTAATTTATAAAAACTTAAAAAATAATGAAAATTAAAAAAATATTTTTTTGGCAACCACAAGAAGACATTCTAAAAAAACTACTCTCTATTAATTTGGGAAAATTTTTAGTAATTTTTCTTAACTATTCTATTTGGGTATTTTTATTTTTTGTATCCTATTTATTAGTCAAAAAAGATCCAAATATTTTTTGGCAACTTTTACTAGCTACCATTATTGGAGAAATAATTGAGCAATTAGTAAAAAAACAAATCTATTGGCGCCGTCCCCTTTTTGAAAGAAAAGACAAAACACCCCCAGGACTAGTTGATAGGTGGTATAAAACTGGCAGCTTTCCCTCTGGACATTCTATTAAAGCCGTTTTCTTTTTTTTGTTTATTTTACAGTATGGAGTCATCCATCCATTAACTTTTAGTCTAATAGCAATTCCTCTTATATTATTTAGAGTCTTAGTTGGTTTTCACTATCCAATCGACATATTAGGTGGCTTATCCATCGGAACTATTATCTGGTTTATATCAAGAGGAATAGTCTTTCCTGTACCTTTAATAAATTTGGCTAAATCAGCCTTTGATTTAGTATTTTTTATACACTAACAACATGTTTGCCGATCTTAAATTTATTATATTTTGGTGGCTAAACATTTTCTTTTTAAGTACATTATCTTGGCCATTCGTATTCACATTTTTCAATAAACTTTGGGACAAAGGCTATGTTTTTAGCAAAATTATATCCATTTCTATCTTAACTTACGTTTTATTTGTTTTTGGAATTTTAAAAGTCCTGCCTTTTACCACCTCATCTATCTGCTTACTTATATTTGCCTTTATTATTTTTGACTTTTGGCTTCTCAAGAAACAAGGATTTGAAAAATTTTTATCAATTTTAAAACAAAAATATCCGGTTTTTATTTTCGAAGAAATATTATTTTTATTGATTTTAGTAGCTTGGTCGTTTGTCAGGGGATTTGCACCCGACATTGAAGGTTTGGAAAAATTTATGGACTGGGGATTTGTTAACTCTATACTTCGAAGTACTTACATGCCGCCAATCGATATATGGTTTGCTGGGCAACCAATTAATTATTATTATTTTGGTCAACTAATATTCGCTTTTATTACCAAAATGTCCGGTATTTCTTCTGCTATTACTTACAATCTTTCTATTGCCACAGTTTGCGCCTTAACTTTTGTCAGCTCGTTTTCTATTTCATCAAATTTAGTTTACTTAACTTTAAAAAAGATCAATTGGCGTTTTGTCCTAACAGCTGGTCTAGTCTCGTCTTTATTATTAACCTTTGGTGGCAATCTTCATCCTTTATATAAGATATCCAAAATAAATTACCAGCAAAACAATAATCATTTTGATTTGAATTATTCTGCCATCAACAAGGCTATTGAGTCTTACTGGTATCCCGATGCTACCAGATTTATTGGTTTTGATCCCGATATCAAAGACAAAACTATCCATGAATTCCCAGTTTACAGTTTTGTTGTTGCCGATCTTCATGGCCACATGAACGATATTCCTATTGTTCTTTTGTTTATCGCCTTTATTTTTACTTGGGGTTTGGGATTAAAAAATAAAAATAATAAAAATTTCTATTGGGATTTAATTATTCCATCGGCATTTATTTTCAGTCTAAATTTTATGACGAACGCCTGGGATTTTGCCGTCTACGGAATTCTATTTGCTGTTTTCCTTTTTCTGTCATTACTTAAGGAAAACAATTTAACCGTAGCTTTTTCCAAAACAGTTTTCAATGGAGCCTTAACTATTATTTTATGGTATTTATTTACCTTACCTTTTTCTTTAAATTTTGTTCCCATGGCTCAAGGTATTCGTCTATCCGATAGTCATTCACCCTTTTATCAGCTCTTTATTTTATATGGCGGTTTCTGGTTAATCTGTTTACCTTTTGTACTTTATATAATTTATACAGTTTTTCAAAAAAATAAATCAAAAAAAACAGCCATTACTGGCTCTGATATTTTAGTTATTTCTCTGGTCATAACCGCTACTCTTTTAGTTATTTTTCCCGAATTATTTTATATAAAAGATATTTATATTTACGAACATCGCCGTGCCAACACTATGTTTAAATTAGTCTACGAAGCTTTTATTATGTATTCTTTAGTTTCTGGGTATATTCTCATTAGATTAGCCAAGTCATCCTTTTATAAATTAATTTTTGTAGTTGTTTTAGCCATTCATCTTTCTTATCCATATTTTGCTATTAAATCTTATTACGGACTAAAAGATTACAAAGGCTTGTGGGGTCTAAATTTTCTCAAAACAACTTACCCCGATAATTTAAAGGCGATTGAATGGATCAATGAAAATATAAAAGGTCAGCCAGTTATATTAGAAGCAGCTGGTGATAGTTATACAACTTTTAACCAAGTTTCTTCTGCTACCGGATTACCGACTGTACAAGGATGGATTGTCCACGAATGGTTGTGGCGGGGAAGTTATGATTTGCCAGCTGCTCGCCAAACCGATGTCCAAAAAGTTTATAATTTATTAAGTCAAAAGAATCCTAAAAAACCAGAAATAGATGAAGCAATTTCTATTTTACAAAAATATAATGTTAAATATATTTTTGTTGGAGACAAAGAATATGAAAAGTTCCCCGATATACAGCAAAACAATTTTTTTTTAATAAATAGCAAATTAGTTGTAGCTTTTGGTAAAACAAAAATTTATAGTTTTTAATATTTAATTTACTCATGAACGACATCCTCAATGGACTTAATCCCAAACAAAAAGAAGCCGTCACTCACATAGGCACTCCCCTTTTACTTTTAGCCGGAGCCGGTTCGGGCAAAACTCGGGTATTAACTCACCGGGCAGCCTATTTCATTAAAAACGGATTAGCCAAATCGGGAGAAGTTTTACTTTTAACTTTTACCAACAAGGCCGCCAGCGAAATGAAAGACAGGATGGAAAAACTTTTGGATCAAAAAATAACCAAAAACGACAAGAATAATCAAAACATATTTGCGGGTACTTTTCATTCTTTTTGCTGCAAAACATTGAGAACCGATGGTGGATTTTTAGATATTCCTTCTAATTTTTCTATTTACGATACTGATGATCAGGAAAATTTAATCAAAATAATTTTACATGAAATGGATTTAACTCCAAAAGAATTTAAGCCAAGTAGTGTTCTTTATTTTATTGAAGCCGCCAAAAATAGTTTCCAAACACCCAAAGAGATGGAACCTCAAAGTAGCGGTTTTTGGCAATCAACTGCTGTCAAAATTTATCACCGCTATGAACAAAAAATAAAAGAATTTCATTCGTTAGATTTTAATGATCTTTTGTTTAAAACCGTCGAGCTTTTTATTAAAGAACCAGCCGTCTTGGAAAAATATCAGGAAATCTACAAACATATTCTTATTGATGAATATCAGGACACCAATCAAATTCAATACCTTTTAACCAAACTTTTAGCTAAAAAATACCAACAAATTACTGCTGTCGGCGATGCCTCTCAGGCAATTTATGGTTGGCGTGGGGCTGACTTTCGCAACCTAATTAGTTTTACCAAGGATTTTAATGGCTCTAAAACCATAAATTTAGAGGAAAATTATCGTTCCACTCAAATAATTTTAGATGCCGCCAACGCCGTTATTTCCAAAAATAATTCACATCCGGTTTTAAAGCTTTTTACAAAAAAAATGTCAACAGACAAAATCATAATAATGGAAGCCGAATCGGAAGTAGCCGAGGCGGATTTTGTAGCCGAAAAAATTAAATTTATTTACGATAATTTAAAGGTTCCTCTTAAAAATATTGCTATCCTTTATCGCATGAATGCCCAATCCCGTGCGCTGGAAGAAGCCATGTTGCGCCAGGGAATTCCATATGTTCTACTGGGCGGCACCAGATTTTATGAGCGGGCGGAAATCAAAGATATTTTGGCCATGCTCCGCTTTACCAACGACCAGGCCGACAAGATTTCCGAAGATAGGGTCGAAAAAGCTTTGGGTAAAAGAAAAAAAGTCACTTTTGATAATTTGATAACTACCTTAAACATCAAAGAATTAAGCTCGTTAGAAATTTTGGAATCAATAGTTGTTGATTCTGGATATTTAGACAAGTACGACCCCAAAGACGAAGAAGATCAAAAGCGAATCGAAAACATTAAAGAACTAAAATCAGTCGCCGCCTCGCATCCGGATTTAATTGAGTTTTTGGAAAACATAACTCTAGTTCAGCACGAATATTCTCTCCAGGAGAAAAATAAAAAGAAAGAAAACAAAGAAGGTGTCAGATTAATGACTCTTCATGGTTCCAAAGGCCTAGAATTTGACGCGGTCTTTTTGGTGGGTTTTGAAGAAGGAATTTTGCCCCATTCTCGGTGTTTTGTAAATGAATCCGAAGTCGAAGAAGAAAGAAGATTGTGTTATGTTGGTATCACCCGAGCCAGGGATTTACTTTATATTACCTATGCCAGTCGTCGTCTTTATTTTGGCAAAAGTAGTCTCAATGAACCAAGTCGATTTTTAGTCGAAATACCCGCCCAATTGGTTGAATACGAAGAATATAAAAGTAGTGTTCGGGATTATCGCCATAAACCCAAAAACAACGAAGCGGATGATTTTATATATGATGCTGATATATACTAAGTGAATGATTACCCGTATTCTCGATAAAAAAGAGAAAGCTATTTATAATTCAGCCATAAAACACCCCATCCAAACTTGGGAATGGGGCGATTTTCAAATTTCCCAGGGCCATCAAATTTATCGTCTAGGTGTTTTTGATGATAAAAAAATAAAGTCAGCATACAGCGTAAGTTTTCATAAAATCCCCAAAACTAATTATTCGATTGGTACTATTCTTCGCGGTCCATCGGTCGATATCGATATGATTGAAAGTATCAAAAAAATTGCTAATGATCAAAAAGCAGTTTTTGTAAAATTTGAACCGGATGTATATCAAAAAACATATGATGAATTTAAAAACCCCACACTTTTGCAGACAGACATGCAGTTTCCCAAAATGGTAGTTTCTCCTAAGGTTGCTTTTTATCCATTCTCATACATTGTTAATTTAAATAAAACCGAAGAGGAGTTACTTTCTGCCATGCACTCAAAGACTCGTTACAATATCAAAATCGCCAATCGTTATGGAGTTAAAGTTGAGGAAAGAACCGATGACGAAGGTTTTGAAATTTATCTTAAATTGATTTTTGATACAACCAAGCGCCAAGGTTTTTATCTTCATACCCCAAAGTATCATCGAGATTTATGGAAAACTCTAAAAAATACCGGCATGGTTCATATTATTTTAGCCTCTTACCAAAATCAAGTTATCTCCGCTTTTATGTTGTTTACTCTAAATGGCAAACTTTTTTATCCTTATGGTGCGTCATTAGATGTTTATCGCGAAGTCATGGCCCCTACACTTTTAATGTGGGAATCAATCAAATTTGGCAAAAGTCATGACTGTCACACTTTTGATATGTGGGGTTCTCTCGGACCTGATGCCAAAGAAGGGGATCCAGGCTTCGGTTTCCATCGGTTTAAACAAGGTTACGGTGGTCAAATGGTTCAATTTGTCGGTACTTATGATTTGGTCATCAATGAATCCTTATACAAAATTTACAACACAGCCGATAAATATCGCTGGCAACTCTTGCGTCTCAAAGCCAAATTACTCCGAAGATAAATTAAAAAATACATTAAAATATACCCATGTCAAACAATGGAAAAATTACTTTAGAAGAACTGCAGCACATTGCCCAGCTTTCTCGTCTAGAAGTGAACGGTGAAGAAGAACAAAAACTAGCTGATCAACTTTCCCAAACAGCCGAATATATTGATGTTTTAAATGAATTAAATACCGACGATGTTTTGCCCACTGCCCAAGTAAATCAAAATAAAAGTATTTTTCGAGAAGACGTAATTAATCCTTCGTTTACCCAAAAAGAAGCCTTGTCTCAAGCCATCGACACTTACGACGGTTATTTTAAAACCAAAGCTACTATCAATAAAAAATAATATGTCAGACCTAAACAAATTAACATTAACTCAAGCCATAGATGGTATTAAAACTAAAAAATTTTCTGCCAAAGAATTAGTTTCCGATTGTCTAACTCAAATTCAAAAGCTCGAACCAACTTTAAATTCTTTTGTTACTTTAAATGAAAATGCCCTCAACGAATCTGAAAATATTAATTTTTCAAAACCCTTAGCTGGTATTCCAATTGCTGTTAAGGATAACTTTTGTACTCAAGATTTGCGAACCACAGCCTCTTCAAAATTATTAGAAAATTTTATTCCCCAGTATTCTGCCTATGTTGTGGAAAAATTAAAAGATGCTGGCGCCATTATTATTGGCAAAACCAACATGGACTCCTGGGCTCATGGTTCTTCCACTGAAACTTCTGATTTTGGACCAAGCAAAAATCCTTGGAACCCCAAACATTTACCTGGTGGATCTTCGGGCGGATCAGCCGCAACCATGGCTGCCGACGAGGCCATCGTCTCCATTGGTTCTGAAACTGCCGGCTCAATTCGTCAGCCTTCTGCTTGGTGTGGTGTTGTTGGTCTAAAACCAACTTATGGTCGGGTTAGTCGTTGTGGAGTTGTTGCCATGGGTTCATCAATGGATTCTCCTGGCCCTATTGCTAAAACCGTCGACGACGCCGCTCTAATTCTATCTTTAATTTCTGGCCACGATCCAGCAGACGCTACTAGTTTAAATAAAAAACCTTGGCAAATACCCGAAGCTTTAACATCACTAAAAGGCCTAAAAATAGGTTTACCCAAAGCTTATTTTCCAAAAAAAATTAAGCCAGAAGTCAAACAATCAATTTTAAATGCTGCTGAAAAATTGAAGGAATTGGGCGCCGAAATAATTGAATTGGACGTAATGGATCCAAAATACGCCATTGCCGTTTATACTATTTTGCAGCGTTCCGAAGTGTCTTCAAATTTAGGCCGATATACCGGCATTCGTTATGGTCATGACCGCACTTTTTTTGGTGACGAAGCCAAACGGCGCATTATGCTGGGCACCTACGCTCTTTCCAGTGGTTACTATGATGCTTATTATCTCAAAGCCCAAAAAGTCAGAACATTAATTATTCAAGATTTTGAAAAACAATTTCAAAAAGTTGATGCTATTATTGGCCCGACTTCTCCTACAACTGCACTCCCTATTGGTGCTTCGGCCGGCCAAGCCATGTTCGGTGAACTCGAGGACATATTGGTTGAACCATCAACCTTAGCTGGTTTACCCGGAATTTCCGTCCCTTGCGGTTTTGCAGATGGATTACCAATTGGTCTCCAAATAATTACTCCGCAACTTAGGGAAGATTTGTCGGTCAACATCGCCAGGCTTTTTGAATCCAACACTGATTATCATTTGCAAAAACCAAATTTAAATTGTCATCCTGAGCAGAGCGAAGGATCTAGGCCGGAGGCCGTAAAATAATATGAAAATTACACCCATAATCGGTCTCGAAGTTCATGTCGAATTAAAAACAGATTCTAAAATGTTTTGTGGTTGTAACGCCGAGCATTTTCATGCAAAGCCCAATACCCACACTTGTCCTGTTTGTTTAGGTATGCCTGGTGCCCTGCCAGTTCCCAATAAAAAAGCGTGTCAGTGGTGTGTCAAATTAGGTTTGGCTTTGGGTTGTACTGTAAATGAATATTCTTTTTTTGAAAGAAAAAATTATTTTTATCCCGATTTATCCAAAAGTTATCAGATTACTCAGTATCAAAAACCTTTTACGGTCAACGGCAAAATAACTGTTCAAGGTCAAGAAATTCGAATTAATCGGGCCCACATGGAAGAGGACACAGGCAAATCTGTTCACATGGTTATTAACGGCGAAGAATCTACTCTTTTAGATTTTAATCGTTCCGGTGTGCCATTAGTAGAAATTGTGTCTGAACCCGATATTGTTTTATCTATCCAAGCCAAAGAATATCTTTTAAAAATTCAACAACTTATCCGATATTTAGGCATTTCTAATGCTGACATCGAAAAAGGTAGTATGCGCTGTGAACCGACAGTCAACTTAAAAATTGAAGACAATGGCAAAACTTTTTATACACCCTTGTCTGAAATTAAAAATGTTGCTTCTTTGACCGGTGTCCAAAACGCCATTGATTTTGAAATCGAACGTCAAACCCAAGCTTTTAAGGAAACTAAGGAAGTCAAAAATTCCAAAAACAAAACTACTCGAGGTTGGGATGCCGACAAAGCCAGGACATTTTTACAAAGGGAAAAAGAAGGTTCGGCCGATTATCGCTATTTTCCCGAACCAGACATTCCACCTATCGAATTCACACCTGCTGAAATTGAAGAAATTAGAATGACTTTGCCCGAAATGTCCGAACAAAAAATTGAAAAATATCAGACGATCTATGGACTCTCAGACTATGACGCCAAGCTTTTAGCCGAAGATCAAAATTTTGCCGCAGCGTATGAAGCGTTATTTGACACAGAATTTGTCAGTAAAGATCAAGACACTCTAAAAGTATTTGCCAAATTTGCCGCCAATTTATTTTTAGGATCTATCAAAACTTATCTCAACGAAACTCAGGAAAATATCGATTCATCAAAAATTGTAGCCAAATATTTTTGGGATTTGTTTAATTCAGTTCAGAATAAAGAATTATCCAGTAGCGTCGCCAAGCAAGTAACTACCGAATCATACAAGACCGGCAAACATCCGGTCGAAATTGCCAAAGAAATGGGATTAATTCAGGTTTCTGATTCTAACCAAATTGAAAAAATAGCCAAAGAGGTGGTTGTTGCTAATCCCAAAGCTGTCCAGGATTATCAAAAAAACCCAATGTCCATTGGTTTTTTGATCGGTCAATTAATGCGCGCTTCCGGTGGCTCCGCCAATCCCCAAGTAGCCAAGGAAATTTTGGAAAAATTATTGAAAAATCCAACACTATGAGTGTTGAAACAAGAGATCTGGTTCCCAAAGAAGTCCCATTTTCATCAGAGGTGCTTCCTACTGTCGCTTTTTTAGAAGGAATCATTGATTGTGATGGGTCTACTAATTGGGAATGGTCCGGCGTTGCCGAAAATGAATCTGAAATTAGAATTACTCACTTAAATGAATCAACAACATTCGATCTTACATTTAAAGACGGTCAAAAAGAATCTTGGGCCTTAGAAGAGGACTGTGAGGCGAATCGTATTAAATTTTACATAAAGGAGATTACTGCAATATCTAGATTAGGTAGTAAAAAGAAAATTTCTAGAGATTATTTTATTGACAACGGTCCTGTACTTAATTTTTTCATTAAAAGAAATTTTCCTCTGTCACAACCTATTTTAGTTGATAATATTTATTCTTGGAGTAAGCAAGGAGAGGTCGAAATGGATCAAAATTTTATCAAGGAAATTGAACAATTAATTAAATTAAGAAAATTGGTTGTAAGTGCAGTAAATAACTCCACTCGTGTTTCACTGACGGATTAATAATTTTTGTTAATTGATTTTTTACGAAGTCTAATTCTAAATAAACAACAAACCCCTTGACACAATAGTATGATATCGTCATACTATGTAATATGTCAGCAACAATAGAATCAAGACAATCTTATCAACCAGAAGAAGACCGATCGCCAACAATAAAACCGATCAAAATATTTACTGGTCAAATACTACAAATGAGTCCAGGCGATGACGGACAATCTTGGAGATGGTCTCAAGAGGCGAATGAGGCCTATCAAATTCCTGGGATAACTTTAAAAGAATATGTGGATAATGGGTTAACTGTTACCGAAGTTAATATTACCCATCCTACAAAGATAGTGATCAACGAAACTTGGATAATACAAAACGGTTCAGATGGTGCGAGTGCTACGCTAAAAGAATTTAATAAGAATCCTGACAAACCTTTTATAACAATTTGTGGTATTCCAGTTCTTTGGAGTAACAGTGAGTACTTCCCCGCCGCTAAAGGATCAGAAATTATTGAAAATTTGAGTAGTGTTATCTTGCCTGACCAAAATTTACATATTGCTGGAATTAATGAGATTGTGACACGGAGAGTTAACTAACTTCAATAAAGACTTTTTTTTCTATCAAATTGCTAAAATATAGTGGTGGCGACAATAATTAGCTCCGACAAATTTTACGCAGAATACAACAAATTAAACCCTGAACAAAAACAGGCAGCCGATACCATTGAAGGTCCGGTCATGGTAATTGCCGGTGCTGGCACTGGCAAGACTCAAACTATCGCTCTAAGAATTGCCAACATTCTTCTAAAAACTCAAACTCCGGCCTACGCCATTTTATGTTTAACCTTTACCGAAACCGGAGCCGCTGCCATGCGCCAGCGTCTTTTGGATATTATTGGTCTCCCTGCTTACGGCGTTAAAATCCACACCTTTCACTCCTTTTGCAATGAAATTATCAAAACTAATCCGGAATATTTTATCTTCGCCAAAAACATCGATAGCTTAGAAGAACTAGAAAGAATTGAAATTATTCAATCTTTGATTGAAAAATTACCCGACGGAGCAATTCTTAAACCCTGGGGCGACCACTTTTATTATCAGCGCGAAATTATTAGTAAAATTCAAACCTTAAAACGGGAAAATATTACCCCCGATATTTTTTTGGATTTAATTCAAGAACAAAAAGAATTTTTAAAAGAATCAGAAGACTTATTTCTAAAGTTAAAAACACTTCGGGCCAACAAAGAATTAGAAACGGAAGTTTTGAATATCGTCGATTCTGTAATTAAAGTAGCAGGGGGTAAAAAATCAGTTTTAGCCAGGATTAACTATAATCTAGAAGCCTACAAAAAAGGAGTTTTTGATATTGGCGCAGCCAAAAGTCCAGCCGTTAATTTCAAAAACGCTCTCCTAAAAATATTTGATAATTTAATTAAAGATATTCCGAAGCAGGAAGAATTTTATAAAATTTATCTAAAATACCAAGAAGAACTAAAAAAACGCGGCCGTTATGATTTTGAAGACATGATTCTTTTTGTCTTAAATCAATTTAAAACTAACGAGGATCTTTTATTAACTTATCAGGAAAAATTCCAATATATTTTAGTTGATGAATATCAAGACACTAATACCGCTCAAAACGAAATTGTCCAGCTTTTAGGTTCTTATTTTGATGTCCCCAATATTTTTGTCGTCGGTGACGACGATCAATCAATTTTCCGTTTTCAAGGCGCTGCTATCGAAAATATATATAATTTTTATCAGACATATCGATCTCAAACAAAACTTATCGCCCTAAAAAATAATTATCGCAGTCACCAATTAATTTTGGATTCTTCTCAATCAGTTATCAGCAACAACCAAAACCGAATTGCCAACTATATTAAAGAAATCGATAAATCTCTTGTTTCTGTCAAAACTTTTGACCCCGATCCGATTAATTTTTTTATGGCCGATTCTTGCGACGAGGAAAATTATTTTGTCGCCGAAAAAATTAAAAGCCTAATCAAAAAAGGCACCGACCCCGCAGAAATCGCGGTTCTTTTTCGCAATAACAATGACGTAAATAACTTAATTGGCTATCTGGATAGCAACGAAATTAAATATCATTTGGGGTTAGGTGACAATGTTTTAGAAGACATTCGGGTTCAACAAATTATAAAACTTTTATCATTTATCAATGATCCTTCTGTTGACGAACTTTTATTCCAAATCCTTTATTTTGATTTCCTAAAAATTAATTCTTACGATCTTCTTCGAATTCTCAGATACAGTCGATCCGAGCATATTACTTTATCAAATTTAATCGCCGACAAATCCAAGCTTGAAAGTATTGATCCGTGTCTACGAAAAAATACTATTATTAAGCTAACTAATTTTTCCATTAGGGTGGCCAAGGCCCGAAAATGGCTCCAAAACTATTCCCTTGACCGTTTTTATAATAAATTTATCAGGCGTTTTGGTTATTTAAAATATATATTGTCCCTTGACGATGTTTTTGTCGTCAATCATTTAAATATTTTTTACTCAGAATTAAAAAGACTCGCCCTTACCAAAGGCCTTACTTTATCCCAATTCTTAGCCCGAATTGATTTATTCAAGGAAAATAGATTATCCCTATCTGCTCCTGAATTAAAATTAGACACCAACGGTTCCATAAATTTGATGACTGTTCACAAAGCCAAAGGATTGGAATTTGAACACGTTTTTTTGATTAAATGTAGCGATGGCAAATGGGGAAACAATAGTCAAAGTAGTTCTCTTAGGCTGCCTTTTGGTATTTTAAAAACAGAAATTTCCGTGTTAGCCGCCGACGAAAACGAAGAAGAAAGAAGACTCTTTTATGTGGCTTTAACCCGTGCCAAAAATCAAATATACATGTCCTATTCTGTAAAGAGTGAAACCGGTCGGAATCAATTTCCTTCAATTTTTACCAACGAAATTGACCCTAAATTAATTCAAATCATAAAACCAGACAGTGATTTTCATAAAAAAGCAATTCTCTCGGTATTACCTCAAGAAAGCAAAGTATTAATTTCAAATAAACAAGTCAAAAGTTACCTAAAAAATTATTTAACTCATGATTATAAATTCAATGTTACCCATCTCAATTCTTATCTAAAATGTCCTCTCTGTTTTTATTATAAAACCATTTTACGAATACCGGCTGTCAAAAATAAACATGCCGCCTTGGGAACTGCAGTTCATGGCTCACTATCGTTTCTTTTTGAAACTTTAAAAGAAAAAAATAGCTTAATCGCCGAGGAAGAATTTTTATCCATATTTTATAAATATTTAATTAGAGAAAATTTAGATAATTTACAATTTTCTGAAGCCCTAAATCGAGGGAACGAAATTTTGACGGATTATTATAATAATTATAAAAATACATTTTCTAATAACTGTCTAACTGAATATGATTTTTCCCACGATCACGTATTTTTGGACGATATTCCTCTAAGTGGAAAAATCGATAAAGTTGAAATTCTACCAACAAAACACAACGGCGAATTTGACGTTAATGTCATCGATTTTAAAACCGGCAACCCCGACAACAAGTCCAAAGAATTAAAAGAAGACGGTGATTATTTTAGACAATTGGTTTTCTACAAAATTCTAGCCGACAACGATCCTAATTTTAAATATCACGTTAAGTCGGGCACTGTTGATTTTGTTGAAAAAAGTAAACGGAACAATAAATATGTTCAAAAGACTATAAATATCACCGACGATCATATAAATTTAGTTAAAACTCAAATAAAAGAAATTTATCAAAAGATTTTAAACCTTGATTTTAATCGTGTCGGCGAGGACTGCAAAGACGAGCAAGATCTCCACAACCTGATAAAATATTGACATGAAAGTAAGCATCAAACGCTTTGATAAAAGTTTGCCTTTGCCTGTTTATAAAACTGCTGGCGCCGCCTGTGTCGATCTTTGTTCCCGTATCGATATTACGATTCCCTCACACCAAATTGCTTACATACCCCTAAATGTAGCTCTAAAAATCCCCCAAGGTTATTGGTCTATGATGGTCCCCCGCAGTTCTACCCACAAAATGGGTATTATGCAGGCCAACCACATGGGAGTTTTGGATAGCGATTATTGCGGCGACAATGATGAATATATTTTTACCGCTTACAATTTTACCGATAAAGAAGTCACTATCGAAAAAGGCACTCGGATTGCCCAGTTAATGGTCCAAAAATACGAATCAATAGAATTTGAAGAATCGGATCACCTAGATTGCAATGATCGCGGCGGCTTTGGCACTACCGGCAATCGTTAATGAGTTGATTAGTGTAAAATAAATAATGGTTGTGGTTTACCTTATTTTAGGAATTTTTGTTGGCATTGTAGTTGGCATGATTGCGATTACGGTTCTTTCCAGAAAAAATAACCCTGACAAATTATCCCAAGATTTTTTTAACCGTTTCAATGAAAAATTTCCCGAAATTTTAAATCAAGCCAACACCAGTTTAATTACTTTAGCCAATCAAAAACTAACAGCCGAAAAACAGGAAATAAGCAGTGATTTGGCCAACAAAAAGGCTGCCATCGAAGATCTTATCAAAAGAGTGCTGGAAGAAATGAAAATCAATTCTCAAAAATTAGAACAGGCCGAGTCCAACAGGGTTGGTAGTTTCAACAGCCTCCGCGAGGCCATCGACAATAATCGGAAAATTACAGAACAATTATCGGTTACAGCCGAAGCCCTCAAAAAAGTTTTGTCCAACAATCAACTTCGGGGTGCCTTCGGGGAAAAGGTTGCCGAAGATCTTTTGAAAATGTCCGGATTTGTAAAAGGCATTGATTACGAGTTCAATAAAGAACAAGCAACTACGGAAACTCGCCCGGATTTTTGTATATTTTTACCCGATGGTGCCAAAATAAACGTCGATGCCAAATTCCCATATGCTAATTTGCAAAAAATGACGGAAGCTGAGAGTGCAGAATCCAAAAATGAATATCTAAAATTATTCGAGCGTGACGTCAAAGACAAAATCCGCCAAGTCTGCACTCGTGATTATATTGATCCAGAAAATAAAACAGTTGATTTTTGTATTTTATTTATCCCCAACGAAATGATTTTCTCCTTTATTTACGACAAATTGCCCCAAGTTTGGGAAGAAGCCCTAATGAAAAAAGTGGTTTTTGCCGGACCTTTCAGCTTTACAGCTATTTTAAGAATGGTTCGCCAGGCCTATGATAATTTTTCTTATCAAAAAAATGTTCAAACCATTATTGGCCACATTCATTTGTTCGAAAAAGAATTTGGTAAATACAATGATGAATTTCTCAAGATTGGAGTGAAGATTGATTCATTATCCCGTCAATACAATGAAGTTAGTTCAACTCGTACCAGTAAATTACTTCGGGTTATCGATAAAATAAATATTGAAGATACTGCTTCCAAAAAACAATTACTAGACTAGCATGAAACTAAATATATTTTTCTGTCTTATTCTGTATTTATATATTAGTACGGTTTATCCGAACACTCTTTTGAATAAATTTATATTTTTTGTTTTAGTATTTTGCAGTCTATTCTCTCTTTTTTATATCGTTATCAAAAATATTAAATTGAATCTAATTCTTAGTCTTTTTCTAATATTCGTTTTACTCTTGGCGATTTTTAGGTAATTCAATTATCCCCCTTGACACCCCTTAGCAGTCGACATATTATATTGCTAATATGTCTGACTTAACCCAGCGCCAAATCAAGATTCTTAAATGTATTACTGAGGAATTTATTGAAACAGCCGAACCTGTCGGTTCAGAAACTTTGGAGAGAAAATTTAATTTAGGCATTTCATCGGCCACAATTCGCAACGAAATGGCCTCCCTGACTCAATTGGGATTTTTAAAGAAAAGTCATTTGTCGGCCGGACGATGTCCCACATCTATGGGTTTGAAATATTACGTCAGAAATTTAATGACCCCAAAGAACATGTCAGTCAGTGACGAAATCGGAGTCAAAGAAAAGATTTGGGATTATCGAAATGAGTTTGAAAGATTAATCAAAGAAACCACCAAAGAATTGGCCCTCAGAACCAGGTCTCTGGCTATGGCCACAACCGACCAAGGCTCGCTTTACTCTTATGGTGCTTCGAATTTATTGGAAGAACCCGAATTTTACAATATTGATGTCACTAAAACTATTTTATCTTTAATGGACAATTCCAATTTTTGGTTTGAAATTATTAATAAAGCCGGTGTTACCAACAAATCAGAAGAAGTAATTCATTTACTTATTGGTGAAGATTTGGGCATGGAACACTTAGAACCATGTGGTTTTGTGTATCAAACCTACGAAGCCGGTCCTCATCGGGGGATTTTGGGTATCATTGGTCCAGCCAGATTTAGATATCAAAGCGTCGTCCCGGTAGTTGATTATTTTGCCCAACTGTTGTCTACTATTACACGTTAATATTTTTTTATGAAAAACAAAAAAACAGAAAAAATATCTAAAAATGAAACCGGTTCAGACTCAATTGAAAAATTGTTGGAACTGGAAAATAAATTAGCCCGATCATTAGCTGATTATTCTAACTTAGAAAAGAGAATTGAAAATCAAAGGCAGATGTTTGTCACACTAGCTACTACTGCCATATTATCTAGAATGGTGGAAGTACTGGATGATTTATATCTCGCCCAAAATCATCTAAAAGATCAGGGTCTACAAATGGCCATCGACAAATTTACCAATGTTCTAAAATCAGAAGGACTAGAAGAAATTAAAACCGAGGGTGAATTTAATCCAGAAACCATGGACTGCGTCCAAGCAGTTCCAGGTGAAGATAACCAGGTTGTCGAAGTCAAAAAGAAAGGTTATAAATTAAACGGACAAGTTATTCGTCCCGCCCAAGTAACTGTCGGAAAACAAAATAATTAATATTAATTAAAAATTAAAAAAATATGGCAAACAAAATCATCGGAATCGATTTAGGAACAACCAACTCCTGCGTTGCTGTTATGGAGGCAGGTCATCCTAAGGTTATTATCACCTCTGAAGGACGAAATGTTATTCCTTCAGTTGTTGAACCAGTCAAAAAAATAGTTGGCGATTTGGCCAAAAGACAAATGGTTCTCAATCCTCAAAATACGGTTTATAGTGTTAAGCGTTTAATGGGTAGAAGAATTGACGATCCAGAAGTTAAAAAAACTCAAACCAACGTTCCCTACAAAATAGTTGCCGGCAAGGACAATACTGCTTCTGTTGAAATTAACGGTAAAGCGTATACACCTCAAGAAATTTCCGCCATGATTTTGCAAAAAGCCAAGGCCGATGCCGAAAAATATTTAGGTGAAAAAGTAACCGATGCCGTCATTACTGTTCCAGCTTATTTTGATGATTCTCAACGCCAAGCAACTAAGCAAGCCGGTGAAATTGCCGGTCTCAATGTCAAAAGAATTGTCAACGAGCCAACTGCAGCTGCTTTGGCCTATGGTATGGACAAAAAGAAAAGTGGAATAATCGCTGTTTATGATTTAGGCGGCGGTACTTTTGATATTTCTATTTTAGAAATTGGTGGCGGTATTTTTGAAGTTAAATCAACCAATGGCAACACATTTTTAGGTGGTGACGATTTTGATCACAAAATTATTGCCTGGCTTTTGGAAAATTTCCAAAAAGAAAATGGTGTCGATTTAGCCAAAGATCCTCAAGCTCTTCAAAGAGTCCGCGAGGCTGCTGAAAAAGCCAAAATTGAATTGTCTTCCACGTATGAAGCCGAAATTAATTTGCCTTTCATTACTCAAAAAGACGGTCAACCTTTGCATTTGACCACCAAACTAACTCTTTCTGAGCTAGAAAAATTAGTTGATGATCTTATTCAAAAAACTCTCGAACCAGTAGAGAAAGCGCTAAAAGATGCCGGTGTTAGCAAGTCAGACGTTGGCGACATTATCATGGTGGGCGGTATGACCAGAATGCCCAAAGTCCAACAGGTCGTCAAAGACTTTTTTGGTAAAGACCTAAACAATACTGTTAACCCAGATGAAGTTGTTGCTATTGGTGCTGCTATTCAAGGCGCAGTTTTAACCGGAGAAGTTAAAGATATAGTTTTACTCGATGTTACCCCATTAACTTTAGGTATTGAAACCGCTGGTGGTGTTCGGACACCTTTAATTGAAAGGAATACAACTATCCCAACTAAAAAATCACAAGTGTTTACCACATATGCTGATAATCAACCTCAAGTAGAAATAAATGTTTTGCAGGGTGAAAGGCCAATGGCCACCGACAACAAAACTTTGGGTCGATTCGTTTTAGATGGTATTGCTCCAGCACCTCGTGGTACTCCTCAAGTCGAAGTTACCTTCGATATTGATAGTAACGGAATTCTAAGCGTCAGTGCCAAGGATAAGGGCACCAATAAAGAGCAAAAGATTACCATTCAAAATGCTACCAATCTTTCTGAAGAAGAAATTGAAACCATGAAAAAAGATGCCGAGGTTCATGCCAGGGAAGACGAAGACAGAAGATTATCTGCCGAGTCCAAAAACAAACTTGACAGCACTATTTTTTCAGCTGAAAAATCCTTAAAGGAATTTGGTGATAAAGTTAAGCCCGAAGACAAGGCTAAAATCGAAGAAAAACTCAAGGCAGCCCAGGAATTAGTGGGTAAACCCGATGCCAAAAAAGACGACTTCGACAAGGCCAATGAAGAATTAAGTCAAATTCTCCAAACAATTGGTGCCGCTGTTTATCAGCAACAACAACCCAGTCAGCCAAGTCCCGAAGGTAAAGGCCCAGAAGAACCACCAAAAGAAGAGCCTAAAAAAGCTGACGATAAAAAAGAAGCTGAAGAAGGCGAGGTTGTTCAATAATATTTATTATCTTGTAGAGACGCCCCGCTGGGCGTCTCTATTTGATTGTTGGTGATGTTAAAATAGACCCATGAAACGCGATTTTTATGAAGTACTAGGTGTCAACAAAGGTTCTGGTAAGGACGAAGTAAAAAGTGCCTATCGCAAGATGGCCATGAAATTTCATCCGGATCAAAACAAAGAACCCGATGCTGAGGAAAAATTCAAGGAAATTAACGAAGCCTATGAAGTCCTAAGCAACGAACAAAAGCGATCAGCTTATGATCAATATGGTCATGCGGCATTCGATCCTAGCTCAGCTGGTGGCTTTGGCGGTCATACTTATACCAATCAAAACGGTCCATTTAATTACACTTACACCAGCTCTGGTGGCAATCCATTCGGCGGCAATGCCGATTTTGATTTTGGTGGATTCAGTAACCCCTTTGATATTTTCGAACAATTTTTTGGCACCTCTTTTTCTCAAAATCGCGGGCCCAAAATAACTACTTATCGAGTCCAATTAACTTTTTTAGAAGCTGCCAATGGTGTGGAAAAAGATTTTGTTATTGATGGTCAAAAAAGAAAAGTAAAAATCCCAGCTGGTGTCGACGATGGTCAAAGAGTTAGGTTCAAAGAATTTATTTTATATATTGACGTCTTACCAGACAAGGTTTTTAAAAGGGAAGGCAATGACGCCTTTGTTAACTTCAATATTACCCTAACACAGGCCATTTTGGGCGACACCATCGAAGTTCCCACACTCCAAAAGCCACTCAAGATAAAAATCAAACCGGGCACTCAACCAAATACTTTAATCAGACTAAAAGACAAAGGTATCCATGATATCAATGGCTATGGTTACGGCGATTTATATATTCGATTAACAATCGAAATCCCAAGCCGCCTTTCCTCTCACCAAAAAAATCTGCTAAAACAGTTAGATTTATAACTTTTATTCAACAGGCTCAAAAATTTTAAGGTATAATTTTCTCATATTAATTATGACCAAAACTATTACAAAAAACATCCAATCTCAATCGCAAATAATTATCTATAAAACAGAAACAGGCGAGACTAAAATTGATGTTCGTTTTGAAAATGAAAATGTATGGCTTACTCAAAACGCATTAGCGGATCTCTTTCAAACAACAAAGCAAAACATAAGTCAGCACATCAAAAATATTTTTGAAGAAAAAGAGTTATTAGAAAATTCAACTGTAAAGAAACTCTTTACAGTTCAAAAAGAAGGTAACCGCGAAATAAAACGAGAAATAGATTATTACAACCTTGATCTGATTATTTCCGTTGGCTATCGTATCAAAAGCTCTATTGCCACCGCATTTCGTCAGTGGGCTACTCTTCAACTTCGCGAATATATTGTTAAGGGTTTTGTTATGGACGACGAAAGATTAAAAAATCCCGATTTACCATTTGATTATTTTGAAGAATTAACTCGTCGTATTACAGATATTCGTACATCTGAAAAACGATTTTATAGAAAAATTACCGATATTTATGCTACCAGCGTTGATTATGATCCAACCGACGAAATAAGTATTCTCTTTTTTAAAACTGTCCAAAACAAAGTTCATTATGCCATTACCGGGAGTACTGCGGCGGAGATAATTGTCAGTAGGGTAGATAGTAAAAAACCAAATGTAGGTCTGACAAATTTTCGTGGTAGTAAACCAACCAAAGAAGAAGTTGTGATTGCTAAAAATTATTTGAGTGAGCAGGAGCTCTTGGTGTTAAATAATCTTGTTGAGCAATATTTAGTATTTGCCCAAGGACAGGCAATACAGAGAGTACCAATGTATATGGACGACTGGATAAATAAACTCAATGCTTTTTTGCAGATTAATAATAAAGATATTTTAAAAGATGCCGGTAAAGTCTCTCATGAATTGGCCATAGAAATAGCTGAAAAGAATTTTGATGAATATAAAAAAAGTGAAGCAAAAAATATTAATAATGATTTTGATTCAGTCGCTCTGCACGCACTTGAAATAACCAAGAAAAAAAGAAGATAAAAAATCCCTTTTATAATTTAGACGTAATAAATTCTGCTCTTCAGAACCAAAAAATACCCCGCCGCAGCGGGGTATTTTAATTTCAATTCTTATTTAGAATAATTTCTTAAAGAAATTCAATAATTTATTAAAGAATCCACCATCTTCCTGAGTAGCTACTGGAGTTGGAGTTGCTGGTTTTACTGGAGCAACTGTTACATTGGCTTTTTGTTGTGGAGCCACAGTCACATTTGCGTTTTTAGGAGCAGCTGGATTAACTTTTTCACTTGGCTTTACTGTATTTGGAGTGGTAACAGTTTTAGCTACGACCGGTACTGCTCTATTAGCTGCAGCAACCACTCTTCCATTTCCACCAACAGTTACTGGCCATTCATTTGAAAAAGCACCTGGCATACAACCACTATTTGCTTTTACGGCAAAATAATATTTACCGGCAGGTAAACTTCTAATATCTACACTTCGGGAATTGCTGTCTCCAAAATTAGAAAGACCATAAATGTACTTTCCTGGTTGATTACCATAAGCAACTGTCCATGACGATGCCGAATCAACCTTATCCCATTTAAGTTCTACTTCACCAGTTTTAATATTTCTGGCAGAGTACAACCAAGCCTTAGCTGGAGCAGTGTCATGACACTCACGATCTGGACCGGCTGGGGTAGAACCGTAAGCCAGGACAGAGGAAGCGTTGTTGGTTAACAACACAGCCGAAGCTACGCTCACCATTACTAAATAGGCAATACTTTTTACACATTTACTTTTGTTCATATTTTTCAATAAATTATATTACTAATCGTATACATTAAAATTAAATTAAATTATAATCGATGTCAACAAGCAAATCCATGCTTTAATCCGTTTAAACTTAATAAATATGAAAGAAGAAAAAATAGGTATTTTGGGTTATGGTCAAGTTGGCCAAGCCATAGCCAAATTTTACAAAGATCCAAAGGTAAAAGATATTAATCGCGACGATGGATTAATCGATGTAGACATTTTACATGTTTGCATTCCCTTTTCCGATCAATTTATTAGTCTTGTCCAAGAAGAAATAAAAAATTCTCACGCTAAATTAACTTTTATTCATTCTTCTGTCGCACCGGGCACAACCCAGCAAATAGGGAAGACTGCTGTTCACAGTCCCATCCGTGGTGTCCATCCCAACTTATATGAAGGTATTCAGACTTTCACCAAATTTATTGGCGCTGACTCCAAAAAAATAGGTAAATTAGCCAAAAAACATTTAAAAAGTTTGGGTATAAAAAAAGTAAAAATTGCCTATCCCTCTGTAGCTACAGAATTAGGAAAACTTTTTGATACTACTTACTATGGTCTTTGTATTGCCTGGCATGCGGAAATGAAAAAAATTTGTGACCAATTCAAAGTAAGTTTTGACGATGCTGTCACAGATTTTAATAAAACATACAATCAGGGTTACAAAAAATTAGGTAAAAAAAATGTTATCAGACCCGTTCTATTTTACCCTCAAGACAATGTAATTGGTGGTCATTGTATTATTCCCAACGCACATATGATCGACAAGTTTTTCAAAAGCAAAGCCATAGATTTAATTTTAAGTTACTCCAAAAAAGATGACAAAAAATAAAATATTGGTTGTCATGATCCCTTGTTTCAACGAGGAAAAAACCTTAGCTACTGTCATAAATGCTATTCCCAAAAAAATCCCCCGTATTTCCAAAGTAAAAATACTGGTAATCAACGACGGCTCGTCCGACGATTCAGTCAAAATCGCCAAGAAGTTAAAGGTCCATATTTTTTCCCACCCCATCAATCGTGGCTTAGGCCAAACATTTAGAGATGGAATTGAAAAATCTCTCAGACTCGGTGCCGATATTATCGTCAATATTGATGGCGACATGCAATTCAACCCCAAAGACATTACAAAATTAATTAAACCAATCATTGAGGATAAATATAATTTCGTCACAGCTACTAGATACAAGAAATATTTAAAATACAATTTAAATGGGCGGGGAATAAAGAATTTTGGTAATAAATTCTTTGCCTGGTTAATCAACAAAATTACAGGAAGTAATTACACCGATGTTTCTTGTGGATTTAGAGCTTATTCCCGCAAAGCCGCCATGAAATTGCAATTGTTTGGTCATTTTACCTATACCCATGAGACGTTTTTAGATCTAATTCACAAGGGTTTTATAGCAATAGAGGTTCCTATAAAAGTCAGGCCCAAACGACAAAGTGGAGAATCGAGAATATCAAAAAATTTATATAAGTATGGCTATAGTGCCATAAAAATAATTGTTCGCGGTTTTCGGGACCATCAACCACTCAGATTTTTTGGTATGCTTTCTGTCATCATCACATCAATCGGAGTTTTATTCGGATCGTTTTTAACGATCCACTGGATAATTACCGAATCACTTACACCTTATAAAAGCTTTGGATTTATTGGTGGTTTTATGGTTGGAGTAGGTTTTTTGATGTTTATTCTCGCACTTTTAGCCGACATGCTAGGAAGAATCAAAGACACCCAGGAAGAAGTGTTGTATCAGTTGCGCAAAAATAATTTTAAATAAATTATGTCACTTAGTTCGCTATTATTTCGCAATCAATCCACCCGCCAAACTCTAATCAAAAACACCTTTTGGCTCGGACTTATCGAATTTTTTTCCAAGATAATAATGTTTTTTGTCACCATTCTTATAGTCCGCTCTTTTGGCCCAAATGAGTTTGGTAAGCTCAATCTAGCCATGTCCTATGCAGCCATGATTATGGTTTTTTCTGATCTTGGATTAAATACTATTACCGCCCGAGAAATTGCCAGGCACAAAGAAGAAAAAGACAAATATCTATCCAATATTTTTACGATTAGATTATTGGTTTCTGTTGTAATCTGGCTTGGTACTTTTTTATTTTCAGCCAACAAATTGGTTTTATTAGTAGTAACTTTCAATTTGGTTCAAAATTTCTCTTCTCTTCTTTGTGCTGCCTTTTCTGGTTTAGAAGCCATGCAATACAATTTTATTTCGCGGTTTATTTATTATTTCGGTATTTTGGCATCAGTTATTGCTGTTACTCGAGTACAAGGTAGTCCGGAGAAACTAATCACCTTTTATATCATTGCTTCGTTTATTACTTTTATTCTAACTTTCTCGATGCTTAAGTTTAAAAAAATAAATTTAAAACTTACTATCGACCTTTTATTTTGGAAAAAAATATTAAAAGAAACACTTCCACTTCTGGGTATGACCATAACCGGAGTTATCTATTTAAATATCGATTCTATTTTGATTGGTCGCTATTTTGGACCGGAGCAAGTTGGTCTCTACCAATCCGCCTACAAAATACTTTTTGCTTTTCAAAGCATAAATATTATTAATAGTTCTTTGTTTCCACGAATTTCTTCTTTAATCGCCGAAAAAAAATATATTATTTTAAATAAACTAAATTTCATTGTCGTTGCCGTTTCACTTTTCGTTTTAATTCCTCTTGGTATTTTTATCTCCATTTTTGCCAGTCAAATAATGAAAATTATTTACGGAACAGTTTATGTTTCCGCCAGTCCAGCGCTAATTTTCCTTATTTGGAGCGGCATAATTTTTTATTTTAGAAATTTTATAAATAATTTACTAATTGCCAATAATAAACAAAAACAAGTTTTTTATTCCATCCTCCTCGGGACTACAATAAATGTAATGTTCAATCTTTTTATTACACCTAGATTCAATTATATTTACGCTTCGATGGCAATGGTTCTTTCTGAAATAATTATTCTTACTTATTCGACTTTATTGTATGTCAAAAATAAAAAGTAAATTATACATAATTATTGGCACCAAGGCTCAACTAATAAAGATGGCCCCAATAATGATTGAACTAAAAAAAAGGAAAATAGACTACACTTATATTTCTACAGGCCAGCACCAAGAAACAATAAAGGATTTAATTTCTACATTTCAAATAAAAAAACCAGACCATACTCTTTATCAAGGCAGAGACATAACAAAGATATGGCAAATGTTGATTTGGTCCATTGGTTGTATTAAAAATGTTTTGATTAATAGAAAAAAATATTTTCCCAAAAAAAATGGTATTGTGCTCGTTCATGGCGATACTTATTCAACAGTTCTCGGGGCTATAATCGGAAAAATATGTCAACAAAAAGTAGCTTATGTCGAAGCTGGTCTTCGCTCTTTTGATATATTTAACCCTTTCCCGGAAGAAATTTTTCGTCTTATCACATCTCAACTTGCAGACATTCATTTTTGTCCCGGTGACTTCGCTTACAAAAATTCACAAAGATATAAGGGTATTAAAATTAATACTCAAATAAACACTCTTTATGATTCACTAAAATTAGTCATAAAGAATTTAAATAAAATTGAAGTCGATATACCACAGGAAAGTTATTGTATTGTATCGATTCATAGATTTGAAAACATTTTTAATAAAAAAGTTTTTTCAAAAATTATTGGACAAATAGAATTTATATCAAAATCAAAGAAAGTACTGTTTATTCTTCACAAACCAACAAAAGAGAAATTAATTGAGTATGGATTATTAGTAAAGCTTGAAGACAATCAAAATATTGAATTAAGACCCCGGTATGATTATTTTAGGTTTATTAAATTACTTAACAGTGCCGATTTTATAGTTACCGACGGAGGGAGTAATCAAGAAGAGTGCTATTATTTAGGCAAACCCTGTCTATTAATGAGAAAAACTACAGAAAGGAAAGAGGGTATTGGGAGTAATGTCTTGGTTTCTAATTATAGAAATAAAATAATAAAAAAGTTTATATTAAATATATATAGTAAGCAAAATAAATTTATTAAACACAAATCATCTCCAAGCGAGGTTATTGTTAACAGTATTCATCAAAAACATTAATTATTAATAAAAAAAATGAAACTAAAAGAAATAAAAAAATTTTATGAATGGTTCCATTCAAACAAAATTTTAAATCCAAAAGCCGATCTGATGCAGGCCCAAAGATGTGATTATCTTCGATTCCTAATTAAAAATATCACGGGTAAATTTCTGGTTATTGGTTGTGGATCAGAAGAAGAAATGGGTATTCTAAATAAAAATTGCGACGGAATCGGGATTGATATTTCCGAAGAAGCTGTAAAAAAATCAAAGGCAAAATATCCTCAATTTGAATATTATGTAGCTAATGCAACCAACTTACATTTTGAAAAAAACAGTTTTGATTGTGTAATTTGTAGCGAGGTAATTGAGCATATTCCGGATGATGAAAAATTTCTTTCTGAGGTAAAAAGAGTTCTAAAAAATAACGGTATTTTTATTGTTACTACACCCAACTGGTTGAGTTGGTATGGATTAGCGAGAAAGATAGCAGAGGGATTATTCAAAAAACCGGTTACTTCAGACGATCAACCAATAGATAATTGGTCGACTCCATCTAGTCTAAAAAGAAAGTTGAAAAAATATGGTTTTGAAATCAATTTTTTAAGAGGACTTTGGTATTTTCCACCTACTGGAAAAGGAAAAAATCAAATACCATGGAGAATAACTTTACCAATAGCCAAATTATTTTATCCATTTGAAGTTTTGTTCAGAAGAATCCTCCCTTGGTATGGTCATATGATTTTATTTAAAACCAGGCTAATTAAAAGTTAAAAAACATTAAAAAATATTTTTAAAATTGATTTATGAAATATGAAGAAAATTGATACGTTTGGAAAATACATAATCTTCTTCTATATTATGTTTTTACTCTCCATTCTAACATTAATAAATATTTCATATATAAATCTATACGCAAGTTCCCCAGACGAGGTAGGAGAGAAAATTACTATAAGTAATTTAGCCAAGAATCATTTTTTACCAATCGAAAAGTTCTCAGAGCTCAATCAAAAATATAAAAATGTTTTTTCCACAAGGGGTACAGTGGTAAATAATGACGGTCTTCTTGTTCCTTATAAATCACTTGGCAATACTTACATTCTATCAAGTTATTTAACTTTAATAGATGAACTTATAAACGTTGAAAAAATATTTATTATATTTCATGCCATATCAATTCTTATATTTTTAATATATTTAATACAAGCAGTTCAATTATTTACAAGAAAAGTTAATATTATAGATAAATTGTTTCTAATTACATTATTCTTTGCTTTAAATCTATACTTAGATAGAATAATAAATTTTTATAGTCTTTCAATCTTTATAAGCTTTTACTACTTATTAAAATGGATAAAAAACAATACAAGAGGCTATGATGTAAATCTTTTTTGTTCATCTTTAGCTATCAGCACGGCAGTCTTTATTAGATACGAATTTATTGTAAATTTGATAATTATATTTCTAATTTTTTGTTACCTTATAATTTATAAGAAAAAAAGTCCGAACATATTATTATTTTTTTTAGTCCCATCTGTAATAGCTTTGTGTATTTTAGTTTCTAATAATAAATTTTATGACGGCTATTTAAATTTTAGCTATAGTATGGGACACAAGAAAGCGGGGCCATTTATAAGCAATATCAGTATTTACGAGAGAATATATAAATTTTTATTTTTAGTTGGTATTAAACCCATTAATGCAATTAGAAATACTTACTACTACATAATCGCACTATTCCCCATAATTTTTATTCCGGCATTAATTAATATTAAATCCATTAAAAAATACCCCATTTTTTCAATTACAGTTTTTGCAATTTGTATATACTTAATCACGTATTATGGGAGTAATCCAACATTTTACGGGTTTCAAGAAATCACCATTATTTCTTCTTATGTTCGTTATTTTTCACCAATATATTTATTTTTATTTATGTTTGCATCCCCACTGTATATAAAAATATTTAAAAACATTCCATATCTATTCAAACTGATGATTATTATGTTATTTACTAGCCTTTTTATAATTTCATTCACTACTCAAAAAATAAATGATTATCAAAATAATCAAAAATACACTTATTATCTAAAAAATAATATCAAAAAAACAATTCCATTAAATTCAACTATTTTTTCAAATTATTGGGACAAGTTGCTTTATAACGATTACACCGTTGCAACTTTAAGTAATAAAATCAATTCCCTTTATGAATATTTTTATATAATGAAGCAATACTATCTAGATGATACAAATAGGATGGTGTATTATCTTCCAAAAGACGATACGGAAAAAAGTGAATTCAATAAATTTTTAAACAATAACTCAGACATTGCATGCACAGAAATTAATATGCTAAATGCATGTCAGCTAAAAGAAAATGAAAAATGAAATAATCATAATTTTATTATTTTTTATTAATATATTTATTCCTGGATTCTCGATTTCTTTTGCACTATTCGATAAAAACATGGACATCTTGGAAAGAATTGGATTCTCGATATTCGTTTCAATATCAATCGTATCAATGATCGGGTTCATTATTAATATAATATATAATTTAAAAATTAATTTTATCAATATAACGTTAATTTCTGTATCCATTGTCATAATAAGTATATTCACAATTTTAGGAAAAAAAATAAAACAGTCATTTATAAAAAATAAACCAATATAAATATGATAGAGTTATTCATTTTTTTAAATAAATTATTAGTAAAAATAATCCCAAGCATATTTATTTGGTATCCTGTTAATTACAAAAAAGTATCATTCGTAAACAAACATTATTCAGACAGCAATCTTTTACTCACGGCTAAAATGCTATTAAAGCAAAATCCTGAAATAAAGATTCAATATATTACAAACAACCCACGAAAATCTACAATTGCAAAACAAATCATATTTTATTTCAAATTATTAAACAGCAGGGTTATAGTTACGACACACGGTCCTGTAATTAAAACTAAAAAAAATATCTCTCTTGAATTATGGCATGGTATGCCAATAAAAGGGATGAACTTAATGGATAACTTAAAAGAAAAACATACTTCATTTTCAAACATTGATCATTTAAATAGTTACTCTCAATTTTTTAATACTGTAATGAATGCTTGTTTTGGTGTGGAAGGAAAAAAATACATCATTCTCGGTAGCCCTCAAAACGATTTATTGTTCGATTCTAAAAATAAAGAAAAAATATTTCGCTTATTTAGAATTAAAAAAAACCAGAAATATGTAATTTATATGCCGACTTTTCGAGATAATATAAAAAATTACCAAAATTATCAAAATTTTGTTAAAAATTTAGGATTTTATAAATTTGATCTTCAAATTTTTAATAAATTTTTAATTAAAAATAACTTAAAACTTATTTTGAAGCCCCATCCAAACGATAATAATTTATGGAAGGAATTCTTTGAAGAACTAAAACTCTCAAATATACTCTTACTTACAGAAGAATATTTAATAAAAAACAACCTAGAATTATACGAAATATTAGGTTTGTCCGACCTACTAATTACAGATTATTCCTCAGTCTATGTTGATTATTTGTTAATAGATAAACCAGTAATTTTTGTTCCAACAGATATTGATCAATATCGAAAAATCAGAACCTTACTTCTTGAACCATATGACTTTTGGGCTCCTGGGCCTAAAGTATATGATCAAAAAAAACTTGAAGAAGAAATAGTTAAATCTTTAAAAGATGTTAAATATTATCAAGAAGAACGTAATATTCTTAAAAATATTTTTCATAAATATCAAGATAATAAGTCAACAGAAAGGGTTGTTAATCATATAAATCTTTTATTAAGATCAAAATGAAAAAAACAATAATAAAATATCAAACACATATAGAAATAAAACATATAATTTTAAGTAAAATTTAGTATATGTGTGGAATATCCGGTATTATTTCTAATAAAGAAATTTATAGGTTGAATGAACGAATAATTGCCATGGTTAGTTCGCAACACCATAGAGGTCCAGACAATCAAGGTTACATCACACTTAATAGGGGATGTGTTTTTGGTCACAATAGGTTAAAAATTATCGATTTATCAAATTCAGCAAACCAACCATTTACTTCAAATTCTGGAAATATAATAATCGTATTCAATGGAGAAATTTATAATTATCAAGCCATAAAAAAAGAACTGATTTTAGAATATGAATTTCACACCAAATCAGATACCGAGGTTATGGCTGCGGCCATAGAAACTAAAGGTTTGGATTGGTTTTTAAAAATGTCAAATGGAATTTTTTCTATAGCTATATATGACAAGTCTAAAAGAAATATTACCTTAGTTAGAGATAGAAGTGGAATCAAGCCCCTTTTTTATTGTGTTGTAGATAATATTCTTATTTTTGCCTCAGAAATAAAAGCCATACTTGCAAGTGGTTTAGTGAATGGAGAAATGGAATATTGTGCTATTGATGATTATTTTGCTTTTAGACACGTTAGGGAACCATACACTTTTTTCAAAAATATATATTGCGTTGAAAGTGCAACAAAAATTATTTTTCCAATCGATAATATTAGTAATTATTGTAAATCTCGATATTGGGAGATACCTCAGCTAAATTTTCAAAAAAAATACAACGAGTTGGATTGCATCGAGGAGTTAAATAGAAAATTATCCAATACTGTAAAGATGCAAATGGTGGCTGATGTTCCAGTTGGGACATTATTATCAGGAGGATTGGATTCAAGCCTAATTACCGCCCTTGCTTCTTATAAAACGAACACGTTAGACAC
This sequence comes from Candidatus Shapirobacteria bacterium, assembly GCA_030698565.1. Classification (GTDB taxonomy): domain Bacteria; phylum Patescibacteriota; class Microgenomatia; order UBA12405; family UBA12405; genus JAUYJS01. The sequence goes on from JAUYJS010000008.1 coordinate 318,682, forward strand.
TTTTTCTATTGGATTTAAAGAAAAGGAATACAACGAATTTGAGTATTCCAGACTGGTCGCTAAGAATTTTAAAACCAACCACTCAGAATACATCTTATCAGAGCAAGATTATTTTAAACAATTAACCGTATTAACTAAAAGTAAAGATGCTCCATTAGGGGTACCCAACGAAATTCCACTATATGAACTTAGTAAAAAAATTTCGGGTTTCGACAAAGTAATTCTTTCTGGCGAAGGAGCGGATGAAATATTTTTTGGATATGGACGCATATTTAGGTCACCTTATGTGTTTGAAAATTCCGAAAATAAAATAAAAACATCATTTTATGATTATTTCTCTAAAAGATATGAATATATACCAAGGGACTTGAGAGATAGATTTTTATCTGTGCCGCTAGATTTACGAAAAAAATTTGATAAAAATTTAAAAAAAGAATTTATAAATTATAAAAATGAAGAAAATGTTTTTAGATTTTTTTTAAATTATCACATAAAAGAATTACTTATTAGATTGGACTACACCACTATGCAAAGTTCTTTGGAGAGTAGGGTACCATTTCTTGATCACACTCTAATTGATTTCGTAAGTAAAAACATACCTAATGAATTGAAGCTTAAATTTAATTTAAATAAAAATAAGTTTAAATGTAAAAATTTATCAGAAGAAGAAATTAGTGAAGTATATGATACTCCGAAGTACATACTAAAGAAGGTCGCAGAAAGATATTTGCCCCACGACATAATATATCGAAAAAAAATTGGTTTCCCTGTCCCCTTACAATGGTGGGACAAGTCTCTCCAAAAAACTGCACAAATTTTAAAAAATAGAAATTGGCTTAATGTGGATATTTCTGTAGAGGAGATAGTAAATAATATGTCAGGTCAAGCTTTATGGATGTTTATTTGTCTAGCTATTTTCGAAGATAATTATTTTAATAAAAATTACAGGTGGTAATATAAAAATATGAAAAAAATAATAGGATACACTGCTGGTGTTTATGACTTATTTCATATAGGACACCTTAATCTTTTGCGTAATGCAAAAGGTTTGTGTGATTATTTAATTGTTGGAGTATCTTCGGACATATTAGTTTCATATAAAAATAAAAAAGCAGTAATTCCATTCAGTGAAAGAATCGAAATTGTCAGGGCGATTAAATATGTAGATTCGGTAGTACCTCAGGAAAATATGGATAAATTTGAAATGTGGAAAAAAGTAAAGTTTGACGTAATGTTTGTAGGAGACGATTGGTATAACACAGACAAATGGAAAGACATCGAGGAACAGTTTGAAAAAGTTGGAGTAAAAATTGTATATTTTCCTTATACGAAAGGTACTAGCTCTACATTAATAAACAAGACATTAGAGGATTTAAGAAGTAAAAAGTGACAATCTTTCTCTTTTGTGTCACATTAATATTATAATTATCAAACATATGAAAGAAACCCAAACTAAAACAATAAAAATAATTTTAATTGCTTCCGGAATTCTACTTATTTTTGGAGTAGTCGGGTTTTTAACATATCAATATTGGTCTCCTTTAGGTAAAAAAATAACAACTTCAATGAAGCTTCCTGGGGCCAAAGAAGTGGCTAACATCGACACCACTAGCCCTACGGGTGGTTTCAAACTTCCTAGTCAAGTCATTACCTCTCAAGCCGCTCGTTTTCCCCTCGACATTAAATCTTCCAATATTGAAAATATTCATGCCATTATCAAATTCAAAAAAGGGCCAAAGGAAATCAGATTGGGTATTCGGGGTGATGAAAAAGATAAGTATGTCTACAAACCCTTTTATCAAACATTTATCCAAGATGCCCAAAAATGGGAACAAATCAAGGGAACTAGTAATATTTTGTATCAAAGAAATAAAAAATATGATTCTATCGTTGATTTAATCAACACTCCTCCAGACAAAGAAAAAATTGGCGCCTATTTTGTCAATGCCGAAACTTTAGTAAAAAATACTCCTACAAAAATCGAACCCAATACTATTATTAACACTTATCTCCGGGGTACCCATACTTTTTATGTTTGGGTCGATTCCGCTCCGTTTACTTTAAAGGTTAGTAAACAAGACATAAATATGTATGATGGAGAAGATAAATTGAAAATAGCTGTTTATAAAGAAAATAAAAAAATAACTGAAAAAGAAATTCCTGATGATGGCATGGCAGGCAAGACTTTACTTAAAAGAGACTCTCAAACCGAAAAGGTTGAATTGACCGATATTACCCCTGGGATTTATCGGGTAGATATTGTTTCAGACAGTAAAGGTGGTGACACTCTTATTACCCGTATCGAGACAAATCAACAAAAAATTATTGCCAAAAGGCTGTTTATTTTAGACAAGAAACCGAGCAATATATACACCGACGCCACCAATCTTACTGCTCAAATTGCCCACAAAGGATATTTGGATTCCATCAAAATCAATGATAAATATGAAATTAAAATTCTCGAAGTCGGCAAAAAAGTAACTACTGATGTAGAAGCCCTAACTAAATCAAACTATAATAGTAAAAATCTCTACAAAATAAGTTCGGCCAAAAACGATATCGTCTATACAAGCGACAGTTATTTTGCCTTTTCACCAGACCAGTTTTTTAATCCGGAAATAATCAAGAAAACAGAACTAAATACCGTTGAAAGTTTGGATGATATTGATTATATCCTCACTACTTTGACACCTGCTCGTCAGGAAGGGGATTGGCTTGTGTCTGAAATTAATTTCGACCCAAAAGATTTAAATATTACTGGCAACAAATTATATTTTTCCCTGGAAAGTCCTGAATTAGCTAAATTCGGTGGAGAACTAGAAATAGAAAGCTTCGAAGTTAATATCGATTACACCGGCGCTTTAGAAAAATTTGTCAAAGCACCAATTATTAATCCCACACCAGAAAAGAGAGGTTTTGTTGATAAAATAATGGATTTTTTTAAAAATATACTTAAAAAGAACCAGCCAATTACTTCGACAAATACCCCGACTCCCACAACCACCCTTGCACTAAAAATAACACCAACAGCCATAGCCACACCCAGCACAAAAATTACCCCCACAATTACCGCCACACCAAGTTCCAAATTAACACCAACCTCCACCACCAATAAATCCGTAAAAATTAAAGTTCTAAACGCCGGGGCGTCCGCTGGCGCCGCCGCTCGTTATGCCACACTATTGAAGACTGCTGGTTACTCGAACACCGAAGCCGGAAATTATGATGGCAGCGATATAAAAAATTGCACAATCACTTATCCGGAAAAATATATTTCAACAGCTACTGATATTGAAAAAATTTTAAAAACCGAATACAAAACCGTAAACCGGGCGATTAATTATAAGGACGATCAAATTACTATCAATATCGGCGCCATTAATTAATAGGAAAAATGAAAATTGTTATCATTCTGCTAAAGCAATTATTTACATTTTCACTGGTTTTTTATTTGATTCTTTTTCTTTTGGAAACACTTTTTCCCGGTTTTGTCTCTGATGTTTTTTCATTGAATTGGGTTCTGGGAGGCGTACTGATATTGGGGATAATCTCGGCTTTTTTACCCGAAGATGAAGATCAAACCGAACAAGACAATCAAAACAATAAGCCAGCCATTTTTGATTATGTTTTTGCAGTTGCTTTGGGAATAATTGGCGCCACTTTGATTTTCTGGAAAGTTAAATTAGACAATGAATATCTTCACTGGTTAATCAGTGCCTTATCGGGTCTTTTAATTATGTTTATGGGAGTAATCGTTTTAATAATGCCCGACCAAGACGAAGAAGCTGAAATAATAGTTGAAAGCGAAGCTGATTGGAAATATCAAATTAAAAATTTAAATTTTAAAAAATTATTAGTTTCCAAGATTCAATTGCCAGTCAGTTTTGTAGTTATTTTTATTCTTCTGACCAGTTTGTTTATTATCCAAAAACCAAAAACCAAATTGGTGGTTCAAAATATTAACCCAGTTACACCCATACCCAATGTTTCCGAAACCCCAACTCCTACTCAAAAAGAATTACCTCCGGTTGACCCTGCACTGAAAATATTTGTTATCAATGGCGGCGCCGAAAAAGGCGAGGCCAAAAGAATAGCTTCAATTTTTACCAAAAAAGGTTATAAAAACGTCGAGGCGAAAGACAGCCCAAAGCAAGACTATAAAGATACTATAATTGAATTTACCGCCGCAGAATCTGCCCAAGCCGATATTGTCGAAGATGTTATGATGGAACAATATTTTATTGTTAATAGGTCGCCACTAGCTACCGACTCAGCCCAAATAAATGTCATACTTGGTGCTCAAGCCATGCCCGAAGACGATTCTTTGCCCAATCCCGACGAAAATTTCGATTTCTTTTTCAACTAAAAAATAACGCCCTCTACAACCTGTCAATTTTTTTAAAAAATCACATCCACATTGTAGGGGCGATTCATGAATCGCCCCTACCTGTTTGTTACCTGTAATCTGAAAAATGCAATTTGTTTTTACACAGACGGGTCGCGACCTGTAAAACAAATTCGTCGTTTTTGGGATGAAAATCAACCGTACGATAAAATCGTACGGTTAAAATTAATTGCATCCGATGGCAAAATACGTTTTACTGACTGTGCTGACACAGAAACAATTTTTCGTTTAATTCAATCAATTCCTTCACCTAAGGCCGAACCGTTTAAATTATGGTTGGCCAAAGTTGGCCACGAAAGGTTAAAAGAAATTGTAGATCCAGAAATTTCCCTAAACAGAGCTAGGGAAAATTGGAAATCAATGGGACATTCGACGAAATGGATTGAACAAAGAATGCGAGGTCAAGAAATAAGAAATAAATTAACTGATTATTGGGCTAACCATAAAATTGAGGAGCAAGAAGAATTTGCCATTCTCACAAACATAATTCACAAAGAATGGACTGGTCTAACAGTCAAAGAACATAAAAATTTAAAAAATCTCAAAGGTCATAATTTACGAGATAATATGACCGACGCTGAATTACTATTTACTTCCCTGGCCGAACTGACTACACACAAAATAGCGGAGAATGAAAAAGCAATTGGTTTTAATAAAAATGCCATTTCTGCCCAAAAAGGTGGCCGTTATACCAAAAAAGCTAAGGAAAATTTTGAAAAATTAACCAACAGTAAAGTAATAAATAAACAAAACTATTTACCATCAAAAAACATTAAAAAGATTAAATAATCTCCAGTAAATCTAGAAATCAGACAAAATATAATCAAGGGCAATTAATAAAAATAACAGTATGTTATAGTGAAAAGTAATGATATTTTGGATACTCATTTTTTTTCTAGGTCTTAGACTCTATCCCTATTTTTTTTCCTCTCTTCCCCTCGGTTACGACGCTGGACTTTATTTATATTTGTTCAAAAAATTTTCATTGTTTTCTGTCTTTTCTTTTACCTCACTGCCCTCATGGCTAATCGAATCCTTTCAACCAGGCATAGCTTTTATTTCTCGTTTTTTGGATAATTTTATTTCTCCAGAAAAGCAATTAATCCCTTTAATTGTTTTTTTTAACGCTCTACTTTTATTTTCTATCTATTTATTTTCCAAAAAACTTTGGAACAATAAAACCGCTCTTTGGACAGCTTTAATCTTTACTTGTTCGGCCATTCAATATCGATTTTATTGGTATTTTTATCTAAAAAATATCGCCTCCCTATCCTTTCTGTTTTTTGCCTTCACTCTTTTTTTATCCCAATCATATTGGGCCTTAATTTTTACGATTTTAGTGGCTTATTTTCACCAGCAAACCGCCGTTTTTATGCTACTTATTATATTATTTTTAGCAATTTTTCAAAAAAAACAACGCATTTATTATTCAACAATTTTTGTTGGTACCATAATAGCCGCTTTTCCCTATTATTTTAGTACCTTCAACAATAGTCTTTTGCCTCTAATTCAACCAATTTTAAATGGATTTAAACCGCAAGCCCTGGGCGGTACCTTAGGTATTCCTTCTGGTACTTTTTATAATTTTTATACATCATTACTATTATCTCTGCCTTATTTAATTCCCGGAATTTATGGTTTTTTTGTTCTTATTCGACAACCCAAATATTATTTAATTACTATTCCTTTTTTAATCACATCAGCCATCGTTATTTTTAATTTATTTTTTGCCCGTCGCTTCATTCCTTTTTGGGATATATTTTTAATTATTTTAGCCGGTTATGGAATCACTAAATTTTTTGATGATCGTAAATCCTTATTTTCAAAAAAAATATTTTCTTTTTTATATATAGCCGGTATATTAATTTTTATCTCTATTTTTATTTACAAAACAGGCAAGCCATTAATTGATCCCGAGGAAATCACAGAGATAAGCCAATTAAACGAAACCGAAAACAATGCTTCCATTTTAGTCACCGATGAAAAATATACTTCTTGGGTTTATGGCTGGTCAAATCGCACCACAATTGCGCCTGGTTTTGGGGAGAATGATATATATTGGACCGAAAACGATTGGCAACAATTTTGGCTGAGTGATGATAGGCAAATTGAAAAAAATCTTTTATTAAAACTTCCCAAACCACTCTATATATATAATGGTGACCGCCGTCGTCAAATTAAAACCACATTTGAAGGGGACTGTTTTGAAAGAATTAATTGGCGGACCTATAAATTCATTTGCGATAATTAGCCGCTTATTCTGCTATAATATTCAAGTTTATTGAATAAAATTTAAATAAAATGGATCTAAAAAAATTACCTAAAACTGAATTCGCAGTCGCAGTTGCTCAAATTGCCGGCGAGAGAAATATCGACGTCCAATCAATATTGGATTCAATTGAAATGGGATTAATTTCTGCTTACAAACGCGATCAAAAAGAGCACGGTGTGATTATTGCTGAAGAAGAACAATTTACCGTAGAATTAGCTCCAGAAACTGGTTCTTTCAAAGTTTACAATATAAAAGAAGATGGTAAAAAAACAGATGTAACTCCTCCTGGCTTTGGTCGCATCGCCGCCCAAACTGCCAAACAGGTAATTGATCAAAGAATTCGCGAAGTTGAAAAGGAAGTAATTATTACTGAGTTTGAAAAGAAAGTCAGTAATTTAATTATTGGAGTTATCTTGCGCGCTGATCCTTATAAACTTACTGTTGGTATTGGTAAAACCGAAGGTATTTGTCCCAAAGACGAACAAATCAAAGGTGAAATGTTACCCCTCGGATCCAAAAAACTTTTCTTATTAAAAGGCATCGTCAAAGACGAAATGGAAAAAAGCGAAATAATTTTATCCAGAAGGGATCCTGAATTTGTTAAGCAATTATTTGTTCGCGAAGTTCCAGAAGTTGGTAGTGGCTCGGTAACTATTGAAAAAATTGCCCGATCTGCTGGCGAAAGAACTAAAGTTGCTGTGTCTTCGCAACAACCAGGAGTTGATCCTGTTGGTTCATGTATTGGTCAAAAAGGCAGTAGAATTCAATCAATTTTAAGCGAATTGCCTTCAGATGAAAAAGTCGACGTAGTTGCTTATTCTCCAAATATCAATCAATTCATTATTCAATCTTTGTCTCCAGCTCAAAACGTAAAAGTAGAATCAATTAAAGACGGTGTTGCTATGGTTTCGGTTCCTGAAAATCAATTGGCATTAGCTATTGGTGGTGGTGGGGAAAATGTTCGGTTAGCTGGTTTGTTAACTGATTTGGAAATCAAAATTATTCAGGCCCAAGAACCTGTTGCCAGCAAATAACCTTTAAAACGACTGTTACTTTCAGCCGTCAGAAGACCCAGCCGCAGCTGGGTCAATTTATTACTTTAATTAAATTATGGAAGTAAAAACGACTATTAAGCTTCGTCCGCCAATTGTAGCAGTCATGGGTCATATCGATCATGGTAAAACTTCACTTTTGGACAAAATCAGATCTACCAATATTTGGCGAAAAGAAGCCGGTGGAATTACTCAGCACATCGGCGCCTATCAGGCCGTAGTCAAACAAAAAGACAATCAGGACAAACTAATTACTTTTATCGATACTCCCGGCCATGCCGCTTTTATCAATATGCGCGCTCGCGGTGCCAAAGTTACCGATCTTGTAGTTTTGGTAATTGCTGCCACCGAAGGTGTCATGCCCCAAACTAAAGAATGTTTAGATCATATTAAAAGAGCTAATCTACCTTTCATCGTTGCTATGAATAAAATGGATCTCGACGGTGCTTTGCCCGATAAAGTAAAAGGTCAATTGGTTGAGTTGGGTTACACTCCCGAAGAATACGGTGGTCAAATTCCCATAATTCCAGTCTCGGCCAAAACAGGCAAAGGTATCGAAGAGCTTCTGGAACTAATCTTACTTCATGCCGAAATTATGGAATTAACATCAGAAGTTGAATCACCCATGGAAGCAGTTGTTATCGAATCCAGATTAGATAAAGCTAAAGGTCCGGTTGCCTCAGCTATTGTTAGAAAAGGAATTCTTCATTTAGGCGACATAGTTTATGCCGAAAATATCAGTGGCAAAGTCAAAGCATTGGTCGATTTTACCGGCAAGAATATAAAAGAAGCCCCACCTAGCACTCCAGTAGAAATTTTGGGTTTTGAAAAGCCACCAGTTGTTGGTAGTGTTATCTCTTTAGAAAAAACAGAATATAAGCCGCCAGAAAACAAAGTTGAACCAATTAAAGTAGCTTCTAATTTAGAAGAAGAGCCTAAGCTTCGGGTTATTATCAAAGCCGATGTCGAGGGTACTCTCGAGGCATTAATGAATAGTTTTAGTGATGATGTTCAGGTAATTTTGTCCGGTGTTGGCCCTGTCTTAGATAATGATATCTTTATTGCCGAAACTTCCAAGGCTGAAATTTTTGCCTTCAATGTTCAAGTGCCCAAATTTATTCAAAAACTAGCTGAAAATCAAAAAGTTAAAATCTTTGAGTCCAAAATAATCTATGAAATCATTGAAAATATTCAGACTCAAGTATTAAAACTCCTAGAGCCAACCATAGATGAAAACATTACTGGTGAAGGTGAAATTATCGCTGAATTTAAAATTGAAAAAGTTCGCATTGCTGGTATTCATTGCACCAAAGGTGAACTGAACAAAGGGGACATGATTCATTTAAAAAGAGACGGTAAAATTATAAAAGATACTAAAATAGAAGGTATTCATCAAGCCAAACAAATCATCGAAAAGGTGAAGGTTGGTGCCGAATGTGGCATCACTTTTAAGCCTTATGTTGATTTTAAACTAAACGATGTTATAATAGCCTATAACAAGTCTTAAGTTATACAAAAGACTTTTTCTAATTGGAGCAGGCCAAATATGAAAAACTATAATGTTGATTCCATCAAAAACTTACTTACCAACGCTAAAACAGCATTAATTGCGGTTCCCCAGATGAACGTGGATAGTATCGGTGCTGCTTTGAGCTTAGCCCTATCTCTCAAAAAATCTAAAAATATAAATGTTAAAGTTTTTTGTCCTCAAAAACCGGACGCTAATTATTCTAAATTAAGTGGCTTGGATCTTTTGACCGACACTTTTCAAATTAACGACTTTGTAATTTCTTTAAATTATCCCTCGGAACAAGTTGAATTTGTAACTTATAACGATGATGGCGGTAAATTAAATTTTGTAATTAAAACCAAACCAGACGCTCCCAAAATTGAAAACGACAAAATCGTTCTCAACAACGAAAGTTCCGCCGACATTTCATTTATGCTCGGTGACGAAAGCTCACTTAGTGCCAACAGTGGCATGGTCAACAAAGGTAATTGGGTATTTGTTTCTCCAATCAATGTGTCCAAGTCTTGGGCCAAAGCCTCAATTATCGATGCCGACGCTCCTTTTTCTGAAATTTTCACTTTTTTAATTCCTATGTTGGATCTTAAGTTAGATACCGAATCCGCCAAGGATTTGTTGATCGGACTTAGAGTTGCTACTCAATCTTTTTCTGTCAATGTTTCTCCTGAAACATTTGAAGCTGGAGCGGTTTGTCTCCGGGCTACCCAATCAAACGATATTACCAGTCAAATAAATACTACTCCCATAGAAGCGGTTGAAAAGCCATCCTCTGTCTCCGCGATCTAAATTCATGCTATAATAACCACCGTAACTATTGACTGGTTAAGCAGTAGCCATTCTGCTTTATTATTTTTTACCAGTTTATAGCTAAATTTTATGGCATTAACCAAAGAAGAAAAACAGGAGATACTTAAAAAGTTTTCCCAAGCAAAAGACGATACCGGTTCCCCGGAAATTCAAATTGCTATTTTAAGCAAGGAAGTCGAGAAATTACAACAGCATTTGACTGAAAATAAACACGATTCTCCCGCCAAAAGAGGAATTTTAACTAAAATTGCCAAAAGACGACGCTTATTGCGTTATCTTTCAATTCACACAGTCGACAGATATAATAAAGTTATAAAAGAATTAGGTCTTAAAAAATAAGGGATTTTTATGGTTCAAGAAAAAAAACAGGAAATTTTAATTGGTAGCAAGAAAGTCATTTTATCAACTGGAAAATTAGCTCCACAAGCCAATGCTGCCGTCACTGCCCAATACGGCAATACTATTGTTTTGGCCACTGTTGTCATGGGAAAAGTTGATAGAACCAAAGATTATTTTCCTCTTTCACTTGAATTCATGGATAAATTTTATGCCGGTGGTATTGTTAAGGGCGGTAAGTGGGTAAAAAGAGAGACTAGTCCTTCGGACACAGCCGTTCTTTTTGGTCGAATTATTGACCGATCTGTTCGTCCTCTTTTCCCAAATGGTTTTCAAAATGAAGTCCAAATTATCATCACTATTTTAAGTAACGACAAAGAAAACGACGTTATTATACCTAGTTTCTTAGCCGCTTCAGCAGCCCTTTCCATTTCCAATATTCCTTTTAATGCTCCAGTTTCAGCTGTTCGAGTTGGATTAATTGACGGCCAATTAGTCGTCAATCCTAGCTTAAGCGATCTAGAGAAATCCCAAGTCGACCTTTTGGTTTGTACTGGATCCGAGGGTATCAACATGATCGAAGCTGCCAGTAATATCGTTGACAACGACACTATGATTAAAGCCATTGAATTGGCCAAAACCACAACTGATGATGTTAACAAACAATTAGTTGAATTTGCCAAAAGCTTTGCTTGTAAAAAAGTTGAATTTGAAATAGTATTGCCCTCAGAAGATTTACAAAACGAAGTCGAAAATTTAATCAAAGACGACGTCCTTAAATTTTTAGAAAATGGCGGCGAAGATAATCATAGTAGTGGTCAAGATGCCATTAAAGACAAGGTTAAAACAGCTTTTGAAGCCAAAATTAAATCTGAAGAAGTTTCTGAAAATATTTTGGTTCAAGCCGCCGACAATGTTATCAAAAAATATTTCCGTACCAGAACTTTAGCGGGTACCAGATTTGACAAGCGTCAATACGACCAACTTAGAGAATTAAATACAGAAGTTGGGATATTACCTTGCACTCACGGTTCAGCTATTTTTCAAAGAGGTTTAACTCAAGCTTTGACAGTCACCACTCTTGGTACTCTTGCTGACAAACAATACCTAGAAGATTCTTTAGGTGAAAGTTCCAAAAGATACATTCACTTTTACTCTGCTATGCCTTTTTCTACCGGTCAAACTGGTAGAGTCGGCCGACCGGGCAGAAGGGAAGTTGGACACGGTGCTTTGGCTGAAAAAGCCCTACTTCCAGTCATTCCTTCCGAAGATGAATTTCCATATACAATCGTATTAACCTCTGAAGTTTTATCTCAAAACGGTTCCTCTTCAATGGCTTCCACTTGTGGTTCCACCCTGTCTCTTATGGACGCCGGTGTACCTATCAAGGACAAAGTTGCTGGAATTTCAGTAGGTATGGTTTCAGATGACACAAAATATATTTTGTTAACCGATATTGCTGGTATTGAAGACCACAACGGCGACATGGATTTCAAAATCACTGGTACTAGAACTGGAATTACTGCCATCCAATTGGACATCAAACGTCAAGGTTTGACCATGGATATGATCAAGGACACTTTTGTTGCCAGCACCAAAGCCAGACTCCAAATCTTAGATAAGATTGACGAAACAATGACTGTCCCAAGAGATCACGTTTCCGCTTTTGCTCCAAAAATAAAAATAGTTAAATTACCTGAAGATAAAATTGGTGAAGTTATCGGTAGCGGTGGTAAAACTATCAAGGGATTAATGGAGAAATACCAAGTTCAAATCGATATTGATGACTTCGGTAGTGCTTCTATTTCATCCTTAGATCAGGAAAGTATTGACAAAGCTGCTTATGAAATCGAATCAATGATCAAAGAAATTCAAATCGGTGAAGAATACGATGGTGTTGTTACTCGAGTTGAAAACTACGGTGCCTTTGTTGAATTTTTACCAGGCAGAGAAGCTTTATTGCACGTATCTGAATTATCTGGCGGATTTTTAGCTAGCCCAGCTACCATAATTAAGGTTGGTGACAAGATTCACGTTCGTGTCTCTGGTTTCAACGATAATCATCAAATAAAATTAGCAGCTCCAGAATTCAAAGCTCTTCACCCAGGTGAAGCCAGACCTCAACAAGGTAACTATAATCGATAATTCAAGGTATACTTTTTAAATGAGATCTAGTTTAGTCACGTCGGATCAGGCGATTGATAAGTTAATTGTCAAAACCGAAACGGCAAATTTACCCGCAGGTTTAGAGGAAAAAGTCGACGAAATTTATTCCCAATTAAAACTAAATTCCAAGGCCCCTGAAATATTTTGGGAAAGTTATGAAAGAGTCGCCAAATATATTGACTGGGTAGTTAAACTACCTTGGGAAAAATCCAGCAAAGATATTTTGGATATAAATTACGCCAAAGAAAAACTAAACGAGGGTCATCATGGTTTGACCGATATCAAAGAAAGACTTTTGGAGTACATTTCAGTCTTAGCCTTGCAAAAAGCCCGTAATCCAGAAAAAGATATCCGGGCGCCTATTTTACTTTTTGTTGGCTTAGTTGGTACTGGCAAAACTACCATGGCTCAGTCTATTGCTCATGTATTAAACCGCGAATTTGTCAGAATCCCATTTGGTGGACTAGGAGATCCGGCTTATTTAAGGGGTATCTCCAGAATTAACCCCGAATCAGAACCAGGCCAAATAATTAAAGCCTTAATTTCAGCCAAAACAAAAAACCCAGTAATTCTTTTAGATGAAATTGATCGTGTGGCTGATGAAGCCCTAAACACAGTTATGGGTGTGTTGGTTGAGCTTTTAGATCCGGAACAAAATCATAAATTTACTGATAATTACATTGATTATCCTTTTGATTTATCCCAAGTTTTATTTTGCGCCACTTGCAACAACACGACTCGAATTGCTACCGCTGTTATGGACCGTCTCGAACCAATTCAAATGCCTTCTTATAATGACGAAGAAAAAATTGCCATTGGTCGTGATTATATTTTGGGTAAGGCCATAACCGAAGCTGGTCTGACTTCTCAAGAGTTAAAAATTAGCGACAGTGTTTGGCCCCAAATAGTTCGTCCGCTTGGATTCGATGCTGGCGTTCGTACTCTAAAGCGCAATATCGAAGGTCTGTGCCGCAAGGTTGCCAAAATGATTTTTGAAGGCCAAGTCACCCAAGTAGCCATTGATGAGACCAATATTAAACAATATCTACCTCAATGGTAAAGTATGAAAATTAAATTAAATAAACACAATTTGCCTTTTTCAAAAGACTCTGCTAAACTTTCACATAAACTTTTGGACCCGGTAACTTTGAATAGGATCCTTGATAAAATTATTAGTCATACTCATAGACAGATTAATTTCAATCTCTACTGACCTAAAAAAACTGGTCCCTATTTTGGGCTAGTTAAAAGTTTTAAAAATTATTAAAAATTAAATTATGAACAATCAAAATATTGATCAAAACAAAGTGCCTCAAAACTTTTCTAAAGCAAAGCCCCAAGTTAGGGAATTTAGAAAAAATTATGATTCAGTTAGAATTTCTGCCCTAGGAGGCTTTGGTGGTGTGACTCAAAACATGTACGCCTACGAATATATACCCAACGGCGATACTAGTAAAAGCCAAATAATTATTGTCGACTGTGGCGTTGGCTTTCCCGAAGAAGATGCTTTTGGTGTCGATTTACAGATTCCCGACACTCATTATCTTGAAGACAAAAAAGACCGAATCTTGGGTATATTTATTACTCACGGCCACGAAGACCACATTGGCGCAATCAGGTTCATCTTGCCTATTTTAGGCAAAGAAATTCCGATTTATGCGCCCAAATTGGCGGCTGCATTTATAGAATCCAGATTGAGCGAAATTAGCATGCAATCCAATCTTCACGTTTATGAAGATAACACCCCTCCAATGGTCAAGGGCCATTTTACTGTTGATCCTATTCGCGTAACCCACTCAATTCCCGACACTTATCATTTTGCTATCACTACACCGATTGGTATTATTTACCATGGTTCTGATTTTAAATTCGACCTTTTCCCATTAGATGGCAAAGGTGTCGATTATCGACATATTGCCCGCATTGGTGAAAAAAAAGTTCTAGTTTTATTATCAGATAGTTTAGGTTCCGATCACGAAGGTTATTCTCCTTCAGAAAGTTCCATTGCAGAACACTTTAAAAGAGAAATTGTTGGAGCCAAAGGTAGGGTATTTGTTACCTCGATCTCCAGCAATATTGTTCGTTGGAGTCAAGCGATTGAATACGCCAAGGGTAGTGGTAAAAAAATAGTAGTTGTTGGATTTTCAGTTGAAAAAGCAATTAGTATCGCCAAAGACTTAGGTTATCTAAAATTAAATGACAATGATATTATTCCGGTCGATAGAGCCAAAAATTTTCCTGATAGCAAATTACTTTTTTTAGTAGCCGGCTTTGCCGGTCAACCCGATTCGGCTTTAAGTAAAATGGTAATGGGTAAACATCGGATTAAAATAAAATCTGGCGACAAAGTTATCTTTTCTTCTCCTGATTATATTCCAGGTACAACTTCAAATATTTACAGCATGATCGATGTCTTATCTAAAATGGGTGCCGAGGTTTCTTATGGTGAAAAGGAAGAACTTCATGTGTCCGGTCATGGTTACCAAAAAGAACAGGCTCTCCTCATTAGCCTTTTAAGTCCTAAATATTTACTCCCAATCGGCGGTAATTATCGTCATCAAAAAAGTTACCAAACAATGGCAAAATCTTTGGGTTATCCAGAAGAAGACGTAATTACTCCAGATTATGGTACTTCGGTTACTTTTAATGGTAATGGTAGTTATGATACTTCTTTCCATATTCCATTAAGAAAGATATTGATTGACGGTTTGGGTGTAGGCGATGTTGGTACTACGGTTTTACGAGATCGTAAATTACTCGCTGGCGACGGTATGTTCTCAGTTGTCTTGCTCATAAACGGACAAACGGGTGAATTAACCAAAGATCCTGTAATTCTAAGTCGCGGATTCGTTTTTATGAAAGAAAATACCGAATTGATGAATTTTATAAAACAGGAAGTTGTTAATAAATTCAAAGAATCAACCAGTGCTCCGGCTAATTTTGATTTTATACGCGAACAAATTCAAGCTTATATCGAAAGCATAATTTACGAAAAAACCGGCCGCCAACCAATGGTTTTGCCGTTGGTAATTGAGGTATAAAAATATAATACGCCCCTACAATGGGTGTAATTTAATAAAAAATTTGACGACAGCACGTCATTTTACATACTTGCCCGCATTTTCTATTCCGTGTAGAGACGCCAGATCTGGCGTCTCAATCAATGAATCAATATGATTTTGTAGAGACGCATTGTATGCGTCTCAAACATAAAATACGACACGTTGTAGAGACGCGATTAATCGCGTCTCTACCTGTAACACATTAATGTAAATTACATTACAATTAAATTAATGCCTGTTGATAATCCAGATTTATTTGCTGATAAATTTCGAGTCAAATCTGCAAGATTAGAAGGAAGGGATTATTCCTTGCCAGGGTTTTATTTTATAACCATTTGTACCCATAACAAAAATAAATTCTTCGGAAAAATTATTAATGGGAAAATAAAATTGTCCAAAGTGGGGAAAATTGTTGAAACGAATATGATTTTATTATCAAACCGTTTTAACAATATTGTAATTGATATATTTGTAATCATGCCAAATCATATTCATATTGTTTTTAAAATTAATAAATGCAGTAATGAATTTTTGGGTAGAGACGCGATTAATCGCGTCTCTACAAACCAAATAAATATTATTCCAAACCCAATGAAACAATTCTCATTAGGAACGGTTATTCGATATTTTAAAGCAAAAGTAAAATTTGATACTAACCGCCAAAAATTATTTTTCACCTGGCAATCCCGATATTATGATCGGATTATCCGGACAGAAAAGGAATATTGGGCGATTAAACAATATATTGATAATAATCCCAAAAATTGGCAGAAAGATGTTTGTTATAAATAAATTTAATTCTTACAACAACCTTTTTCCAGGATAATCAGGGTCGATATTATTCAAATTTGGACAATTTGACCTTCTAGCTTCAATTGTCGATTATGATCGTCAAACTGTTTTACTTCGTCAGCGATTGATTCAGCAATTATTCTGAATTGACACATCTTCTCTCTGTTGCAAAATGGACATATTTTTTCCACAAGCGATTATATCAAATACGAAACCCACCAGAGGCTGTTTTAATGTAAAATAGGCTATGAAAGAACTAGTTAAAAAATCAGCCGATTTATCAGAATGGTACAACAATATAGTTTTAAAAGCCGAACTTGCCGACTATGCCCCGGTCAAAGGTTGTATGGTAATTCGTCCTTATGGTTATGCTATTTGGGAAGGCATCCAAAATTTCTTGGATAAGTTAATCAAAGATCGCGGTGTTAAAAATTCTTATTTTCCTTTATTTATTCCCGAAAGTTTTTTGAACAAAGAAAAGGAACATGTAAAAGGATTTTCTCCTGAATTAGCAGTAGTTACTATCGCTGGCGGCGAAAAATTAAAAGAAAACTTAATTGTCCGTCCGACTTCCGAAACCATTATGTATGATATGTTTAGAAAGTGGACTTCGTCATGGCGGGATTTACCAATTTTAATGAATCAATGGTGCAATGTTGTTCGTTGGGAACAGAGGACATATCTCTTTTTAAGAACCTCAGAATTTTTGTGGCAGGAAGGCCATTGTGCCCATCTTACTCACAAGGAAAGCTCAGACATGGTGTTGTGGGCTCTGGATACATATCAAAAAACTTATACCGATCTTTTGGCCATGTATGGTTATGCCGGAGTCAAAAGCGAATCGGAAAAATTTGCCGGTGCTGGTAAAACGTATACCTTCGAATGTTTAATGCCCAATGGCAAAGCTCTCCAGGCCTGCACTTCTCATGATTTAGGTCAAAATTTTGCCAAATCTTTTGATTGGACGGTTCAAGATAAAAATGGAGATAAAATTAATCCTTGGCAAAATAGTTGGGGATTTTCTACTAGAAGCATTGGTGGATTAATTATGGTTCACGGCGATGATTCCGGATTAGTATTTCCTCCTCAAATTGCACCAACTCAAATAGTTATAGTTCCTATACCTGCTCACGAATTAGCCAAAGAATTATCCGAATCAATATACAAAAATCTTAAAAATGAATTCAGAACAGAAATTGATTTGGTCGAGCAAGAATCCGCCGGTTTCAAATTTAATAAATGGGAAATGAAAGGTGTTCCTGTGAGGATAGAAATTGGAGACAGGGAAGCCAAGGAAAATAAGGTCGTTTTATTTCGCCGTGATACTAGTGAAAAAATGATTATTGACGTTAAAGATTTAAATTCCAAAATAACTGAAGTTTTAAAAGACATTCAAAATGAATTATTTCTAAAACATAAAAAATTCACTCTGGATAATACTTTTAAAGTTGACACTTATGAAGAATTTAAAAAAATTATGAATACAACTAAGGGTTTTATATCTGCCCTTTGGTGCGAAGATGCAGAATGCGAATCCAAGATTAAAGAAGAAACAAAAGCTACTACCAGGTGTTTACCTTTAGAAAATAAACCTGAAAAGGGAGTATGTGTTTGTTGTGGTCGGCCGGCTAATCATCGTTGGCTCTTTGCACAATCATATTAACCAGTTATACTAATTTTATGGCTAAGCGTGGTCGCCGCAAAAAAAATAAACTTTTACCCAGTCTTCGGTTAAAACCAGAGACGGTCAAGTCTATATTTTTTATATTCTTTTTGATCTTGTCTCTCTTGTCTATTTTCTCGTTTCTTCAAACGGGTCCAATTCCCATCTCCTACAACCAACTTTTATCCCAATATTTTGGTTTCGGTGGAATTTTAATACCATTTTTATTTATTTTAATTGCTTTTTTATTTACCAAAGTCAAAACCCCACTCAAAGATTTAAATGTATTTTTAGGCTTTTTAATAATGTTTGTGTCAATTATAAGTCTTTTTCAAACCGGATTAGCCGGTATTTTTTTATGGGATCAATTTTTGTCTTTATTTGGTCAAGTCTTTAGTTTTTTAATATTTTTCTTTTCCTTTATTGTCGGTTTTGTAATTCTTTTTGATACTTCAATTGCCCAGATATTTCGTTTTATTTCCGCCACTTTTGCTTTAATTAAAAAATATACCTTTGGTAACTCCAAAATCAAAGGTGATAAAAAAACCAAAAATGATGTTTATATCCAATCCGATGCGAATTACAAAGATCACTCAAAAGACAAAGACGATCCAGTTGTAGTCAATATTCCGCCAGTTCTAAAAGATATTCAAACCCAATTATCAGTTGATCCTATTAAGTCTTTTAACACCTTAAATTCAACGGAAAATAGAATCTGGGAATATCCGCCAATCTCTCTTTTCGACGACGCTCCTGGTGCCAAGGCCGACCGTGGTGATGTGCGCAAAAACGCCCAAATTATCGAACAAACTCTTGATTCGTTTGGTATTACCGCTCGTGTTGCCGAAGTAAACAATAGCCCGTCGGTTACCCAATATGCTCTGGAAGTTGCCCTTGGTACAAAATTAGCCAAAATTCTCAGTTTATCTAATGACTTAGCTATGGCACTGGCTGCTCCTGGTGGTCAAATTCGTGTAGAAGCACCAATTCCTAGTCGATCATTAGTTGGTATCGAAGTGCCCAACCGGTCTTTAGAAGTAGTACCGATCAAAAGAATCCTAGATTCGGAACCAATGAAGAATGCTAAAAATAAAATTACAATTCCGCTTGGTCTCGATGTGGCCGGTAATCCTAAGGTCGGCGATATCACCAAAATGCCCCACGTCTTAATTGCCGGGCAAACTGGTTCCGGTAAATCTGTCTGTGTCAATTCTTGGATTTGTAATATTTTATTTAGGGCATCCCCAGACGAAGTTAGAATGATTATGGTCGACCCCAAAAGAGTCGAATTGACACCATACAACGGTATTCCTCATCTTTTAACTCCTGTTATAGTCGAGCCAGAAAAAGTGGTTTCAGCCCTAAAATGGGCCGTTTCCGAAATGGAACGCCGCTACAAAATGTTTACCGAAGTCGGTACGAAAAATATAGAAGCTTACAATAATATGGCCGGGTTCCAGTCTATTCCGTATATTTTAATCTTTATAGATGAATTAGCCGAAATTATGCTTTTTTCACCGTCTGAAGTGGAAGACAATATTTGTCGGATTGCTCAGATGGCTCGAGCTGTCGGTATTCATTTAATCTTAGCCACCCAAAGACCTTCTGTAAACATCATTACCGGATTGATCAAAGCCAATATTCCTACCAGATTAGCTTTTGCTGTTTCTTCTATGACCGATTCACGGGTTATTTTGGACACTCCGGGCGCCGAAAAACTTTTGGGTCGCGGCGACATGCTCTATATTCCACCAGAGTTAGCCAAGCCAGTTAGAATTCAAGGCTGTTTTGTATCAGACAAAGAAATCAATAATTTAATTAATTTTCTTAAAAAACAAAAAACTACTGATTATGATGACCAAATAACAAGCCAACCAGTAGCCAGTTCCACTTCATTAAGTAAAAATACTCTTTCGGTAAATGGCGAGGATAGGGATACTTTGTTCGAAAATGCTGTCAAATTAGTTCAAGAAACAGGCAAGGCATCAGCTTCAATGATGCAGCGTCGTCTCAAATTGGGTTATGCTCGGGCAGCCAGGGTTTTGGATCAGTTAGAAGCAGCTGGAATAGTTGGGCCGTCCAATGGCGCCAAACCACGGGAAATATTAATTGCACACAACAGCCCCTCCAATAATTCTGAAATCTAACGCTTTATGTTTCGCGCTTCCACCTTACTCAACAATGCCCGTCTAGAAAAAGAACTTGATTTTAGTGAAGTCGCCAAAAGACTCAAGATTAACGTTAAATATTTGGAAGCCTTGGAACAAGAGAACACTCATTGCTTTCCTCAAGAACCATACTGTTCACTAATTATCAAGGATTATGCCGATTTTCTGGGATTAAATGGCCAGGAAATTTTGCGTATTTTTCGCCGGGATTTTGCTCAAAAACATAAGCAAAAATTATCTAAAAAAACATTTTTTTCCTTCACCCCTCAATTTACTTTTACAATTTCTATTATTATTACTATTGTTTTCTTTTCCCTTTACTTAGTTTCAGAATATGTAAAATTTAATCGTCCGCCAAAACTAAAAGTTGACTGGCCACCCGAGTCAGTTTTGGTTGACAACAATATTGATATAAACGGAGTCACAGACCCAGAATCAACAGTTAGGGTTAATCAAGATTTGGTTATTGTTGACCAAAACGGAAATTTTGAAAAAGAAATTAGTCTAGTTTCAGCAGAGACAAAAGTAGTGATCGAGTCCAAGGGAACCAATGGTAAATCTACTTTTAGTGAAAAGACTTTTAAGATTAATAAATGAAAAAATTTTTTAGATAGTCTATACTAATTTTATGGACTTAACACAGATAATAATAATTATTAGCGTTGTTTGTATTACTGCCGTTATTGTGGGTTGCGGTATATGGCTAATATTAATCTTAAAAGAATTAAGGACCACACTTACAAAAACCAATGGCATTCTAGATGACACCAAATTAATTACCTCTTCAGTTGCCCAGCCGGTTTCATCTATCTCCGAGTTTGTGGTTGGATTTAAAAATGGCATGAATTTTTTCAATAGTCTTTTAACTAAAAAAAATAAAAGTTCATCCTAAAATGGCTCACAAAGAATGCAATTGTTGTCACGAAGATAATTCATCAAGTGCCAGCTTCATGTTTGGCATTATCATCGGGGCTATTGCTGGAGCCATCATCGCCGTTCTAATTTATCGAAACAACAAAAACGAAGTTATAAAAACTTTAAAGAATAAAATCGAAAGCTTTTTTAAATCTTTTACGTCAGATACTCTAGTCACAACCTCTCCCAAAAAAAATAAAACTAAAATTAATATTGCGGATATTAGTACCGAACCAGTTAAACCTCATAAATCAACACCAAAAGTTTTCATCCGCGCCCGTAAATAAGTTTTTGTTTGTTATAATTTCCCTATGAACGCAGCGGAATTAAAGCAAAAATTTGTCAATTTTTTTGTCTCACACGGACATGTGGAAATTCCCTCGGCTCCGATAGTTCCCGAAAACGATCCGACCACCCTTTTTATTTCTGCTGGCATGCACCCTTTAGTTTCATATCTTCTAGGTCAGCCCCATCCATTAGGCAAGAGATTGGTAAATGTTCAAAAATGCATTCGAACTGGTGATATTGATGATATTGGCGACAATCGTCATCATACATTTTTCGAAATGCTCGGCAATTGGTCTTTAGGCGATTATTTCAAAGACGACATGATTCCTTGGAGTTTTGAATTTTTAACTAAAATTTTAAATATTAATCCAAACGATTTACACATTACCTGCTTTGTCGGCGACGAAAATTCTCCCAAAGACGAAGAGAGTGCTGGTCTTTGGAAAATCACAGGCATCCCCTCAAACCATATTCATTTTATGCCCAAAGAAGATAATTGGTGGGGCCCCGCCGGGGTTACTGGTCCGTGTGGCCCGGATACGGAAATGTTTTTGGATACCAAGCCAGAATTACCCGAAGTCGAATTTGAAGAAGGCTGTAAGGCAGAACGCTATGTTGAAATCTGGAATGATGTCTTTATGCAGTTCAATAAAGATTCAAACGGTAAATACGAACCACTTAAACAAACAAATGTGGATACAGGCATGGGTGTGGAAAGAACCACCGCAATTTTATCCGGATTTTCGGATAATTATATGTCTTCAATTTGGCAACCAATCATCAAAAAAATTGAAGAAATATCAAATAAAAATTACGTAGGGGTGAATCACGATTCGCCCTCATTACAAGAAGAATCCGAAACAAAATCCATTCGCATCATCGCCGATCACATCCGTGCCTCGGTTTTTATGATTGCCGCTGGCGTCGAACCGAGCAACAAAGAAAGGGGGTATGTATTGCGTCGCCTTATCAGACGAAGCATTCGCGAGGGCAAGAAATTAGGAATCGAATCAAACTTTACGGTTATAATTGCCAATGCAGTTTTAGACAACCAGAACAATTTTGCTGGTAATTATCCCGAATTAAATCTAAACAAAGACAAACTATTAATCTCTCTAGAAACCGAAGAAAATAAATTTAGAAAAACCCTGGACAATGGTCTCAAAGAAATTCAAAAATTAATTGATAAAAATAAAAACGTCAGTGGTAAAGAAGCCTTTACACTTTATGAAAGTTTTGGCTTTCCTGTCGAGATGGTAGTAGAGGAATTAAAAAAATATAATCTTGCTTTAGATATCGAAGAATTTAATGCAGCCAAAGAAGAACACCAACAACAATCTCGCACTCTCTCTGCGGGCAAATTTAAATCAGGTCTCGCCGATCACTCAGAAATTGCGACCAAATATCATACTGCCACTCATCTTTTACACGCCGCTTTACGTCAGGTTCTGGGAGAACATGTGCAACAATCTGGTTCTAATATCACCGAAGAGCGAATGCGTTTTGATTTTAGCCACGGTGATAAACTAACCGAATCGCAAATTAAAGAAATTGAAGATTTAGTAAACGCAAAAATTAATGAAAAATTACCCGTAATTTGTCAAACCATGAAATTTACCGAAGCACAAAAGGAAGGAGCTTTGGCATTTTTCGGAACCAAATACCCAAAGACTGTTACCGTTTATACAATAGGTGATATTGGTAATTATTTTTCTAAAGAAGTTTGCACTGGACCACATATATCCAATACTTCTGAATTGGGACACTTTAAAATTATTAAAGAAGAATCGGCCGCCTCAGGCAAAAGAAGAATTTACGCTATTTTTATAGTATTCTAGAGTAATGAGCCAGACTAGTTTTTGGTTAGTTTCAATTGAAGATACACATGTTTCTGTAACCTTGGTATCCCATTTTAATAAAAGTTTTTCTGTCATGGCCACCGGTCCTCAAATTTCTTGGTCGGCAGAAACAGAAGACTCTTTAAATATGGCTATCGACGAATCATTGTCATCTGCGGCCTCTCAAGCCCAAATTTCAGAGGATCAGGAACCAACAAAAGCCGCCTTCATTTTACCTCCGTTTTGGGTCGGGTCCGACAATAAAATTGTTGCAGGCAAATTAAAATTAATCGAAAATTTATGCAGAAGTCTAAAATTAAAACCCACTGGTTTTATTGCCAATGACGAGGCTATTGCCGAGGAGACTAATTTAAAAGACGGTTTTCCTGCTAGTTTCATTCTTCTTAATTTAGGTAAATCTGAATTCACTCTATCTTTGGTGTACCTTGGTAAAGTTAAAGAACGAATCCGCAAAGCCTTTACGGATAACTTTAACCCCACCCAAGTCGAATCTACTCTTTTAGAAATTAATTCTGAATCAACGCTTCCTCCGCAAATTATTGTCTTTGGACAAACTGACGACAGTATTATTTCTTCATTAAAAAATTATTCTTGGATAGGTAAAAAAAATGTTGAAACATTTCTTCATTTTCCCGATATAAAACAATATCTGACCGAAGAACTCATAAATATTTATACTCGAATTATTTCAGTTCAAATTCCCCAAGAAGAACCACAGCCAACAGAAATAGAACCAGTCGTCGAAGTTGAAAATGAAGAAAGTTCTCTTGATGAAGTTTCTTCCGAAGATTTAGGCTTTAGTGAAGATATGCCACTTCCAACTTTTATTCAAACACCAGCCGAATTTGAACCAGAGCCAGAAGTTGAAAATATAATACCAGTCATTATTCCAAAAAATGACTTTATAAAAAAAATAAATCTCAAAAACAAATTTAGGCTACCGCGGTTTAAAATTCATTTTGCTTTTAAATCAAAATTTAAACCACCCGTCATCTCACTAATTGCAATTTCACCTCTTTTGATTTTAATCCCATTTTATTTTTCTTCCGCTAAAATTACACTTTTTGTCACCCCATACGTAATTTCCAAAAAAATTCCTATTATTCTCGATTCCACAGTTGAATCTTTTAATAGTAATAAGGGTATTGTTCCAGTCAAAAAACAAACTTTTTCGATCAATACCACAGCCTCAGTCGAAACTACAGGCAAAAAAACAGTCGGGGACAAGGCCAAAGGCGAAATTGTAGTTTTTAATAAACAAGACAAAAGCCAAACTATTCCCAAGGGAACCGTTTTGGTCGATTCTTCTGGAAAAAAATTTCAATTAATTAATTCGGCGGTAATTGCCTCCAGTAGCTCGGATTTTGAAAAAGGAGTTATAAATCTGGGTCAAACAAAAACAGTTGTCGAAGCTATGGATATTGGTCCCGAATACAATTTAAACAAAGACACTAAATTAATATTTAAGGATATTTCGGAAAATTTACTCGTCGGAAAAATAGCTGATTCGTTTTCCGGTGGCAGTAAACGCCAAATAAATGCTGTCAGTGCCAGCGACAAAACAACCCTGGAACAAAAAATTAATCAGGCGACCAAAGACGCTGTCAGTGAAAAAATAAGTAAAGACGTTTCGGGTCTTATTGGTGCTATCAGTGAAAGCGTCCAAAGCAAACAGTCACACATTGAATACAGCCGAGAGATTGATGAGGAGGCCGACGAATTAAGTGCCACATCAGAAGCTTCTGTCATAGTTTTTGTATTAGACCCAGAAGAAAAAAGCCAAATTATAGACAATTTTTTATCTTCCGAAGAGACTTATCGCCAATCCCAACACAGTTCCAATGGTATCGATATGAAATTTAAGTTGGATAAAATTGATGAAGACAAAGCTATTGGTACTTTGGATTTAGAAGGACAATTAATACCAAATATTGATATCTCTCAAATTAGAAAAAGAATAACTGGTAAAACTCAGTCAAGTGCAATTAGTTATCTCAAAAAAGGAATTGACCGTGTCTATAACTACCATATCGATTTTAATTTCAAATTGTTTGGCAGTTTAACCCCCATGCCTTTCCGATCCCAAAACATAGTTATCGATATTAAAACCGAAAGTTTGTGATTTACTCCTACGTCAAAAAAACAGCCAATATTCCCAAAATTTCTCGGCCCAAAAAGAAGTATTTAGCTATAATCTTTTTTTCTTTTGGATTAATTTCTGTGATGTCTGCCGTCTTACCCATAATTCGGTATCAGCTGGAATATTCTATTAAATTTGGACAAATGATAAGTCCACTATCCCCGAAGTTTTATAATCGTTCGCCGAGTGTGCTAGGGGACTTATCGACCGATTATACTCAACTCTCCAATTGGTTCGTCGAGGATTCTCAAAAACCCAACGGTGTCACTAAAATACTAAGCCCGGAAGGATTAATCTACTACACAATTTCCATTCCAAAATTAAAAATTAAAGACGCAACAGTTGAAATTGGTAGTATGGATCTTAAAAAAAGCTTGATCCAGTATCCGCAAACCGCCCTACCTGGACAGTTAGGAAATTCTGTTATTTTCGGTCATTCTGTTTTGCCTCAATTTTTTAATCCCAAGTCATATTTGACAATTTTTTCTACTCTCTATCGTCTCAAACAAGGAGATGAAATTCTTGTTGATTTTGACAGTGTTAAATATAAATATCTTGTAGAAGAAATGTATGAAATTCAGCCAACCGATCTGTCAGTACTCGAACAAAGATTTGACGATCGATATATCACCATGATTACTTGTACTCCACCAGGAACTTATCTTCGAAGGTTAGTAGTTAAAGCCCGGCTTCAAAGTGGTAAGAACTGATATAAAAGTTATAATTTAGCTATTATTAATATAATTTATGAATATTTTAGCAATAGATTATGGAACAAAAAGAATTGGTCTAGCCGTTTCAATTATGGGCATAATATCGCCGATAGAATCGGTAAAAAATAATAGTGATTTTATTACGATTTTAAAAAAAATTATTGAGGAAAATAGGATAGAAAAAATATATGTAGGAATTTCTGATGGTCCCATAGTTTCCAAGATAAAAGAGTTTGTTAAAGACCTTTCCTCTGTGCTACAATTACCAGTAGAAACGGTTGATGAGGCGGTATCTACCATTGAAGCCAACGAAATATTTGTACAAAATAAGAAGAAAGATAAAAAGTTCAAGGCATCAATCGACTCAATCGCTGCCGCAGTTATTTTGCGAAGAGTGATAGAAAGTTAATTGTTAAAATAAAATATGTTTAAAAATCTAATTGCCCCAATCCAAGCCTGGTTATTGTCCCAAGGACGCTGTGTTGGTTGTAATGCCAAACTTTCTCTTGGCTTTAAAAAAGAAGTTAGGGGGAATACTACCGTGACATGTCGTTGCGGTCGAATTTTTATCTACGATCCAGAAAAAAAAATATACCGCCGAGCATTATTTGATGAAGTTTAATGAAAAAAGTTTTAGTCATTATTACTATTCTGGATTTAATCGCTGGAAGCGCTGGACTTTACTTAGTTTTAAGCAACAAACCCGTCTCACCTGTTTTTAAAAATCAAGTCTTTGTTATTAATCAGGGTGAAAGTGTCAATTTAATTGGCCAAAGATTAAAAACTAACCATCTAATTAAAAGCTCCCACACCTTCCTTTTTTATTCTTATGTTTTAGGATTAAACACCAAACTCCAAGCCGGCACCTTTAAACTTTCTCCATCCTTAACCACCCGGGAAACTTTGATCAAATTATCAAAAGGCGGTAGTCATGATTACTGGCTTAAAATAAAAGATGGTTCTCGGATCGAAGAGATATCTGCACTTTTTGAAGACAACGCCAGTATTACTCCAAAAGATTTTATAGATAAAGCCAAAACCAAAGAAGGGTACCTTTTTCCTGACAGTTACCTCGTCCCTCAATACTTTACTGTCGATCAAATTTTAGATATTGTCAATAAAAATTTTTTTCAAAAGTTTGTAGAAGCCCAAAACAATAAAACTAATTTGCAACTTTCCGATAAAGAAATTATAATTTTAGCCTCTCTCTTAGAAAGAGAAGGCAAGAGTTTAGAATCAAAACAAATAATTGCTGGTATTTTATTAAACAGGCTGGATCTTGGTATGCCATTACAGTTGGACGCCACAGTTCAATTTGCTCGCGATTCTAAATTACCTCACCCTAAAACTTATTGGCTTCCTTTAGAAAAAAGTTTAATTAGTAATATTGACTCACCGTTTAATACTTACAAATATCCAAATTTACCACCATCTCCAATTTGCAATCCTGGATATAACTCCCTCTTTGCTGCTTTTCATCCAACTACGTCCGACTACCTTTTTTACATAACCGGCACCGATGGTCAGATGTACTATGCCAAGACCCTCCCCGAGCACAATCAAAATATCCAAAAATACTTGAGAGCTATTTGACAATCCCTGCAAAATTTTCCACAATAGAGTGTTCTTTAATGTGCAAATAGTTTTATTAACAAGAGCGTGTGGTCCTGCTTTGCAGGAATACGAGGAGGGAGTCCCTTGCTTTGCAAGGGAAATCGGACCTTCACAATATATGTGAAGAGTTATCTGCGGAAACTCCCAGGTGGCAACTGCCACCTAAATGTCTTTTTTAAAACTTTGGAGTAATCCAAAACCTAAAGAGAAGACAATCAGTTACTATTTTCACCCAAGAACATCAGTCTTTAGCTTTACTGTGTATTTAATTATTGTAAAACTAACGGACCAATGTCATATGTGTGGAATTTTTGCTTATAAAGGCTCCAGCTTAAACGCAGCCGATGTTATTTCTTCTGGTTTAAAACGATTGGAATATCGAGGATATGATTCGTGGGGTGTAGCTGTAATTAATAACGGTTCTATTTTATTGAAGAAAGATATCGGAAAAATAGGGGATATAAATAAATTAGATCTACCAGTCAGTAAATTAGGTATCGGTCATACCCGCTGGGCTACCACCGGCGCCGTTACCCAAATTAATGCTCACCCGCACCTTTCTTCCGACCACTCTTTTGCCTTGGTCCAAAACGGTATTGTAGAAAACTTTGAAGAATTAAAAGAAGATTTAAAAAATAAAGGTTATAAATTTATTAGTCAAACCGACACCGAGGTAATCGTTCGCCTAATCGAAGAAGAAAAAAAAATCCACCCCGATTTAGTTGATGCAATTAAATCCGCATTTCTTAAATTAAAAGGCAGAAATACAATTGCTGTTTTAGACTCTAAAACAGAACAAATATTGGCTGTTCGCAATGGTTCTCCGTTAATTATTGGATTAAGTAAAAACAAAGACATATTTTTATCGTCCGATGCTCTATCCCTATCTTCTTTTGTTGATAAGATTATAGTTTTAGACAACGGCGAATTAGTAAAGATCGGATCTAAAATAGAAATTAAAAATATAAAAACTGGCAAAATAGTCCATAAAGACTGGGAAAAATTAACCTTTAAGGATGCAAATATAGACAAAGGTAAATATGATAATTATATGATTAAAGAAATTTGCGACACACCAGAAACAATCAACCAAGTAATTGTACAGGATGAAAAAAATATTCAAAATTTAGCCAAAGCCATTAAAGCTGCTCGTTATGTTTTTACAATTGGTTCCGGCACTGCTGGCAATGCCGCTGGCCAAATCGCTTTTTATCTTCGCGAAATTGCCAAAATTCCGGCCATAAGTTTAATTGGTGCTGACGCCAAGGAATATTATGATTTATTTTCAGAAAAAGATCTTCTTATCGCTCCATCTCAAAGCGGAGAAACAGCCGATGTTGTCGAGGTATTGGATATAGCCAAAGCCAAAGGATGTAAAATTGCCACTTATGTAAATATGCCTGGGAGTATGATGAACCGTATGTCTGATTTTAAATTTTTAGCCAACGCCGGTCCGGAAATCTGTGTCATGTCGACCAAAATTTTTGTCTCGCAAGTCGCCTGGGGTTATTTACTGGCCAAGACAACAGTTGGTCTGTACGAAGATGGAATTAATAATCTTTCGAAATTAGCGGCAGACATTAAAACTTATTTAGAAGAAGACACTTCTCACCAAGCCGCAAAAAAACTGGCTCAAAATTTAATAGAAATTAAAGACCTTTTTATATTAGGTAAATCCCAAAATTTTTATATTGCCAAAGAGGGCATGGTCAAAATAATTGAGGGCACATATAAACACGCCCACGCTATTCCCGCTGGCGATTTAAAACATTATGCTATTACATTAATAGAAAGAGGAGTGTATGCTTTAGCACTTGTTTCCAACGACAGTTCCTTCTCTGAGATGTTTAATGTTGTCAATGAAATTAAATCTCGTGGTGGCAGTATTATTGGAATTTATCCAGAAAAATTACCTGCTTTCGATTATTATTTAAAATCCCCATCTATTGGCGAAACCAGCGCCATCGGCAATATAATTCCTCTTCAACTTTTAGCCTATTATTTGGCTGTATTGTTGGGGAACAACGTC
Source organism: Candidatus Shapirobacteria bacterium (assembly GCA_030698565.1). Taxonomy (GTDB): domain Bacteria; phylum Patescibacteriota; class Microgenomatia; order UBA12405; family UBA12405; genus JAUYJS01. Next base: position 348,491 of record JAUYJS010000008.1, read on the forward strand.
GACAAACCCAGAAACATCGCCAAATCAGTAACAGTGAAATAATATTTAATTAATCAATTCATTCAATACTCTCCACCTTCGTTTCTTTTCTGCCTGAGGAATATCGTTGGGGTACATCTTTGCCGAAACAGTTCCTTTCCGTGGCGAGTATTTATTCAGGTAAGCAATTTCAAAATTGGCTTTTTTACAGACTTCAACCGTATTGTTAAATGCCTCTTCGTCTTCGCCTGGAAAACCAATTATTATATCAGTGCTAAACCGCACGTCCTTAACCTTGGCTCTAATTTTTTTAATTAAATCCAAATATTCCTCTGCTGTATAACCCCGGTTCATTTTTTCCAAAATCTTATCGTCACCTGCTTGAAGTGGCAAATGCAGTAACTTATTTATATTGGCATATTTGGCAATTACATCGATTAATTCGTCAGAAAAATCCCAAGGATTACTGCTCACAAAAGATATATTTTCCAAACCTTTTTTAGCCACCTCTTCCAAAAGTACATGAAATAAACTTCTAATTCTCTTTTTTCCCATATGTACCCAACTTGAAGTTTTGTCATCAAAAGAGTGGTTTAAATCAGATCCATACGAATTGACATTTTGGCCAATCAACATTACTTTTTTAAACCCTTTTTTAATCACCCCGTCGACTTCTTTCAATATTTCTTCAAAACTTCTTGAAACTTCCGGTCCTCGGGCAAAAGGAACAATGCAAAACGAGCAAAAATTACTGCATCCCGAACTAATTGGAATCAAGGCTGTTTCTTTACTATTCCTTAAAGGATCAATTTGAAAACTAATTTTATCGATTGGCAAAAACTGATCGACTTCCGGAAAATTAATTTGTAGTTGTTTTAATTTCTTTCCCGTCTTATCTCTGTAAGCCGTTCCTGCCAAACACCCAGTTACAATGATCTTTATTTTTTTAACACCATGTTTAAAATTGCCCTTTTCAAGGGAAATGTCGCGAAGCGACAAAGGGTTTATTCTTTTATTCCATTTATTCACTTCATTTATCAACCCATACGCCCTATTTTCGGCAGATTCTCGCACAATACACGTATTGATAATAACCATATCAGAATCCTTCCAATTGTCTGTTTCCGAAAACCCTTTTTCCCAATAATATGCTTTAACCCTTTCTGAATCAGCCGTATTTTGAATACAACCAAAAGTTCTTATAAATATTTTTCCTTTTTTTTGCATTGACAATTTTATCAAATCAAAACAGTGCTCACATCTTGGAGATATTTGACACCAATTTCCAATAATGAGATATTAAATGTTATGGATACTCAACCGAACGATAATAATCAAAACAAAGACAATTATTCTGAATATAAAAACTTGTTGGATCAATATGCCTCTAATACTGACACCCAAGAACCTACCAGAGCACCACCCGCGCCACCATTTCCACCTACTCCAAATTATCCTCAAAAAACCCCAGATTCTACCAATATTTTTAAATATATATTTTTTGCTTCTTTAATAATATTTTTAGCCATCTACTCATTTATCGCTTTTACGTTAATTAAAAAACCTTCGACTACTAGCACTACTACTAATGCAACTCTCCCAACATCGCCCGCCACACCTTCTCCCACGTCCATTCCTACCCAAGTATGTGCTCTGAATGATAAAAACTATGAAGTTGGGGAATCTTTTACTGCTGCTGACGGCTGCAACACTTGTACTTGTTCTGAAGATTTATCTATAAGTTGTACTGAAAAAGTCTGTCCGACAGCCAAACCAACTATCAAAACATCCACTCAATCAGCCGAAAAATCAGGCAACCTGTAGAAAATAAATTACAAAAAATTCCACAGTTTTACTTTAAAATTAACTGTTGACCTAATATTATCCTAGATATATAATACCCACATTCGGTCGAGCAGTTGGAACATAACTCGCCCCTTTGCTTTAATAATTAAATTTGTTTAATGCCTTCTGCAAAAAGAACCAATTGGGGTGAAAAATACCCAAACCTTCCTAAGTTAGACCTTATTCAAATTCAAAAAGAATCATGGCAAGAATTCCTAAAAAAAGAACTCATCGAAACTATTAAATCAATTTCTCCAATCAATGATTACACTGGAAACAATTGGGAACTCGAGCTTGGAGAAATTACCTACGAACCTATTAGCATAATTCCAGATATAGCCAAAAGAAAGGGCTTAAATTATACAATCCCCGTCAAAATTAAAACTAAGTTAACCAACAAAAGAACCGGCGACATCAAAGAAGAAGAAGTATTTTTCCTAAATTTACCCACAATGACCGAAGAGGGTACCTTTATTATTAATGGTATCGAAAGAGGAGTCATTAACCAATTAGTCAGATCACCAGGTGTTTATTTTACTGGAGAAAGCGACCCGTCCACCGGTAAAACTCTTTACAATGCTGAAGTTAGACCAATTCGAGGTTCATGGCTCGAATTCTTCATCGGTAAAAAAGATGTAGTTTTTGCCCGAATCGATCGCAAAAAGAAGTTTCCTGCCACCGTAATTTTAAAAGCTGCTTGTCAAATGACCGACAAACAACTAATCGGCGAATTTTCTGATTTTATAAATCCTACAATTCAAGCTGATATTTCTAAAACCCCCGAAGAAGCAATATTGGAATTTTATCGTAAATTAAGACCAGGCGAACCTGTCGTTTTGGATAATGCTGAAAAGTTTTTTAACGAAAGATTTTTTGATTTAAGAACCTATGAAATCGGAAATGTTGGTCGTTACAAAATGAACAAAAAATTCGGTTTTAAATTTGATGACAGTAACAAAGAAAACTGGATTTTAAGAAAAGAAGATTTAATTGCTACCGTCAAATATTTAATTCAATTGCAAAAAGGCGAGAATACTCGTCTTGATGACATTGATAGCTTGGCAAATCGACGTTTACGTCGCTGTGGCGAAATCATTTCTCAAATCGCCATTCGTCCAGCTTTAGCTAGATTTGAAAGAATGGTTAAAGAGAGAATGAGTTTGATTTCTACCAAAGAAAAACCAACCCCAAGCCAAATGATCAATCCTCAACCGTTAATTTCGGCTCTAAACACTTTCTTTAGATCTAATCAATTATCGGCTATTTTGGATCAAACCAATCCTTTATCCGAACTTGATTTATTAAGAAGAGTTACTGTTGTCGGTATTGGTGGTTTAACTCGAGAGAGAGCCGCTTTCTCTATCCGCGACGTTCACAGTTCTCAATACGGTCGTATTTGTACTGTCCGTTCTCCAGAAGGTCCAAATATCGGCTTAGTTACTTACTTGGCTCTTTACGCTCAAGTAAATAAATATAGTTTCCTCGAAGCTCCTTTAAGAAAATTAGAAAAAGTCAAAGGTGGTTATAAACCATCTGATGATTATATTTATTTAGATGCTGATGATGAATATGACCACAAAGTCACTCATTTGGGTGTAAAAAAAGATGCAAACGGTGTTATTACCCAAGAATGGGTTCCAATTCGTTATCGCGGTGAATTTGTTGAAGGTCCTATTGATTCGGTTGAATATATTGACTTAGTTCCCAATGAAATTGTCGGCGCCTCTGCTTCTTTAATTCCTTTCGTTGATCATGACGATGCCACTAGAGCCCTAATGGGTTCCCACATGCAGACGCAAGCAGTCCCCTTAATTTCTCCAGAAGAACCAATTATTGGTACTGGCATGGAATCAACTATTGCCACATCTATGGGTAGAACTGTTCTAGCTAATCGTGATGGAAAAGTGGCCCATGTTGAAGGTGAAAAAATAATCATTACTTTAGATAAAAAAGCCGAAGCCGGTATCACTGAAAATAGTGTTATTAGCGATGACGGTAAAACTGAAACTTATTTTGTAACTAAATTTGAAAGAACTTCTCCTTATGGTACTTGCTACAACCAAAAAGTAGTGGCCAACGTCGGCGACGTTATCAAAAAAGGTGATCTTTTAATTGACGGACCCTCTACTAGTAAGGGCGAACTATCTATTGGTCGAAACCTTTTGGTTGCTTATGCCTCTATTGACGGCTTATCTTACGAAGATTCATTTTTAATTTCCGACAGAATCGTCAAAGAAGATGTCCTAACAAATATTCAGATTTATGAATATGCTGCCCCAGTAGTCGAAACCAAACTTGGTAGTGAAGAATTAACCAAAGATATTCCTAATGTTTCTGAAAATGAATTAAGTAAATTAACCGATGATGGTATCGTTATGATTGGCGCCACCGTTGGACCTAATGATATTCTGGTCGGAAAAGTTGAACCTAGGGGCGAAAAGGAATTATCAGCCGAAGAAAGACTATTGCGGGCCATTTTTGGAGAGAAAGCTCGTGAAGTCAAAGATACTTCGCTTCGTATTCCCAACGGAGAGGGCGGAGTTGTTATAAAAGTTGATACTCTCGACAAAGACAAGGGTGACGAACTTGATCCTGGTGTTAATAAAGTAGTCAAAGTCTATGTTGCCCAAATTAGGCGAATTCAGGAAGGCGACAAAATTGCTGGACGCCATGGAAATAAAGGTGTAATCTGCCGTATTATGCCTCAATATGACATGCCGCGGTTAGCCGATGGTACCCCGATTGATTTAGTCATGTCCCCTTTATCTGTCATTGCCCGTATGAACTTGGGTCAAATTTTGGAAGCTACTTTGGCTTATGCTGGATATAAATTAAACAAAAAGTTTTCTGCTCCGGTATTTGAAAAATACCAAGAAGAAAGGTTTGAAACTGAATTAAAATCGGCTGGAATTAATCCGACTGGTAAAGCTCAATTATACGATGGTCGAACCGGTGAGCCTTATGATCAGGAAAGTTTGGTTGGTATTGGTTACATACTTAAATTAGTTCATATGGTTGATGATAAAGTTCATGCCCGCTCCACTGGTCCTTATTCGTTAGTCACTCAACAGCCTCTTGGGGGTAAAGCCAGAATGGGTGGTCAGCGTCTTGGAGAAATGGAAGTCTGGGCTCTTGAATCTCATCGGGCTGCTCATACTCTACAAGAAATGTTGACTATCAAATCAGATGATATTGAAGGTAGAACTCATGCTTTCCAAGCAATTATTAAAGGTTTGCCGATTCCGGAACCAGCCATACCTGAATCATTTAAGGTTCTTACCAAAGAATTAGCTGGTCTAGCTTTAAATATTTCTCCGGTTGGACTCAGAGAGTCGGAAGAATTTATTGAAGAAACCGAAACTCCAGGGATTAAGGTTGAAGATATT
>JAUYJS010000006.1 GCA_030698565.1 Candidatus Shapirobacteria bacterium
AGGCCATGAAGGAGAAAATACTTTTATTTTATCTTTAAGATCGAGTTTGTTTTCTTTTCTTAAGCTTTGAATTTGGCGGATTAAATCGCGCATTTCGCCTTCGGCAATTAGATTTGGAGTTAAATTTAAATCCAAAGATACTTCTGTATTTTTAGCACTTTTGCTTAGCTCAACTTGTTTTATATTTAATTCATTTTTAATAATGTCGATAAGTTTCGGAGTTAATAAAGACAGGTCAGTAATTTTTACAATGGCTTTGGCTAGAGGTTGACGAGTACTAATATTGTTAGTTTTTCGGATCATATTCCCCTGCTCACAAATTTCCCGAACCAATGTCATTTCATCTAACAATTTTTGGTCGAAATGTTCAACTTGAGGATAAAAATCCAAATGTACGGATTCAACGGCCTTATTATCAAAAGGTAAAACTAAATTTTGCCAGAGATATTCGGTAATAAAAGGCATTAGAGGAGCCAATGTTTTGGTGGTTTGAACCAAAACTTGCCACAGAGTTTGAAGAGCTTCCTTGTCACCATTTACAAATCTATCTCTTGATTGACGGATATACCAACGAGATAAGTCTTCGACATAAGGAGTTACTAATCTGACGGCATTTGGAATATTATATTTTTCAATACAACTCTCAAATTCATTAGTTAGTTGATTGGTTCGATTTATTATCCAAAGGTCTAGAATATTTTGAGGTTTATTTTGATTTTGAATGTTTGGGGACCAATCGTGCATTTCTGCATAGGTAACTAAATATTTGAGAACATTCCAAAGTGGTAAAAGGATATCTTTAACCTTGTCTTGGATATCTTTTTCACTGATGTTCATGTTTTCACCAACCATGACAACACTGCCCATCAAATAGAGTCTGAGTGCTTCCCCACCATATTTTTGAATAACCATTTTGGGATCGGGATAATTTTTGAACAATTTGCTCATTTTTCTGCCGTCAGTTCCCATGATTACTCCGGTGACAACACAGTTTCTAAAAGCGGCTGAAGAAAAAAGAGAATTAGATAAAACGTGTAGAACGTAAAACCAGCCGCGGGTTTGGGCAATATATTCAATAATATAATCGGCTGGAAATTCTTTTTCAAAAGCAACTTTGTTTTCGAAAGGATAATGTCTTTCGGCATAAGGCATGGAACCGGATTCAAACCAGCAATCAAGAACTTCTGGTACACGATGGACAATTTTGTTGCATTTTTGACATGTTATAGTAACTTCATCAATTTCTGGTTTATGGAGATTTGTTATTTTTTGATCAGATCTGTCCTCTAACTCTTTAATTGATTCAGGAATAAATCTTTCACCACACTCACATTCCCAAACAGGAATGGGTGAAGCCCAGTAACGGGAACGGGAGATACACCAGTCTGGAGCAGTGGCAATTCCTTGGCCAAAACGACCGTACTTGATGTGTTCCGGGACCCAATTTATTGACTCGTTAGTATCGACCATTTGAGGTTTAAGATGTTGGATATCAAGAAACCAAGCGACTTGAGATTTGTAGATAAGAGGTGTGCCACAGCGATAACAGAAAGGATAGTTATGACTAATTTTTTCTTCTTTGAATAATAAATTACGATTCTTGAGATCTTCAATCACAACCGGATCGGCTTTTTTGACGAACAAACCAGTAAAAGGAGGTATTTTATCGGTTATTTTACCTTCATCATCAACATGATCGATAATGGATAAACCGTTTTCTTTACCTAAATTAAAATCATCTTCACCAAATCCTGGGGCGATATGAACTATGCCAGTACCATCTTCCATGGAAACAAAATCGGCATGATATATTTTGTAGTCTTTTTTGGAAGTTTCAAAATAATTATAAAGTGGCTCGTATTCTAATCCCAATATTTCTTGTCCTTTGAATTCGCGAATAATTTTATATTCTTTTCCTTCTAAAACTTGAGCTAAACGGGCTTTGGCTAAAATTAAATTTTCATTTTGAGATTCTACTTCAATATAATCTTCATTTTTGTTGACAGCTAAGGCTAAATTTCCTGGCAAGGTCCAAGGTGTGGTGGTCCAGGCTAATATAAAAGCAGGTTTATCTTTTAATTTGAATTTAATAAAAACTGCTGGATCTTCAACGGTTCTGTAGGAATTATCCATGGCAATTTCAAAATTAGACAGTGGTGTGGAACAACGAGGGCAAAAAAGAGAAGTGCGGCGATTTTTGTAGATGAGCTCTTTTTTGTAAAGCTGAGCAAAAATCCACATGACTGTTTCCATGTAATTTAAATCCATGGTTTTATAGGCATTTTTGAAATCTACCCAACGGCCGACATGGTCGATGTACCACTCCCATTCTTGGGAGACATTTTGGACATAAAGATAACATTCGTCAATATATTTTTTAATGCCTATTTTTTCGATATCTTTTTTGGATTTTAAACCCAATTTTTCTTCGACCTTGTTTTCGGTGGGAAGTCCATGACAATCCCAACCCCAAACACGCTTAACTCGTTTACCTTTCATGGTCCAGAAACGAGGGATTACGTCTTTGGCGATGCTGGGCAATAAACTGCCATGGTGGGGCATGCCAGTAATAAAAGGAGGGCCGTCATAAAAAGTATAGGCATTGTCGGCCGGTCGAGTGTCAACTGATTTTTCGAATATCTTATTTTCTTTCCAGAAATTGATTATTTCTTCTTCTAACAAAGGAAAATTTATATTAGAAGGAATACTTTTGAATTTTGCCATAATTAGATGGACTATTTTATCATTATTTGTTTTTTCTGAGGAAAGCGGGAATATCGAATTCATCTACTAAATCTATACCAGAGGGTAAATCATTATCCCCTAGCATTTCTTTTATTTTACTATCATCTATGCTTGGTTTTTCGGTGGATACTGGAGTTGTTGGGGTTTGTTGAGTAATCTGTTTTTTGACTGATTGGTAGATGTGGGATCTGGAACTATCAAAACCGGTGGCAATTACGGATATTTTTATCTTTCCTTTTAGTGCATTATCGATTGTAGCTCCAAAAATAATATTAGAATCTGGAGCCGTTCTTTCGGTGATGGCTTTGGCAGATTCTTCAATTTCAGCCATGGTTAAGTCGGGGCCACCAGTTATATTGATAAGAACGCCGCGGGCACCTTCAATACTTACTTCAACTAGAGGTGAATCAATGGCTGCTTCCACTGCTTTTCTGGCTTTGTTTTCCCCTTCTGCCTCACCAACTCCCATTAGGGCCGAACCGGCGTTGCTCATAATTGACTTAATATCGGCAAAATCTAAATTTATGAGACCGGGGGTAGTAATAAGATCGGCAATTGCTTTAGTGCCTTTATTGAGAACGGAATCGGCAATCTTGAAGGCTTCAATAAGCGTGGCCTTGTCGTTGACAACTTCCATTACTTTTTGGTTGGGTATGACAATTAGAGTGTCAACGTTTTCCCGCAATTGAGATATACCCTCTTCTGCGTTAGTCATACGACGGGTACCTTCAAAAAGGAATGGTTTGGTAACAACAGCAATAGTTAAAATGCCTAATTCTTTTTTGGCTATATCGGCCACAACCGGAGCGGCTCCAGTACAAGTACCACCGCCCATACCGCCAGTAATAAATACCATGTCGGTATCTTGTAAGACTTCTTTAATTCTTTCTCTTGATTCTTCAGCCGCTTTTTGACCAACTTGAGGATTGCCACCGGCACCTAAACCTTTGGTTAATTTTTCTCCAATTTGAATTTTGATTGGGGCTAAAGAATTGAGTAGAGCTTGAGAATCTGTATTGATGGCGATGAAGTCGACACCTTTGATACTATTCTCATTAATCATGGAATTTATGGCATTATTACCACCGCCACCAACTCCAATGACTTTAATTTTAGCGAATTGTCCAGTAAGAGTTTTTATTAATGCCATTCTGAATTAAGGTAATAGAGGTTCCATTAAACTTTTAATTCTATCAAAAAGATTATTAAAAGACACTTTAATTTTTTTATTACTTGAAGAAGAAGATTTTCTTTTGCTGTCATCAAGACAATACATCAGAAGACCAACTGAACTGGTATAGGCTGGATTGAGAATATCATCGACAATACCACCTATTTTTGGAGGAGAAGCAATTCTTAGCGGTAATGGAATAATTTGACTGCAGACTTCTTTGGCAATTACGGTTTGAGCTCCACCACCAGTAAGGACAATTCCGGCTGGAATAATATTGGAAAAACCGCTGTCTTCTATTTGTTGGTAAACCAGGGAAAAAATTTCTTCCAATCTTGGTTTAATAATTCCGTTTATGGCAGTTTGGAGAGAAATTTTCCTCTTTTCCTCAGTCAAAATTCCAAAATGAGTCAACTCGACTTCATCTTCAAATTTTTTATTTTCCAACATTTTGTTTAATCTCAGTTTAATTTTTTCAGCATCTTCGATAGAAAATCTCAAACCAATGGCTAAATCGTTAGTGACATTGTTGGCTCCAACGGGAAGAACTGAGGAAAAAACAGGTGAATTTTCGCTAAAAATAGTAATGGTGGTGTTGCTACCGCCAATATCAACAAGCGCGACTCCTAGCTCTTTTTCGGTTTCAGTCAGGGCCGCTTTGGCTGTGGCTAGTCCAGAATAGATTAAGGAATCTATTCTTATACCAGCATTTTCAAAACATTTTTTTAAATTTTTTAGAGCGGGGTTGGAAGCTAAAATCAAATGAGCTTCGACTTCGAGTCGAATTCCATTCATACCAACAGGGTCGATAACACCTTCTTGACCATCAACAGTGTAAATTCGAGGAATAACATGAATAATTTCTTTGCCAGTAGGCATGGAAACTGCCTTGGCGGCTTCGATAACCCGATCAATATCGACTGGTTCAATTTCGCCGTTGGGATTACTAATGGCGACAACACCCTTGGAATTAATTGATTCGATATGTGGAGCTGATAAGGAAACTGATGCACTATTTATTTGAAATCCAGCCATGCGTTCGGCTGATTCAATACTTTGAATAATAGTTTGAGTGGCTTGTTCTAAGTTAATAATTTGACCTTTTCTAAAACCAGAGGCGGGTATAGAAGAAACCGCAATTACATTAAAACGGTTTTCGTTTTCAAAATATTGACCGATTATAGTGGTAACTTTTGATGTACCAATATCGATTCCGCTGATGATTTTAGAGTGTTGCATATGGATGTTTGATGCTTAAGTCAATTTTCTTAATATATGTATTTTTAATTTTAGCTATTTTTAGAGCTTGTTGCAAAGACGTAACTTGCCAAACAGGGTTCTTTTGGGTAGATAAAATTACTTTGGTAAATTTATCGTTAACTTCATTTTTGATTAAAAATTCAATTTCATTTTGATAATCTCTAATTTTTAGGTTTATCGGTTTGAGTTGAGATGTGTTTAATACCTGATTTAGCTTAAAATAGAAATCATGTTTGGGGGAAATTGGGTTGACCCGACTTTGGGGTATGTGTCTGATCTGAAGATTTATACCAATAAAAAAAACAATGGGAACAATAATGACATAACTGAAGTTAAACAGTTTCATGAATTAGTTTCAAAAGGTTGTAATTGATTTGAGTTTGATTTTGGTTTATTTTGGTTTTAACTAAAGATAAGTCATCGATTGCTTTTTTAAGAGTTAATTCTAATAAATCGTCTTGATTCAAAATAATAGTTTGCTCGGGTAAGTTTTTTTTGACCCAAAGAGCATTGAGAAGCTGTTCGTTTTGCTGAGATTTAGGCAGGGGTATTAAAATTGATTTTTTGTTTAAGGCAACAATTTCTTGAGAAATATTGGCTCCAGAGCGACTAATGATTAAGTTTGATTTGTTCAATACCCAGCCAATATCCTCAAGTCCGACATATGTGGTTGGATAGTAATTTAAAATATTTTTAGTTTGTTTTTTTATATATTTTATATCTATGTTCCCTGTATTGTGGATAATTGTGTATTTCGATGATAAGTTTTTGATTATTTTTAATATGGTTTTGTTGATAATAGAGCTTCCTTGGTTTCCTCCGGTTATGTAAATTAGCGGTCTTGTTTTAATTTTATCTTCTAGCTGGAGATAATTTATGTTTTTTAGATTAAAAATTTCTGATCTCAGAAGATTTCCAGTAATAATTATTTTTTTAAAAGGAAATTTTGAAATTTGTTTTTTATTATTAAAAGATAAAGCAACTTTATTGACAAAGTAACTATTTATTCTGGTGGCTAAACTGGCTGTCAGAGTTTGTTCGTGGGTTATAGAAGGTATTTTAAAAAATTTTGCGGCAATTATAATCGGGACAGATAAATAACCACCAAACGAAACTACTATATCTGGTTTAATTTGCTGTATTAATGAAATTGAATCAAAAATCGCCTTTATGGTCTTTGGGATTCCTTTGATGGTATTGGGTAAATAGCGACGATCAAGTTTGCCAGAGTCGAGATTGTGAAATGGTATTTTTAATTTGGGAATGATCGTATTGGTTATATGGGTCTCGCTAGGAAATATATGACCAACATAATGAATATTCCAAAAATATTTAGGATCGTTTTGAAGCTGTTTTATCAGTTCTATTGCTGGAGTGTGATGATTGGTGGCGATTAGTATTGTTTTGGTGAGAGTTTGTCTTTTTATCACTATTTGAGTATAGCAATAAAGATTTTTTTTCGATATTATGAACCAATCCAACAGCAGATAGAAGTGTGACTAGGGAAGAACCACCATAAGAAATAAATGGAAGTGGTACTCCGGTCAAAGGAATAATTGCGGCGATGGCGGCCATATTTATAAGACTTTGATAAGCTATCCACGAAGCAATACCGGAAACCACGAGAGATTCAAATGGATCGGCAATAAGTTTGGAAAGTTTAAATAAATATGAAATTAAATATATATAAATATATAAAATTAGAGAAAGACCAATAAAACCCGTCTCTTCTCCGATAACGGCCAAAATAGAATCTGTAGATATTTTAGGGAGAAAACGATACTTTTGGTCGGAATTAGCAAAGCCTTTGCCAAAAAGGCCACCAGACGATAAAGCTAAAACAATTTGGTTGCTATGGTAAGAAGTACTGGAAATATTGTTGCTAGGATTGAGAAGGGTTTTTAAACGAGCTGAACGATACCCAGAAAACATAATTAAAATTAAACAGAGAATAATTGCCGACAAGCAAAAAGCTAATAAGGATACGACTTCTCCTCCTGAAAGATAATAAATTGAAATTATTATCGCAGCTACAAGGATGGCAGTACTTAAATTAGGTTGGATAATTATTAATATAAAGGGAATACCTGAATAAATTATTAAGTTTTTTATATTTTTTTTATCTGATTTTAAAAAAAAATATGAAAAGAAAAGGACGGCAACTAATTTTAAAATTTCAGACGGTTGAATGCCGATAAAACCAACGTCTAGCCAACGTCTGGCTCCGAGTGCTTGATTGCCAATATGAGGTATTAAAACCAGAAGTAATCCTGCGATGGAAGCACAATAAAGAAAGAAAGTATATTTTTTGAGAAGATCTATATTAATTTTAGAAAAAAAATAGAAAAAAAATAAACCAATAGTGGCCCACATTAGCTGTTTTTTTAGGAAAAAAAATTTGTCACCCATGGTAGTACTGGCTTCAGAAAGAGAAGAAATAGAGATAAAAATTAACCCGATTAAAACTAATAAGGAAATTAAAAACAACAAGGGTGACTTAATATTAGTTTTTGGTTTTACCATGTAAATAACTTGTAAACAGATGGTTTAATTTTTATCGGACTATATGAGACAGAGAAGGCTGAGAAACGTTTTATTTTTTCTATTGTATTATTATTTGCATCTCTTTTGATTAATTCGGAACCCACTAGGTTGGAATTATAAAATCTGTCTTCTTTTTTTATATCAATGGGATAATCTATATTGATAAATTCGGCAATGTGAAAGAAAAAAAGTGGCATTATGTTGTTTTTAATTTCCATTTGAGTATAGAAATCAAAGGAGGCAGTTAAACGTGGATTACATTCGAGAAGAAAGACTTGATCATCGCTAACTAAAAAATCTAATCCAAAAAAACCTTTGTAACCCATTTTATTTATGACTGTAGAAAATTTTTCTGTAATATCTTTTATTTGTTCCTGAATTTGTGGTGGAACAAAAGAAGGCCATTGTCTTCCTACTGTAGCGAATGGGTTTTGGGTAAAATCGGGTAAGCCGGTATATTGAAGAGCTGGGGGACTTTGAAGTAAGCCGTGTTTTGTTTGACAGCAATTGTTTAAAAGTGAATAACCTTTTAAAAATGTCGTGTATTTAACTAAAGTATTTTTTGGAATTTGGTTTTTTATTTCTTCCCAGGAATTGGCCTTAAAGGTAGAATTACCTGCCCAGCCAAAATGGGTTTGAATCACCAATGAAGATCCTAGTTGTTGCTGGTATTTTTGAAAATTTGGCAAATTAAAATTGTCGATGAAAGACGGAGTAATTGGCAGGTTATTTTTTTGGCAAAAATTAACAAATTTTATTTTATCTTCTAAAAATCTGTTAACTGGAGAAGGGTTGCTAATATTGGTCCAACTATATTTTTTGCAGATAAAATCAATTTTGGCTGAAGGTTTAAAGGGAATGATGGCAATTTTATGTTTGTTTTTTGATGATGTATTTTTTATATAATCTAAAACTTTCGGATGAGATAAAAGCTTGCCACTGTTTTTTTCAGTTAAATTAATCCCCTGCTCTTCTAAGCAAAAATAAGGAATATTTTGTTCTTTTAATTTTTTAAGATGATTGTTTTTGTGACTATAAATTAAAAAAAAGTTTTTGATTTGAGGAAATAAACTGATATCTAAAAATGGGTCAACAACTAGAAAATAAAAGTTGTATTCGCTTTGGTTAATTAAGTCTAGTACGTTTTCGTTCATCTTTTTGCTCCTGTAAGTAGGATAACTGGATATTTTCCTATATTAAATTTATTTCTAGTTGCTTTGTAAAATCCGGCAAGAGCCAGGGCTCCCTCGTTTGAGGTGATTATATTGTTTTTGGCAAGGTATTCTGAAACTTCTTGTATTTCCGAGTTTTGAATTACCAAACCCGATCCGTTTGAACTATTTATCGAGTTTATTATTTTTGATTTAAGGGGTAAAAATTTGACTCCCAAAGCGTCGGTAATTGATTCGGTCTCTGGTTTAAAATTGGTATCGAATATTTGGGCGACAGGGTAATAATTAGCGGGCTGAACAGCAAATATTTTTATTGTTTTAGGTAACGATTGAGAAATACCAAGTAGTGTGGTGCCACTGCCAACAGGGATAAAAATACTGGTTATATTGGGTAATTGTTCTAAAATTTCTTGCCCAATTGATTGATAACCCAGAAGAGCTTGTGGGTCTGTGGATTGGCGTAAAAAATAAGCACCATTTTTTTTGGAAAATTTAAAGGCATCACTTATTGGTTGGTCGGACTGAATTATTTCACTAGATTTGTTTTTGATTAGTTTTAGTTTGGTGGGATTAATTTTGGGTGAGACAAAAATTGTGAGTTTGATTTTGTTTTGTTGGCAGAAATAGAGGGCAGAAATAGCGGCATTGCCGGTACTGGATATGACGGCGTTTTTTAAACCCTCTTTTTTAATGTTTTGAATTTGTTTAATTAAAGCTCTGTCTTTGGCTGACCCGGTAATATTTAGGTCTTCCCTTTTTAAATATATTTCATCCAATTTTACTAATGGTGTCGTTGTCATATAATAGAAAGTAATTAATAGATTATATTTTAAATTGAGAATTTATGGGAGAAAGTAATAATAAGATAATTTGTCCTGATTGCGAGGCAATAATTGAAATGAATGTAGATACTGCAGTGGGAGACATTTTGGAGTGCAGTGAGTGTGGAACTGAAGTGGAATTATTATCTAAAGATCCACTAAAGTATTCTGAACTAACCGAGCAAAAGTAGAATTTAGAAAAAGCAATTAAGCCGGTAAATTCCATCGCCTTTTTCGGGATAAATTAATTGGTCGTAGCTTTTGTTGTCTAAAGTAAATTCAGACCATTTTTGAAAATTTAATGGTTTTTGTGGTTCAATTATTTCAATTTGGCCATAATGAACTCCCCTAATTTGAGTTCGATCGCTACTGTGAACATAGGAAATTATATTTTTATTTTTTTCGATTATAAAAAGAAGATGTTTTCCTTCATCAATTCTGATTAAATCGGCTGTTTTAATTTGGTCATAATTATCTATTTGAATAGAGTTTATTGGACTTGTTAACATCTTAACTGACACTCGACGAACACCGTATTTATTGTCGGTGCCAATAACCTTGTTTAATATGCCCTCGTTGCCGCTATTTTTATCAAAAGTATTCAAAAGATGGTAAACCAAACCAGAACAATCAATTCCTATGTGGTGTTTCTTTTGAAAATTATAAAGATCTTTCGGAGATAAACTAGAAATGTCTACATTAATTTCTTGTGCAGTTTTTTTTGTAGCTTCTGATATTTCTTGCCAATTACCTTTGCCACCAAGAATACCATCTTTTTTAATAATACCGTCTTTAAGAATGTTCACCCAATAAGGGATGCCGATATAATTTCTTACTTCTTCTTTTATCTGCTTTACTAATTTAGACCCAACCATAAGCCAAAAATAGCTAATATAATACCAGCCAACCAGGCACGACTAACAATTTTGGGTTCTTCCCAGCCTAATTGTTGGAGAGTTAAATGAATTGGAGCGGCTGGAAAAATTTTTCGTTTTAGATATTTTTTACCAAGAATTTGAATGGCACTGCTCATACCTTCAATAATGAATGGCGAACCAACAATGATAAGCGGAACTATTTTCCCTAGAAGAATAGCAATAACAGCGAATGTGGCTCCAAAAGATAGTGAACCAACATCACCTAGCCAAATTCTGGCTGGGAAAATATTAAAGTAGAGGAAGGCAATTAGGGCACCTAACCATAGAGCTAAAAAAAGAGAAATTGGAGTATCTAGTGAATTGTTGGATAAAAACCAAAAGGCAAAAAGAGCGATCATTAGAAGACCACAAGAAAGACCATCTAAGCCATCGGTAATATTAAAAAAATTAGCAAAAGCAACGATTATAGTAATGGATACTGGTATGAAGAAAAGACCAAGACTGATAGGTCCGAGAAAAGGAATATATATAAAATTAGTGCCTAGACGAAAATATATAAGGATGGAAATAAATGTGGCTAAAAGCAGTTGTAAAGCTAATTTGTAACCTAGTTTGAGTCCAAAAAATTTTGTTTTTTTGAAATCAAAAAATTTATAAACATCATCATAAAGACCAAGTAGTCCAAAACTAATAAAAGTGAAAAAAATGACCTCCAGCTCTTTGTTTATTTGATAATTGGAAGATATAAATATTTTAGAAAATTTAAGTAAAGGAAAAAGTATTGCAAAAAGAATTGAAACAGAGACAATTATTAATAAACCTCCGCCTACTGGTGTACCCGACTTTTGGCTGTGAAATTTATCAAAAATTGGTGTTCTTTTATTTTGAAAATCGAGAGTTTTTTGTTTTTGACGTTGAAATTTGAGTCGATAAAGAAGATTAATAAAAGGTACAACTAAAATTGATGTAGTAAGAAAAGAAAAAAGGAGTAGTCCTAAATATAGATGAGTCATTTGTTATGTTTTTATATAATCTATATTAGCACCCAAAGATTTAAGACGATCAGCGAGCTTTTCATATCCCCTTTCGATAAATTCCACACCGCTTATTATTGATTGGCCCGGAGCTGTGAGAGCGGCTAGAGTAATTGATGCACCCGCCCGAAGATCACTTATTTTGAAGTTGGCTGGTTTGAGTTTGGTCGGACCGTATATTTTGACACCATGATAGAAATGGGATTGATCACTTTCGGGATTAAATTGATAATAGTCTGTTGGATTATCGATTTTTGGATTAAAATAATTTACCTTTAACCCCATGCTTTTTAGAGTTTCAATATGCTGAAAACGATAAGGAAAAATTCTTTCGATTATTGAACTGCAACCAACTGCTTGAGTCAAAACGATGGTAAAAGCAGCTTGCCAGTCGGTCATAAATCCTGGTTCTGGCTGAGTTTCGATGTCGGTGGATTTAAGTGGTTTTACCCAACTTATAGTAACTTCATCTTTGCCGGTTTCTACTTTGGCGCCCATTTGTTCGACTACATTTAAAAATGTAGAAATTATTTTGGGATCAGTCCTGAGAATATTGATTGAACCTCTGGTGGC